>SVTG01000009.1 GCA_015063895.1 Oscillospiraceae bacterium | reverse complement strand
AATTATAATGTAACGCTCAATTTAACGGGGAAGTGAAAAAGTATTGATTTTACAAGGGTTTTAAGCAAAAAAATAAGAACTACCGTTTCAATACAAACTGTATCAAAATAGTAGTTCTTATTTGGTGGAGACGAGGGGGCTCGAACCCATGACCTCACGGATGTGAACCGTGCGCTCTGACCAACTGAGCTACGCCTCCTGGTCGGAATGACAGGATTTGAACCTGCGACATCCTGGTCCCAAACCAGGCGCGCTACCAACTGCGCTACATCCCGAAAATATAGGACCTTTTGTCTACCCGATTATTATAGCAAACACAATTTGTTTTGTCAAGTGGCGAGAGCAACTTTATTTGAAAAAGATTTGACATTTTTCGCGCGCTTATGTTATACTAAATATACTTATGTATAACACGTGAGCTGCAAGGAGGGCCGTGATGACGCAAAAGCAAAAAAAACAAAGAATATGCGCCGTGGTGGAGGAGCTGAAGAGGATCTATCCTGTGGCCGTTTGTGCTCTGGAGGCGCACGGCGATCCGTTTAAGCTGTTGGTAATGGGGCGTCTTTCGGCGCAATGTACCGATGCACGTGTGAATATCGTTTGCCAAGAGCTGTTTGCGCGGTATCCCACCGCCGCCGACCTTGCTGCCGCTGATCTGCAGGACGTTGAGCGGATCGTGCGCCCGTGCGGTCTTTATCACACCAAGGCACAAAATATTATCGACGCCTCGCGCATGCTGCTGACCGATTTCGGGGGAGAATTGCCACACGAGATGGAGGAGCTGCTGAAGCTTCCGGGTGTGGGGCGAAAAATCGCCAATCTGCTGCGTGGCGATATTTTCGGCCTGCCTGCTATCGTTGCAGACACGCATTGTATTCGTATCTGCGGTCGACTTGGGATGTATCCCACCGCGCTGAAGGATCCCACCAAGGTTGAAAGGATCCTAAGCGAGCTGGTGCCACCCGATGAGCAAAGTGATTTTTGCCACCGTATCGTGCAGTTCGGGCGTGACGTTTGCAGTGCGCGCGCGCCGCGCTGCGACGCGTGTCCGCTGTACGACCTTTGCGAGGCTGTGAAAAAGAAAAAATAACGGAAAATGGGGCTATATTTAAAATTATATATAAGATAAGGTTAGATTTTACATATAGAAAATTTTTCGGGAGCAAATATATTGACAAACAATTTTCAATCATTTAAAATAATGGCAAGACGCCCTTAAATGATACGATCAACATCCCAATACGTCGGTGCTGTCTGCGAGCAAGGATCCCGTGTATCGACCGTCGGGGGAGAAGGAGGCTTTTATGAATTTTATGGGTATAGATATCGGCACCACCTCTATTAAAACGGCGGTGTTTGACGAGAGCTTGGAGCAAAAAATATCGCTCACGGCCGATTACACGCTTGATGCACACGGTGACGTGGTGGAATTTGACGCCGAGCAATACTGGCAGCTGGTCAAGGGTACCATTGAAACGGCTACGAAGGAGTATGCTGTAAAGGCTCTGTCGGTCGATACGCAGTGTGAAACGCTGATCCTGACTGATGAGGAGGGTACGCCCCTGCGCCCTGCGATCGTTTGGCTGGATAATCGTGCTACCGAGGAGGCTGAGCTGATCGCACAGCATTTCGGCCACCGGCGTGTGTATGAGGTGACGGGTCAGCCTGAGATCACGGCAACCTGGCCTGCCTGCAAGCTGCTTTGGGTAAAGCGCCACGAGCCTGAAATTTTTGCAAAGGTCAAGCGCGTGTTTTTGCTTGAGGACTGGATCCTGTTTAAGATGACGGGTAAGTTTGTCAGCGAAAAGACGCTGCAATCCTCCACCATTTACTTTGATATTCACAAGGCTGCGTGGTGGCAGGAGATGCTTGATTTTATCGGCGTGACGAAGGATATGCTGCCTACCCTTTACTCAAGCGCTGTGAAGATCGGTGACTACTGCGGTATGCAGGTTGTCACGGGTGCCATCGACCAGATCGCGGGTGCCATTGGCGCGGGCGTGGTGAAGCCCGGGATCGTCAGCGTGATGACGGGTACCACGATGGTGCTGTTTATGCCCGCTACCGATGTGCCGCCCTACGATCCCACCAGCATCGTGCCTTGTCACTACAACTATGACGACAAATACTGTCTGCTGTCCTGGACGCCGACGGCGGGCATGGCACTCAAATGGTTTAAAAATGCACTTTGTGAGCAGTTTTCCTTCCGCGAGCTCGATGAGCTGGCGGCGGCTGTGCCTCCCGGCAGTGACGGTCTTACCTTCCTGCCTTACCTTTGCGGCTCCACGATGCCCAAGTACAATCCCGATGCCAGAGGCTGCTTTGTCGGTCTTACCACGGAGCACGGTCGCGGCCATTTCGTGCGCGCCGTGATGGAGTCGGTAGCTTGCATGCTCAAATCCAATCTTGATTACCTTGGGCTTGACGTGCAGGAGATCCGCGCGATGGGTGGCGGTGCCAATAGCCCGCTTTGGTGTCAGATGAAGGCGGATCTGACGGGTAAGCGTTTGATCACCCTGAAAAACAAAGAAACCGCTTGCCTTGGATCGGCGATCCTGGCAGCTGTCGGTGTTGGCGCATTCGCCAGTGTGGAGGAAGCAACGCAGTTGCTCAAAACCGATCTCATCTATCAAAGCAGCGGTGCCGATTATACCGCTTGCTACGAAAAATATCTGGCTTGCGATAAGCTGTTAAATAACTGACGATAAGGAGAAAAGGCTGTGGCAAAAATTGCATTTGTAGGATTTGGAGAGGTAAATACGCCCGTCGACGTGATCGTGAGAAAATGTGAGGCTGCTGCCAATGCATTGCGTGCAGAGGGTCTTGATCTGGTGACGGTATATCCCGTGGCCGACGATTATGAGGAGGTGCAGGTAAACGCTGCCGTAGCTGCATTGGAGAAGGAGCGCTTTGATGCGCTTGTTATTTGCGTGGCAGGCTGGATCCCTACGCATGCTGTTGTCAAGGTGACCGAGCATTATCGCCATCTGCCGATGGTGCTGTGGGGCCTTTGCGGCTGGTATGAGGGTGACAGGCTTGTCACCACCGCAGACCAGGCGGGCACCACGGGTCTGCGCGCGACCTTTGAGCAGCTAGGATATAAATTCAAATACGTATACGACGTGATCGGCAAAAAGACCAAGAGCTGCGCTGTGGCTACCTATTGCCGTGCCGCTATCGCCGCAAAGCAGCTGCTTTGCGACAAGGTCGGTATGGCAGGTTACCGTGATATGAATCTGTACGGTACGCTTTATGACGGTCTGTCGCTGAAAAAGACTACGGGCGTTGAGATCGAAACCTTTGAAATGCTTGAGATCCAGCAAAGATACGAGGCACTTGACGAGACCGCTAAGCGCGAGGTGGTGGAAAACCGTATTCTTAAGTGGAACTTCCTTAAGCCCGCCAACGACGAGGCCATGATGAAGGCGGCAGGTTATTATCTTGCCGTGTCGGCCATTGCTAAGGAGCGCGGTTATCGTTCGATCTCTCTGAAGGACGTGGACGGTATGAAAAAGCTCTGCGGCTTCCCGCCCGCACCGATCTTTATGCTTTTGAGTGAGGACGGCTACACGACCGTGCCCGAGAACGATTCTCTGGGTGCTGTAACACAGCTGATGATGAACCGACTGACGGGTCAGTTGGCCGGTTACCTTGAGTTTTATGAATTTTTTGAGGAAAGCGTTCTCGCAGGCGTTCCCGACTTTGTGGCCGCCGATATGGTGGACGGTCCTACCTATACCGTACTGCCCGCCGCATTCGGTATGCTCAGCCAGGGTATTTTGAACGTATCTAAGGTCAAAACCGGCGTGGTTACGATGTGCCGCCTGATCTGCAAGGACGGCAAGTATACCATGCAGGTCGTTGTAGGTGAGGGCAAGGAGCCTCCGAAGTGGGAGGAGTGCGGTTGGGATCAGCCCGCCCCTCAGCTGTCTGCCTTGGAGGTGAAGATCGGCGACGTTGAGAAGTTTGCCAACAAGGTAGCTTGCCAGCACTATATCGTGACTTACGGTGATCAGAGCGCATCTATCGAGGCACTTTGCAGCATTCTCGGTATTGACGTGGATTATATTGTAAAATAAGCTTTGGCCGCAGGGCGCAAATGCGCGCTGCACCGATATAAAATCACCCCGTGTGGCTGTTTGTTGCCACACGGGGTGTGTTTTTTACATAGTAGCGATCTTTACCAAGCGGTCGTAGACCATTTTCAGCCACTCCTCGTTGGACAGATCCTGGTAGGGGGCTTTTTTGTTGATCTCCATGGTCAGCGATCCCCGGTAACCGTATTTGTTCATACGCATCATCATATCTTTAAAGTCATAGTTGCCGTCAAAGGGCACCAGATGATAATCCGCGTCAAGCCAGATGTCGCTTTGATCACGTCCGTAGTTGTCGTGGATATGCGTGCAGATCGTGCGCGTGGGATACAGGTCAAGGAATTTGACAGTCTCGGTATAGCAATGCTCGTGACCGTTGTCAAAGCAGAAGCCGACGTTGGGCAAGCGCTCATAGCGGTCCATAATAGCGGCAAGATTGCCGACCTTACGGATATTTTCAAAGGCGATCTTGACACCCTTGTGAATAGCGTGCTCTACGATCCCGTCAAAGCGAGAAAAGCCGATATCCGAAAGGTGGGGCGGCCACCAGCCCGAGGTGACGTGAACGATGACGATAGGTACGTTTGCGGCGGCGGCAGCATCGATCGAGGCAAGGATCTGATTGTAAAGCGTCAAGCAGTTAAGGCCCGGCACCCACAGGTCGTTGGTGCCACCGAAGGGGGCGTGGATAAATTCGTAGCTGAGCCCCAGCTCGTCTGCCTTTTCACGCAGCTGCACGGCGGCTTCTAAACCGCTGTATCCTGTAAAAAATGCATCAAAGCCGGCCTTTTTGATCAGCTCCAGCGATTCCTCCGGGGTTACGCCCGGCAGACAGTCACATTTAATACCAAGTTTTCTTGTCATGTTGTGCTCCTTGTCGTTTATGATTTGTCGTCTAACGCCTGTACGGCGTCGGTGATGCTCTTTTGTGCCAATAGGCCGTAATTTTCTACGTCCACCTTGTTTTTCTCACCGTGTGTCAGGCACCCGGCGCCGCCAACGCACCCACCCGTGCAGGCCATGCCCTCAATAAAGTTGGCATCCAGTGCGTTTTTGCTCTTTTTCAGCAGTGCCATACGGCAACTTTCAATGCCGTCACAGGTGGCGGGCTTCAGGGGGAAATCGTCAAGCCCTTGCTCTTTAAGCCCTTGCATAACGGCATCGGAAAGACCGCCGCAGCGCCCGAAGATGCGCCCGAAATAGGAGGCGCTGTTGAGTGTTTGCTCCTCCAGTGCGGTGATGTCGATGTCAAGACTGTCAAAGAGTGCTTGCAGCTCCTCAAAGGTGATGGCCACGTCCACAAAGTCGCGCACCGTTTCCTTTTTGATCTCACCCTTTTTGGCAGTGCAGGGACCGATAAAAATGACCTTGCAGCCGGGGTTTTGCGTCTTGATGTAGGCAGAAATGGCTGCCATGGGCGAAATGTGCTGTGATATGTTGGGTACAAGCTTGGGGAAGGATTTTTCCACGTAGGAAACGAAGGCAGGGCAGCAGGAGCTGATCAAAAAGCCCTTTTCGGCAAGCTCCTTGGATTCTGCCTTGGCAACGATATCGGCGCCGAGTGCTGCTTCTGCGATTTCATAAAAGCCCATCTTGTAAAGGCCGCTGAACACCTGACCCAGCTTTGCGTATTTGAACTGGCTTGCGATCGACGGGGCTACTACGGCAAACACACGGTAGGCCTTGTTATTTTGGCTGTTTTTGAGAACGTCAATGGCATCGAGAATATAGGATTTGTCGGAAATGGCACCGAACGGGCATTGATATACGCACGCGCCGCAGGAAATGCATTTGCTGTGGTCAATGGCTGCAACACCGTCATCGGCGGTCTTGATGGCGTTGACCTTGCAGGCGATCTGGCAGGGGCGCTTGCGGTTGGCAATGGCCGAGTAGGGGCAGACCTTGGCGCAGGCACCGCAGTTGACACATTTGGATTTATCTATGTGAGCGGTATGGCGCTCATCAAAGCTGATGGCACCGAACTTGCAGACGTCGGCACAGCGGTGTGCAAGGCACCCGCGGCAGGAATCGGTTACCGTGTAGCCGCCACCGGGGCATTCCTCACAGGCAATGTCAATGACCTCGATCACGTGGGGATCTTGCTTGTTGCCGCCCATTGCCAGCTTGACACGCTCGCCGATCACGGCACGTTCCTTATAGACGCAGCAGCGCATGGAGGGCGTTTTGCCCGGAATAATGCGCTTGGGCAGGTCAAGCAGGTTTTCCGTGAGTGTGCCGGCAAAGGCTTCACGTGCGACCTCACGCAGGACCTTGTATTTGATATGCTGTACTCTGGTATCAAATTTCCGCATACGATCCTCCCGAAATAACGATCAAAGAAATTATAGCATATCTCCTGCCCTTTTTCAAGAGAAAACAGGAGAAAATTAAAGGGGGATACGGAAAATAACGGTAGCATCGGTATCTTGATATATTCCAAATAGTGATAGAATGATCAGAATGTGTAATATCGGTTGACAAAAAAAGCGAAAAAGAGTATAATGAAAGCCTGAAAGCAACGCTGTAAATCCGCCCGGTGCGGGGGAGGTCATCTTGAAAGAAAAGAAGTTAAAGCATAAAATTCAAAACATACTCTGGCCCTGCGTCGTATTTGCGGGAGTAACGGGTATGATAACGGGTGTGATCGTCTTCGCCTTCCGTGTTATTTCGGAGGGTGTGATTGAGGTTTCTCACCATATCTTTGCCTTTGCGCATGAGAACCCCGTTTTTGCACCCCTTGTGGTGCTTTGTGCTGTTGGCGCCGCTTTATTGGTATCGCTGTGTCTGACGTATTCACCGCATTCGCGTGGCGGCGGTATCCCGACGGCTGTGGCACTGATCCGCGGTCTTATTACATTCCATTGGCTGCGTAATATTATTTTCGTATTTACGTCGGCGCTGCTGTCGTATTTGTGCGGTATTCCGCTCGGCAACGACGAGGGGCCTGCGGTGCAGATGGGTACGGCCGTCGGTAGCGGTACGGCACGCGTGCTTGGTAAAAATCACCGCGCATGGGAGCGGTATCTGATGACGGGCGGCGCGACCGCAGGCTTTGCCACTGCCACCTGTGCACCCGTCACGGCAGTATTGTTTGGGCTTGAAGAGGGTCATAGCCGTTTTTCACCGCTTTTGATCATGTCTTCGGTCAGCAGCGTATTGTGCGGCATGGGCACGCTTGAATTGCTTTGCTTTTTGTTTGGCAAAAGCAGTGCGCTGTTTTCGTTCACCATTGCGGCGCGTTTGCCGCTCTCTCTTATCTGGGTGGTGATCCCCGTCGGACTTCTTTGCGGTGGATTTGCGTATTTGTTTGGTGAATGTACGCACGCCATTCGTGGGCTTTTGCACAAAAAGCTGAAAAAATGGCACACCTTCTTTAAGGTGGCGCCCGTATTTGCCGTTGTGGCGATCATCGGCTGCGTTTACTATGAGGCGATCGGTACGGGTCACCACCTGATCGAGGCACTGCTCCATAATCACGTGGCGTGGTATACGGCGCTGATCCTGCTGGTCGTGCGCTCGCTTTTGGTCATTTTGTCAAACGACGTGGGTGCAACGGGCGGCTTGTTTACCCCCTTGCTTTCCTTTGGTGCGTTGATCGGCTCGGTCATTGCCGAGGTGCTTGTCGCCCTCGGGCTGCTTGACGGGCAGTACTTCATGCTGCTTGTGGTGGTGGGCATGGCGTCGTTTTTTGCGGCGTCCGTACGCACGCCTCTGACTGCGATGGCCTTCGCGATTGAAGCGCTGTCGGGCTTCGGTAACGTGCTGCCGATCTTCCTTGGTGTGATCATTGCTTACGTTATGGTTGAAGCGGTCGGTGCCAACTCGATCAACGAGATTGCCATGGAGCGTGAGATCCATCGCGAAAACGCGGGTAAGACTCTACACGTGCTTGACCTTACCGTGGAGGCAATGCCGGGGAGCTTTGCCATTGGCAAGGAGCCGCGCGATATTCTTTGGCCCCCCTCCTGTAAGCTGCTTTCCGTCAAGCAGGAGAATGCCGATCGGCATTTTTATACGGGTGGACATATACACGAAAACGATGTGCTGCATCTCAATCTGACCACCTACGATCTTGACGGTACGGCAGACGCGCTGTGTGCGCTTCTCGGGGAACAGGAGATTTTCGGCGGTGACGTGATCCATCACGAAAAATTGGAAAATACGATCCCGAAACAGTGATCATCAACAGGGCGGCAACAGCTGTTGCCGCCCTGTTGCATTTTCAGATGCCTCTTTGCATACAGTTATGTAGTGACAAGGAGGGGAAAAAATGACAGAATTGATGCAGGTAAGACAGGGGCTTGATGAGGGCGAGGTTGCGCGTGCGCGTGTCGCGCACGGGGCAAACGTACTGAGCAGCAAAAAGCGCTTGGGCTTCTGGCGGCGGTTTCTTGCCAATCTTGGCGATCCCGTAATTAAGATCTTGCTCGCGGCCCTGGTGCTTAATCTTTTGTTTATTGCGCGCAGTCACGAATGGCCGCAAACCGTCGGTATTGCCGTTTCGGTTTTGCTGGCTACGTTGATCTCTACGGCTTCGGAATACGGGAGTGAGGCTTCTTTTTTGCGTTTGTGCGAAACGTGCGGCACCGCAAAATGTCGCGCCAGACGCCGTGAGGTGATGGAAATCGCCTCCGAGGAGATCGTGGTGGGTGACGTGGTGCTACTGTCGGCAGGCGATCGGATCCCCGCTGACGGCGTGCTGTTATACGGTAGTGTTACAGTAGATCAGGCAGCCTTGACGGGGGAGAGCAGGGAAATAGAAAAGGTGCCAAACGGGTTGGATTTTTCGGCAGATCCCGTGGCAAAGCATATACTGCTTTGCGGTAGCGTGGTGCTTTCGGGCTCGGCTGAGATGCTGGTGTGTGCCGTGGGAGACGGCACCATGATCGGCGGCATTTCGGGTGAGCTGCAGGAACAGGAGCGGGAGAGCCCACTCAAGACTCGCTTGCGCGAACTTGCACGTGTGATCAGCCGTGTGGGATACGTGGCGGCTGCTGTTTGTGCGATAGCCTTTTTGTTTCATCGCTTAGTAATAGACGCTGACTTTTATATGCCCGAAACCCTTCTGCGTGTGCGCGATGCTCGGTATATGGCTTCGCTTGGCCTGCAGGCGCTGATGCTGGCACTCACGGTCGTGGTGGTGGCGGTGCCCGAGGGACTGCCGATGATGATCGCGGTGGTGCTTTCGGGCAATATTCGCCGTATGACGCGTGATCACGTGCTGGTGCGCAAGCCCGCAGGGCTTGAGGCGGCGGGAAGTATGAATATTCTATTTACCGATAAAACGGGTACGCTGACTACAGGGCGTCTTACCCCTGTTTGCTACCTTTCAGCGGCGGGAGAATACGCAAGCTATCGCGCCTTTTGTGCAGCGGAGCGTGCGCTGGGGGATCGGGTTGCACTCGCGGCTGTGGCCAATAACGGTGCCGAGCGCGGAGTCCGTGACGGCCGCCCCGTGGCTCTGGGGGGCAACAGCACCGACCGTGCCTTGCTGGAGGCCTTTTTGGCGGCACCCGTGCCGCCGTTTTCCGTGCGTGAACGGCTGGTGTTTGACAGTGTACGCAAATTTTCGGCAACGGCGCTTTCAGACGGACGCGTTTTTGTGACGGGCGCTCCCGAACGATTGATGCCCTTCATTACAAAAGCACAGGTACACGCACAGGAGGCAGATTCCTTTGAGAAGGCGGCCTTTTATGCACGGCTGCGTGCGCATATGGAGAATGGAGAGCGTGTGCTGTTATTGGCACAGGGAAGCGCGATGCCAAAGGGGGAGGCGCTGCCGCCCTTGACGCTTTTGTGCGCGGTTGCCTTTGCAGACCCACGCCGCCCCGAGGCGCGCGGTGCCGTTGAAACGCTGCAGCGTGCAGGCGTGCAGGTCGTGATGATGACGGGTGACGGTAAGGAAACTGCTGTACGCATTGCACGCGAGTGCGGGTTGGTTTCGGGAAACAGCCTTTGCCTTGATGGAAGTGAGCTTGCTGCTATGGACAATCAGACACTTTCCGAGGCGTTGCCGCGCCTCGCTGTGGTGTCACGCGCCCTGCCGCGTGATAAAAGCCGTTTGGTACGATTGTGTGCGGAAAAAGGCTTGGTGGTAGGTATGACGGGTGACGGCATCAACGATGCCCCCGCCTTGAAAAGTGCTGATGTAGGGTTTGCCATGGGGAGCGGCACGCAGGTTGCCAAGGAGGCGGGTGACGTGGTGGTGCTGGACGATAACCTATCCTCCCTTTGCCGAGCCGTACTGTACGGGCGTACAATTTTTAAAAGCATCAGAAAATTTATCACGCTGCAGCTGATCATGAATTTTTGTGCAGTGGGCATTTCGATCATCGGTCCCTTTATCGGTGTTGATGCACCCGTTACCGTGGTACAAATGCTGTGGATCAATCTGATCATGGATACGCTCGGCGGTCTTGCCTTTGCAGGCGAAGCACCGATGCCGCACTATATGCGGGAACCGCCCAAACGGCGTGACGAGCCGATCATTACGGGGGATATTGCGGCACGTATTGCCTTTTTATCACTGTCTACGGTGGTGCTCTTTGTGCTGTTTTTGAAATTGCCCTTTGTACGGGCGCAGTTTCGTGTGATGCCAAACGCGCTTTGCTTGCTGACGGCTTTTTTTGCGCTGTTCATATTTGCAGGGGTCTTTCATTGCTTCCATGCACGCACCGACCGTGTCAATTTGCTGGCAGGCCTTTCTAAAAATCCCACCTTTATGCTGATCATGTGTGCCGTTGCTGCGGTGCAGCTTTGCTTTGTATATCTTGGTGGCAGTGTGCTGCGCACCGTGCCGCTGACGCTGCGTGAGCTGGCACTCACCCTGTGCCTTGCCGCGGTCGTGCTGCCGCTGGGGTGGCTGGATACCGTGTTCCGCCGTCTGCGCGGTAAGGAGTCGCTTTACTAAATGATGTAAAAAGTGTGAAAAAGGTGTCTTAGCGCGCGCTATTGGGGTGAAAATAGCACCGTGGAGGTGCTGAGCTTCAAAAAAACGCTTTGGTTGATTTTCTTTGCTGAAAATCTGCTTTGGTTGAACTTGACAGTGATCGGGTAAAAATGGTATACTGAATACATAAAGGTATTGTAGAGCCCGAAAGGAGGTAGAAATATGCAATATTTTTGGATCGCCGTATTGGCCATTGCCCTTTTGGTCGAGGCGTTAACGGCAGATCTTGTGGCGATCTGGTTTTTTCCGGCCGCACTTGTCTGCATGATCCTGGCCTTTTGCCACGTGCCCGTTCCGTTACAGCTTCTGGTGTTTGTATGTCTGGGGCTTGCCCTGGTATTCTCGACCCGTCCGCTGTGTAAAAAGCTGGTTAAGGGCAAAAATGCCAAAACCAACGCCGATGCACTGATCGGTGCCACTGCCTTGGTTACAGAGGAGATCTGTAATATCAGGGAAACGGGTGAGGTGAAGGTGAATGGCCTCAGATGGTCTGCCCGTGCCGCTGACCCCGCGCGCATCATTGCGGTGGGCGAGGAGGTAGAGGTGCTGGAGATTCGTGGTGTCAAAATGATCGTAAAATAACCGCAAAACAAAAAGAAAAAGGAGAAAGAACATGACAGGACTTGTTATTGCACTTTGTATCATTGCCGCATTTGTGCTGATCGCGATGATCACGAACATTCACGTGGTGCCTCAGGCACACGCGTACGTAGTAGAGCGTCTTGGCTCGTACCAGGAGACCTGGAAAAACGGCCTTCATCTGAAAATTCCCTTTATTGACCGTATCAGCAAGCGTGTCAATCTGATGGAGCAGGTCGTTGATTTCCCACCCCAATCGGTGATTACCAAGGATAACGTGCGCATGCAGATCGACACGATCGTGTATTATCAGATCACCGACTGTAAGCTGTACGCCTACGGTGTGACCAACCCGATCTTTGCCATTGAAAATCTGACGGCAACCACGCTGCGTAATATGATCGGCGAGTTGGATCTTGATGGCACGCTGACCTCGCGTGATACCATCAACACCCGTATGCGCACCATTCTTGACGAGGCGACCGACGCTTGGGGCATCAAGGTGAACCGTGTGGAGCTCAAAAACATTATTCCGCCCCGCGAGATCCAGGACGCCATGGAAAAGCAGATGAAGGCTGAGCGTGAGCGCCGTGAGCTGATTCTGCGTGCCGAGGGTGAAAAGAATTCGGCTATCCTGCTCGCAGAGGGCCGTAAGCAGTCGGCGATCCTTGACGCTGAGGCTGAAAAGCAGGCTGCGATCCTGCGCGCTGAGGCTGAGCGTGAGGTAAAGATCCGCGAGGCTGAGGGTGAGGCAGAGGCAATTCTCAAGGTGCAGGAGGCGACGGCAACGGGTATCCGTATGCTGAAGGAGGCCGATCCCAGCCGTGAGGTGTTGACTCTGAAGAGCTTTGAGGCGCTTGCCAAGGTGGCTGACGGACAGGCGACTAAGATCATTATTCCGTCGGATCTGCAATCGATGGCAGGGGTAGCTACTGCATTTGCGGAAACCGTTAAGGATCAAAAGTAATTATTCGGCAGCGCCCCGCCATGGGGGCTGCCCGGGAGCTTAAGATGTCAAAACGATATTTTGCCGCCCTTGACGTGGGAGGAACGAAAGCGGAGGCCGTGCTTTTTTCGCAAGCAGGCGAAATAGTGGCAAGGGTAGTAGATCCTGCGGGAACGCCCTTTGAAAACGGCGTGGCGCGCACGCAGCAAAATTGCAAGCATACGTTAGATAAGCTGCTCGCCGTGGCCGATGGCCCGGTGGAGTCGCTTTATGCCGCGATCGCCTCGGTACAGTATTACCCCGATGAGTTTGAGGGCTTTTTCAAAGAGAATTTTAACATCCCCTCCATGCGCATTGAGGGGGACGGCTATTGCCTGATCTCCGGTGTACTGGGGCATCGGGATGGCGCGGGGCTTATCTGCGGCACGGGCTCGGCGCTATATATCCGTCAGGGTGAGCTGCAAACGCATCTTGGTGGGGGCGGTCATCTGATCGATAGCTGCGGCAGCGGCTTTACGCTTGGGCGTTATGCCATACAGGCGGCTCTGCGTGCGCATGATGGCAGCGGTGAGCAAACGCGCTTGACCGAGCTGCTGGACAAGCAGGCCGGCACTGAAATGTGGTGTAATCTTGTAGAGATCTATGCCAAGGGGCGCGCCTACGTTGCCTCGTTTGCGCCCACGGTTTTTCAGGCCCGTCGAGAGGGAGATCTGGTGGCGCGCGGTATCTTTAACACCTGCGCTGCCGATCTTGCCAACGTAGTTTGGTCTGCTCGCAAGCGTTTGGGATGTGCGTTTACGTTGGTGCTCAACGGTGGAATTTTTACGCATTTTCCCGAATATGCCGAGGCTGTACGGGCGCTTTCTCCTGCGGACGTAACGTTTGTGTATTCTCACGTGCCCCCTATTTACGGTGGCGCTGTAGAGGCGCTTTGGCAGGTAGGACTTATCCCTGACGACGGCTTTTGTGAACGCTTTATGCGTGATTACGAAAAAGGTGAGTGTGTAGGGCATTAAAGGATATTTTTGCCCCGTTGCGTATCTAATTTTCATAAAATACCTCGCAGGGCACCTTGCGTGCCTGTAAGCGCTGCTAAAAAGTGCCTTTGCAGTCAAGCGTCAGTATAAGGAGCCAGTATGAAATTTTTACTCTTTTCCGACCTACATCATTTTCCCGGTGACCTGATGAGCGGCACCGACGCGCAGCTTGACGCCATTCTTACTCACGCCGCGCAGGCGGGTGTGGATTTTATCATTCACGCAGGCGATTTCTGCCACGGTCTAACCTCCCCTGAAACCCCCGCCTTTATTGAGCGGTATAATGCCTGCGGTATTCCCGCTTATCACGTTTTGGGCAACCATGATGCGGATTTTACGCCGCTTTCCGAGATGCTTCAGTGCTATCGAATGCCCGCATCCTACTATTATTTTGATTGCAAGGGTTACCGTTTTGTTTGCACCGATACCAATTATTTTTACGAAAACGGTCGCTACGTGCATTGCGAGATGCGTAATTATTTCGGCAAAAAAGAGCAGAAATATTGCTTACCTCCCGAGGAGATCGCGTGGCTGAGGAGAACGATCGGGGAATCCCCGTACCCTTGCGTGCTCATCAGCCACGACAGCTTTGAGCGTGAGGCTGTGGGGGCTTATAACCGCCGTGAGGTTCTCGCTATCATCAACGAGGCCAACCGTAAAAAGCCCCACAGTGTGCTGTTGGCCATCAACGGTCACTATCATCGCGACCATATTCGTATTCTTGATAACGTTTGTTATTTTGAGGTGTGCTCGGTTGGCTATGATTGGCTTACCGTGCCGCATAATCATTTTCCGCGTGAGCTGTGTGATCAATACGCGGATATGCCGCATAGCCTGGTGTGGAACGATCCGCTGCATTGCATCGTGACGCTGGAGGGGAGCACGATTACGATCGAGGGCATGGAAAGCAGCTATTTTATGGGTGTTACCCGTGAAATGACGGATAATCCCCCCTACGATCCTTCGGGCCGTCCTTCCGTTCCGCGCATTCAGTCGGCAAAGCTCACGTTACATTAAACGCAAAAAAGCAGAGCGCCTATGCGTAGTGCCCTTGAGGACACTACGCATCGATATAAATCCCTAACGGGATTTTCGATATGTTGCTAACGCAACTCGATATGCTACGCTCGATATGTTTGCTCCGCAAACGAGGGATTTATATCATATCGAAACCGACCGCAAGGGCGGTTATATCGAATTTGCCGTAAGGCAAATATATCGAACCGAGCAGAGTGAGGTATATCGACAAATAGCACCTGTGTCCACAGATGCAGTGCTTGTCAAGAAAAGAGGACAGAGAACGTAAAAATTCTCTGTCCTTTTCCTGTCGGTAGGTAACGTGTTCTATTTTAATTTCAAAAACTGTCCTTAAGAATACAGTCCATATGCTCTGCTTTTTTACTTATAATTCTACGGCGCATCCGTCGTAGGATACCAGATATCCGTCGCTCTTGACCATGTCAAGCAGGTCGTCGTAAAGCGATTGCCCGCCGTGGGCAAAATGGTTGATGCAATGCAGGGTTTTTTCGTCGGCAACGCCGAGGTCGGTCAGCCTTTTTACCACGCGGCGTACGTTGTCAATGCCCATATGCGTGCCCTCGTCGTTTACGTAGCGTTCTACGTAGGCGCAGTCGTAGGTGGCCATATCTAGCCTTACGCCCTTGGTGGAAAGGTAGTCAAAGACCTCGTCAAAGGGATAGCCCGTGTCGTGCGCGTAGAGTAGCGTTTTCTCGCCCTCGATCAGGTAGATCACTGCCTCGTCACCGGGGCTGTGGCGGGCGGGCAGGGGTGTGACGCGGTACCCGTCTAATGTAAAGGGCTCGAAGGGCTTGATGAGATTTACTTGCACGTAGTCGGTGTTGAGATCGACTGCTGTCAGCTTATCATAGGCACCCTGCGCGCAAAAGACCCGTAAAAGCGGCACGTCAAGATTTTTTGAGCGTATCGGCGCACGGCAAAGCAGCTCTTGCTCATAAAGATGGTCCTTGTGCGAGTGTGTGATAAGAAGATATTTGATCTTGTGGCTTTCGATGCGGTTGGTGTGAAAATGATAGAGCGTATCGGGGGGAAGATCCACGAGCAGATCGTCGTTGATCAGCGCCTGCGTGCGCGTTCTGATATTTTTGCCGCCGAGGTGCCTTGCGGCCTCGCAGCGGGGGCAGTTGCAAAAAACGGCGGGAATGCCCTCGCAGGAGGAGGTGCCGAGATAGGTAAATTTCATACCGTTACGCCTCCTTTTTTAAAGAAGCTCTGTAAAATCGTAAATATAGCGGTCGGCGACGGCTTTGATCTTATCGGCATCGTCGCGGGAGGATTCGTCAAATACACCGTATACGGTCATACCTGCCGCCTTGGCAGTGGTGTCTGCGCCGAGATTGTCATCTAAAAAGATAACGTCCTTGGTAGTACAGCCGAGCTTTGCGGCGGCCATGTGATAGATTTGCGGGTCGGATTTGCCCGTGCCGAAATCCTCGCACGACCACACGTTGTCAAAGAGATCAAAAAGCCCCAATCGCTGCAAGCATGGATCGAGCATGGTGTGCGGGCTTGCTGTCAAAACGTTTAATGAGCAGCCCTGTGCCTTCAGTGCGTGCAGCACCTCGCTTACGTGGGGCTTGGCGGGAATGGTGGTGGCGTAAGCCCGCCCGGCGCGCTCGTTCATCGTGTCGATCAGATCCTGCTGATCGGCCTTGACGCCGCAATGCTCTACAAAATATTTAGCGGTCAGCGTATAGCCAAGTGGCGTGATGATCTTTAAAATATCTGCCCCGTAGGTGGCCTTTTCTTCTTTTAAAATGCCAAGCATCATAGCGCCGTAGGTGGGCATGGAGTCTACTAACGTGCCGTCAAAATCAAATAAATAGGTTTTCATACGTACTCCTTTTTTATACTGCACTTAGTATAACACATATCTCCCCAAAAAACAAGTCAAAAAAAGAAAAAGCCGACCGCAGTCGGCTTTTTCTTTTGATCAGTAGTTTTCGGCACGAACCTCAAAGAAGCTCTGCGGATGTACGCAAACAGGGCAAACCTCGGGGGCTTTTTTACCCATCACGAGATGACCGCAGTTGCGGCACTCCCACATTGTTTCCTCACTCTTGGCAAATACTGCCTGCATCTCTACGTTTTTGAGCAGGGCGCGGTAACGCTCCTCATGTGTCTTTTCAATAGCGGCAACGGCGCGGAATTTTGCTGCGATCTCAGTAAAGCCCTCAGCCTCAGCCTCGTCTGCAAAGGTGGCATACATATCGGTCCATTCGTAGTTTTCGCCTGCAGCGGCGGCAGCCAGATTTTCGGCGGTGTTGCCAAGCTCACCCAGAAGCTTGAACCACATTTTGGCGTGCTCTTTTTCGTTGTCGGCCGTCTTGGTAAAGATGGCGCTGATCTGCTCGTAGCCTTCTTTTTTTGCAACGCTGGCAAAATAAGTGTATTTGTTGCGTGCCTGGCTCTCGCCCGCAAAAGCGGCTAACAGATTTTGTTCGGTTTTTGTGCCCTTCAATTCTTTGCTCATAATTAAAATCTCCTTTATGATTGTTTGTTGCCGTTTGCGCAATCCTGGCAAACGGTGTGTAAAATAAGGTCATAGGATAGAATGGGAACCGAGGCGTTTTTGCGTAAAAGCTCGCCCACGTCCCCGAGCCTGCCGAGGTCGGCATCGATCAATTTGCCGCAAACCGTACAAAGCGCGTGCTCGTGCGGTGTTGTCGTCTTGTCGTAAAAATCGGCGCCTGCGGCGGTTTTTACGTGGCGGATATAGCCCTCCTCGCTGAGGGCGTGCAGATTGTTATATACGGTGGCCAGCACCATATGGGGATAATAGGCCTTGACACGCTGAAAGATCTCATCGGCCTGTAAATGCCCTTCGGAATCCTGCAGAACCTGCAATACTGCGGCACGTTTTGGAACCATACGTCACCTCCTTTTAGAATTATTCTAAAAATAGTATAGCAGAGCAGGAGGTGTTTGTCAAGATATTTTTTAAAACTTTTCTAAAAAACAGTGATGCATTATCTGATATCGCAGGCAAACAGGTGCACGTCCTCAGCACCCCAGGTTTCAAGAAATTCAACCGTTGCGGTCCTAGCGGCGGTGTGGATGGGAAGCTTGATGAGAGAATAGTAGTTATTGTCCGTTTCGTAAAAGAGGCGTCCGTCCAGCCACACGCGGAATGCCTTGACAAGCGTAGCGGGCACCTTTGCGGGTACGAAATCGCGCCCCACGTTCAGCTTTTGTGTAAAGATCTGCATTTTACGGTTGGGGGTGATGCTTTGGCGTGAGTAGTCACGGTCAAAGAGTAAACGCAGGGCTTGGATCTCCTCGGGGCGCTCCAGTGTGAATTCCACCTTGGCACCCATGGGCAACACCAGCATATTTTGCTCCTCGTCGCTGCGGGGGCGTTCTATACCGTTGAAAAGCAGTGCCGCTTGCTCGGCGGTAAGATTGGTTTTGGCCTTTTTGGTAAGCGCGGGGATCCTGCGAGGAACGCCGGGCAGGAAGATGCCGTCGTCCAGCTGGGCCTGCTGCAATTCGTCGATGAAGGAGGTGGCCACGTCACGGGGTAAAATGCCCTCGCGCACGCAAATGGCGGCGGCGTTGCCCAACGCCTGCCCCAGAAGGGAGCAGGTGCCCATTACACGGGTAGAGCTCATTGCCGCGTGTGTGGCGCTGATATTGCGCCCGGCAAAAAAGAGGTTTTCTATATTTTTGGAATAAAGCACGCCATAAGGAATGCCGTAAGGGGAGGGGGCGGGATGGAGAATGGAGGGGGTGTCGGTTGCGGTGTTGGCATAAAAGCCCTTGGGATTGTGGTCGTCCATCGGCCAGCCGCCGTAGGCGATGACGTCGGCAAAGCAGCCGCCCGCCTCGATCTCCTGTTGGGTAAGCATATGCGCGCCCTCGAAGCGTGTTGATTCACGCTTGCCCGGCAAAAAGCCGACCCATTCCAGCTCCCAGTTGGCAAAGCCGTGGTCCCCGCGGTTTTTGATATGATCCCAAATGCCAAAGGCGATCTTTAACAGCTCGTCACGCATTTCCTCGGCGTCGTGCAGGCTGTCGCGATCGCCGCCCAGCTCGATCCACCAGAGGTTGCAGCCGCTGGTGCCGATCTTGTGGTCACGGAAGGTGCTGTATTTGACGTCAGCGCCGGGTAAAACGGCAAAGTCGGCGTCGGTTTCGTATACGTAGGCCCATTCGGGGGGCGTGAAGGGAACGGGTGCATCGGTCTCTCGTGCCTGTACCAAAAGGCTCATACCCATTGTGCAAGCATCGGAGCGTTCCTTGGCTATGGTTTCGCCTGTTTCGGCCTTGTCCTCCCGTCCGTGGCGGGCCTTCGCCGGGGTCAGAAATGCAAGGATACCGTCGCCTGAGCAATCGGCAAAATAGCTTGCCTCAACCGTGTGGCGGGTGTAGGTGGTCAGCTGCCAGGCGCGTATCGCGGTGATGCGCGTGTCGGTAGCCTCAGCCTCCATACAGGAGCAGTTCAGCAGCAGCGTGATATTTTTCTCGGCCTTGACCTTGCCAAACAAAACGCTGTCCCACAGCGTGGGGGCCAAGGTCGGATTGCGATAAATATGCTCCTCTTCAAATTCAGCAAGAACGCCCGTTTCGCGGTCGTATTTTCCCTTGGCACCGCGCACCCACATGCGGATCTCGGACGAGCAGTTACCGCCCAGCACCGGGCGATCCTGTATCAAAACCACCTTTGCACCCTTGCGCGCAGCGGTCAGCGCCGCGATCGTGCCGGAAAGTCCGCCGCCGATGATGCAAAGGTCAGCCTTGTGCTTTTGTTCCTCAATTTTAAATTGCGTTTTCATGTTGAACTCCGTTATAGTAACTGAAAAAACACCCCACGAACAAATGGCTCGTGGGGTGAAATGTTATTCCTCGTCGCCTTCCAGCAGCTTTTCGCCGCAAGCGGGGCAGGCAAGGTCGGTAGGATCTACGTCCTCGTCAAAGCAGACCTTTTCACCGCAGGCGGGGCACTCTACCTCGTAGGTATCCTCGCACAGCTCACACTCATCAGCCAGCTCGCACTCGTCGCAGTAGCCGTCGCACTCGTCGTCGTACTCGTCAAGCAGAACCTCCTCTACGTCGTGCAGATCCTCATCAAGCTCCTCGCAGTAGTCGTTGAGCTCCTCGACGTCGCAATCAAGCTCGTCAACCTTAGCGGCAAGAGCATCGACCATGTCGATCAGTGCAGCGATCAGCTTGCCCTCCTTGGTGTCCTTTGCAAGGTCAAGACCGTCGGCAAGACCCTTGAGGTAAGCAGCCTTTTCGGTTAAATTCATCATCATAAGCCTCCTTTTGAAAGGATCAAGCGCGGGAGAGATATTCGCCCGTACGGGTGTCGATCTTCAGCACGTCACCCTCGTTGATGAAGAGCGGTACCTTGATCTCGGCACCGGTCTCAAGCGTTGCGGGCTTGAGGGTGTTGGTGGCGGTGTTGCCGGCAAAGCCGGGGTCGGTCTTGGCCACAGCCAGCTCAACAAACGTGGGGGGCTCAACGCCAAATACGTTGCCCTTGTAGGAAATGATCTTGCAAAGCATTTCCTCTTTTACAAACTTAAAGCTGTCGGGCAGCTTGTCGCTGTTGAGGGGCATCATATCAAAGGTTTCCATATCCATAAAATAGTAAAGGTCGCCGTCGCTGTAGGAATACTGCATTTCCTTGCGCTCAATATAAGCGTTTTCGAACTTATCGGTGGGGTTGAAGGTCTTTTCAATCACCGCACCGGTGATAACGTTCTTCAGCTTGGTGCGCACGAAGGCGGCACCCTTGCCGGGCTTTACGTGCTGAAACTCTACTACCTGCAATACGTTGCCCTGACCGTCGTCAAAGGTAACGCCATTTTTAAAATCGCCTGCTACTACCATTTTATACCTCCGAAGTATAGTGTATTTAGATTGCTACATAGGCAAAGCCATGATTGGTCTTATTTTACCTTATTTTAGATCACTTTGCAAGAGGTTTTTGTAATTTTTTTGTAAAATGTTGATTCGTGCCTCTAAACTGAATTTTTTGACCTGAAAAAATAAAGTTTTTTTAAAGTTTGATTGACAAAGCATTTAAATTGTATTATAATATATGCTGTATAAATATCACGCACGGAAGGAAAACGAACATGAAATTTATCAACATCGGCTTTGGTAATATGGTTGCGGCCAACCGTATGGTGGCGCTTGTCAGCCCCGATTCCGCACCCGTTAAACGCCTGATCCAGGACGCCAAGGACGAAGGACGCACCATCGACGTCACCTGTGGGCGCCGCACACGTGCCGTGATCATCACCGATAGCGAGCACGTGATCCTTTCTGCCATTCAGGCTGAGACCATTGCCAACCGTCTGCTTGACGAGACCATTGGCGACGATGAGGAAGGCGGCGAGGAGGAATGAGCTGCGCTGATAAAAGAGGGCTTCTGATCGTGGTGTCGGGGCCCGCGGGCAGCGGCAAGGGAACGGTGCTTTCCCGTCTGCTTGCCGAGGATAACTACCGCTATTCTGTATCGGCCACCACACGTGCGCCGCGCCCCGGTGAGGTGGACGGTGTGAATTATCACTTTTTGACCGAGGCCGAATTTCGCCGCCGCATTGCTGCGGACGAAATGCTGGAGCACGCCGAGTATTGCGGCAACTTTTACGGCACGCCGAAAAAGGAGGCCTATGCCGTGCTTGACAGCGGCTGCAACCTCTTGCTTGAAATTGAGGTGGCGGGTGCCGCGCAGATCAAGAAAAAATATCCCGAGGCTGTGCTGATCATGCTGTTACCCCCTTCGTTTGCTGTGCAGGAGGCAAGACTTCGCGGTCGCGGTACCGAAACCGAGGAAAAGATCAAGCAGCGCCTTGCGCGCACACGCGAGGAGCTGACCTATATCAGCGATTACGACTACGTGGTGTATAACTATGACAACGGCATTGACGAGGCGGTGGCGGATATCCGCGCGATCGTGCGTGCCGAGGCCCGTGCACTTTCCCGCAACACCGAGGCGGGTAAAACCTATTTTGAAACATAATACACATTTGTAAGGAGAATAGAAATGATTTATCCCACGATTGACCAATTGACAAAGGGCAATTTTAACCGCTACGAGCTGGCCATTGCTACGGCGAAGTGTGCACGTCTGATCACCGATGAATACGTCAGACAGCGCTCCGCTGCCGAGGCAACGCTGACGGGCAGCAAGGAGGGCAGTGGCAACATCGTGTCGCTCATTGACCAGCGTCTGGCTGACAAAAAGGCAGTCAAGAACGCCATTGACAGCATTCACGACGGCGAGTATCGCATCGTTGATGCGCCCGAGGCTGCCGTAGAGGAAGAAGAGGAAAACGAAGCTGACTAAGCTCTTTCATATTTTGGAAAGGAGGGGGCAGTATGTCGCTTTTTGCCAAGGTCAGATTGCTGGATGCCCCCCACTTTCTTGACAAAGACTATACTTACGGTATCCCCGCGCATTTATCCGAGGAGGTAAAGGCGGGCGGCTTTGTTACCGTTCCGTTCGGGGGTGGAAATCGCCGTCACATGGGGCTGGTGACAGAGGTGTTGCCCACCAGCGATTGCGATGCCGTAAAGCCGATCTTATCGGTGACCACGCCCCGCATTTCACTGTCTGAGGAAATGCAGGGGCTTGTCGTTTTTTTGCGGGAGACCACGCTTTGCGCCACGGGTGATGCCGTGCACGCGATGATCCCCACGGGGGCACTGGCGGGACTTGTCGAAAGCTACCGCGCAACGGGCGTGTTGCCGAGCGATATGACAAAGCTTTCTACCGATGAGGCATTTTTGCTGGCGCACGTGCGCCGTGTGGGGCCTGTGCGCCTGGATAGCTTGCAGGCACGCTTCGGTCCGCTGACCGACCCGTGTCTGAAAAAGCTGGTGCGCGCGGGGTATCTCGCCCTTGAGCTGACGCAAAAGCACGCCATGGGTGAGAAGGAGCAAAAAAGCTATGCGCTGGCATTGCCCGAAGCCGATGTGAAGGCATTGCTGTCGGGTGAAAAGAAGGCATTGCGTCTGGGCGAGCGTCAACGCGAGGCGCTGACCCTGCTGCTCGGCGGCGAAATGTCGGCCGAGGCTCTGCGCGAGGCAGGCATCGGCAAGGCTGTGACTGACGCACTGGTTGAAAAAGGATTGGTCAGCGAGCGTGCCACGCGCGTGTGGCGCAATCCGTATACTGCCGTACCCGAAGGAAATGCTCTGCCGCGCGATTTTGTATTGAACGAGGAGCAGGCGGGTGTCTTTGGCGAAATTGAAAGACTGACGGACGACGGACAAGCGCATGCTATCTTACTGCACGGCATTACGGGCAGCGGCAAGACGCCGATGATGCTCAAAACCATTGACCGTATGCTTGAGCGGGAAAAGGGCGTGATCGTGCTGCTGCCAGAGATCGCACTGACGCCGCAGACGCTGGCTATCTTTTGCTCACGCTATGGGCAGCGTGTGGCCGTGATGCACTCGGGGCTTAGCGCGGGCGAGCGCCTTGATACCTACCACCGTGTGCTGTCAGGTGAGGCCGACGTGGTAGTCGGCACACGCTCCGCGGTCTTTGCACCTGTGAAAAATCTCGGGCTTATCGTCATCGACGAGGAGCATGAGCATACCTATAAATCAGATATGAACCCCAAGTACCACGCGCGCGACGTCGCGCGCTGGCGCTGTGCTTATAACCGCGCTACGCTTCTTTTGTGCTCGGCAACGCCTTCACTTGAAAGCTATAAGAAGGCTAAGGAGGGGCGTTATACGCTCTTGCAGCTGAAAAAGCGCCACGCGGGGGCGGTGCTGCCTACTGTGGAAATTGCCGATATGCGTGGTGAAGCAGGACAGGGAAATCTTTCGCCCATCGGTGCGCGTCTGCGTGAAAGTCTGCAGGCAAACGCCAAGGACGGCAATCAGTCTATTTTATTTTTGAACCGACGCGGCTATAATCACGTGGTGTCCTGTCGCTCGTGCGGCGAGGCATTGACCTGCCCGTCGTGCAGCGTGACGCTGACCTACCACACCCATAAGGGGCAATATGACGAGGGATATCTGCTTTGTCATTTTTGCGGCAGAAGAAGGCCGCTGCCTGCGACCTGCCCGTCCTGCGGCTCGCCTCATCTTGCACGTATCGGGTACGGCACGCAACGTGTGGAGCAGGAGCTGGCAAGCCTGTTGCCCGATCAGCGCGTGCTGCGCATGGATACCGATACAACGGGAACACGCTTTTCCTATGATGAAATGCTCGGCGCCTTCCGCCGCCGTGAGGCCGACGTGCTGCTCGGTACGCAAATGGTGACGAAGGGGCACGATTTCCCCGGGGTCACGTTGGTCGGTGTACTGATGGCTGACGCGTCGCTTTATCTTGACGATTACCGTGCCGCCGAGCGCACCTTCTCTATGCTCACGCAGGTCATTGGCCGCGCAGGACGTGCAGGGAAGCGAGGCGTTGCGCTGATTCAGACGAATAATCCCGACCACGAGGTCATCAGGCTGGCGTGCAGCCAGGATTACGAGTCCTTTTACGAGCGTGAGATCCGTTTGCGCCGTGCGCTGGTGTTTCCGCCCTTTTGCGACATTGCATTGCTCACCCTTTCACACACCAGCGAGCATCAGCTGATGCCTGCCGCGCGCGCACTCTCGGAGGAGCTTGCCAAGCTGTTGGCGGCAGACTATCACGACGTCAAGCTCATTGCCTTTGGCCCGTTTGAGGCACCCGTTTACCGCGCGGACGGTAAATACCGTATGCGTATGGTCATCAAATGTGCCCTCAACCGCCGCACGCGTGCTATGTTTGGCGCATTGCTTGATGCCTTTGGCAGGCAAAAGCCGCACACGCCGTTACTCACGGTTGATTTTAATCCATCTGCTTTATAAGGAGAAAACAATGGCAAAATTACAAATTCGCAAGGTGGGCGACGAGGTACTGCGTAAGACCTGCCGTCCCGTAGAAGAAATTACGCCGCGTATTTTGACGCTGCTTGACGATATGATCGATACGATGCATGCCGCCAACGGTGTGGGCCTTGCCGCGCCGCAGGTGGGTATATTGCGCCGCATTGCCGTGGTAGAGGTCGAGGAGGGGGAGGTCTATGAGCTGATCAACCCCAAGATCATTGCCAAAGCCGGCGAGCAGGAGGGGGCGGAGGGGTGCTTGTCTGTGCCGGGCCGTTACGGTCTTGTGAAGCGTCCGCAGCACGTCACGGTGCGCGCCACCAACCGCCACGGTGAGGAATTTGAGGTGACTGCCCACGATTTTCTTGCCCGCGCCTTTTGCCATGAGATCGATCACCTTGACGGGCATCTTTACATTGATAAGGTGACCCGTATGCTTGATGAGGACGAATACTGATGCGCGTTTTATTTATGGGCACGCCCGATTTTGCCCTTTTTTCACTGCGGGCATTGGTGCAAAGCGGCGCCGAGGTCGTGGGTGTCGTCACCCAGCCCGATAAGCCGAAGGGGCGTGGCTACGAGCTGCAGCCGCCCCCTGTTAAGGTTTATGCGCTTGAAAATAATATCCCCGTATTTCAGCCCACTACCCTTAAAAACGGTGCCTTTGATGCTGAGTTGGCGGCACTTGCCCCCGACGTGATCGTGGTGGTGGCCTACGGTAAGATCCTGCCCCCGTCTGTGCTGAACGCTCCGCGACTTGGGTGTGTGAACGTACACGGGTCGCTTTTACCGCAGTATCGGGGTGCCGCGCCCATGCAGCGTGCCATTATGGAGGGCTGTGCGCAGACGGGTATTACCACGATGCTGATGAACGAGGGGCTTGACACGGGCGATATGCTGGAGAGCGTGATCGTGCCGATCGGTGAAAATGATAATTTTGAGGATATGCACGACAAGCTTGGTGAGGCGGGGGCCGCGTTGCTGCTCCGCACGCTGCAGGGCCTCGGGGAGGGGCGGCTGACACCTGTCGCACAGGATCATGCGAAGGCCACCTATGCCGCGAAAATCGAAAAGGCCGACTGTCTGCTTGATTTCACCCTTGATGCCTGTGCGGTGCACAACACCGTGCGCGGGCTTTCTCCGATTCCGCTTTCCTTTACGCATACACCCGACGGTAAGCTGTTAAAAATAATAGAAAGCCGCCCGGGGCGTGCCGATGTAAAGGCCGCGCCCGGCACGGTGCTTTCGCTTGACGGCGCCATTGAGGTGGCTTGCGGGCATGGCAGTGTGCTTTTTACGCGCGTGCTGCCCGAGGGCAAGGGGCGTATGAACGCCGCTGATTATATTCGCGGTCGCCGCATTGCCATCGGTGATATATTGAAGTAAGAAAGGAATGGCCTATGTTTGGATTTTTTTGGTGGGATTGGACGCTTCTGATCGTGTTGCCCGGCTTTTTGCTGGCTATGTGGGCACAAATGCGCGTGAAATCCGCTTACCGTACGGGTGCCTCGCTGCTGCTCCGTCCCGTAATGACGGGGGGGAACGTAGCGCGCCGTATTCTTGACAGCAATGGCTTATCCGACGTTACGATAGAAACGGTAGAGGGAGAGCTCAGTGACCATTACGATCCCCGTGCCAGGGTATTGCGCCTGTCTGCTGCCGTATATCACGGCAACAACGTGGCGGCTGTCGGTGTTGCCGCCCACGAGGCGGGGCACGCGCTGCAGCATAAGAAAAGGTATGCGCCGCTATGGCTGCGTATGGCGTTGGTGCCGGTCTGCAATATCGGCTCTCAGCTCGCGATGCCCTTGTTTTTTATCGGTCTTATTTTTGCATATACTGCCCCTTTGATGGGTGAGTGGCTGATGTTCCTCGGAATTGCCGCATATTCTCTGGCGGTGGTCTTTCAGCTCGTGACGCTACCTGTGGAATTCAACGCCAGCCGACGCGCGATGCGCTGCCTTGCTTCGTCGGGTACGATGAGTGATGAGGAGCTGCGCGGCTCGCGCCGAGTGCTGAGCGCAGCGGCAATGACCTACGTTGCCGCACTTGCCGTGGGGCTTTTGAGCATTTTGCGCCTTGTGTTGATCGCGGGTAGCCATTCCCGCCGCCGCTGATGGCGCGCGCAACGGTGCCGCAGGGCGGCAGCTCCTCCCAAAAAGGGGCACGTGCCGTGGCGCTTGAAATTTTGCTTCGTGCCGAGCTGGCAGGGCAGTATGCCGACCGCGCGCTGGATGCAGCACTGTCACGTGTGGCACTTGACAGTAAGGATAAGGGGCTCGTTACCGCACTTTTTTACGGCGTGATCGAGCACCGCATCACGCTTGATCATATCATTGATGCGCTCGCCACCGTTGCCCCCTCCGCGATTGAAAAGCAGGTGCGTATGATCTTGCGCGAGGCGCTGTATCAGCTGCTTTATCTTGACCGTGTGCCCGACCATGCCGCGGTCAGCGAGGCGGTGGCCCTTTCTCCGCGTCGCAGTAAGGGATTTGTCAATGCTGTGCTGCGCAGCTTTTGTCGCAATGGCAAAAGGGTCACGTATCCCGACCGTGAGACCGAGCCGTTTGCGTATTTGTCGGTGCGCTATTCCGTGCCCGTTGAAACTGCCACACATTTTTGCCGTTTGTTCGGCATGGCACGCACCGAAGCATTGCTCTCGGCGTTTGCTGTGCCCGTGCCGATCACCGTGCGCGTGAATACGTTACGCCTTTCGCGCGAGGAATTTTTGGTGCGCGTTCCGGGGTCGCTCCCGACAAAAAACGCCCCGTATGGGGTTTATTTGCCTGCCGATGCGCCGTTGCATACGCTGCTTGAGAGCGGACTTTGCTTTGTACAGGACGAGGCCTCGCAGCTTGCGGTGGCGGCACTCGGTGCTACAAGGGGCGCGAGAGTGCTGGATCTGTGCGCAGCACCCGGCTCTAAATCCTTTGGGGCGGCACTTGATATGCAAAACACGGGCGAGGTGAAAAGCTTTGATCTGCATGAAAACAAGCTTTCGCTCATTCGCCGCGGTGCCGAGGTGCTTGGCATTACGAGCCTGACTGCGGCGGCTGCCGATGCACGCGCTGCCGACAGAGCGGTGCTGGGCGAGTTTTCGCACGTGATCTGTGACGTGCCCTGCTCGGGCTTTGGCGTGCTTGCCAAAAAGCCCGATATTCGCTATAAAAACATAAACGATGCGGTGGGTCTTGTGCCTGTGCAGGCGGCTATTCTGGAGGCGGCCGCTCCGCTTGTTGCCGAGGGTGGCGTGCTGCTGTATTCTACTTGTACGCTTCTCCCCCCCGAAAACGAGGAGCAGGTAGCGGCTTTTTTGAAAAAACACCCCGAGTTTTCCCCCGAGTCCTTCACGGTAGGGGAAATTCAGACAAAGGGTATGCTTACGTTGGCGCCCGACACACACGGTACGGACGGCTTTTTCATTGCCAAGCTGCGCCGTAAAAAAGGATAAGCTATGGAAGAAAAAAAGGAATTGCTTTCTCTTGACAAGGAGGAGCTTGGCGCGTTGCTTGAGAGCTTGGGTGAGCCGCGCTACCGCGCCGCTCAGCTTTTTTCACAGCTGCACGCAGGGCGCACACCGGAGGAGATCACCAACGTTGGCAAAAAAACGTGGGAAAAGCTGTTCGCCGTATCCACGTATCATCTGCCGCACGTGCGCAAAAAGCTGGTGTCTGCCATTGACGGCACGATCAAGTATTTGTTTGAGCTCTCGGACGGTCAGTGCGTGGAAAGTGTGTTGATGCACTACGAGCACGGCACCACCATTTGCATCTCCTCACAGGTTGGGTGCGCTATGGGGTGCAAATTCTGCGCGTCCACCATCGGTGGACGCGTGCGAAATCTGAGTGCCTCCGAATTACTCGGACAGGTGATCGCAGCTGCCAAGGACAGTGGTGAGCGCATCGGCGGCATCGTGATGATGGGCATTGGCGAGCCGTTGGATAATTTTGACAATGTGATCAAATTTTTGGAGCTTGTCAACCACGCCGAGGGGCAGAATATCGGCTATCGCCATATTTCACTCTCCACCTGCGGCCTTGTGCCGCAGATCGATCGCTTGGCCGAACACAACCTTCCGATCACGCTTTCCATTTCATTGCACGCCGCAGACGACGAAACGCGTACTGCGATCATGCCCATCAATCGCCGTTACCCGATCGCCGAGCTGCTGGCCGCCTGCCGCCGTTATTATCAAAAAACAGGCAGACGCCTTTCGTTTGAATATACGCTGATCGCAGGGAAAAACGATAGCACCGATGCGGCAAGGCGTTTGGCGGTCCTGCTCAATCGCAGCTTGCGCACGCGCACCGAAACGATGCCGATCCACGTCAATCTGATTCCCGTGAACGAGGTGGAGGAAAGCGGCTTTCAGCGTGCGGGCAAGCAGGCGGTATCTCGCTTTGCCGCTGTGCTTGAGGAGAATGGCATTCGTGCGACTGTGCGCCGCAAGCTGGGTGCTGATATCAACGCCTCGTGCGGTCAGCTGCGCCGTGCGGAATGTAAGGAAAGGGAAGAAAATAAGCAATAAACCCCCACGTTGCGGGCATACTACGAGTGTGCTTGGAGGTGTTTTGCTTTGAAAAATCAAAAGAAAAAGCCCCGTGTGACGCTAAAACGTCTTGCGGTGGCAAATTTGCTGGCGCTGTTTTTGCTGATCTTTGCTATTGTGGTGGCACTGTTTGTAACAGGTCTGCTCGGCAGCGTGCTGGCATTTATCTTTTAGAAGGGAAGCTTTATGCAATACGAGGAAAACGGTTGCCTGCTTCGCGGGCTTGGCGGTCTTTACGAAATAAAATTGGATCATGGCACGACACCGCTTTCGGGTAAAACCGTTTGCTCGCGCGCTAAGGGTAATTTCCGCCATGCGGGTCTCTCGCCCCTGGTGGGTGATCGTGTGCGTGTGCGCTATGACGAAACGGCCGTGGCGCGCTATACTGCCGAGGCGGTGAAGGGCGATGACGGGGGTGGCGTTGTGATTGCGGAGATCTTGCCGCGCAGCAGTGCTCTGATCAGACCCCCGATGGCAAATCTCGGTGTGCTCTTTATCACCTTTGCGGCGGCGCAGCCGGCGCCCGTTACCGAAACGATCGATAAGCTGATCGCTATTGCCGAGCACAACGGCATTGAGCCCGTTCCCGTCATTTGCAAGCGTGACGTTGATCCTGTGCGCGCCGACGAATTAAAGGAAATTTATGAAAAAGCAGGCTTTACCGTGTTTTGCCTGTCCTCGGTGGAGGCTACCGGGATAGATGCGCTCCGCGCGTGGATCTCTGAAAATCTCGGCACGCGTATCGCCGCCTTTTCGGGCGCCTCCGGTGTTGGGAAATCTACGCTGATGAATGCGCTGTATCCGCGTCTTGGACTTGAGACGGGTGAGATCAGTCAAAAGATCGCACGCGGCAAGCACACCACGCGTCGCGTGGAGCTGTATCCTGTGGGGGAGGGGTACATTGCTGACACCCCCGGCTTCAGTATGCTGGATTTCGTGCGCTTCGACTTTTTCCGCCGTGAGGATCTGCCCTTGGCTATGCGCGAATTTGAGCCCTATATCGGTGCGTGCCGCTATACCAAGTGCACACACACGAAGGAGCAGGGCTGCGCTATCCTTGAGGCGGTGCGCGAGGGGAGGATCGCCCCCTCCCGTCACAAGGGGTTTCTTGCGATGTATGAGGAATTGAAGAACAAAAACGATTGGAGCAAAAAATAATGAAGGCCTACATATACGTGGGCGGTGAGATCGATCCCACTGCCATTTCGGAGCGCCCCGACGACGGCGTTCTTACCATTGCTGCTGACAGCGGCTGGCATAACGCGCGGCGCCTTGACGTGCTGCCCCGAGTCCTTTTGGGTGATTTTGATTCTATCGGTAACGGCCCCTTGCCCGAGGCTGAGGAGATCTTGCAGGTGCCTGCCGAAAAGGACCGCACCGACACGCAGCTGGCCGTGGATCTTGCGCTGTCGCGCGGCGCGGATGATATCGTGATCATCGGTGGGCTTTCCGGCCGCCTTGACCATACCTTTTCAAACCTTAGTGTGCTTGAATACTTGGCAAAAAAGCGTGTGCACGCGGTGATCACCGACGGCTTTAACCGTGTGCGGTATTTGAAAAATACGGGGGCGCTGATCGCGCGCAGTGCGTTTACGTATCTCTCGCTGCTCGCCGTTGACGAGGTGGTGAAGGGGGTAACGGTAGACGGCTGCAAATATCCCCTTAAGAACGCGCGTCTTACGCGCGAATGCGGATATGCCGTGAGTAACGAGATCACGGGCAACTGCGCGTTGGTTGAGGTGCGAAAGGGTGCTATATATCTGATCGAAAGCAAATAAAAGCAAGAAAATGGCAAAAAGCGCCTCCACGCTATGTGGAGGCGCTTTTTGCAGCTCGAAAGCCACCCGCCGGCGGGTGGCTTTTATTATTTTTTGCGGATATGGAAGATTTTGCGCAGAAGCGGCGCCAGGATCCCCGGGGATTTCATCAATACGATCTTCATAAAAGTACTCCTTTCGCGGGCTCATTATCAGAATATGCACCGCGTGTCACCGTGGCTCATACGATATAACGAGGTGAGGCTTATGTGTTCTATTAACGGGTGTATAGATTTTGAAAACCCGAAAAGCGTTGACAAGGCCGCGGTGATCGTAGCAGGCAAAACAATGGCGCGACGTGGGCCGGACGCCAGCGGTCTGCATATGACGGGTGGTGTTTGCTTTTATCACAACCGCCTGGCGGTGATGGATCCGGCCGGTGGCAAGCAACCGATGAGCGCGCTGTTTCGGCGCAAGCGTTATACCATTGTATATAACGGTGAGATCTATAATGCCGCCGAGCTGCGCACGGAGCTCAAAAAGCACGGGGCGGTGTTTTTTACCGCGTGTGACACCGAAACCGTGCTGTGGACTTATATTATTTTTGGGGAGAGGGCGCCTACGTATTTAAACGGCATCTTTGCCTTCGCCGTGCATAATGAAAGCGATAATACGGTGTTTTTTGCGCGCGATCGCTTGGGTGTAAAGCCGCTTTTTTATGCACAGATGGGCACTAAATTCTATTTTGCCTCTGAGATAAAGGCATTACTCTCGCATAGTGAGATCCCTGCTGAGATCGATGAGGTTGGGCTTTGGCAGCTGCTGTACCTCGCCCCTGTTACTCTGCCGCATCAAAGTGTTTTCCGCCACGTCAAGCCCCTTTTGCCGGGGTATTCCGCCACGCTCTCACGGGAGGGCTTTTCTGCAAGACCGTATTGGCAGTTAAAGGCCGCCGTCTGCCACGACGATGCCGCGACTGCCGCCGCGCGCGTGCGCGAGCTGCTGGTTGATGCCACCGTGCGGCAGCTTGACAGCGACGTGCCCCTTGCCGTGCTGCTGTCGGGTGGACTGGATTCCTCCTCGCTGTCCGCGATTGCCGCCAAGGAGCTGTCAAGCCACGGGAAAACGCTGTCTACGTATTCGTTTGAATACGAGGGCAACCGTGAAAGCTTTGCTTCCACGCTGTTTCAACCGACGGGCGATGATGCCTACGCGGCCGATCTTGCTGCGCAGCTTGGCACGCAGCACACAGTCCTCACCGCCCCCACCGAGATCGTGGCGGCCAGACTCTACGAGGCGACGCTGGCGCGCGATCTGCCGGGGCAGGCGGATATCGATTCTTCACTGATCTACTATTGCGGCGAGATCAAGAAAAGGCACACCGTGGTGCTTTCGGGCGAATGCTCTGATGAGATCTTTGGGGGATACCCTTGGTTTTATCGCCCCGAAATGCTTTCGCGTGAGTTCTTTCCGTGGGTGCACGATCCCGAGGTGCGTGTGGGTCTCTTTGATCAAAAGGCGGTGCGCGCGCAAGAGGGCCTTGCCTATATGCAGGCGGCGTTTCGCGCCTCGCTTGACGGGTGCCCCGTGGTGGAGGGGGAAAGCGACAGCATGCGTCTTTCCCGCCGTGCAACGTGGCTCTCCGTGCGCTATTTTATGGCAAATTTGCTCGAGCGTAAGGATCGTATGAGCATGCACGAAGCCGTGGAGGTGCGCGTGCCCTTTGCCGATCACCGTATTCTTGAGTATGTGTTTGATGTGCCGTGGGAGATCAAGTTTGAGGGGGGCACCGAAAAGGCGCTTTTGCGCCGTGCGATGGCTGATTATCTGCCCGAGCGTGTGCTCTGGCGTAAGAAAAGTCCCTATCCCAAAACGCATAACCCGCAATATGAGGTGCTGGTGCGCGAGATGCTGGTGCGCCATCTTTCCCGTGACGGCTTTTTGCGGAGCTTTCTTGACGTGCGGCGCCTTGAGGCGTTGCTTGCAGGCGAGAACAGCACGTGGTTCGGGCAGCTGATGGCGCGACCACAGCTGATCGCCTGGCTTTGCCAGCTGGATTTCTGGTTTGAGCATTACGGTGTAAAATTGGTTTGATAGCGCTTTTGCAGTGAAGGGAGAGGGCTTTTTTGGGGGCGGTACGCGAGCGGTGCAGATCACCTGCCGCGTGCCGCTCTTTTTTTGCCGTTAGCGCGCGTGCGCGTTGCGCGTATATATTATAGTAACAAATTGCGGCACGCGTTCTTGGTGATAATTGCTGAATGTGATAGGTTTGTGAACAAAAAAGTTTGATATTTTCCAACAAATAGGCTTGACAAGGAAAGAAAAATTTGCTATAATTCAAAGGAACTCTATACCCAAACTCTAAAAAAATGCAAAAGGAGGGAGTTCCCACTTTTAGTGGGAGCAGAGAACAATGAAGATTTTTGTACGTGTACTCTGCCTCATCTTGGCTTGCCTGTTCTGCATGTTTGCTCTTGTAGCATGCAAGGACAACAACAGCAAGAAGAAGAGAAAAAATGAGGTAGAAATCAAGACCGACGAAAACGGTGTTAGATGGGCAAAAGACGAGTGGGGCACGTGGCGTGAATACGACGACCTGCCTGACGAAGAGCTTGACTACGACGACGAGCCTATTTCGTTCCTTTACTGGACCGGTGAAAGCACCGTTAAGGCTGAGTTCGTTCAGGTAGAAGAGGTTGACGATGCACGTCTTTCCTCTATCTATAAGCGTAACGAGGCTATCATGGACCGTCTTGGTGTTGAGCTTGTGTTCACCGCTGAGGCAGGTGACTCCGGTTCGATGAACACCTTCGTAGCACGCGTTAAGCGTTCCTATGATGCAGGCACCAATGACTTTGACCTGATCGGCGCTTACTCCCGTTCTCAGGGTGCTATGCTGACGGCAGGCTACCTTGTAAACCTGACTAAGATCGAGAACAACTACATCTCCGCCAAGGGCATTAACGGCAGAACCGAGTCCAAGCCCTGGTGGCCCGCAAACATTGCAGGTAACCTTGGTATCTACCATGCAGGCATTAACAACCTGTACTACGTTTCCGGTGATATCTCCACCAACGCCATCGACCAGATGCACTGCATTTACTTTAACAAGGACCTTGTTAACAAGCAGTACGAGGAAATGGCAAGCGAGTACTTCTCTGCAAACGCACACAAGATGACCCCCGAAGCCGGCGAAGATGAGGGCGGTGATACCGCTACCAACATGCTTTACGAGAAGGCATACGCAGGCAAGTGGGTGCTTGATGACTTCATTGAGCTTTGCTCTAATACCTATGTTGATACTAAGTCTGACGGTGTAACCGTTGACGATACCTTCGGTCTTTGCTCCATTAACTACTGTATGACGGCTCTTTACGGCGGTGCTAACCTGCGCATGATCGAAAATGACGTGAACACCACCCTGAAGATCTCTGATGACTGGACTTCCAATAAGACCGTTAAGCTGATCGCTAAGCTGTCTAAGCTCCTTCGTACCACCAACTATCACACTGATACTACGACGGGCAAGACCTACTTCCAGCCCTTCAACAACGGTAAATCATACTTCTCCGTATACTACATGCGTATGGCAGAGGACTACCTGATGAACAACGATAAAGTTGAGAACTACGGTATCCTTCCCGTTCCGAAGTATGACACCGCTCAGAAGAACTACTACACCGTTATCGGTAACGAGTTCTCTATCTACTCCGTATTCCGCGGCCGTTCCGAGCGTGGCGACGCAGCTGCTACAGACTCTATGCTGACCGCAGTACTTGAGTGCTGGGCATCTGAGGCATTCCGCAAGACTACCCCCGTTATCTTCGAGCTTAACATGAAGCTGAAGTCCTCTCCCACGCAGTGCGAGGCGGACATGTGCGAAATCATTCGTCAGTCTATCGAGTTCGATATGGGCCGTATCTTCGGTTCTCAGCTTTCCGGTAAGGTTGATGAGACTATTCAGATGGATAGCTTGGCATCCTCTGCAGCTCTTACGGGTACCTCTTGGGCAACCGTAACTGAGGCTAACCTCGGCCGTATGACCACCAACCTTGCTACCTTCGTAGCAGGTCTTGACCTGGTAAAGAACGGTTAATAAAAATAACCCACCGCTTCGGCGGTGGGTTTTTTTATTTGGTAGAATGCAGAATACATACACGGTCATGACCGCCAAGGTCCTTTTTTACAGTACAGGTATAGCCGTATTGCGCCGATATCGTTTGCAAGGCAGCGGCTTGATCGTAGCCGATCTCAAATAAAATAAAGCCGTCTTTTTTTAATAAGTGCCCCCAGTTTTTCAGGATCAGACGGTAAAACAGCAGTCCGTCCGCGCCACCGTCAAGTGCGGCGTGAGGTTCAAATTTTACTTCCTCCTGCAGGGTGGATAGCACCTTGCTTTCAATATAGGGGGGGTTGGATAAAATAGCGTCAAAGGCATAAGCGGAAAGCATTGTGGGAGGTGCTTTTGTGGCATCTGCCAAAAGCGGTGTAAAGCGGTCGGCTACACCGTTTGAGGCTGCGTTTTTGGTGGCTAAGGCTAGGGTTTCTTTGAACAGATCAATGCCGATCCCCACGGTATCGGTGCGGTTTTTCAGGGTAGATACGGCAATACAGCCGCTACCTGTACAAATATCAAGAAAACGCGCCCCGTTTGGCAGCATATGGATGGCCAAGTCTACCAAAATCTCGGTGTCGGAACGGGGGATCAGGCAGTTTTCGTTTACCTCGTATTCTTCGCGATAAAAGGCCCATTTCCCGAGAATGTATTGCAAGGGGTAATGGTGGCATCGCCGTGTTACCGCTGCTTCAAGCTCTGCCTCTTTAAATACTTCGCACAGCATAGCGGCTTCTCCTGTGGCATTTTCTATGCCTGCGGCGCATAATCTTTTTTTGACTGCTTCAAAATTCATTTGTTTGTCCTTCAAATTTGAATTTGCTCTTGTATTTTGCCAAGTTTTATAGTATAATAAAATCAGTTAGCCGTTTGGCTACCACATAAGGAGGTATTACCATGGAACGTAAAACCAATTACGGCAAGATCATTGCCATCACGTTGTCTATCGTTACGGCGTCCTGCGCAATTGCTTTTGTGCTGTACCGCTTGATCCGCAATCTGATTTCCTTCTGTACGGTATATGAGGAGCCCGCAGAGCTGGAGGATTATCCCGAATTTGACGAGGCCCTCGAATACGAGGAAGAGATGACCGACGCCCCCGACGAGGAGGCACCTGCCGAAGACGCCGCAACCGAGCAGGCCTGATCTCGGCAGATCCGAAAAGCTGCCGCCTTTACGGCGGCTTTTTCGTTTCACTTTTTATTGTAATCTTTTTTACGGTTCTGTCAAGGGTCAATTTTCCCTTGCAGCGAAAGGAGACGTGTGATGAAGAATTTTTCTGAAATTTCTCTTGGTGAGCTTGACGGTGCTTTTGATCTGATCGGCAAGGATTGGATGCTGATCACCGCGAAGGGTAAAAACGCGGCAGGTGAGGAAATCGTCAATACTATGACGGCCTCTTGGGGGTGCTTGGGCTTTTTGTGGAAAAGACCCGTGGCCTTTATTTTTGTGCGTCCGCAGCGCTATACGTATATGCTTACCGAGCAGACGACACAAATCACGCTTTCGTTTTTTGAAGAGAAGTATCGCGAGGCACTGCGCTTTTGCGGCACGAAGAGCGGTCGCGACGTAGATAAATTCGCAGCGACGGGCCTGTCAGTGGATTTTGAGGACGGGGCGCCTGTGATCCCCGAGGCACGTATGAACGTTTTGTGCCGCAAGATCTATACCGATATTCTCAAAAAAGAGGGCTTTTTGGAGAAGGATCTGCTGAAGAATTATCCCACCGACGATTTTCACCGTGTTTACGTTGTTGAAATTGAGAAGGTGCTGAAAAGGGAAGAAGCATGAATAGAGCTTTTGAGGACGTAAAAGCGCTTTGCACCCGTGTGCGCGCTGCTGCCCCTGCCTTGGGTGTGGCTGATCACGCAACACGCTGCCGCTTGCTGGCCGCCATGGCAAAGGCCTTGCCACAGGCAAAGGAGCCTATTCTCGCCGCCAATGCCCGTGATCTTGCCGCTGCCGACCAAAACGGTGTGCCGCGTGTGATGCTTGACAGGCTTATGCTGAACAGTGACCGTCTTTCGGCCATCTCTGCGGCGATCGAAATGCTGATCTCGCTGCCCGACCCTCTTGTTGGTGGCGAGCAATGGGAGCGTCCGAACGGTCTTACGATCACCAAGCAGCCTGTGCCCTTCGGTGTGGTTGCTATGATCTATGAGGCGCGCCCGAACGTTACCGCCGATGCGGCGGCACTTGCCGTTAAGTCGGGTAACGCCGTGGTTCTGCGCGGTGGCAAGGAGGCTATTTTAACAAATACCGCCATTGTGTCGGCGTTGAAAAGAGCTGTGGCAGACGAGGGCTTTTCCCCCGATCTGATCGGTCTGGTGGAAGACACCTCGCGCGAGAGTGCTACCGCCCTGCTTTCAATGCGCGGCCTTGTTGACGTGCTGATCCCGCGCGGCGGCAAGGGATTGATTCGCAGCTGCGTGGATAATGCCAAGGTGCCCGTGATCGAAACGGGGGCGGGAAATTGCCATATTTACGTTGATGCTGCTGCTGATCTTGATAAGGCGTTGGCGGTTGCCGTGAATGCCAAATGTCAGCGCCCGTCTGTGTGCAATGCGGCGGAAAGCTTGCTTTGCCATAGCGCTGTTGCCGCAAAATTTTTGCCCGCTTTCTTTGAGGCCACGCGCCCGTGGCAGGTGTCGTTCCGTGCGTGCCCGCGTGCACGCGCGCTCTTGCCCGAGGCAGAGCTTGCGACCGAGGAGGATTTTTATACCGAATTTAACGATTACGTGATGTCGGTAAAGATCGTTGACTCGGTAGAGCAGGCGGTTGAGGAGGTCAACCGTACGGGCACGGGACACAGCGAGGCCATTATGACAGAGGATGAGGCCGCTGCCGCATATTTCCTCGGCAGAGTAGATGCTGCTGCCGTTTACCATAACGCCTCTACGCGTTTCACCGATGGGGGCGAATTTGGATTCGGTGCGGAGATCGGTATCTCTACACAAAAAATGCATGCGCGCGGGCCGATGGGGCCTGCCGCGCTGACGACCGTAAAATATTTGGTGAAGGGAAACGGTACCGTTCGCTGAAAACAGCCCTTGGCATTTTCTTGCCAAGGGCTGTTTTTATAGCTTTTTTCGTGCGGCGGCAAGCAGACATACGGCTTCGCACAGCATCTTGAACTCTATACCCGCGACGCCGGCTGCTAAGGGCAGCAGACTGGTTTCGGTAAGACCGGGGAGGGTGTTAGCTTCTAAAAAGCATGGAGTACCCTCTTCGTTTTCCTTGAAATCAATGCGCGCTACGTCACGCAGACCAAGAGCCGAAAAGGCTGTGAGTGCCAGGTCGGCAAGTTGGCTTGACTTTTCGTCTGAGAGCGGCGCGGGGCAAAGCTCGTCGGTGGCGCCGGGGGTGTATTTGTGTGCATAATCGTAAAAGCCACCTTTTGGTCTGAGCTCAACGGCAGGCAGTGTTTTGTGATCGATGACGCCCACGCTGTATTCACGTCCGCCAAGATATTCCTCAAGGAGCATCGGGGCTTCGATCCGACATGCGGCAAGCGCGTGCTCGCTTTCCATTATTTTGACACCTACGCTGGAGCCGCCGCAAAGCGGCTTCAGTACGGCGGGAAGGGTAAAATCGGGTGCAGGTTCATTTGGCAGCCAGACCTTGCTTGCGGCAATGGGTACACCTGCATTTACTACGCAATGCTTAGCACGCGCTTTGTCAAGTGCCAGCGCCGCCGCTGTGGGTGCTGAACCTGTGTAGTGATAAATTCCCGCTTGCTCAAAGCGTGCTTGCAGCACTCCACCCTCCTCTTCGCCGCCGTGTAAGCAGAGAAATATGGCGTCGGCTTTTTGCGCTGCGTTAAGTAATGTTGTGTCAAGCGCGCCGCCGCGATAGTCGATCGCGGCCGTTTGGTGCTTGGTTTCGGCAAGTGCACCCAGCACCGCTTGGGCTGAGCGGACCGAAACGGCACGCTCGGGACTGCTGCCGCCGTATAGGACTAAAATATGCATGGTCATCACCTCCTTTTCAGGGTATGCCGCACGTGAAAACGCGGTTCCTGTGCACTTCTTGACAAAGTGCCAAAAAAGGAGTATAATGGCAATACATATAAAGCTTACGGTGTGATCACTTATTTGGAGGTACGGTATGGAACTGATTTGCCTTGGTATTGCGGCCTTTATTTTGATATTCAACATTTTTATTTCCTTCACGCGCGGTTTTCGCAAAAGTCTGCTGCGCTTGATCACGGTCCTGGTGGCAGCGGTGGCCTCCTTCTTCATGGCACGTGCGATCGCAGGCTCAATGGGGCGCGAGATCGTGCTGTGGATGGAAGCAACGCTTGGCGGCGATCCCAATTTTGCACCGCTGTTCAGCGGTGAGATCGCGGCCGGTGATGCGATCTCGACGATCGTGAAAATGCTGGTGGCGCCTGTGCTCTTTTTGTTGCTTTACATTGTCCTTAAGGGCGTGCTGATCTTTATTTATTGGATTTTGTGCGGCGTGACCCGCCCCTGGCACCGCGATAGTGCGGCCAGCCATTTTCTCGGTGTGCCGCTCGGCCTTGTCATTGCGCTCGTGGGTATTCTTGTGTTTGTAACGCCCGTGTTCGGATATACCGATCTGTTTGCTGACTTTGCTGTTAAATCCGGTGAGGCCGAAACGACCACAGAGCTATCTCAGACTGTGCAGACCTATCATAACGATTTTATTGCCCCTGTGAATGAGACTCCCGTGCTGTCGGGTGTATATTCACTGATCGGTGATAAGCTTTTTGACGGTCTTACGGGTGGAAAATGGCAGGAGGAAAAGATCCTGCTGCGCGAAGAGATCGACGTGCTTGGTGATATCGTGATCCAGGTTCAGACGCTTGGCGGAAAATCCGTGGAGGCGTACGGTAATGCCGAATGCGCTGCCGTTGATGCCATTGCACAGGACGTGGGCAAATCGCAGATGCTGTCTGTGCTTTGCTCGGGCGTGCTGAATACAGCCTCTAACCATTGGTTGGCAGACCAGACCTTCCTTGGCATGGCGGCACCAGAGATCGGGGAGAGCGGTGCATTGCTGTTTGATGCATTTTTGGTGGTATTTTCCACCTCTACACCGGATAATATTGACGAGGATCTTGACTTTTTTGCCGACGTGTTTGCCATTATAGTCAGACACGAGCTGTTTGCAGGCCTGAAAAATGCCGAGAGTGAGGAGCAGATGGCGGCACTGATCACAGATACCGATTTTTTGGGTGACGTACAGGAATTGCTTGAAACACATCCCCGCATGGAGCCCGTAGGTGCGGCGCTGCTTGACGTCGGTATGCGCGCGGTCCTCAAAGCCGTCGGCTTGCCCGAGGATATGCTTACCTCTCACGGTGAGCTGCTGGAGGAAATGAGTGAGGCGCTGAAAAACGTGGAGGTCACACCAGAGGGAACGCTTGATACTGAGGCACTTACCGAGGATCTGGCCGTGGTGTTTGAAGCGCATGATATTGATGTCAGCGAGGCAAGTACACAGCTGGTAGCCGAGGCCGTGGCTGATCACTTCACGCCCGAGGAGCTGCAAAGCCTGACGGTGGAGGACGTGATGGAAAAGCTGGCCGAGCGCTTCCACGACGTTGACATTGCCCATTTGATGGAAAGTGTTGGTGCTGCTCAATAAGCAGATAAAAAGGCATTGGCGCGTGGCGCCAATGCCTTTTTTGCTATATACTGAAAGCGAGGTGATGATATGATCGCATACAAAGCTTATGACCGCACCCGCGCTGTTGCTTATGCACGTCGCTATGCCTTTTCACGCAATCCGCTTTTTTATAATTTCACGGGCGTCGGCGGTGACTGCACCAATTTTGTGTCGCAGGCATTGCTGGCGGGCAGCTGTGTGATGAACGGCACACCCGATTTCGGGTGGTATTATCGCAGCGCTGAGGATCGCGCGCCCTCGTGGACGAGTGTGGAATTTTTTTGGGAGTATATGACTGAGGCACCGCGCTTTGTGGAGGCAGGGGGCAACACAGGCCCGTTCGGGCGTGCAGTGTCGCAGGGTGAGCTGATGACGGGGGATGTGATCCAGCTGGCAAATACCGCGGGCGATTATTATCATACGCTCTTGGTTACGGGGTTTGCGGACGGTGAGCCGCTGGTGGCGGCGCACTCGATTGATACCTTTGATAGGCCACTTCGCGACTATAATTATGCCACAGCGCGCTATTTGCATATTGTCGGCGTGCGTGTGCCCGTAAGCGTGCCCGATTGTTACGCCGATCTGCTGGCGGGGCGCGTGCTGCCGAGCCCACTGTAAAAAAGGCGCGCCGCTGAAAATCAGCGGCGCACCTTCAGAATTATTTATTGCGATAGAGAAGATTTACGTAATATTCGATGATATCAACGCAGCGCTCAAAGCCCAGCTCCTCGGTGTTCAGGCACAGATCGTAATTGCGTGCATTATCCCAATCGCTGCCTGTGTAGTAGCGGTAATAGGTGCTGCGTGCGCGGTCGATCTTCTCGATCTTACGCTCGGCTTCCTTGCGGGAAAGACCGTAAAGCTCAACGACCTTGTCAATGCAAAAATCCATTGAGGAGTAAATGAAAATACGAAGCACGTTTTTCTTGTCTGCCAGTACGTGGTCGGCACAACGCCCTACGATCACGCAGTCCTCCCGATCGGCTACCTCCTTGATAACCTTTGCTTGGAAGTTGAAAAGGTTGTCATCAGAGGTAAATTCGCCGCGATCGGGCGGAATGATCTGCTTGCCGTAAGAGCGGTCATAGCGCTTGAAGAACGCGACTTTTCCCGCTTCGTCGGCCTTGTCAAACAGATCAAGGCTGATGCCGCTTTTCTCGGAGGCGAGCTCCATAATTTCGCGGTCGTAAAAATGGATGCCGAGTCGCTCCGCCAGCATTTTGCCGATGGTGCGTCCGCCACTGCCGAAGCCGCGCGAGATCGTTACGGTGAAGTTTGTCATAAGTGCCTCCTTGTGCGTTCCCCTTGGGGCGCGTGTGTTGTTACGTTTATTATAGCACTCGAATACAGTTTTGTCAAAGGGTATTCGTTGCTTTTGTGTAAGAAGTCTTGACAAATTTTTGTATTTGTGCTATGATAACTCCCGCGAGAAGCCGTGTGTGAATAAATTTTGCAGCACACCGCTCAAAAATTCGCGGGTGTGTGCGAATCCATTTCGCCACACACCACTCATAACATTTGCGGGTGTGTGCGAACCCATTTCGCCACACACCGCTCAAGAAATTCGCGGGTGTGGCGAAATTGGCATACGCATAAGATTTAGGATCTTACGCCGTGAGGCGTGCAGGTTCGACCCCTGTCACCCGCACCATACGAAAAGGGCTCCCGAACGGGGGCCCTTTTCGTATGGTGTGGGTACGGCCTCGAACCCTTGCCGCTGCTGTTTTCAAAACAACCCCGCTTTATCATGGTGCGGCAAGAGAAGCTGACCGAAGGGCTGCTTCAGTGCTCGGCAAGCCGAGGACAACGCAACCTCCGTGTAACGGTGTGTTGATGTGCTCGGCAAAGCCGAGGACAACGACCCCTGTCATCGCGGCAGGCTCCCGAATGGGGGCCCTTTTCGTATGGTGTGGGTAGCCGCACGGGAATCGAACACATAAGGTCCGACAGGATATATTTTCCGCAATACTTCATTAAGTTTTTCTTAAATATCTGCATATTTCTCAAAAAACTCAACTTGTCTTGCAAAAAATCTATTCCTGTGGGACTGCCAAAGGCACCCTGTGGCAAATCAATTTTTGATGGATTTTGCCGTGGCAAGGTGCAGACAAGTGCGGACTTTTCAAGCCTTGACGCGTCAAAAGACGCGAAAATTTATTGCCGCAGGGCTTGTGGGTTCGACTCCCGTGCGGCTACGGATCGAACCCTTGCCGCTGCTGTTTTCAAAACAACCCCGCTTTATCATGGTGCGGCAAGAGAAGCTGACCGAAGGGGTGCTTTGGCGGGCTTGTTCATATTCCGATCCTTGAAAGCATACAATAAAACGACTTCCAAAAAAGGAGAGGGAATATGGAACAACGTGAAGACAAGTTTTGGTGCACGCAGGCACAAATGAATACGCAAAGTGTAAATTTTGAGCAAAACAGCGAGATATCCGTGCCTGATTATCTGGGCGAGATCAGCCGTTTGCTTCGTGTGTGGCCGCGTGTATTGCCGCCGCGGCGCTTTATCAGTGGCGGAAATGCCGAGTTCTCGGGACGCGTTTGCTATGACGTGCTGTATGCGGGGGCGGATGGGAAGCTGTACCATACCGATATGGAGGATACCTACACCTTTTCCGTGCCGCTACAGGGGGAAGGGGCGGAGCCGTGTGCGTTTTTGGTGCCCGACGTTGTGGTCGGTCGCGTGATAGCGCCGCGCCGTCTTGCGGTGCGCTGCCGTGTGCAGGCGCAGGTAGGAGAGTATCGGAGCAGACCTGTGGGTGTTACGCTTTCACCCGAGGAGCAGGAGCAGGTGTGCGTATTGGGCGATGCCGTGGAGTGTGGCCGACACTTTGCTACGGTGAGCGATACGCTTGAATTGCAGGAAAGCTTTGATACGCACCTCAAGGCGCCGCAGGTGATCCTTGCGCGCGGTGAGGTTTTTTTGCCTGAGGTCACGGCAACGCACGACGGTATCCGTTGCCGCGGCGAGGTGGTGGTGAGCTTGCTTTGCTGCGAGGAGGGCGAGCAAGCAAAGGAGACCGGTGGAAGCTTGCCCGTTGCTGTGACGCGCTCCTTACCCTTTACGACCTTGTTGTCGCTGGAGGGCGTGTGCGGTGAGGATATGGCGCGTGCTGTCGGTACGGTTGAGGAGCTGCGCACAACGGTTGAAGGCAACCGTATTTCACTTTCGGTCGGTGCGGTATTGCAGGCGGAGGCCGCAGGCCACGAAACGGTGCCCTTTGTAAAGGATCTATTCCTGCCCCATATGCAGAGTGAGTGCCGCACGACACCCCAGAAAAATTGGGTGCCAACGGTTTGCAAAAATCAGAATTACAGCCTTAGCGCTACACCGACGCTGTCGGAGATCGGGCTGCCGTCGGGCGCTATTGTGGTGGATGTCTGTGCCGACGCTGAGATCGGCGAAAGGAATGCTGATGCAGGGCAGGTGAGCATCAGGGGCAGCGTACATTGTCATTTGCTTTACCACGCAGGAGAGGAATGGGGCGTAGGTGAAGCTAAAATTCCGTTTTGCGTTGCGTTTGAGGGTGAGGCAGAAGCGTTCTCGGTTCTTGCTTCGGTGCCGCTTTGCCGTGTACAGCAAGAGCAGGGGATCGTGCGTCTGATGCCCGAATTGGCTGTTTCTATTCTCGGTGGTGCTTCCGTCAGCTTTGCACCTGTGCAGGAGGTGTGCTTTTCTCCTGTGCAAAACGATGGGGCTTGCGATCTTGAATTTTACTATCCCGCAAAGGGTGAAACGCTTTGGGAAATTTCGCGGCGATTTGCTTTACCGCCCGAGGCGCTCGCTAACGCAAACGGGCTGGAAAGCTCTGCCTTGTGCGATCCTAACGTGTGGGGGCAAACGAGGTATCTCATGCTGCCGTCGGAGGTCTAACGGGCGCGCGGCGCGCGTGTGCGCGTTTTAAATTTATTATAATTAATTAAAATGCACAAAAAAACTGCTCTATTTTTAAAAAAACTTATTGACAAAAAGCAGAAATTGTATTATAATGGGTGTACCAATATTAAAAGGAAGGTGCTAACCATGCGTAAAATTATTGCAGTTCTTCTGACTGTTCTTATGCTTGCGTCCGTGCTGGCAACTCTGCCTGCCTCTGCCGCAACGTACGACGGTTCTACTAAGACTGATGCCCCCTCACTCTTCATTTCCGAGATCGCAGCCTATACGCACGTTTTCAAGTATGTAGGCGCAACCGGAACCAATAGCCACGCGCTTGACTTCATGGAGATCTATAACAACGGCGATACCGCTATTGACCTCTCCACGATCAGCATTCTGCGTGCTGTGGAATTTTCTGAACCCGCAGCAGACGAATCCCCCTATGCCAAGCTTGATCCTTGGGGTAGTGGCACGCCCTTCTATCTCTACTGGGCACGCGATAAGAAGTTCATCTCCAAGGTTGACCTTCTTCCCGGTAAGATCATTGAGGATGCAGTGGCTGATAAGTACGGTAAGTTTACCGATTCTGACAGCGATCTTTCCAACGGTATCACCAACGATACCACCTTCAATTTCCTGACCAATGATGGTGTTAACATGACGCTTGAGAGCGGCAAAAACGCAATTGTTTGGTTCATCAACGAGAAGACGATCGACTGGATGAGCAGCGAGTATGCCGCTGACTTCAACTTCAAGCCCAGAAACGCATTCCTGAAGAACTTCTACCCCGATATGCCTGCCTCTGAGTATGCAAACTACCAGATCATCATGGTATGGGGCTGGGGTGATACCTTTATTTACGACGACGGCATTAATGCTATCGTGAACGGCAACCCTGCCTACAATATGTTCTCGCTGACCGATATGCCCACCTACAACGAGAAGGATTACAGTTACATCTATGCTCTTGCTCAGAATAACTGGGATGTTGATTTCGACGTAGCTCTTGAGAGCGGTGCGCTGAACTCTAAGATCTACAGCTTGACTCGCTTTGGCGCTCTCTTTGCCGAAGACGACGAGTTCAAGAGTGATATTCTCAACGACTATGCAGGTGCTAAGTCTGATGCAGCTGCAGTCTTCACGCTTGCTAATAAGGCTCCTTACATTGCTAACGCATATGACAAGTTCCTTGATGAGGACGCAGCTCAGCCTACGGATTACTATGCTGCAGGGATGGTAGGCTCCTACATGGAGACCGGTGTCATCAACTGGAGCGCTGCTGATACGACGCCCGGCACGATGCCTGTATGGCAGTGGGCTATGCTGAACCCCGGTCATGCGAATGCACCTGATTCTTTGAAGACCTCCGGTGCTGCTGATAACGCTAAGGTTCAGGCAGTGATCGATGCATACATTGAGCGTCTTGGTTACGTAGACGACGGTGCTGCAGGCCGCGAAGAGGCTGATAAGGGCCCGATCGAGTTCGAGTCTCAGGAAGATATCGCAAACCGCTTCAACAATGCAAACAAGAAGGAAGAGGAAGAAGAAACCTTCTTTGAGAAGTACGGTATTATCATTATTATCGTTGCTGCAGTTGTTGTTCTTGGCGGTGGTGCCGCAGTAGTTGTATTTGTGGTCATTCTGCCTAAGAAAAAGAAGGCAGCTGCCGCCGCAGCAGCCGCTGCAGAGGCTGACGTAGCTGAAGCTCCCGCTGAGGACGCTCCCGCTGCTGACGACGCACAGTAATTTAAATTAACGGTGTAGAAACCGTAACAAAGGGGCTGTCACCGTGGTGACAGCCCCTTTTATCAATCAGAAAAGGATAAATAAAAATGAAGCTTAGTGTATTAGCTAATTTGTACGGCGCGAAATCGCTTGACGAAACACTTTCTATTTTGTCTTCTCTCGGCGTTAAGACTGTTGAGATCGGTGCCGGCGGCTATCCCGGTAAGGCACATTGTAATCCTGAGGAGCTGCTGGCAGATGCGAAGAAATTTGATGCATTTGTCGCTACCTTTAAAAAATACGGCGTTGAGATCTGCGCACTGGCAGCGCACGGCAATGCACTGCACCCCGATTCAGCCATTGCCGCCGCCTTTGATAAGGATTTCCGCAATGCCGTTCTACTTGCCGAAAAGCTCGGCGTGGATACGGTCATTACCTTCTCGGGTTGCCCCGGTGATAGCGAGGGCTCAAAATATCCGAACTGGGTGACGTGCCCTTGGCCGGAGGATTTTTTGAAGATCCTTGACTGGCAATGGAATGAGAAGCTGATCCCTTATTGGCGCGAGGCCGGTGCTTTTGCCAAGGCGCACGGTGTTGATCATATCGCTTTTGAAATGCATCCCGGCTTTTGTGTATACAACCCCGAAACGCTGCTTAAGCTGCGTGCTGCTGTGGGCGACGTGATCGGTGCCAACTTTGACCCGTCGCATCTGATCTGGCAGGGGATTGATCCCGTGGCCGCTATTCGTGCTTTGGCGGGTGCTATTTATCACGTGCACGCAAAGGACACCAAGATCGATCATTATAACACGTCCGTGAACGGTGTGCTGGATACCAAGCACTACGGTGATGAGCTGCATCGCTCCTGGATTTTCCGTACCGTTGGCTACGGTAACGGTGAAACCTACTGGCGTGATCTTGTCAGCAACCTGCGTCTGGTCGGTTACGACCGTGTGCTTTCCATTGAGCATGAGGATAGTCTGATGACGATCGACGAGGGCCTTCGCAAGGCGGTGACCTTCCTCAAGGACATCATCATTGAAGAAGAAAAGCCCACCACGATGAGTTGGGCATAAAATAAAAAAGGACAGCGAGTAGCGTGAATACTCCAAGCGGAGTATTCACGCTACAACTATGATGGCCCTGTGGGCAAGTTATGGTAGCCGCACGGGAGTCGAACCCACAAGCCCTGCGGCAATAAATTTTCGCGTCTTTTGACGCGTCAAGGCTTGAAAAGTCCGCACTTGTCCGCACCTTGCCACGGCAAAATCCATCAAAAATTTATTTGCCGCAGGGTGCCTTGGCAGTCCCACAGGAATAGATTTTTTGCAAGACAAGTTGAGTTTTTTGAGAAATATACAGATATTTAAGAAAAACTCAATGAAGTATTGCGGAAAATATATCCTGTCGGACCTTATGTGTTCGATTCCCGTGCGGCTACGCATTATGATGATCGGCTTCGCCAAGCTTTAGATTATAAGGGCAATCCTATCATAACGCTTGCCTAATTGCAGAGCAATTCAGAGCCTTATGACTTTAAACGGAACACCAACAGAAAAAGAGAGAACTTTTCGACATTTCAGCCGATTTGTTCTCTCTTTGTGTGTATAAGGGCTTGGGCTTAGCCCATTTTTTATTTGACCGGTCAAATGCGATGCTCGCGCTTAGTGAGATCTTTCATTTCTCCGCTAAGAACATCACCCTGTAGGCTCGCTCTCCTTTTTGTACTACCACGTGACGGGATCCTCGCAAAGCGTGGTTTGCGGCTTATCCTCAATGTTTTCGGGTGTACAAAGCGATATAAAAATATCATTGTGCCGATAGGCGTAAAAGCGCACGCCGTGACTGCTTTCAAAATCAGGGGCAAGGGTATCGGTGGCGCTCAAATGGAGACCAAGACCGTCGCCACAATATTTGGCATAGGCCTCTTTTCTTGTAAAAATGCGGGTGAAGCAGGTGGCAGGATCGTTGGCCTTTGCCAGGCACTTTTGTTCACACGGGGCAAAAAAACGCGCGGCAAACGCGGCTATCCTCTCGGCGTCAAAGTTGGTCAGCAGCTCGGCATCAACGCCCACACGGGGCGAGTTTTCGCTTTGCAGCAGGGCACAAACGGCAAGCCCCTCGGTGTGTGACAAATTAAAATCAACGGTGTCGCAGTGCGCAAGTGCCGGTCTCCCCTGAGGGTCTGCTTTCAATGCTAAGGGGAGCTTTAGCTCCAAGAGCAGTGCATGGAGCAACGCGTGTGCCACAGCACTGCCGTGTGCGCGTGCCTCAACACGGCTGACATGAGGGCCGTGAAAGATCTGATGGCGTAGGTATAGCATCATAAGTGTTTGATCTTAGTGAGGCAAGCGTCGCAAATATAGTTGCCTTCAAAGCTGTTCAGACCGTCACGCGTATCGCAAAAGGCACAGGCAGGCAGACATTTTTTTAAAACGATCGAGTCGCCCTGTGTAAAAATTTCAAGCTTATCGTCGGTGTTGATATGAAAGGCGCGTCTTAGCTCCATGGGTAATACGATTCTGCCAAGATTATCGACTGCGCGCGTAATGCCGGTGGATTTCATAAAAGCCTCCTTGCAGTGTGAGTGAATTGGATATACGGCTTTATTATATCCTGTCAAAAAGAAAAGGTCAAGGGCGAAAAATGGAAATTTATGGTTTTTTAACAAATATTGTCGACATTTGTCAAAAGCCTGATTTTTTTGTAAAATATAGGCATACGGGGCAAAAAACAACGCAGTTGAGGAAAACTGATCTGATTAAATTATGGGGTATGGGTCAATACTTTCGATAAAATACGGGGAAGGAGGTGCTTTATGTTACGTGGTTGTCAAAAGCAGATGATCGTGCTGCAAACACAGCAAAGCACTATTTTTGAAAGTGCCTTTTTTGTACTCAGGCGGGATAATGGCAGTATGCGGCAGGACGATATGCTGGCAGAGGCCAATCGCATTATCGGTGAGGGCGTTACGGTGCGAAAAAAAAGGCGGCGCTTTTGGTGGGCGTTGGGGGCTTTTTTGTTGGGGGCTTTGCTTGGTGCGGCAATTTTTGCACTGTTTTCTTTTTTGTATCGTGCTTGACCCTTGACAAGTGCATATAATTTGTGTATAATAAATAATATATTAAAAATGGATACGTGCGCCATGCGCACGCGTGCGATAAAATTTTGGGAAAAGTAAGCCGCGCGATCGCTCCGCTTGCGGTGAGTGCTTTTCTGTTTTTGGTGAAATTTTTGTAAGGAGGAATTATGCCGAAGGTAAAAAAAGACAAAGGAAAAATACGTATTATACCGCTTGGCGGCTTACACGAGATCGGTAAAAATATTACCGTTATTGAATATGAAAACGATATGATCGCCGTGGATTGCGGCGTGGCATTTCCCGACGAGGATATGCTGGGCGTTGATCTGGTGATCCCCGATATCACATATCTTGAACAAAATCAAGACCGCTTGCGCGGTATTTTCCTCACGCACGGGCATGAGGATCATATCGGTGCCTTGCCGTATGCATTGCGCACCATCAATCCGCCGATATACGGCACTAAATTAACACTTGGTATTCTGAAAAATAAATTGCAGGAGCATTCGCTGCCATGGGAGCCCGATCTGCACACCGTAAGTGCGGGGACCACTGTGCGTGCGGGTGCCCTTAACGTGGAGTTCATCAGAGTCAATCACTCGATCGCCGATGCGTGCTGCCTTGCGATTCATACACCGCTCGGCACACTGATCCATACGGGCGATTTCAAGCTTGATATTACGCCGATCGAGGGCGAGATGATGAATATTGCAAGACTTGGTGAGCTTGGCAAAAAGGGCGTTCTGATGCTGATGTGCGAATCCACCAATGCCGAGCGTCCGGGCTTTGCGCCGTCCGAAAAAAAGGTGGGCGCCTCGCTTGAATATATCTTTACCAAAAATCCCGATAAGCGCATCGTGATTTCTACGTTCTCCTCTAACGTGCACCGTGTGCAGCAGATCATCGATATCAGCGCACGCCACGGCAGAAAGGTGGCGATCACGGGGCGCAGTATGCTGAATATCGTGGGCGCGGCAGTAGAGCTTGGTTATATGAAGGTGCCCGAGGGCGCGCTGATCGATATCGGCGATATCAAGCGCTACCGTCCCGATCAGCTGACGCTCGTGACAACGGGCAGCCAGGGTGAGCCGATGTCGGCGCTTTACCGTATGGCGTATTCCGATCATCAGCAGGTCACGCTCGGTCGCAATGATCTGGTGATATTATCCTCGCATGCGATCCCCGGCAACGAAAAGCTGGTTGGTCGTGTGATCAACGAGCTCTCACGCAACGGCGTTGAGGTTTTGCACGATGCATCACTTGAGGTACACGCTTCGGGGCATGCGTGCGCGGAGGAGCTGAAGCTGATGATGGCGCTGACAAAGCCCCGCTATTTTATGCCGATCCACGGTGAATGCCGTCATATGGGCGTCAATCGCGAGCTTGCTCTTGAAATGGGTATTGCCGACCGCGATATCTTCCTCTCGGAGATCGGCCGTGTGCTCGAGATCGACAGTAAGGGTGCACGCTTTGCAGGTGCTGTGCCCGCAGGGCAGGTCTTGGTTGACGGATACGGTGTCGGTGACGTTGGTAATATCGTGCTGCGTGACCGCAAGCACCTGTCGCAGGACGGCCTTATCGTAGTGGTTGCTACGGTTGACGAGGATAGCTCGTTGCTGCTGTCGGGACCCGATATCGTGTCGCGCGGCTTCGTTTACGTGCGCGAGAACGAGCCCTTGATGGAGGAGGCACGTAAGCTTGTTAATCGCACCATTGAAAAATGTCTTGGCGGCCGTCAGGCGCACGATCACGTGTATCTGAAAAACACGGTGCGTGATGAGCTTTCTAAGTTCTTATACGCAAGAACGGGCAGAAAACCGATGATATTGCCCGTCGTTATGAATATCTAATTTTGGTATCATTCACAGGGTGTTCAAATCTAAAACACCTTGGTTGATTATAATAAAGTCAAAGACGATACAAAAACTCGAAAGGCGGTTCCTTAACATGGGAAAAGGAAACAGAACAAAACAACAACAGGCCACAAGCTTACTTAGTGGTACGAAGAAAAGGGCTGCGGCAAAGGGTATGCCTACTTGGGTAGGTACGCTTATTGTGGTTGGCGTGCTTGTCGTAGCACTGCTTGCTTGCACCTTCTTTGCACTCAACTCTCGCGGCGTATTCTTGCGCAACAAGGTCGTAGCAGAGACTGAGCACTTTGAGATCACGGTGCCGATGATGTCTTACCTCGTATATACCGAGTATCAGGAATGGGTCAATACCTATCAGGATACGGGCTATATGCAGTACATTAAGGGTGAGGGCGGCGACGGTCTTAACACCTCCTTGCCTTTGCGCGATCAGATCTACAGCTCCAAGACCGATGAGGCCACGGGCGTAACCACCACCAAGACCTGGTTTGATATGTTTGCTGAGAACGCTGCTACCAGCGCTGAGCAGCTTTTGGTGCTGTGTGAGCAGGCATACCGTTACGGCGTATCGCTTGACGAAGCGGATTATGCGGATATTGACAACGCCATTCAAATGCTTGAGTTTTACGCTGCATACAGCGGCTATACGACCTCGGGCTATATTGCCGCTATGTATGGCAGAGGCGTTGGCGAGAAGGACCTGCGTGCCATCATGGAGATGACCGAGCTTGCTACCAAGATGACTGAGATCAAAATGGGCGAGTTTGAGGCAGGTGCCACCGACGTGCGTCTTGATAAGTATTTTGAGGAGCACAAGAGTGATCTGGCCGTTTACGTAGACTACATTTCCTACACCTTTACGGCAAAATTCAAGTCTGTTTCTTCGAGCGAGGAGAACGCTGCGAGCAAGAATGAAGAGGCTTATAACGCATTTGAGGCCGAGAAGATCAAGCTGAAAGAACGTGCAGACGCATTGGCTGCTTGCACCACCGCTGAGGCATTTTCTAACCTTTTGATGGAATATCTGAAGGATGACGGCAAGGATGCTACTGAGGCCTTTAATATTCAGTCTGATGCGCACCATATCAACTACAAGAAGACCGAGGATTCCGAGAGCGCACTTGAAAAGTGGCTGTTCAGCACCGAAACGCCTGTAAAGGCAAACGATACGAAGGTGATCACCACGACCGGTGACCCTGCGCGCGAGGACAATGGCGACGATGGCTATGATTATAAGGATTCCGAGGCTACCTACACCGTTTGCTTCGTGCTTCAGCCCGTACACCGTGATGAGGCTAAGCTGCAAAACGTAGGTCACATTCTCTTTAAGACCGAGACCTTTAAGGATCTTAAGGACACCTCCAAGCTTTCCGGTAAGACCAAGGAGCTGGCACAGTCCCTGCTTGACCAGGGCAAGACCGTTTCCGCTGAGACGATGGCACAGGCTCTGATCGACCTGATGAAGGCTGAGGGCAAGATCTCGACTATTACCGACAGCGCTACGGGTAAGAGCTATTACCGTATTGATAAGGAAGCCTTTAAGACCTACGGCGAAGCTTACACCGAGGATAGCAACGTCTTCTATGAGGACGTGACCAGAGGTCAGATGGTGGATACCTTTGATGCTTGGCTTTACAGCTCCGACCGTATGGAAAATGAAATTTCCGGCACCGCAGTCAAGACCTCTTACGGTTATCATATTATGTTCTATGACGGCGCGGGCGAGGAGATCAACTGGAAGGCTGCTGCACGTGAGAAGCTGACCAGCGCTGATTATGAGGCTTGGTTCAAGGCTTGCTCTGAGGCCACGAAGATCGACGTAACTGCTAAAAACTGGGATAAGATCAACTGATTTTACAGGGGCTGTCGCTGTATAGTGGCAGTCCCTGCCTCATTGCATATACCCTGAGAAAATCGCCATACTATTAAGAAAGTCTTGCATGGAACGTTGCCTTGAAAGGAGCTATATGGTACTCAATACAAAGCAAACGACCGTTGCGTATCGCTGTCCGCATTGCGGTGCGGGCGTGATGAGTGCGGTCAGCCCGTTTGCCCTGCGCGGTAACATGGTGCGCTTGAAGTGCACCTGCGGCCAGAGTGTAATGGAGATCGAGCCTGCGGGGGCGGGCAAGGTGCGCTTAAAGGTGCCTTGCATTATTTGTCCTAAGCCTCACCATTATACCATCAGTGAAAAAATGCTGTTTGGTGAGGAGCTGTTTTTGCTGCCCTGCGCTTATTCCGATATCAATATTGCCGCCATGGGTGAGCTGAATCACGTCAAGGCTGAGCTGGCACGCACCGAGCTGCAGCTGCTTGATCTGATGGAGCAAAACGGCATCAGTGATTTCAAATCCCTGCATGAGGAGGCGGAAGCCGCTGTGAGCGATCCTCAGGTGCTTGACATTCTCATGTTTGTGATCCGCGACCTTGACGAGGAGGGTAAGATCTATTGCCGTTGCGAAAAAAGTGAGGGCGTGGAGGGGGATTATGAGGTAGAGGTCACACCCCACGGTGTTGTGGTAACCTGCCGCCGTTGCGGTGCCACAAAGACGCTGCCTGCCGACTCCTTGCTTGATGCACATGAATTTTTAAACGCGACCGAGCTGCATCTTGATTAAATCAAACCAGCCCTGTGCCGATGGCACAGGGCTGGTTTTTCTATTTTTCGACAAACTCCCTTATTGTACATATACTGAAAATGGGCGGTGCCGAAGGCGACCGCCCGAATTCCAAGGTGCGTTTGAGCGCCTTTGGTATAAGGAGAACACGTTGATCAGTAATTATAACGGCGACCCGCTTTTCCGTTTTTTGGAGGAGAGCGAGGCGCCTCGCGTAAACTGTCGCGGCGAGGAGATCGGGCGTCCTGCACACAGTCAAAATGACTGTATGTCGGGTAGGAGCCTTGCAATGGTCTATTCGCCCTGTCAGGAATTTGAGGGGCTTTACGAGGGGGCTGCGGCGCTTGCTGCGGGCACCATCTTCCGCGAGCTCGAAAAGCCGTTTTACGGCGCAAGGAGGCTCAAATGAATATGCCCGTAGCCGAGAGTCGCACTGAGCTTTTGCGGCGTATTCAGGCCGAGGATTTTGCCCTTTACGAGGTGGCGCTCTATCTTGATGCGTATCCCACCAACAAAAAGGCGCTCGCCTTTTACCGTGAGCACCGTGCGGCGCTGATGGCCTTAAAGGAGGCCTATGCCGAAAAATACGGTCCTTTGACAATTTATGATCATAACAGCCAGGACGAATGGCAATGGGTAAAGGGCCCCTGGCCCTGGGAGAGGGAGGCAAACTGATATGTGGATCTATGATAAAAAGCTGCAATTTCCCGTAAAGATCAAAAACCCCAATGCCAACTACGCCAAGATCATCATCAGCCAGCTGGGCGGACCTGACGGTGAGCTTGCTGCGTCACAGCGCTATTTGCACCAGCGGTACAGCATGCCTTATGACAAGGTAAAGGGGATTCTTACCGACGTTGGGACTGAGGAGCTGGCGCATCTTGAAATGATCGCCGCCATTCTTTATCAGCTCACCAAGGGTCTTTCTCCCGAGGAGATCAAAAAGGCGGGTATGGACACGTATTTCGTTGACCATACCGCAGGTCTGTATCCGCAGGCCGCCTCGGGGGTGCCCTTCGATATGAAATACGTGGGCGTTAAGGGTGATGTGATCGCCGATCTGAATGAGGATCTGGCGGCAGAGCAGAAGGCGCGCGTCACGTACGACAATATTTTGCGTATGGTAGACGATCCCGATGTGCGTGAGCCGATCAAGTATTTGCGTCAGCGTGAGCTTGTGCATTATCAGCGCTTTGGCGACGCGCTGCGCATTGCACAGGATCATCTTGACAGCAAAAACTTTTACGCATTTAACCCCTCGTTTGATAAGTGAAAGCAAAAAACAGGCACTACGGTGCCTGTTTTTTTCACTTATTTAACGGGGTGTTCGTTAATATAGTTCTCAAGGATCTCGGCGGCGATGCCGACCAGCTCCATGCAGGGGCGCTTCTGATAGTAGGCGGCAGTACGGTCACTGGGCGTGCTGGCGGTGTCCTTGCCCTCGCTGCCAAGCAGATCGCGACAGATGATGCTGCCGCCCGCTCGCTCACGAAAGAGCGCGCAAAGAGCCTGCACCGTGCCGTAGTGCGCAGCCTTGGCACTTTTATCCTCGGTGTCGTCATAGCCATAAAGCGCACCTGCCACCAGGCACATGCCTGAAACGGCACCGCAGATCTCACGCTGGCGACCAAGACCGCCGCCAAAGGGGGCAGCTAACCGCAGCGCGGTTTTTTCGTCAAAGCCCGTATAGTCGGTAAAGGCTAAAAATACGGCCTGTGCACAGTTACAGCCGGATTTGAAGTATTGTATGGCAAGCTCGCGTTTGGACATAAGGGTCTCCTTTTGAAAATGGCGTTGTCTTATTATAGCATAATTGCCCGTGAAAGGCAATCTTTTGTAAAAATTTTCTCAAACTCGCAAAATATTGCTATCTTTTCGTAAAATATCATTTATACTAAAGTTGAGGCTTATCATCAAAGGAGGACGTATGATGATTCTGACGTTGGCAAGGGTGGGAACGCACCCGACAGTGGCCTTTGCGGCAAGCGAGCTGGCGCGCTACTTGAAAATGATGGATCGCACGCTGTTCGTGCAGGAGCGTGTGTATGATAAAAAGGAGGAGAGCACCTCCGATGCCATTTGGCTGGGGCTTGACGGCAGCATGCCGTATTCTGCTGATCACGACGGCTTTTGTATTGCTTTAAACGGGGGAAAGGGGTCTATTACCGCCGCCAATGAGCGCAGCGTTCTGATTGCCGTTTACCGTTTACTGCAGGCGCTTGGGTGCCGCTTTTTGTTCCCGGGCAAGAGCGGAGAGGTGGTCCCTGCGCGCACGCTTGATGCTGCTGTGCTGACGTTGCATCTGGAAGATCGCCCCTCTTACCGCCATCGCGCCATTTGTATTGAGGGTGCCGTTGGCTATGAGCATGTTTATAATACCATTGACTGGCTTCCGAAGGTCGGCATGAACGGTTATTTTGTGCAGTTTAAAACTCCTTCTGTTTTTTTCAAGCGCTTTTATAATCAGACTGAAAATCCCTACATGCCCTATTCACCCGTGACTGATGCGGATATTGCACATATTCTCGGGCGTCTTGAGGAGGAGATCGCCAAGCGCTCGCTTGATTATCACGCGATGGGGCACGGCTGGACCTGCGAGCCGTTTGGGCTTGATGGCAATGGCTGGAGTCAAAGTGACGAGAGCGCGGTGCCGCCCGAGGCGTTGCCTTTTCTTGCTGAGCTGAACGGCAAGCGCGGTCTGCGTGGTGGCGTGGCGCTTAATACCAATCTTTGCTACTCAAACCGTGAGGCACGTCGGCGTATGATCGATGCTGTGGTTGCCTATTGTAAGGAACACAAGCAGGTCAATTTCCTGCATTTCTGGTTGGCGGACGGCAGCAACAATCATTGTGAATGTGCCGCGTGCGCCGTGGCGCGTCCGTCGGATTTTTACGTGATGCTTTTAAACGAGCTGGATGCGCGTCTCGCGGCTGAAAACATATCTACGCGCATCGTGTGCCTTGTTTACGTGGATCTGCTCTGGGCTCCCGAGCGCGAAAAAATTCAAAATCCCGATCGATTTGTATTGATGTTTGCTCCGATCACCCGTACCTATTCCAATGCTTTTGCCGAATTTGATGTGGGTGAGCGGCTTTCGTTGCCGCCCTACGTGCGCAATCAGCTGACGCTGCCGAAGTCGGTAGCGGAGAACATGGCGTTGCTGCAAACGTGGCAAAAGGAGCAGCTCTCGGGCGACAGCTTTGATTTTGATTACCATCTGATGTGGGACCACGACGTGGACCCCGGCTATATGGAATGCGCCCGCATCCTGCACGCCGATATGGCGGGGCTTTACAAGCTGGGGCTTGATGGTATGGTCAGCTGCCAGCTGCAGCGTGCGGCCTTCCCCACGGGTCTGCCGCAATACGCGATGGCAAGGGCGCTGTGGGATAAGAGTTCGTCTTTTGAGGAGATCGTGAGGGAATATTTTACCGCGGCCTTTGGCGATGAGGGCGAGGCTGTGCGCCGTTATCTTGATACGCTTTCGGCACTTTTCGATCCACCCCGCGTGCGCGGTGAGCGTGAGCAAAACGATGGGCTCGTCAAGGAAAATTGCCGCAAGGCAAGGGCGCTGGTGCAGGCCTTCCGTCGAGAGCGCGGCCTTTGCTACGACGATGTTAACCCCTCTCGCCGTTATCTTGCCTACCACGCCGATCTCGTGCTTTCCTACGCCGATTGGCACGAGGCGTTGTTCGGCGGCGGTGACGAGGCGGCGCGCGAGGCTGCCAAGGCGGCGTTGACCGAAACGGCATATCGCATCGAGCCCCACGTGCACGAGGTCTTTGACGTGTGTCTTTACAAGAATACGCATTTCGTGCGTTATATGCGCCGCTACAGAGATGTTTAACGCAAAACAGGCGCTCTCACCGTGTGAGAGCGCCTGTTTTTTATTTTAGCCGAGCGAGTCGGTGATATCGGTGGTTACGCAGCAGTCAAAGCAGCTGAAGGTTTCCTCGGTGCTTTGGGGTACCCATTTCTGCGTGAAGGCGCTGACCAGCGGTACCAGCACAAGTCCTGCGAGCATGGCAAACACACCGGAGTAGAGCGAGTTCTTAAAGATAAAGCCAAAGAAGCCACCGGACACGGTAAACACCTTCATACTGATCAGAAGCTGCACGATCTCAAGACCCGTGCCGAACACAAAGCAGGTGGCAACGGCGGGCTTTGAGATCTTTTTGCTGTAAAGGCCGTACAGGAACGGGGCAAGGAATGCACCTGCCAGCGCGCCCCAGGAAATGCCCATCATCTGTGCAATAAATACCGAGTCTGCCCATACGGTGTCCTTGAGAATGGCAATGACGGCAGAAAGGGCAATGAAAAATACGATCAGCAATCGCATAATGAGAACCGATTTTGTCTCATTTACCTTTTTCTCGCGTTTTTTGTTCACGGCAGGCAGGATCACGTCAAGAGCGAGTGTTGAGGAGGAGGTAAGAGCCAACGAGGAGAGTGTTGACATCGAGGCGGAAAGCACCAGCACGATCACCAATGCGATAATGATCGCGGGCAGGGAAGCGAGCATGGCGGGCACGATGCGGTCGTTTAATACAACGCCACCGAGGATCCCGTCCTTGTAGATCGCGGGGTTGGTGGTGTAAAGTCGGCCAAAGCCGCCAAGGAAGTAGCAGCCGCCTGCTACGACGATCGCAAACAGGGTGGAGATCACGGTGCCCTTTTTGATGGCGTCCTCGTTTTTGATCGAGTAGAATTTGCCCACCATCTGCGGCAGGCCCCACGTGCCGAGCGAGGTCAGCAGGACCACCACGAGCAGGTAAAGGGGCTGGGTGCCGAAGAATGAGGTGAAGGCGCCCTGCTGCCCCAGCGTTTCGGGGTAGGTCGAGGGGATCTGCGAAAGCTTGAAAATAGCCTCACCTGCACCGCCGTTGGCGTTTAATACCGCTGCGATCACCGCAACGATACCCACCAGCATAATAATGCCTTGAATGAAGTCGTTGATGGCGGTGGCCATGTAGCCGCCGAAAATGACGTATACACCCGTCAGCGCTGCCATAACGATCACTACAACTGCGTAAGGAATATCAAAGGCTGCGTGGAACAGGCCCGAAAGGCCGTTGTAAAGCGATGCGGTGTAGGGGATCAGGAATACGAACACGATAAAGGAGGCCGCGATCTTCAAGGGCTTGGAGGCGTAGCGCTTTTCAAAAAAGTCCGGCATCGTGCGCGAGCCGAGAGCCTGCGTCATAATACGCGTGCGGCGACCAAGGATCACCCATGCGAGCAGGGAGCCGATAAAGGCGTTGCCAAGACCGATCCACGTGGAGGCAAGACCGAAATTCCAACCGAATTGCCCTGCGTAGCCAACGAAAATAACAGCCGAAAAGTAGGAGGTGCCAAAGGCAAAGGCGGTGAGCCAGGGCCCCACGCTGCGTCCGCCCAGCACAAAGCCGTTGACGTTTGTTGCGTGCTTGCGGCAATAAATTCCCACAAAGATCATCAAGCCGAAAAAGAGCAGGATAAAGGGGAGGGTTACAAGTACGTTGATCGTTTGCTGTGCCATTGTTCATCATTCCTTTCTTTGTGAAATTTACAAGAGTGGCGAGGCACAAAAAAACCGCCCCTCTGTGAAACAGCGAGGGCGGATCAAAAGATACGCGGTACCACCTCATTTTACCGTGCTCTCACGGGCACGGCCTTAGCGACACAAACATGTCCTCACGCGTTAACGGGCGTTCCCGTTACAGCCTACCGGGCAAAAGGCCTTTCGGTGCACAGCTCGCGAAATGTATTCGGTATCGTGCCCCTACCGCCTTACACCACCCGGCGGCTCTCTGCGCGTGAACACCATACGTACTGATTTTCGGTCATAGCCTTTATGCCGATAGTTTAGCACTCCCGGCTGCGTTTGTCAAGTGCTTTTTGAAATTTTTATGCATTTTTTTGAAAAGAAGGGCGCGGCAAGCTGCCGCGCCTCGTTCTTTCAGGGCCAAAGACTCCGATCAAGATAGCATCTAAGGGTGTCCTCCAGCCAATAGGTGAAATGAATATCGGGGTATTTTTTTTCATACTCCTTCATTCTTAAATAAAGCTCTTTGCCGTCACCCGCATCGTGCCAGATATCGGCAAACACAAAATCAAACTCTCCCTCAAGACGGGTGTCGGCAAATGTGAAGGCGTCCTCTTTTACCAGCTTGATCTTTTCCTTGTGCGGAAACTGCGGCAGAATATGTGTTTTGAACAGGTCGATCACGTCCTCACTGATATCCACCACCGTAACACATTTAACCTCGGGCTTTTCGGCGGCGTGGTAAGCAAAATAGCCAAGTCCCAAGCCAAAGGTCACAACGCGTCCGTGTGCGGCTTTGACGGCGGGAGTTGTGGTCACCATCTCGTTTGGCTGCAGGGTCATCCATTCGCAGCCGTTTTCCAGCACAGCGGGAAAGGGATATTCCTCTTCAAAAAAGCCGATCTGCGGTAGCATGCGCCCGTCCTTGGTTACTACAAAATCGTTGCATACAAATGCTTCAAACGGTCGCAGGCTTTCGGTCTTCAGCTCCCATTTGCCAACTGTGGCATTCGGGATCTTGATGCTTTGAAAATAGGCATCGCTCGTATAGTCGCGCGCCTGTAATTCGCGAATAGAGGGCAAGAGCCAATAGCGGAAAAAGCTGCGGTCGCGTCCCTCGGCCTCAAGCCCCGCCATCGCGGCCAGGTATTGGGCAAATGCCTCGGCGCGCGAGATTTGGCAGGTGCTTGCCAGATCGTTTATCATTTCCTTGTCAATGGCGCTTGGCATCAGATTTAAGTACAGGCTGAAAAGCTCAATAAGTCGGCCGTTATAGCGCCGTATTTGCTCGGGGGGCAGACGGCAGTCTGTAAGATAGGTGTGCGCCATAGCGTTTTAAATTTCAACGGTCATGCCGTCATACGATATGTCAAACCCCTCGGCAGCGGCCAGGGGCGCAAATTCATCGTAAGACACGTTTTTGCCGTTGTGAGAAAAGTGGTTGAGAATGAATTTGGTATGTGCGTCTGCCGCGCCCATGCGTAGTAGCTCATCGCGCAGTGTGACGCACCGAGAGAGCGTGAGGTGCCCCTCGTAGGTGTGTGTGTTACAGGCCTCGGTGCAGTCTAGGGAAATTAGGTCAAGCGGCTTTTGCAGGGTGCGTAGATATGCTTGACTTTCGGCGGGATATTCACTGGTGTCGTTAGAATAAAAGAGTGACTTGCCGTCTTTTTCAATGATATACACTACGGGCGAGGAGCTTCTGTCGTGTGCGGCGCGCAGTGCGGTTACGGTATAGTCACCCACGGCAAAGGGGGTGTTCAGCCGTAGCATATGAAGCTTGATCTCGCTGATATCAAAGGCCTTTACAACGGCTCTGATCTGATTGTAGCCGTCAACGTCAGCGTAGATGTGCAGGGGCGAGTGGTCGGCAAGGTGCGCATAGCCCCTTTTGATCATTTCAAGCTCTAAGGGATAAAGATGATCGGCGTGGGAGTGCGTGATCAGGCATTGCTTGATGGCGTAAAGGGGGAACCTGTGCTGTAAATAATGCAGATACGTGTCGGCGGGTAGGTCGATGAGCAATGCATCGTCAATGACAGCCTGACTGCGTGTGCGGATGTGTCTGCCTCCGAGTGCCAAAGCCTTTTTACAGGTCTCACATTCACAAAAAATGCCGGGAATGCCTTCTGCTGCGGCAGTGCCGAGATATTGAAGCTTCATTTGGTATATCAGATCCTTTTTTTGAAATTTGGCCGTGCGACTTACTGCACCGGCAAAATTATTATAGCATAGTAAAAGAAAATATTGCAAGGGGAAAATGTAAAATATACAGCCGTACGGGCATTTAAAGCTTGATCTTGGCAAGCCCCGCCTCCGAGGTCTCCTTGTAGCGTGTGGAAAGATCGCGCCCCGTTTCCTTCATGGTTTTTACTACCTTATCAAAGGAGATCTTACGCGAGTCCCATAAAAAGCTCGCCAGGCTCACGGCGTTGATAGCACGCATGGCAGCGACGGCATTGCGCTCGATACAGGGGATCTGCACAAGACCGCAGATGGGATCGCAGGTAAGCCCCAGATGATGCTCGATCGCGATCTCAGCGGCGTACTCGATCTTGTCAATGTCAAGCATAAAGAGCTCTGCCAGCGCGGCGGCCGCCATGGCACATGCGCTGCCGATCTCCGCCTGGCAGCCGCACTCCGCGCCCGAGATCGAGGCGTTGGTTTTGATGAGGTTGCCGATGATACCCGCACTTACCAGTGCCTGTATGATCTGAGTGTCGCTGTAATTGTTTTTTTGCTGCTGATAGTAAAGCACGGCGGGCAGCACACCTGCGGCACCGCAGGTGGGGGCGGTGACGATCTTCTCACCCGATGCATTTTGCTCGCTGACGGCAAAGGCAAAGGCGCAGACCATACGGTTTTCGCGCGTTTCGGGGCTCTCGTCAATATGCTGATTTCCGAAAAGGGATCTTGCTTTTTTTCTGACCTCAAGGCCCCCGGGCAAGGTGCCCTCGTCAAGCAGACCGTTTTGCACGGCCTGCTTCATGGTCTGCCACACCTCTGCCATATAAGGCCAAAGCCCCTCACCCTCCATTTCTGCCGCATATTGCCATAGGCGCATGGCATGTGCTTTACAGTAGGCTGCAATGTCGCTGAACGTGCTTTCACGGTAAACGTCGGGCGTTTGCACAAGGCTTTCGTTTTCAAATAAAATGCTGCCGCCGCCAATACTGAGGACGCGGGCTCTTGCCTGCTCGGTGCCGTTTTTAAAAGCGATGATATCCATGGTATTGGGGTGGGGAATATCGGTGGCTTCGGCATTGAAAATGACCTTGCACGGCAGGGGAGAGAGCGTTTTTTGAATGATGGTGTCCGTACCGTGTCCCTTGCCTGTTTTTGCCAGAGAGCCATACAAAATAACCTCAAAGGCGTCCGCTTCGGGATACTGTACAAGAACTGCCTTGCAGGCTCTTTCCGGTCCCATGGTATGCGAGCTGGAGGGGCCTCTGCCGATCTTAAAAAGCTCAAGCAAGGATTTCATACCCGTGTGCGGCGGTGCTTGCTGTGTTTTCTCGGGCTCGGTCAAAAAGCTTTCTATACTTTTGCCTAAAATTTGTGATAAGGCAACCAGATTATTGGCGCTGGGCTGAGCATATCCAAGCTCCCATTTTGAAACGGCACGGGCACTGACACCAAGCTTGCGTGCCAATTCCTGCTGCGACAATCCTCGGCGTAACCGATACTTTTTGATTTGTTGCGGTTCGATTTTTCTCATAGTTGTTCCTCGCTTGATCGCAGATCGGCAAAATAAAAGCTGCCGATCCTATTTTGTATTTATATATTATAGATAAGATCTTGCCAACTGTAAAGGGGCTTTATGAAAAAATATTTTTCTTAGCCCCCACCGTGAGCTGCGATTATTTTGTTATGAAGGGTGTGATGACGGTTGAAAAATATGCTGCTATCGTCTCGGGCGACTCCTGCATGCCGTGACTCAGCCACCAGCTTACGGTTTCCACAAAGGATACGGAAATGTGGTTGACCAAAAAATCTGTGGGCAGCGGTGACTGTGTGAGTCTTCCCGCATCGGAAAACTGCGTTTTGACAAGATCCTTCAGATTGGTTTTGAAGTATTGTAAAAAGATCTCGTTGTTTTGTGAATTGAGCAATGCCAGAATATTACGGTCGTTTTCCCGAAGGTGGCGCAGTAAATGCAAAAAGACCGTGTCGTCGGCCTTGCCGTAGGCGCGGTGGCTGTGTGTGTGCGGCACGCCCGTAGCGGTATCCACAATATGTCCAAACAGCGTCTGACACAGATCCTTTAACAGATAGTCCTTTGTTTCAAAATGTGCGTAAAAGGTTGCTCTGCCAATATCGGCTTTGTCGATAATATCCTGAACGGTGATTTGATGATAGGCTTGCTTTTCCAGTAAGTGCGTGAATGCGTCAAATATGGCTTCTCTGGTTTTCCGTTGCCTTCTATCCATGCCCTTTCTCCATACAAATTTAATAAAATGTTCGGTAAGATACATTTATTTTGAATTGGTTGTTGATTTTTGACAAGCTTTTGGATGCAATTTTACCGTACAGAATGTTCGGTAACAGATATATTATACCGATGTTTTTGAAATTTGTCAATAGAAGGTGAGAAAATGAGAAGGTTCAACGATTTTTTAGCAGGTATACCGATGACGCTTGTTGGCGGTGCCTTTTTGCTGCTCAGCTTCGTATTGCCGCGGGTGGGTGTGGTGCTGTCGGTGCTGGGTATTCTGAATCCTACCACAGGGGCATTGGTGCACAATGCGGGCTCCTGCTTTGTGGTGTTGATCGCCATGCTGCTTTACGATCGGAATTTTGATAAATAAAGGAAGTGGCAAGGCTGCGCCTTGACACTTTTTGTTGGCAAATCCTGCACAGATCTGTGTTTAGTTCGTAAAAAATCAAGCGTTAAAACGGCACTAAGGTGTCAAATTTTAAAGGCGGCAACCTGCGGTTGCGCGAAAATCAAGGCTAAGTTGCTTGAAATATACGCATATTTGTGGTAATATACATACAATAGTATTAAATTATCAGATAAGGAGCGCAATATGACTCTTGGTGAAAAAATAACGCATCTTCGTGTGGCGCAGGGCATGACGCAGGAGCAAATGGCTGAACGGCTGGCCGTATCAAGACAGTCGGTCTCTAAATGGGAGATGGATCAGGCGCAGCCTCAGATCGGTAAAATACTGATGCTGTGTGAGCTGTTTCATATTTCCGCCGATACATTGCTCAGGGATCAGATGCCCGTTGACGGCGCCAGAGTCAAAAATAAATATTTTGGCACAGATGGCTTTCGCGGCGAGGCCAATGCTGAGTTGACCTCTATGCACGCGTATCGGGTAGGGCGCTTTCTCGGGTGGTATTTTTCCTCGCGCCTTTCGGGTGCAAAGAATGCAGGCTATCGCCCCCGCATCGTGATAGGAAAGGATACAAGGCGCTCAAGCTATATGCTCGAATACGCCATTGCCGCGGGTATCGCTGCATCGGGTGCCGATGCGCATATGCTCCACGTGGTCACCACCCCGAGTGTGTCTTACGTGACGCGCCGTGACGAGTTTGACTGCGGCATTATGATCACCGCTTCACATAACCCGTATCACGATAACGGCATCAAGATCATCAACCGTTACGGGGAAAAGATGGACGATGATACCATCGCCCTGATAGAGGCCTATCTTGACGGTGATCTCTCCGTTCTTGGTGTGCAGGGGGACGATCTGCCGCTGGCTGAGCGTGAGCGTGTAGGTAAAATTGAGGATTACGTGGCGGGCAGAAACCGTTACGTGGCATACCTCATATCCCTGGCCTCGCACTCTTATAAAAATCTGCGCATCGGTATTGACTGCGCCAACGGTGCCTCCTGGATGATCGCCAATGCAGTATTCAGCGCACTTGGCGCGCGCACGGTAGTGCTGGGTGCTGAGCCTGATGGGTTGAATATCAATCTGAATTGCGGTTCAACACACATAGAAAAGCTTTGTCGGGCCGTCAAGGAGCAGCATCTTGATTTGGGCTTCGCCTTTGACGGCGATGCCGACCGCTGTATTGCCGTGAATGAAAACGGCGAGGTGGTAGACGGCGATGCGATGATGTACGTGCTTGCCAAACGACTCAAGGGCAGGGGCATGCTCAACGATGATACCGTGGTAGCCACCGTGATGTCGAATAGCGGTTTTGTTGCTTCCTTGCAGGAGCTTGGTATACGGTGTGAGCAGACGGCTGTAGGCGACCGATTTGTTTATGAGTGTATGCAGCGGAATGATTATAGCCTTGGCGGCGAGCAGTCGGGGCATATCATTTTGAAAAAATACGCCACCACGGGCGATGGGCTGCTTACGGCTATTATGATCATGGAGGAGCTTTGTGATACAAAGTCAACGCTCTCCAAGCTCACCGAGTCGCTGAGGCTTTATCCGCAGGACACGAAAAATTTGCGCGTGAAGAATAAAAGCGCTGCCGTTTCAGACCCTGTGGTGCTGGAGGCCGTGGCGCAGGTGGAGCGCGAGATCGGTGGTAAGGGCCGTGTGCTGCTAAGACAAAGCGGTACCGAGCCGATCGTTCGCGTGATGGTGGAGGCGACGACAAGCGAGCTTTGCCGTGCGTATACCGGACGTATTGTAACTGTCATAATGGAAAGAGGGCACTGTGTTGAATAAGTATGTGAGAACCAAAGAGCTTTATGAGTGCCACACGGTGTATCTGAAAAAGCTTTTTGAAGAGAATGAATACCCGTGGCAAATGCTGCCAAAGATCGGAGCATATATGGACGTGCTCATCAAAAACGGCCTTGAAGGCTTTACCGAGCACAGCCCCGGCGTGTGGGTCGGGCAGGGGGTAAAGATCTATCCTACCGCCACGATCGAGCCGCCTGCGATCATCGGTCACGGCACGCAAATACGCCCCGGTGCTTTTCTGCGCGGAAACGTGATCACGGGTGAGGGGTGTGTCATTGGCAATTCCGGTGAGCTGAAAAACTGTATCTTGCTCGATCACGTGCAGGTGCCGCATTATAATTACGTGGGGGATTCTGTGCTCGGTAATCATGCCCATATGGGTGCGGGTGCGGTTTGCTCCAATCTGAAAAGTGACGGTAAGCCCGTGGTGGTACACGGTGAGCAGGAGTATGAAACAGGGCTTCGTAAGGTGGGCGGTATGTTAGGTGACGGTGCCGATATTGGCTGCGGGTGCGTGCTGAATCCCGGCACGGTAGTGGGCAAGGGCACGTCTGTTTATCCGCTGACTGCGTTGCGCGGCGTGATTCCCGGTGGGTGTATTGTCAAGCAAATGAACGACATTGTGCTCAAAATAGAAAAGTAATGATGATTTGATAAAAGGCGGCAAGCAAACGGCTTGCCGCCTTTTGGTGGGGGATGGGAGTCCGCTCCATTTCGGTACAGGTGCCGAAACAGGAAGCTTTGTATCGTGCGGTCTAAATTTCAAAGGGATTGAAAAGCTTTCAGGGTTCGCCTCCGGCATCACCCCCAAAAAAACAAAAAAGCCCCCATTGGAGTACCTGCGATAAAGCAAACTTAACTTCACTTTCACGTTAGTCAAAACTTCACATATTCTCACAAAAACAGAAATGGTATAACACACTATACCTCGTATAGAAAATGTGTGAAAAGGAGTGCGAACGAAATATGTTCGCACTCCTTCTGTTATATTTAGATTAGTAAGACCTGTTTTATAGTAGGTATCCTTCGGAGATCTATTCAAAGCCCAAGGTCCTTTTTCACCGCGCGGTGAATGTCAATACGCATCTGATGAACCTTGTCACTATGATTTCCCTTCGGGTAATTCAGGCAGAAGGAGCGCATGGAATCGGACAGAATGATCACGTACAGCCCAAGCTCACGGTTGAGATAGAAGGATTGACCCGACCAACCGGAATGACCGATACTGCCTTCGGGAAAGAGGTCGCGTGCCTGCAGGCAGGCTTCGTTGACGTAAACGAAGCCGAGACCGTGGTTTTCGGTGTTTCTAATAGCGTCAAGTATAGGCAAACCGCCCGTGTAATTCTGCTCGGCAAGTGCAAAGGTCTCGTCGGAATAGAGGCAAGGGTCCTTTCTGATAAGGGCCTTGACAAATTTTTGTAGGTCGCCCGCCGTAATAAAGTTTCCACCGCAGCCTGCGGGGATTCCGCAAAGCTCGCGCACATTGTTGTCATCGTAAATGAGTCCTCCAAGGTCGGCGCGGTGATTGCACATGACCATATTTTCTTCATCGATCTTTATATGGTACGTGCTTCTCGTCATGCCGAGCGGCTTTTTGACATAGGTCTCAAAGGCCTCCTCAAGAGTCATACCGAGCACCTTTTCCACAATGAATCCGAGTAGTATAATGCCGTCACAGCAATATGCGAAGTGACTTCCGGTCTCGTATGCCAAGGGGTTTGAGAAAATGAACTCAGCAACGCCCTTCCGTCCGCGCAGTCCGAGCCTTTTGGGATACTGACGGCGAAGAAGACCGGAGGTGTGGGTCATAAGATTCTTGACTGTTATTTTATTTTTGTCCTTGGGAACGCCGGGAAAATACTTTTCAAGAGTATCGTCAAGGGAGAGAAGCCCCTCGCTGATGGCGTGAAGAGCAAGCGCGGAGGTGGGGAACACCTTGCCGATGCTGGCGGCGTCGAAATAAGAGTCGAGGTCAACGCCTTCCGACATATACTGCCACTCGCGATCGCCGTAGCCCACAAGGATGGCGTATTGGCTGAAGGCGTGCTTGTCGAGCTGAGTTTGTATTTCAAGGAGAGTGTTTTTAAGCTCCATAATATTTTGTCCTTTCATGATAGTGGTTTCAGTATAGCACGTTTTTTCTCGATAATCAACAGCAAAATATGCGCAATTAGCACAAAATGCGGATTTTCTGTTGACATTGTCGGATAGCATTGATATAATTGGAGCAATACATGAGTCGGAGGCGAAAATGAACAAGCTTTTTGAAGGTTGGAAATGGGGCGGTATGAGCGTTCACAACGTGGTCAGCGTAAAGACCGGCCGAGCAGGAATGCGTATAAAGGGACACGGAAACACAAGATCCTATCAGCTCGGTGTGAAATTCAACGGCAGGTCGCAAATGTCGTATCATGGAGTGAGCATTGATTTTACACCCGGAAGTGCGCTGTTTTTGCCGAAAGAGGAGACTGAGAATATAGATTACGTAACCGTTATATCGGAGAAAGGAAGCGGAGTTTGCATTTTCTTTGATTCAGAGCTGCCCCTGCCGCGCGAGCCTCAGATGCTGAGGGATATCGGGGGGGAGTGCGAAAATGCATTTTTGCGGTTGCTGAACGTCTATTTGAAGGGCGACAGACAGGGTTCACCCGAGCTGATGGCGGCGTTTTACGGTCTTCTGTCTGCACTTTTTCAAAGGAGCGTCGGTGAAACGGATGGCGAGAGGCGCGATACGCGCTTCGATGGGGCGATTGATCATATGAAGCGGCATATTTGTGACGCTTACCCAAATATAGAGCATATGGCCAAGCTGTCGGGAATGGGCGAAAAGTATTTCCGTGATTCTTTCAAGATCTCCTTCGGCATCTCCCCTCTTCAGTATTTTCATCGGCAGAAAACCGAGTACATCAAGCTCCTGATAGCCGACTTGAGCCTTTCGGTAGCCGAGGTGGCGAAAAGGGGCGGCTTCTCTGATCCAAATTATTTCTCACGATTTTTTAAAAAGCATACAGGCGTGTCTCCGCGTGCATACCGCAATTATTACTGCAAGAAGCTTTGAGTCAATAAAAAATCAACACCGGCTGCGAGACTTTTCTTATGGCGAGTGAAACGAGTAATATCATGCTGAGCAAATACGAAGTATATCCCTTTTGTTCGTATTTGTGTCCACAAAAGCAGTGCTTGTCAGAAAAATTGAAAAGGCATAGATGAACATAAAAGGTCTCCCTTGTGTAAATGGAGCTGATGCCGAAGGCAGCAGAGAGATTGTTTTACAATGAAATTTTTGCTTTTATAATCCCTCCGTGTCGCTTAACGCGAAGCTACCTACCCTTGCATAAGGGAGGCTCTTTACCACCCGATAGTAGACCTAAAAGGTGTAACAAAAGGAGTACGAACAAATCGTTCGTACTCCTTTTGCTTTTCGGCAGGGTAAACCTGTTTTATGGAAGGCACTTCTTTCGGGGGGTTTTTTGCTTTGGGGTGGGTGATGAGAGTTCGCTCCATTTCGGCACAGGTGCCGAAATGGAAAGCTTTGTATCGTGCGGTCTAAATTTCAAAGGGATTGAAAAGCTTTCAGGGTTCGCCTCCGGCATCACTCCCCAAAAAAACAAAAAAGCCCCCGAAATGGGGGGGCTTTTTTGCTTTGGGGTGGGTGATGGGATTCGAACCCACGGCCTCCAGGGCCACAACCTGGCGCTCTAACCAACTGAGCTACACTCACCATATCAATTTGTTCGCAGTGGCGCGCCTTGAGGGGCTCGAACCCCCGACCTACTGCTTAGAAGGCAGTTGCTCTATCCAGCTGAGCTAAAGGCGCGTGTTTGGAGCGGGTGATGGGAATCGAACCCACGCGGCCAGCTTGG
>SVTG01000033.1 GCA_015063895.1 Oscillospiraceae bacterium | reverse complement strand
CAGGGCACAAAAGGCTGCCGGTGGCAGGCTTTTAGGGCGTGGACTTGATGCATGTAAGCATTGGCGTTAGGAGCGGGGCGGTTGGTTGTTTGATTTTTGTGTTTGGTGGGAGCATCTTTGCCCGACATAAGGTCGGGCTTTTGTGTTTGAGGGGAGTTTAAAACGTGGATTCGGAAGCCCGTGTGCCACCGTTCAGGGCACAAAAGGCTGCCGGTGGCAGGCTTTTAGGGCGTGGACTTGATGCATGTAAGCATTGGCGTTAGGAGCGGGGCGGTTGGTTGTTTGATTTTTGTGTTTGGTGGGAGCATCTTTGCCCGACACAAGGTCGGGCTTTTGTGTTTGGTGGGAGTTTAAAACGTGGATTTGGAAGCCCGTAAAATTTAAGGTCAAAATGAAAGACCGTCTTACCGCCCCGGGGGCAGTAAAACGGTCTTTGTTTTATCCTCGGCGCCACGTGGTGGGGGAGAATAAGATCAGTATAGGCATGATTTCAAGACGGCCGATCAGCATGGAGAATGCCAGCACGATCTTGGAAAACGGGGAGAATGCGGCGTAGTTGCCTGTGGGGCCAACGGTGGCAAGACCCGGACCGACGTTGTTGATGGTGGCTAACGTTGCGGTAAGGTTGGTCTCGATGCTAAAGCCGTCAAATGAGAGTAAAAGCGTCACTATTACGATGAGGGCAAAATAGATAGAGACATAACTGGCAGTGGCGTGCAGGGTCGCGTCGGGCACAGCCTCGCCGTCCATACGCACCACGTTTACTGAGCGTGGGCGAATGGTTTTTTTCACGCTACGGAACATGTTTTTGATCGCAATGATGACGCGCGAAATCTTCAAGCCGCCCGCAGTAGAGCCGGCACAACTGCCCGTCACCATTACGAGCAGCAGTATCGTTTTTGAAAAGGAGGGCCACAGATCGTAGTTGGTGGTGACAAAGCCTGTGGTTGAAATCAGGGTAGAAACTTGGAAGAAGGCGGTACGTACAGTTTCACCGACGGTGGGAAAATACGAAAGGGTATTCAAGGTGATCAGAGCGGTAGCCAATACGCACAGCACAAGATATACGCGGAGCTCCTCATTCTTCAAAACATCCCTGAAGCGTTTGATGAGCAATAAAAAGTATATATTGAAGTTTGCGCCGAACAGGAGCATAAACAAAGCGATCACCCATTCGGCAGCGGGGTTTTGATAGGCACCGATCGAAGCGTTTTTAACCGAAAATCCGCCTGTGCCTGCCGTGGCAAAAGCGTTGACGATTGAATCGTATGGGGGCATTTTTGTGCAGAGCAGGGCAATGAAAAGCACAACAGTCAACGCCATATAAATGCCGTAAAGTATCAAGGCCGTCTGACGCATTTTGGGTACGATCTTATCCTTAGTGGGTCCAGGGACCTCGGCGCGGAGCAGGTGCATCGCGTGCCCGTTATCGGTGGGGAGAATGGCAAGCATAAATACAAGCACGCCCATGCCGCCCACCCAGTGGGTGAAGCTGCGCCAGAATAAGATGCCACGCGGCAGGCTTTCCACCTCGGTTAAAATAGAGGCGCCTGTGGTGGTAAAGCCCGAAACGGTTTCAAAAAGGGCGTCAATGTAATTGGGAATGGCGCCGCTGAACACGAAGGGCAGTGCACCAAAGCAGGAGAGCAGCAGCCATGAAGTGGCGGCCGTGATAAATCCTTCCTTGGCATAGATGCGTTTGTTTTTCGGCTTGAAGATCACAATGGGCAGAGCAAGCACCAGCATGATGGCCATTGTGATCAAAAACGGCATCACGCTCTCTCCGTAGATCAGAGCGACGAGCAACGGAAACACCATCAGCGCCGCTTCTATCATCGTGATGATGCCGAGCAGATATATAAGCATGCGGTAGTTCATAGTAATTCCTTTGCTATCAAGCGAGAATATCTTGAATGCTATCAAAGCTTTCGCCGGTGGTTACAACGATAACGGTATCGTTTTTGGCAACGTAATCGTCACCTGAGGGAATGATCACGCTGTCGCCGCGCATAATGCAGGCAATCAGTACACCTGCGCGGGGACGCAGCTGCTTGAGAGGGACGTTTGTGAGGTTTGCAATGTCATTGGTGATAGAAAATTCAAGTGCCTCTACGTGTCCGTCCAAAATCTTGTGCAGGGCATTGATCTCAGAATACTTGTTGGCGTTTGCCATAGAGCGCACGTAGCGGACAATATCGGTAACGGTAGAGGATTTGGGGGATACGATACTGTCAAGTCCCGCACTCTTGAAAAAGTCAACGTAAGAGATACGGCTGATCATGGTAATGATCTTGTCAAGGTCCAGCGTTTTGGCGTACATGGAAATAATGGCGTTTTCCTCGTCAATGGGTGAAAGGGCCAAAAAGGCATCTGCCTTAGCAGCACCCGCTTCAAGCAGGGTGTCTTGATTGGTGCCGTTGTCACAGATCACAGTGCAGTTATACGTGCTTGCCAGCTCCTGGCAAAGCTCAGGATCCTTTTCAACCACGGTCGCGTCGATTTTTGATTTTTCAAGCAGGGAAAGCAGGTAATAGGTCACGCGCCCGCCGCCGACGATCAGCACGTTTTTCACGGGGTTAATGTAAACGCGCATTGCCTTGAAAAGCCGGGTGATCTCCTTATCGCGTGCCGTCATGCAGATGATGTCGTCTGCATGAATGGTAAAGTCACCCGAGGGGATATAGGCCTTGCCGTCACGCAGCACACCGCAAACAAGGAATTTAAAATTCAATTTGTGGCGCAGATCCGTGAGGGTGCAGCCACAAAAGGGCGAATCCTTCTCGATCACAAATTCCGCCAGTTCCACCTTGCCACGGCAGAAGGGGTTGATCTTGGTAGCAGAAGGGAAGCGGAGCAGACGGTAGATGTCATTGGCTGCCGCAAGCTCGGGATTAATGGTAAAGGAGAGATTCATTTCGTCTTTTAAAACACGAATGAGCTCCGAGTATTCGGGATTTCTCACGCGCGCAACAGCGTGCTTGGTGCCGAGCTTGCGCGCAGCGGCACAGCACAACATGTTGATCTCATCCAGTGCCGACACCGCGATCAGCAGATCTGCTTTTTCGGCATTGGCCTTTTGCAGCACCGACAGATCTGCGCCGTTGCCTACTACGCTGAAAACGTCGCAGCTGTTGGTTAATTCGGATAATGCGGTCGCATTTTCGTCAATAACGGTAATGTCGTGATTTTCACGGGCGAGCTGTGTGCAAATGGCAGCGCCGACAGCACCGCCGCCCACAATGATGATCTTCATATATCTTAAGCCTTTCAAAAGTTTCGGTGCAGATGACTGTATTATAGCACATTTGCTTTTAAAAATCAATAAATTTGTGTAAAAGTGTCAATAAGTATTGACAATTTTCTTAGTTTATTTTAATATTAAGTTACTTACACGTAAGGAGGTAAGCCCTTGAAGTTTAACGAACAAAAGAAGAATCATATATACGTTGCGGCTCATCGCGGCCTGAGTGCTGCTTATCCCGAAAACACGATGGAGGCATTTCGCGCCGCTGTGGAAGCGGGGGTAGACCAGGTGGAAACCGACATTCGCATCACCGCTGACGGGGCATTGGTGCTCATACACGATGCCACGCTTGACCGTACCACCAATGGTACAGGTCTTGTCTGCGAGCACACGCTCGCCGAGCTGCGCACGCTTGATGCCGGTAGCTGGAAGGGGGAGAGCTTTGTCGGCTGCAGGATCCCTACACTGGATGAGTTTATCGCCTACGTCAAGCCCTTTGAGGGGCTGACCCTTGATCTTGAATTAAAGGAATACCCTACAACGGGGCGTGAAAAGCTCTCTTATGACGTATGTGATCGCGTGCTTGCCACTGTGGAGGAAAACGGTCTTACCGACCGAGTGGTCATCAATACGTTCAGCGGAAAGCTGCACGAATACATTTATCAAAAATACGGCAAAAAATTCAGGCAGCACGTGTATTATCCTATGCACCATCTCGGTGAATGTGAGCTTGACCCATACAGCTATGGCTATTGCTGCTGCATGTTCAGCGCTAAGGGCGAATTGATGGCTGAGGCTGCTGACTTTGCTCAGATGGCGGCACGCGGCGTTGAGCCCTGGGCGGGGGCATCTGTCAAAAACGAGATCGGCGTGCAGGCAGCCATTGATGCGGGTGCAAAGCTGATTACGTGCAATAACGCCGATGAAATTTTAAAAATTCTTGCCCAAAAGGGTATGAGAAATGATTAAAGGACGGTAAAAACATGTCTATTGATGCCAAAAAAGTGAAATTGATCGCCTTTGACCTTGACGGTACGCTGACCCAGCACAAAAGTAAGCTGACGCCTGAAAATCTGGCTGTTCTGACAGCGTTGCGGCAAAAATATCGGTTGCTTATGGTGGGTGCGGGCACTTGCCGCCGCATTTTTGAGCAGCTGGACCGTTTCCCGATTGACGTGATCGGTAATTACGGCATGCAGTATGCTAAATATAATGCGAGCACGGGAGATATAGACGTCATACGCGACGAGCAGATGCCCGTTGATCGCGACGCTACCGAGAAAAAGGTCGATTACTTCCGCGAAAAATACGGCTTTACGGAATTTGCGGGGGATAGCGTCGAATATCACCCCTCGGGCTGTATCACCTTTGCCGTGCTCGGCACGAAGGCACAGTTAGCGGACAAGCTGGCGTTTGATCCCGACCGCTCTCGCCGCCGCGCCTTTTACCCTGAGGTAAAAGAGGCCTTTTCGGATTACACGGTTTTCGTGGGCGGCTCCTCCTCCTTTGATATGGCTCCCTTCCCGTATAACAAGGCGTATGCCCTGGCACAGTACTGTGAGGAGCACGGTATCGATAAGGACGAGGCGGTGTTTGTGGGTGACGATTACGGCCCCGGTGGCAATGATGAATCGGTGCTGCTGGCAGGCTATCATTTTGTCAAGATCGACGATTATCGCACGCTGCCTGAGAAATTGGCTTTCCTGCTTTGATACTAAAAGTGGCTTTACGGTATCTGTAAAGCCACTTTTTTATTTCAGTTGTTGATTTTGATGCCGTAGTGTGTTATACTATGTATATATTAAATTTCAAGAGGTATTTATGCAAACCCTTTGCGCGTTGCAATTCAAGCCCGTTACCCCGCAAAATTATAAAGAGATCGCTCCTTATCTTATCGGTAAGCATGCCGTGATTTGCGATCTCAGCCTGCTTTATTTTCATATGTGGGGGGATATGCTGGGCATTGAATATGCATTTTTTGGTGACGTGCTTTTCTTGCGTCGCAACAATAAATACGGTCTTTCCTATTATCCTCCCCTGGTCAAGGGAGAGGGGCTTGTGGCAGGTCTTTCTTATCTTTCGGTGTTGGAGGCGCCCGAGGTGCGCCTTTGCGCCGTGCCCGAGCATGAGGTAGAGCATGTTGAGCGGCACTGCCGCGTGCTGGAAAAGGGCACCTCACGCCGTTGGGCGGATTACGTTTACAATGCCTCCGATCTCGCGACCCTCAGCGGTCATCGTTATAACAAAAAGCGCAACCTTGTGCATCAGTTTGAGCGGCTGTATCCTACACACCTTTATGAGGCGATCAGCGCCGACAATCTTGCCGAGGTGCAGGCATTTATGCAGCGCTTCGCCGACGGGGGTGAGGCAAACGAGGATAAGCAATACGAAAACCGACGCGTGCTCGCATTGCTTGAGGATTACGAGGAGTTGCCGCTTGTCGGCGGACTCGTTCGCGTTGATGGTGAGATCGCTGCATTCAGTATCGGCGAGATCATAGACGAGGTTTTGCTCGTGCACGTGGAAAAGGCGGACCGCCGCTTTAAGGGTGCTTATCAGTATATCAATTATCGTTTCGTGCAGGAGCAGGTGTCGCAGCACGCCGTTGTGCCTGTCAATCGCGAGGACGATGCAGGCGACGAGGGACTGCGGCAGGCAAAGCTTTCCTATTGCCCCGTGCAGATTTTGCACAAATACCATATGATAATTGACAACAAGGAGTAGAGTATGCGAATTGTAGTTTTGGACGCAGCTACACTGGGTGCGGATATCGACCTTTCCCCCTTAGCGGCACTTGGTACGCTGACGGTATACGAGGGTACACCCGAGCACGAGATCTCGGCGCGCTTGAAGGATGCCGATGTCGCAGTGGTCAATAAGCTGAAAATGAACGAAAAGACCCTGAACGGGGCGAAAAATCTAAAATTTATCGGTGAAACCGCTACCGGCTACGACAATATTGATACCGCTTATTGCGCGGCACGCGGTATTGCCGTTTGTAATGTTCCTGCCTATTCTACCGATAGCGTGGCACAGCTGACGCTCTCTATGGCATTGGCGCTTTGCACCCACCTGTTTGCTTACCGTGATCACGTTTCCACGGGCGCTTATACGGCAGGCGGCGTTGCAAACTGTCTGGTGCCGATCTTTCATGAGATCTCATCTCTTACCTGGGGCGTTGTTGGCGGTGGCGGTATCGGTCGCCGTGTGGCAGAGCTGGCACGTGCCTTTGGCTGTCGCGTGCTGATGTGCCGTCAAAAGCCCGAGAGCGAGTTTGAAGGTACCGATATCGACACGCTTTGCCGGGAGGCGGATATTATCTCCTTGCACGTGCCGCTGACGCCGCAAACGCGGGGTATGATCAGCGCCGAGCGTATTGCCGCTATGAAAAAGGGTGCTATTTTGATCAACGTGGCGCGCGGCGCCGTTTGCGATGAGGAGGCGCTGGCCGCCGCCGTGGAGGCGGGGCATCTTGGTGGTCTTGGCATTGACGTCTTTGCAAAGGAGCCCCTTGAGGCCGAGCACCCCTTTACCCGTATTATGGGGCGCGAAAACGTCTGCCTGACGCCGCACATGGCCTGGGGGGCCGCCGAGGCGCGCGCACGGTGCGTCAATACCGTTGCCGATAATCTTGCTGCCTTTTTGCGTGACGAACGAAAGAATCGCATCGTATAAGTGTGGCTTTTGGGCTTATCAATCTGTAAAAAACAGAGGTGCTCCCTCGGGAGCACCTCTGTTTTTTTTGTATGAGCTGTAAAGGATACGGGAATTTTTTTACTTCATCATTTCGTTGATCTCGGAAACCGTCTTGCGTACCAGCAGCTCGCCGCCCACGTGTCCTGCCGAGCCGCTGGAAACGTACGCCGAATAGTGGCTGCCGTGTTCGGCCTTCTCGGTGGGCAGATAGCCGAAGCTGCCGCAGCAAAGCTGAACAAGGAAGGTCTGCGATGCCTTGCTTCTGGCTCTGATCTGGTTGCCGTAATCAAGGAATAACTCGTAAGGGTTGGTGGCAAAGGCAATGTTGCCAAGGCGCAGCACGTGAATTTCAACAGGAATCACGTCAAGTGTTTCCTGGATCTTGCTGCGCAGAATGATGCCTGCATGCACGTGCATTCTTGCGTTGTCGTTGAAGTTGATGGTCCCGTTACCGACTTTTGCGGCAAAGGCTTCGATCGTTTTTGCGGCTGCTTCGGCCTGTGCGGGAGTCACGCGACGAAGCGGCATATCAAGGGTGATGTTTTTGTGCTCCAGCTCGGTTTGGGTGACGTAGTCGGCGTCGGTTACGTCCTCTAAGGCGTAAAAGATCTCGTTGGCGATTCTTCTGGCGATCAGCTCACAGCCCTTAACGTCAAACATGGAGGGGTCAGCCTTGCGCACGGTTACGTCGTTTCGGATAATGTTGGGGTCGTTGATCGGCGTTTCGGGCTCAACCCAGCGCACCATATCGCGCGGACACTGGTCGCCGGCAGGGGAGATCAGGGCGAGCAGGGAAACGTCTTCGCCGTACTTGCGGCGCAGTAGCGCTTTTACCTTGCCGCAATAGTCAGAGGAGATAAAATCTCTGTGCTCCAGCACCTGAGCGGGGCAAGCCACGTTGGCGACCACGCCCGTCAGCTTTTTGTCCGTGTCAAAGGTGAAAAGAAGCTCGATGCCGCTGTCGTTGCCGCCCTCCAGCTGCGTGAAGGTAGCCGTGTCGGTATCGCCCCACATTTTAGCCGAGCCGTCGCTGTAGCACACTCTGCGGCACATACCGACAGCCGCTCTGCCAAAGCCTTGTGCATAGGCGCCCTCCTTGCGGTTGCTCCAAGCAAGCTCGATGGCTTTTGCAATGCGCTGTGCCAAAAATGCGTGGGCTTCGTCGCCGTCGATCAGATCCTTGCCCTCGTAGGAAACAAGCTTTTCATATTTGGCATCGGGCATCAGGGCAGTCAACACGTCAAGCGCGGAGCCGCCCAGCGCTGAGAGATCCTCTCGGTTTTCGTAAGCGGGGGCTGTGTGCGTATGTATGGCGTTGATCATAACCTTGTCAAGCGGCAAGCCCTTGACCTGTGTTAGATGCTTTCTTACGGATTCAAGCAGATAATGACTCGTCGAAACCAGATCGCATGAGCAGAAAATGGCGCAGTCCTCGCCGCATTCAATGGCCATGGCAGTGGCGGTGATGGGCGTTTCGATCACATCGGTGATTCTTTCGTAAAACTGACCTGCAAGATTCACCTTTCTTCCTTCGGGCACGAGGCTGACCTCGCCCCAACCGATTTTGATCTTGTCCATGAGTTTTCTCCTTTACGTTACGTATGATTTTTGAATTTTTTCCATATCGGTGTGCCGATAAAGCCGAGAACCGCACCGCATACGACCAACGACACGATCGTGATCAGCGTGGCGATCCACCCCAGCTTGTCGGCAATAAGGGTGAGTATAGCGCTTGCGCCCACAATACCGAATGCTGCCGCTGCATTGGTGATGCCTGCAACCGTGCCGTCCTTTCCCCATTTGGCAAAGGCCATAGAGGCCAGCGTCATCGTGAAATATCCGTTAGCGGAGGCGCACAGCACGATCAGGGCTGTGGCGGCGATGATGAACCAATAGTTGATGCTGCCAAGCAGCAGTGTCATGAATGAAAGAGGTATGGAAAGTGAAAACAGCAGGGCGGCTGTCAGCATTTCGTTTTTGAATACATGTGCAAGTCTGTTTGCCAATATCGGGCCAAGAGTGTTACAGAAGAGCACTACAAAGCTCAAAACCGTGGCAAATACAGGATCTACACCTTCGTAGCTTTCATTGATCATGATGGGGATCAGCGTTTGAATTTGCGTGATGAAGGAGCGCAGCAGGTTCAGCACCAAAAAGAATACCAGTCCTGAGGAGAGGGCCAGCTTCAGTAAGCCCGTCTGCGGTGCAGCATCGTTTTTTTGCGGTGCCTTTTTTGTTGGCAGTATCTGATCGGTGCACAGAAAACGGCTTGTGCTCTTTGCGGTGATCAGCCATGCGATCATCAGCAAAAACGAGCCGATCGAGGAGATGATAAAGTTTTGCTGCCATCTTGCCACCAAGGCAGCTACCATATAGCTTGCCAGCACGCCCGCCGGGGTCATGATACTGATGATCACCGTTCCTGCCTCGCGGTGGGATTCGTGCACCATAGAGGATATGATCTTAAACGATGCCGGCCAGCCGCTGAATTGCAGAATGGCGTTGAGTGACCATAATACCATGGTGAGCACGTAGTTGTCATAGCAAAAATATATGGCAAGATTGATCACACCCGAGCCAAAGAGCGAGATAGCCAGCTGCTTTTCGGGTCTGAATTTGTCGGCAAGAGCACCGCCGAAGAGCTGGATCACGGCGTATACCGCCCAGAATACGGCTGAGATCATGCCCGTCTCAAATTTCGTCATATACCCCTCGTCAACGATAAATACCATAGCCGACGAGAAGCAATACTTGGTCATGCATAAAAAGCCGTAGGCGGTCATTAATACAGTAAGCACAAGCAGGCTGATGCGTTTGCTTTTAAAGTACCCTGTTTTCATATTTTTACCTTTTGGTAATGTTCCTTTGTTGTTGATAAAATAAGTTTATCACGCGAGGAAACTATTGTCAATTATATTGTGTTAGAAAAATTTTCTGTTTTTTAACATTGACTAAACGGGATATCCGTGTTATACTTACCAAAAGCCACGAAAAGGAGGGAGCATCATGACGCTCAGTAAGCTTGCACAGCTGGCTAACGTATCGGTATCGGTCGTGTCAAAGGCGTTTTCGGGCAGAGAGGACGTCAGTGACTCTATGCGAGAGCACGTGTTTGCGGTAGCCAGAGAGCACGGGTGCTTTCAGCAATTTTATCATGCCCGATATGATAAGCCTGTGATTGCCGTTATTATTCCCGAGGCTATCAGCAAGTACTATATACATATCATAGAGGCGCTGAAAAAGGGCATGGAGGCAAACGGGTATACTATGCTGCTGTCAATCAGTAATTTTGACAACACCTTAAAGAACGAGCTTGTGCGGTATTATACCGAGCATTCAAAGGTTGACGGTCTTGTGCTGATCGATGCGTCCTTTGACAAGGTGATCAAATGTGATACCGCGCTTGTTTCGGTATGCAGCTCAAAAAGGCAGATGCAATACGGCTCGGAAATATATCTTGAAAAAAGCTACGGCATCAATGCAGCACTTGAGTATCTGATGGCAAGGGGGCACAGACGTATCGCTCTCGTTGGGGAAGCCTATACGCAGCCAAAGCAGAAAAAGTTTTTAATGTGCTCGTCGGAGCTGGGGCTTGCGGTGGATGAGCGGTTGATTTACACCTCACTTCACCGTTTTGAGGAGGCAGGGAAGGACGGTGTGAGAAAGCTGTTTTCAGGGGATTTCCCACCGCCCAGCGCCATTTTCGGTGCTTATGGCTATATCACACAGGGCATACTTTCCGAGCTTGAGGCAATGGGGCTGCGCGTTCCCGAGGACGTATCGGTGATCTCCATCAATAACGACCCCTATCCCTTGCACGGGGAGCTTGACGTCGCTTGCATACCGTCGGATATTGAGCTGCTTTGTAGCAAAACAGTTGAGATATTGTGCCAAAAGATCGGTCAGAAGTCACCCAATCTTCCTCCCTTACAGGTGGAGATGAGATCAAGCTTTTATGCAGGAAATACGGTTAGCCGTGCGGCTAAGGATATTCAAAAGCAGTAAAAGAAAAGCAGGGCTTCATCAGCCCTGCTTCAACTTGTTTTCTATGGTGATACACGATGCGGTAAGCATTCTTTTGATTCTTCCGCACAAATTACGATGTGATTTAAACGTCAGCTCGTCTATTGCCCCCGATGCAAAAACAAGCTTGAGCCAGCTTTCGGTTTCGGCACACTCTTTACGAGCTATTTCGAACTTGGAATGCATATCCGCAAGACTTTGCGGATATTGCGCCTCGGTTATGTTGGCAAAAACACTTGATGATGATTTCTTGATTTGATAAGCGGTATTGGAGTCGATTTTGTATTCGGTGCAAAGCTTGGCGATTTTAGCAGCCAATTCTTCGCTGTATTCCAAAAGCAAATTGCGTTTCATCAACGTTCTCCTTCGTACCAAATCACGGCAAAGCCGTGTATGGAATCGCTCACATAGTGAGCGTATGGAATCCGCAA
>SVTG01000008.1 GCA_015063895.1 Oscillospiraceae bacterium | reverse complement strand
CATAAGCTTGATACTCCGCGCAATGGTTGACCGCCGTGCACCACGCCCCCTTTTCGAGCGCTTTGTCATTATAGCGCATTTTTTGGCATTTGTAAAGTGTTAAAAAGCGACAATTTTTTGCTGCAAATTTCGTGATTTTTCCCACAAGTAGAAAAAAAGCAGCAAAGCCGACCGCTTTTTTGTCACTTTTGCCGATTTTTTCGGGTTTTGCGGCAGCGCAGGCCGACATGTGACAAACAGGCGCGAATTGTAAACAATTTGAAACGGTATTTTTTACCATTTTTTCAACGCGCAGTGCTGCTCTTTTGTGAAAATCGGGGATATATAAATTATTGATATTTTTCGCAAAAAGTACTGGAAATTGACAAGCGAATGTGTTATAATGTATTTTATATAATTGTAACTATATGAAAACGCACGACCCGAAAGGAACCTTTTATGGCAAAGTACATTGAAAAGGCAGATAAGCTAACGCTGCCGGTGATCGCCCTTGGCGGCATCACGGCGTTCCCTGCCATTCCCGTTAATTTTGAACTGAGCGATGACGTGTCGATCGCCGCTGCCAACGCGGCTGCCGCCACCGACGCGTTTGTATATCTTGTTGCCCTGCAAGCCCCCACGGAAGGAGAATTGACCGCCGAGCTGCTTTATAAGACGGGCACGGTTGCCAAGATCAAGCAAAGCATCAAAACACCCGACGGCAATATGCGCGTGATCTGCGAGGGCTATGCCCGTGCCGATCTCCTTGAGCTGCGTCGCTTTGCCGATTACTATGCGGCAAGCGTGATCTGCAAGACCGTAGACTACGCCGACGGCCCCGACCTGCACAGTGAGGCGCTGATGCGCGAGGGCGTTCGCCTGCTTGATGAGCTGGCCGCCATTCTCCCCACTCTCGGCGAGGATACCGTCAAGGCTGCCAAGGAATTGAGATCCCCCGCTGCCTTTGCCGACTTTGTCGCCGCAAACGTGCTGGTGCGCGGCGAGGACAAGCAGCTGATCTTAGAGTGCTACGACCCCGACGAGCGCATGGAGTGCCTTCTGCCCCTGATGCAGGAGGAGACCCAGCTGCTGCGCGTGGAGATGGAGATCCACCGCGAGGTGCGCGAGCGCATGAATCAAAACCAAAAGGAATTTTACCTGCGCGAGCAAATGCGCGTGATCGAAGAGGAGCTGGGTGACGGCGCGGAGAGCGAATTTGACGAATTGGAAGCGCGCATTCACGAGGCAAAGCTCCCCGAGGCCACCGAGAAAAAGCTCCTCAAGGAGCTTAGCCGTATGGCAAAGACCCCCTTTGGCTCCTCGGAGGCGAGCGTGCTGCGCACATATCTTGAGGTCTGCCTTGAATTGCCCTGGAATGCCGTGACCGAGGACCGCCTTGACATTGCCCTTGCCGCGCGTATTCTTGACCAGGATCACGAGGGGCTCGCCAAGGTCAAGGAGCGCGTGCTTGAATTTCTGGCTGTGCGCAAATTAAATCCCTCGCTTGGTAACCAGATCATTTGCCTTGTCGGCCCTCCCGGTGTCGGCAAGACGTCGGTCGCCGCCTCGATCGCACGTGCCCTCAATCGCAAGTACGTGCGCGTATCGCTTGGCGGTGTGCGCGACGAGGCCGATATCCGCGGTCACCGCAAGACCTATCTTGGCGCCATGCCCGGTCGCATTATGGCGGCCCTCACGGAGGCGGGCGTGCGCAATCCCCTCATTCTGCTTGACGAAATCGATAAAATGACCCACAATGCCCATGGCGACCCTGCCTCGGCCCTCTTAGAGGTGCTGGACGGTGAGCAGAACAAGCATTTCCGCGACCACTTTGTAGAGGTGCCCTTCGACCTTTCGGAATGTCTGTTCATTGCCACCGCAAACACCCTTGAGGGTGTGCCGCGGCCGCTCATTGACCGTATGGAGATCATTGAGCTGACCACCTACACCAAGCCCGAAAAAATGGCCATTGCCAAAAATCACCTTGTACCCAAGCAATTAAAGCGCCACGGGCTTGACCGCCGCCGCCTGCGCATCACCGACGAGGCTATCGCCGCCATCATTGACGATTATACACGCGAGGCGGGTGTACGTAACCTGGAGCGCGAGATCGCCAACGTCTGCCGCAAGACCGCCAAACGCGTGGCTCTGGGCATCAAGGGCTTGACGATCGTGAAAAACGACAACCTTGAGGATCTGCTGGGTCCCCGTAAAATGCCGCGCGACAAGGCCGAAGGCCCCGATCGCGTGGGCGTGGTAAACGGCCTTGCCTACACCGAGGCCGGGGGCGACATGCTGAAGGTTGAGGTCCTGCCCTTCCCGGGTGAAGGTAAGATCGAGCTGACGGGGTCGCTTGGTGACGTGATGAAGGAATCGGCACACATTGCCGTCAGCTATCTGCGCGCGAACGCCGAGCGCCTGGGGCTCCCCACCGATTTTTACAAAACAAAGGATCTGCACATACACTTCCCCGAGGGTGCCGTACCCAAGGACGGCCCCTCGGCGGGTGCTGCCATGGTCACCGCGCTTGCCAGCGCCCTGTCGGGACGCCCTGTGCGCCATGACGTAGCGATGACGGGCGAGGTCACACTGACGGGTGCCGTGCTGCCGATCGGGGGACTGAAGGAAAAAACCATGGCTGCCGCCACGGCAGGCGTTAAGACCGTGCTGATCCCAAAGGGAAATCTGCGCGATCTGCCTCTGCTTGCCCCCGAGGCAGTACAGGCCCTTGAGATCCTGCCCTGCGCAACGCTTGACGAGGTATTAAGCCTTGCGCTGACCGACGGGTGCTGTGAGGGTGCTGTCAGTAAAGCCCCCTCCCGTACCCCCTGCGGCATCAAGGAAACCGCCAAAAACGCCTGATACGGGAGATACATCTATGAATTTACAAAACACCAAGCTGCTGATCAGCGCAGGCGAGATCAGGCAGTTCCCTGCACACCCCATACCGCAGGTGGCACTCTCGGGCCGCTCCAACGTGGGCAAAAGCTCCCTGATCAACACCCTGCTTGGGCGGAAATCGCTGGCACGCGTCAGCGGTGCCCCCGGCAAGACGATCACCATCAATTTTTATGACGTGGACGGGAAGCTCTTTTTGGTAGACCTGCCCGGCTACGGCTTTGCCAAGCGCCCCCCTGCCGACAAGGCAAAATGGTCGGCGCTGACCGACGGTTATTTTACCGCCAACAAAAACATAGACCGTGTGGCGCTGATCCTGCAGCTCATTGACCTGAAGGTCGGCCCTACGCGCGACGACGAGATGATGCTGCAATATCTCGCCGCAGCCGACCTGCCCTTTTTGGTGGTTGCCACCAAGGCAGACAAGCTCAACAAAACCGAGCGCGAGCAGGCACTGGCTCGCCTCAGCTCGCACCCCGATATTCCGACCGATACACCGATCATTCCCTTTTCCGCCCTTAAGGGTGAGGGAAAGGAGGAGGTATGGCGCGCCATCAAGCGCTATGCCACGCTGTAATGATAAAAGGAGCTGCTCATGAAAAGACTGATCGTCATACGTCACGGATACAGCGTGACTAACAAGGAAAAGCGCTTCACGGGCCAGCGCGACGTTGCGCTGACCGAGGTCGGCTATCAGCAGGCAAAGGCCGTTGCCAGGTACCTTGTAAAGCACGAAAAGATCGACAAGATCATTTCAAGCGACCTCTCCCGTGCCGTCAACACGGCGCGCCCGACCGCCGAGGCGCTGGGCCTGCCCATTCATACGACCCCCCTGCTGCGCGAGCTCGCTATGGGCACCTGGGAGGGTATGCTGTTTGAGGACGTACAACGCGAGTATCAGGATCTCCTCGCACAGCGCAGCAAGGACGCCTCCGTGCCCTGCCCCGGCGGAGAATCCTTTAAGGATCTGTTTGTACGCACCCAAGCCGCCCTTGACCGTATCTTAGCGGACGAGGCCGACACCGTGATGGTCGTCACACACGGCGGCACCTTCCGCTGCATCAACTGCATCGCAGACGGAGGCGATTATACGGCAGCACCGCATCACAGCCTGGCGGACAACGCCTCTATTACGGTCTTCAACGTGGAAAACGGCCGTCTGGTGCGCGCGCTTTATAATTTCACCGGTCACCTTCGGGACGGCACCACCGCCGACCGCAATTTGCTATAAGTGAGGTTACTATGACCAAAATTATTTTAGTACGCCACGGGCAAAGCGAGGCAAACGTGGCACATTTGTTTGCGGCGGGCTTGACAGATGCCCCCCTCACCGAGCTCGGCAGAAGGCAGGCAGATGCCATTGCACATTATCTCGTCGCACACGAGAAGATCGATGCCGTATATGCAAGCGACCTTTCCCGCGCGACCAACACCGTGCGCCCCGTAGCCGACCGCCTCGGCCTTACCGTGATACCCGCCCCCGGGCTGCGCGAGATCTATGCGGGCGTTTGGGAAAATCAACCCTATGATCTGCTGCGAGAGAAGTATGCCGCAGATTACGAGGTATGGAAGCTGGATCCGCCGAACGCGCGTCCGACGGGTGGCGAGAGCGTAGCCGAGCTTTACGAGCGTGTGATCGCTACCGTGCTTCGTCTTGCCGCCGAAAACGAGGGAAAAACGATCCTGCTCGGCTCCCACTGGACCCCCGTGCTGGCCGTGATCTCACACGCGCTTGTAGGAAATGCTTCGGGCATGGTTCCCGAAAACACCCCCTTAAATGCCGCCATTCATATTTTCCATGCAGAAAACGGCGTGCTGACGCCCGTAGCGCTGAACATTACCGCGCATCTGGCGGACCTGCCGCCTGCGCCCCCCTACCAAGCCTGAATTTGAAGGGAGAGTTCCTATGCTTCTTTACCCCCATCTTGACATAAACAGCGAAGGCCACCTCACGATCGGCGGTGCCGATACCGTAGCGCTGGCACGTGAGTTTGGCACCCCCGCTTATATCATGGACGAAAACGCCCTGCGCACGCAGTTTTGCACCTACTTGACGGCAGCGCGTGCACATTTCGGCAAAAACGCCCTGCCTGCCTTTGCGTCAAAGGCGCTTTGCTTTACAGAGATCTACCGCATCGCCGCCGAGGTGGGACTTGGCATCGACTGCGTATCGGGCGGTGAGCTTTATACCGCACACCGCGCCAACTTCCCTGCCGAGCGCATTTATTTTCACGGCAACAACAAGACCGACGCAGACCTTGCCATGGCCCTCTCCATGGGAGTTGGCACGATCGTGGTCGACAACACCGACGAGCTGCTGGCCCTTGACCGCATCGCCGCCGAAAAGGGTAAATGCCAGCGCATCTTACTGCGCATCACCCCCGGCATTGACCCCCACACGCACCGCGCTATTCAGACGGGCAACGTCGATTCCAAATTCGGCAACGCCATCGTGACGGGTGCTGCGATGGCCATTACGCGCCTTGCACTTTCTCTTACAAACGTGTCGCTCGGTGGCTTTCATTGCCACGTGGGCTCTCAGATCTTTGATCTGCAGCCCTTCTGCGACGCCGCCGACATTATGATGCGCTTTATCGCCGACGTAAGGCGCGAAACAGGCTTCCTTGCCACCGACCTCAATCTCGGCGGTGGACTGGGCGTCCCCTACACCGCCACCGACAAGACGATCGATTATGCGGCGGCCATCGCCGATATCGCCGCCATTGTACGCGAAAAGGCCGCGGCACTCGACCTGCCGATGCCGCGCGTTATTTTAGAGCCCGGACGCTCACTGGTGGCGGCCGCGGGTATTACGCTGTATACCGTTGGTGGCGTAAAAGAGATCCCCGGCTTTAAAAATTACATTTCGGTGGATGGCGGTATGCCCGACAACCCCCGTTATGCGCTCTACCAATCCGAGTATACCGCACTCATTGCCAACCGTGCGGCAGCACCTGCCGATTTCGTTGCCACGGTGGCAGGACGCTGCTGTGAATCGGGGGACCTCATCGGCGAAGGCATGCCGATCCAGCGCCCCGTGCGCGGCGATATCCTCGCTGTGCTCACCACGGGCGCCTACAACTACTCGATGGCCTCGAACTACAACCGTCTGCCCCGTCCGCCCGTCATTCTCGTCAAGGACGGCGTCGCACGCGTGGCGGTGCGCCGCGAGACCTTTGAGGACCTGGTGCGTCTTGACGTATAAAACCTTGACCTCTTTGTGATAGCCGAATAAAAAAGTACCTCTTGACCCTCTTTGGCTATAACGGTATCGCAAATTAAAGGAGATTTTATGTTTCGCTATATGCTGGGGGGCGGCGATCTGCCCTCGTATCTGATATCCCTGCTCCTATCCCTGCCCATCGTGCTGCTGGCACTCTCGGTGCACGAGGCGGCGCACGGCTTTGCCGCGTGGCGTCTTGGTGACCCTACGGCAAGAAATTTCGGGCGTTTGACCCTCAATCCCTTCAAGCACCTTGACCCATACGGCTTTATCTGTATGCTGCTGGTGGGCTTCGGCTGGGCCAATCCCGTACCCGTGAATTCCCGCTTCTTCAAAAAGCCGCGCCGCGATATCGCCTTGGTGGGGCTGGCGGGGCCTCTTTCCAATCTGCTGCTGGCGGTGGTATTCTTACTGCTGCTGCGCTTTATCGGGTTTGGGTGGCTGGCACAGCTGCCGATCTCGGGTCAGCTGCAATTCAATCTCATTTATTTTACCTGCCTGCTCTTGTACTACGGTGTGTATATGAACGTAACGCTGGCGATCTTCAATCTTCTGCCCGTGCCGCCCCTTGACGGCTCGCGCATCTTTTATATCTTCTTGCCGCCGCGCCTTTACTATAAGATCATGCAGCATCAGCGCACCATTACCATCGTCGTGATGGCTCTGCTTCTGCTGGGCCCTCTGTCTATGCTGATCAACCTTTTATCCGAGCTGATCATCAGCGGTCTTTTTGCCCTTACCGGTATGTCGGGATTTTTGATCTAACCCCAAAGGAGCTCCTTCATGGAAAATATGACCTATAAGCTAACAGACTTCGAGGGTCCCCTTGATCTGCTGTTGGCCTTGATCGAAAAAAATAAAATGAATATTCTCGATATCCAGATCGCACTGATCTGCGATCAGTACCTTGCGTTTCTTGCCGAGGCCAAGGCCATGGATATGGAGATCGCCACTGACTTTTTGAACATGGCAAGTCAGCTGATGGTGTGGAAGAGCGAAATGCTGATCCCGCACGAGGAGGAGGGCGAAAAGCCGCCGCGCTTTGACCTTTCCGACATTCTTGTGCGCCACCAGCACGCACGCGAGGCGGCGCCGAAGCTGCACCCCCTTTACGCCTTTTACAGTAACCGCTTTGTCAAGGATACCGACGAGATCTCCCCCGACCGCAGCTTTGTCGCGGACCAGAACGTGGAGGATATTTTGTCGGCTGTGCGTCGCATCAACGCCTACCGCGACTCAATGGAGCGCGTAAAGACTGTCTTTAAGCCCATGACAAGCAAGCCGATCGTGCCCGTTGAGGGTAAGATCGTGATCATTCTTGACACCCTCACGACCAAAGGCACCGCCACCCTGCGCGAGCTGCTGGAGGACGCGCCTTCCTTAGCGGATCTGATCGCCTCGTTTATGGGCGTTTTGGAGCTGATGAAGGTACGCAAGATCATTATGGAGGACGTGCTTGACGAGGGCAACTCGGTGCACGGTGAGCACACGCGCTTTTTCCTCAATCCCGATGCCCCCACCGACGCACAAATGGATATTGACAAGGATCTGTCGTCCCTACCGTTATCCGCGCAATAAAGGAGAGTAACAACAATGGCTATTGAACTGGAAGAAAATCTGCAACCGATCAAGGATATAGAAAGCTGCATTGAGGCTGTGGTATTTGCCGCAGGCTACCCCGTACCCTACCAAAAGCTGGCCGAGGTGACGGGGCTTGGCGTGCGCGAGGTGAAGCGTCTTGCTGAGCGTGTGGCAAAAAAATACGAGGACGACAAGCACGGCATTATGCTGCTTTGCTTTAAGGACACCTGCCAGTTTTGCACCAAGGAGCAATACGGCCCCTACATCCGCGAGGCACTGGGCGTGCGCCGCGGCGGCAACCTTTCGGGCTCCTCGATGGAGGTGCTGGCGGTGGTCGCCTACAATCAGCCCGTGACGCGCGCCTTCATTGACGCGGTACGCGGCGTTGACAGCAACTATGCCGTCAATTCCCTGATCGACAAGGAATTGATCGCCTCGGTCGGCCGTCTTGACGCGCCCGGGCGCCCTGTGCTTTACGGCACCACGGACAAATTCCTGCGCGTCTTTGGTCTTACCACCTTAGATGACCTGCCAAAGACCGAGATCAAGCTCCCCGAGGCTAAGCCCGGTGAGCAGCTTTCGATCGCCGCGGAAGCTATCAACGGCGAAGCCACGGCCGAAAATGCCGACGGTGTGAGCGCCCCCGCCGAAGAAACCCAAGCCGACGCATAAACCGCAGCAACGCACGAAAGGAGGCAAGAGGACTTGACTGCCCTGATCATACTACTATCCATACTTGCCCTTTTGCTGCTGGTGCTGTGCTTACCCGTGCGCTTCATCATCACCTGCCGTGAGGGCGTGACGCTGAAGCTGAAAATTTTATTTTTTGGCATTCCCCTGTTCCCGAAAACCGAAAAGGCCGTAAAGCCGCGCCGCTATTCGGTGGGGGCAGTACAAAAACGGCAGGCAAAGGCGGCGAAAAAGGCCGAAAGGAAGGCGCTGAGGAAAGCCGCCAAAAAGCAAAAAAAGGCGGCCGCCAAAGAGGCACAAAAGCTCCGTGAAGCCCACCGAAAGGCACCGCTGACGCTAAGGGAAAAGCTGGTGCTGGTGCGTGTGCTGACTGCCGCGCTGCTGAAGAAAACGCACCGACATTTAAGGCTGACCGCCGCCCGTCTGCACGTGCGCGTGGCTACGGGTGACGCCGCCACCACCGCCATTCTTTACGGTGCTGTCAGCGCCTCGCTTTCTTATCTGCTCTTAGCCCTCGGGCGCGTTACACGCTTGCGCGCGAGGCCGCACGATATCAGCGTGGCGGCAGATTATCTGGCCGAAAAATCAAGCGCCGATATCAAGCTGATCTTCGCCATGCGCGTATGGGGGGCGCTTGCCCTGCTCTTCTCGCTGCTGTTTACCTTTTTGAAATCAAAATTCACACATAAAAGGGCGCGCCGCACCAAGGCACGCGCCAATCAAACCAATTCCAAAGCAACCGCTTGAAAGGAGGCCTTCTTATGGCTGAACACGATCAAAACAAAATACAGGAAATGATCCGCACGTCACTGGAAAGCATTCGCACGATGGTGGATGCCAACACGGTTGTCGGCACGCCGATCGAAACACCCTCGGGCACCACCATTATCCCGATCTCCAAGATCTCGGTGGGCTACGCCTCGGGCGGCACCGATTCCACCGCCAAAAAGGCCAGCGAGGGTAAGATCTTATTCGCGGGCGGTGGCGGCACAGGGCTTTCGGTACAGCCTGTTTGCTTTATCGCCGTTGACGCACTGGGTAACACCGAGGTGCTGCCCCTTGCAGCCGGCGGCAACGGTGAAGCCGATACTGTTGAGAAGATCGCCGCGCTGATCGAAAAGGCGCCCGATATTCTTGCCCGTATCAAGGCCGTTTTCCCCAAGCGTGACAAAAAGCAAAAGGCAGAGGAGGCCGAGCGCGTAGCCAAGGAGGCTGCTGACGCCGTGCGCGAGGCAATGGAGGAATAAGGCATAATTATTTGCGCATCTCCATACAGTCAAATATAGGAGGTGCGCTATGACTGCTTTTTTGCGTTTTTTTGCCCTTACTCTTTGCTTGCTTTTAGTAGGCTCCCTTGTGACGCTGGCCGCCCCCGATGAGATCGCAACGCCCTCTCATAGCGTGGCTGCTCCTGCGCTCAGCGCCGCCTCAGCGGTGCTGCTTGACGTGCGCGGCGAGCGCTTTTTACACGAAAAGGAGGCCGACGTGCGTCGCCCGATGGCGAGCACCACCAAAATTATGACAGCACTGGTCGTGCTGGAGCAAGGCGACCTCACAGCAACTGTGACCGTACCGCGCGAGGCGGTGGGGGTAGAGGGCTCGTCCGTTTATTTATTCGAAGGCGAGCAGATCACGGTAAAAGATCTGCTTTACGCACTCCTGCTCTCCTCAGCCAACGACGCGGCGACAGCCCTTGCCATACACGTGGCGGGCAGCATTGAGGCCTTTGCCGACCTCATGAACCAAAGGGCCGCGGAGCTGGGGCTCCAAAACACGCATTTTACAAATCCGCACGGACTTTATGACGAGGCCCATTATACCACGGCGCGCGAGCTTGCCCTGATCACAGCGGCGGCCCTGCAAAATCCCACCTTTGCCGACATCGTTGCCACCAAGCGCCACGACGCCAAGCAAAACGGCACTGACGCGACGCGCCTTTTTGTCAATCACAATCGCTTGCTGCACACCTTTGAGGGTGCGTGCGGCGTCAAAACGGGCTTTACCAAAAAAAGTGGGCGGTGTCTTGTCAGCGCGGCGGAGCGCGACGGGCTTTTACTGGTAGCGGTGACACTTTCCGCCCCTGACGACTGGCACGACCACACGGGGCTCCTTTCGTGGGGGTTTGCCGGCTATGAGGGCTTTTCACCGATGGTGGCGCCCCTTTCCCTGCCCGTAGTCGGTGGCACCGAAAAAACCGCTGCGATCCTGCCCGAGGGTGAGGTCTATCTCACGCTTCCCCGTGGGCACGCCCCCGTGACGGCACACCTGGAATTGCCGCGCTTTTTATATGCGGGCCAGGCGCAGGGCACACGCGTAGGGCAGCTTGTCTATCGGTGCGAGGGGCGCGTGATCGCCACGCTGCCGCTTGTCACGTCGACCGACGTGCCGAAAGCCACGCCGCACCTGACGCTGTGGCAAAAGCTGAAACATTTATTCGCTGACTGAGTAAAAAAGAAAGGAAGCACCATGGAAAAAAGCACCGTAAGGCTACAAAAATATTTTACAGATTGCGGTGTGCTCTCCCGCCGTGCCGCCGAAGCCGAAATTGCCGCAGGACGTGTAACGGTGAACGGTGAGGTTGCCACCACGGGGCAGCCCGTGACCCCGGGGGTAGATGCCGTAGTGTGGCGTGGCAAGCGCGTGGTGCCGCATGCTGCCACTCACCGCTACGTGCTGCTCAATAAGCCGCGCGGATTTGTGACCACCATGGCTGACGAAAAGGGACGCCCGACCGTTGCCGACCTTGTAAAGGGCGTCGGTACGCGCGTATACCCCGTGGGGCGCCTTGATATGGATTCAGACGGGCTTCTGCTGCTGACCGACGACGGGGACCTCGCCAATCGCCTGACGCACCCCCGACACGAAATTTCAAAGCTCTATCACGTCACCGTAAAGGGGGCCGTTTCCCCCGAGGCACTTCAACGCCTCGGTCAGCCCTTTTTGCTTGACGGGTACGAAACGTTGCCCGTGACCGTCACGCCCCTGACGGTCACACCGCACGCCACCACGCTTTCCTTTACGCTGTTTGAGGGCAGAAACCGCCAGATCCGCCGCATGTGCGAGGCGGTTGATCTTTCGATCACGCGCCTCACGCGCGTGGCGTTGGGGCAGATCGCACTCCTTGACCTCCCCGAGGGAAAATGGCGTGAGCTGACCCCCGACGAGGTCGCATATTTAAAAGGTAACTAACCGCGCGTTCACCGCGTATAAAAACGAGCCTGACACCAAGTGTCGGCTCGTTTTTTATTTTGCAGTTTATAGCGCTTGGTGTCGGCTTTTGTATACATTTGGTAAAAACTGGTAAAATCCTACAAAAAGAGCAGGAGAAGTTTGGTTCATATTTCACGTTGGAAACTATTGTAAAATTTGGTAAAATATGGTAATATATAAACGTACAAAAAATACGAAATTGTGGAGGAATTCAACAATGGAATACAACACCAAAATACTAATTGCCGATGAAAACCCTGCCGAGCGACAAATTCTGCGCGAGGCCTTGAACCGCGCGGGCTGGCGCCTGATCGATGAGGCCACCAACGGCGAGGAGGCGCTGCTGAAGCTGACGCGCACACACTATGACGCGGCGCTTATCGATATGATGCTGACCCGTCTTGACGGCATCGGTGTGCTACGCAGCTACAAAACCAAATCAGAAGGGCAAAAGTCACCCGTATTTATGGTCATTTCCCCTGCGGCGGGGCAAACCATGATCAACGAGGCCGTGGCGGCAGGCGCCGACCTGTGTCTGATGAAGCCCTTTGACGCCACCAGCCTTTGTGAGCATCTGCGCCGCCTTTTGGAGGGGCGTCAAGTCCCCGGCGCCGCTGCACATAGCAGCGTCCCCGACATTGAAACGCAGGTGACCAAGATCATTCATCAGATCGGCGTGCCTGCACATATCAAGGGGTATCAGTATCTGCGCACCGCCATACTCCTCACCATTCAGGATAGCGATATTATCAATAGCGTGACGAAGGTGCTCTACCCTTCCGTGGCGAAGAAATACCAGACCACCACCAGCCGCGTGGAGCGTGCCATTCGGCACGCGATTGAAGTGGCATGGGACCGCGGAGACGTGGATACCCTCAACAGCTACTTTGGCTACACCATTCAAAACAACCGAGGCAAGCCTACCAATTCGGAGTTTATCGCGATGATAGCGGATAATCTCAGGCTCAAGTATAAGCTATATTAAAAAATGCCTCCCCTGTGTAAGGGGAGGTGGCACGCAAAGCGAGACAGAGGGGTTGTAAAAGCAAAATTTCACCGCAAAACAATCCCTCACCCGACTTCGTCAGGAGCTCCCTTTGCACAAGGGAGCCTCGGCTATAAGCCCACGAATTCGGAGTTTATCGCGATGATCGCGGATCATTTGATACTCCAATACAGGCTGAACCGAAAGCAGCAAAAAACACCGCCCGTCGGCGGTGTTTTTTAATCGGGTATATACTCCATGATATCCTCAACTTTGCAATCAAGCACGGCGCAAAGCTTATTGAGGGTTTTGGTTTCCATGTTATCGTTGGCCTTGAGGCGGCGCACGGTCTTGCTGTCAATACCGCATTTTTCACGCAGCCAATAGGTGGTAACCCCCTTTTGCTGCATCAAAACGAATAATTTATCAAATACGATCAAAAAATTCACCCCCTAGCCGCACGGGAATCGAACACATAAGGTCCGACAGGATATATTTTCCGCAATACTTCATTGAGTTTTTCTTAAATATCTGTATATTTCTCAAAAAACTCAACTTGTCTTGCAAAAAATCTATTCCTGTGGGACTGCTAAGGCACCCTGCGGCAAATCAATTTTTGATGGATTTTGCCGTGGCAAGGTGCAGACAAGTGCGGACTTTTCAAGCCTTGACGCGTCAAAAGACGCGAAAATTTATTGCCGCAGGGCTTATGGGTTCGACTCCCGTGCGGCTATATATTTATTATGGGGGTTATAATCTGAATTATTAAGGGGATATAATCCCCATATTCGATTTTAAGGAGAAAAAAATGGAGCTTTATAAAGAAATTCTTTGCCATCTGATACAGCACGAAACGGTGGAAATACGCTTTCCCGACTTAACGCCATCTCACGAGGCGGTAGAAGCAATTTGTTACCGTACTCTTAAAAAAATCAAAGAAATACTGCAGGATAACACCCTTGAGGATCGGGAATGCTTTGAAAAAATTGAGGAGATCATTTGTGCATTTGAAGAAATAGGCAGCAGCGGCGGCGAACGGCACGACTTTGGATAGATCAACCGCCATGCACTAAAAAAGGCAGAGAGCGTGCTCTCTGCCTTTTAGCGTTAATTATAAAACGCGTGGTTGCCGATCTTGCCAAAATAGGGGCGATTTTTAGCGGCCCAGCTGTTTGGTGCCTTAACGGGGTTGACAAAGTATAAAATTCGGGGGCTGACGGAGTATCCCTCAAGGCAGATCTTGGCGGCGATGACGCTCTCCTCGGTGGGGGCCTGATAGACCGTGCCGTTGGCGGCGGGGGTGAATTGCACACCGTGCTTTTTATCAAAGATCACGCTGTAAATGGTATTCGGAAAAGCGCTGTGCGCCACGCGGTTGAGAATGACGTTTCCCACGGCGATCTTACCGCGCAGCGGCTCGCCCTTGGCCTCGGCGCTGATGATGCGCGAGAGCCACAGCACCTCGTCATTTCTATAATAGCTGCTGCCTGCGGCAATACCGCCACTGCCGCGCGTGACGGCAAAGCCGCCCATCGCGTCGCTCCATTTGATGCCCGCGCCAAACGCGCGGTAAAGCTGCAAAACAGGCGCATACATGGTGCCGCTTTTCATAAACACGGGCTGCTCATAGTAAAGATATCTGCCGTTGGCAACGATATAGTGGCTACCGTCGGTGACGGTCATCGTCAGCTTGCTTGATTGCACCGTCAATGTGCGCGTGGCGGCATGATATGTAACGGTGGCGGTTGGGTCAAGATCGGTAGAAAATTTGCGAACACCCACATACGTGGTATTATTTTTCACCTCGACGCTCCCCGAAAAGGGGGCGCCGTCCACGGTGACGCGCACCGAGGCGGCCGAGGCAGGTAAGGTAACTACGATAAACAAAAAAAGCAGGATCGGAAGGGCTATCAATACTTTTTTCAAACATACGTCCTTTCTTGTCTGCTAGCGAACAGTTTGGATTGTAAAATCGCGACAATTTACACTTTTATTGTACCATATGGAAAAAACAAAATCAAGGAACAATATCTGGCAAACAAAAAGGATGCGGTGCCCTTGGGCACCGCATGGGAGTACGGGCGAGCAGCTTGTGTTCCATAGTTTTTCCTTTTGTCAATTACGTTAACAACGTATCCACCCTCTCTTTTTTCTCAAAAAGAGGTGTGGCATTTTGAAGCAGCTGCTCGGTCGCAGCAAAGACCGCATCAGCAAGACTACCCAGCTTTTTTTGCATTTTAACAAAGCGCTGATAATCGGCGGCCTTACTGCCGTGCAGGTCGCTGCCAAGCGCCACCACGCGCCCCTCACGCATCAGTGCCTCATAGGGGGCGGTCTTAGCGAACAGTCCAAACGCGGCGGCGTTGACCTGCGCGGAGATCCCCTCCTCCAAAAGCACCTGCACGTTATGTAGGTCGTAGCGATCGATATGTGCCAGCACGGGACAAAGTCCGCGCGCACGCACACCAAGCACCGCATCGTAAAGCTCGGGGCGCCAATGCCCGAAGGGCATTTCCAGCAGGATCACATTGGTACCGACGATGGCAAGGCGCTCAAGCCCCTCCATCTTATGTATACCCGCGCAAACCAGCACCTCAGCGCCTTGATACACGATAGGCAGGTCTGCCAGCGGCAGTTTTTCAAGCAGCGCATCCAGTGAGCCCTGACGGCACGCGAGAAAGGAAGAGATGCTATGCTCGTTGGGGTAAAAATGAGAGGTTGCCACCACGGCGTCGGTGCCTGCACGCTGCATCAGCCGCAGCTGTGCCTCGGCCATCGCGGAGCAGGTACACCCGTGATCGGCACGGGGCAAAATATGTGCGTGAAAATCAATTTTCATACCGATGGCCTCCTGAATAAAGTGTTACGAGCCTTGCGACCAACTCCATTTTAACATTCAAAAATATGCTTGTCAATAGACAAGTAAAACTTTGGATAAATTTACAAAAACGCTGGAAATCACGCGTAAAATATGCTATACTGAAGGCAATACCACGAAAAAGGAGAGCGCTATGGCATACGCACAAAAAAAGGCGACGTTTGCCCGACCCGATAACAGCACGCGCCCGATCTATTATTTCACCTTTCCCTCCCCCACGGCGACCGATCTGCAAACGCCGATCCTCACAGCACTTGAGACCTGCCAGCGCGCGGGGTGCGGAGGGGTGATCCCCATGCTGCCCAAGGGCACCGAGCTCAAAAACACCGATGACGTTGATGCTGTACGCGACATGTACCGCATTTTGCTGCACGAGGCGGCCATAAGAGGGCTGACGGTCGCGTTTTTCCTTGACAGCGCCTTTGAGGATCTTGTCATTCGTATGCTCGACGACCTCGGCGAAACGAGCCTGCACGCCAAGCTTTTAGAGTGCAAGGAATATATCTGCCGCACGGGAGAAAAGCTGGAAAGACGCCTGCACGAGGGCGATCTTTTATCGCTCGTGGCCTATTCCGAAATGTGGGGCGAGGTCATTGACCTCAGACCCTTTATCAAGGATAACAAGCTCTGCTGGGAGGTGCCGCAGGGCAACTGGGTGGTGCGCGAATATCTGGCGATAGAGGAGCCCGATTGCCGCCGCGCCAACTTCCTTTCCTACGAGGCCTCGCGCGCCTATATGGCCATGGCCTTTAACCTCTTTTCAGGCGTGCTCGCCCCCTATATCGGCACGACGCTGACGACCCTTGCCTATGCCGAGGTCGGCTTTCACGGCACCAACCGCCGCGACTGGGATCCCTCCTTCAACGATCTGTTTTTGCGCCGCTTTGGCTTTGACCCCGCGCCCCTTTACCCCGCGCTTTTTGGTTATGCGGGTAAGGATACCACGCACTACAAGGCCATGCTGATGACGGTACGTGCCTCGATGATCCAGCACGGTGTGATGGAGGCGCTGCAAAACTTTGCCTCGGAATTGGGGCTTTCCACCTTCGGAAGCCTCACCGAGCCCAAGCTCACCGCCTGCTCCTTTACCGCGGGTGACGCGATGCTGTGCAACCGCTACTCTCCCTGCGCCCTGTTTGATAAATCCTATCTTTACGGCACCAACTCCGTAAAAATTGCCGCAGGCGCCGCCTACAACTTTGACACCGCGCGCGTCAACGGCGAGCTCTTTCGCGGCTATCCGCAGCACGATCGCGTAAGCCTCATGAAGGACGCCATGAACGCATTTTCGCGCGGCGTGAACAACGCGGCCCTCCATTTACCCGAGGCGCTTACCGCCGACAGCACCTTTGGCGATTTTATCGCGCGCGTGCAGCTGATGCTGCAGGGTGGCAGACACGTGTCGGACATTGCCCTGCTTTACCCGATCTACGATCTGCACAGCCGCGTGACGCTTTACAGCTCTGAGGTAACGGGCTACGAATATCCCGAGACCCCCACCGATGCCGACTACATGACGCTGATCAACGCCATTACCTTTTATGCAGGTCACGACCTGACTGTCCTGCACCCCAAGGCTATGCGCACGCAATGCCACACCGAGGGGGGCGTGCTCTACCTTGACAACAAAAACAACCGCGAGCAGTTCAGCATCTTTGTGCTGCCCTGCACCCATATCATCAGCCTACCGAACCTGCGTATGCTGAAGAAATTTTATGACGAGGGCGGCAAGATCTTAGCCACGGGCCAGCTGCCAACCATGGCGTTTGAATACGACAAGGAGGGCAAAAACGATGCCGAGGTGCAGGCGCTGACACGCGCCATCTTCGGTCTTCAGGCCACCGACAAAAACGTGATGGGGCGCTACTGCCACAACAAAAACAAAAACGGCGGCGAAGCACTGTTTTTATACTTCAACGCGACGACGGTTGACGGCACACACATGACAAAAAGCTCTCTTGTGAACCGCGCGCTCAATTCCTTTGGCGTCCCCTTTGACGTCTATATTCCCGGCATGGGGCGCTTTGAGGGAACCGGGGCGCTCAATGCGATCTATCCCGAATTTCACACGGTGGGCCTTACGCGCTCCTTCCCGCACGGCGGTATGTTTACCCATATCCACAAGCGCACCGACGAGGGCGATATTTACTACTTTTCAAACGCGACCGACACCGACTACAATCATCATCTGCTGCTGCGCGGTGCCCACGACGTAGACGAATGGGACCCCCACACGGGCAACATTCACGCGCGCCCCGAGCGCTTTGTTTCCTACCTCGGTAAGACCTACACCTATCTGCGCTTGCAGCTCCCCGCCCACACCTCTACGTTTTTTGTGGCGGTGCCCGTCAGCGCCGAGCGCGATCTGCCTGAAATGACTGTGATCAACAACTTAGAAAGCGAGCAAGCCAAGCTCAACACCGAATTTTAGATCAAACGAAAAAAGCCGCCCTGCTGTCAGCAGGACGGCTTTTTTCACTGTCATATCAAACGTCGGAATACGTGCGACGGAAGCGGCGCCACAGCGGCACGCCGATGCCGCAGAAGGCAAGACCCGCAGCAGCAACCAGGAACCACACAAAGATCGTCACGTTCCAGCCAAAGCCCTCAAACAGGGCGGCAAAGCCGTACGTGGCAAGCCCCGAGCCCAAATACGCGGCCGCATCCAGGAGCCCTGTGAAGGCAGCCACCTTACCGCTTTTGAGAAACCGCTTGGGAAGCATCGCGACAAGCATCAGGTTCACGCCCATCACACAGGCAATGATCACGGCCATCAGGATCATGGAAACGATCGCGGGCCCACCCGTGCGCGTCATCACGTAAAGCACGATCGCGGCAACGGTCGCAACGGCAAAGGCGGCGGTAGAGCAGATCATTTCATCACGGAAGAACTTACGGTAAAGCCAGTCGAAGAGTGTGAAGCTGAACAAGCCGAAAACAGACAAGATCACCGTGGAGAAGATCGCATTTTCCTCGGGCATGCCGAAGGTCTGGCACAAAAACGAGGGCATCCACATATCAACGCCGTCACGGAGTGCACCGTGCATCACGATGCCAAGCAGCACCAAGAGCAGCATCGGCCAAGCAAAGCGCGGCAGCGGCACCACGGCAGGGGCAGCCTGTTCCGCCTGTGCTTCTGCTTTTGCGGCAGAAACGGTATTAAGCGGCACACCGAACAGCTGCCTGCCCATCAGAATAAAGGTAGCGACCACGCCGACACCGAAGGCAGCGAGGATCAGCATAATGCCGCGCCAGTTGATCAGCAGCAGCATCAAGGGGCAGAACAAGCGCAAAAAGACCGTAGAGAAGGAGGAGCCCCACATAATACGCATCATGCAGTAGCCGTATTCCTTATCGTCAAGATACAGAGTCATCAGCTTTACGGTCGGTGCCCAGATCATCGAATGGGCAAAGCCGTTGATACACCACAGCACCGTCAAAACGGGAATACTGGTTGTAAAATACACGCCAATATTGGCAGCCGATGCCACGGTAAGGCCGCACACGATCAGGCGCCTTGGATCGATCTTGTCGCCAAGCCAGCCGCTGATCAGCTGACCGCCGCCGTAAAAGACCGTCAGGCCCGTCATCACAATAGCAAGAGCGGATTCAGCCCACCCTGTATCCACGCAGACCTTGACCAGCATCACGCCGAGATTTTTACGCAACAAATAGCTCGTAAAGTAAACGAGCGTGAGCAAAAACGTAATACCGTTTACCCCTTTTCTGTGCTTTGTCTTCATTTTGTTCTCCTTTTAACAGCCTTTGGCTGCGTCTTAGTAAAGCGGCACGGACTTGAAGCCCTTCCCCGTCAAATAATAGATCTCACCAAAGCCGCAGGAGCGGATCAGCTCCAGCGTTTCGGGGAAGGCGTAGGTGAGGTTGCGCAGGTCGTGACAGTCCGAGGTCAGTACCAAATGTGCGCCCGCGCGGCACATTTCACGAAGCACGGGGGCGGTGGGATACTGCACCGTACGATAGCCGCGCGACATAGCACCCGTGTTGACCTCAAATACGGGCACCTTATCTACCAAGGCGTAGATCGCCTCCTTGGCGGCATCCAGGTACTCTTGGCACTCATAGTCAAAAAAGCGTTTTTTCTCACAAAGCTTAGTAATGGTATCAAAATGTGCCACCACGTCGGCCTTGACGTACTTGGGCATATCGGCAAGCTCATAATAATAACGCTTGGCAAACGCCATGCCGTCACCGCCAAAATGCTCGTTGATCTGCGTTTCAAGATTGGCCACGTCGCGGTCAAACGGAATAAAGGTGCCGTTCATATACAGGTAATGCATCGCGCCGATCACATAGTCAAAGGGCGAGGTATCAATGCCGCAGTACATATCGTATTCAAAGCCGAGCAGGATCTCCAGCTGATCGCGATAGACCTCCTTTAAACGGTTGATCTCCTTCACATAATCCAAGGTGCCGTTTCGCGGCAGAGGATAATTGCTGTAATAAGAAGCTGAGTGTGCCGAAAAGCCTAAGGTGGTAAGACCCAGACGAATGGCCTCCTTCACCATATCCTCGGGGGCGTCCTTGCCGTCACAAAAAGACGTATGTGTGTGAATGTTTTGCAGATATTGCATACAAATCTCCCTCTTTCGGATATCAAAAGATATCATTACTTATTATTGTAGACCTTTGAGGCAGCTTTGTCAATATGAAAAAATAATAATTTTCACCCCGTTTTGGCTTGTTTTTAGGTCAAGTTTATGCTATACTGTTAGCAATCACACAAGGGAGGCTTACCATGGCGTTTGCTGATTTTCATACACACACACTGTTTTCGGACGGAAAAAGCACCGTACACGAAATGACCGAGGCTGCCCGTGCGGCAGGGCTTTTATCGCTTGGTATTTCCGACCATAGCCTGACGCCCTTTGACGTGCGCTACTGCCTGCGCCCCCAAACGCACATGGAGGATTACGAAAAAACCGTGCGCGAGGAGCAAAAGCTCGCCCGCGAGCAATACGGCTTTGCGTTGCTTTTGGGCATAGAATGGGACTGGGGCTCCGAGATCGACACCGCACTTTACGACTACACCATCGGGTCGGTGCATTATATCCTCAGGGGCGATCAGTGGTTCCCCGTTGACAGCGGACGCGACTGGCAGCAGCGCGGCATTGACAGCATCTTTGGCGGCAACAAGCTGGATTTTGCCAAGGCTTATTTTGAGCAGGTGGTTGCCCACGCCGAAAAAAATAAGCCCACCTTTATGGGGCATTTTGACCTGCTGACCAAGCACGGGCTGATCGACGAGGAAAACGAGGCATACCTCGCGGTGGCGCGTGAGGCCATCAAGGAGACCGTCAAGCATGTGCCGCTCTTTGAGGTCAACATGGGTGCCATCATCAGAGGCTTGAAAACGCTGCCCTACCCCGCCGTGCCGCTGCTTGAAACGCTTTGTGCGTGCGGTGGGCGCGTGATCCTTTCCTCCGATGCGCATCACGCCGAAAAGCTGGCCTTTGGCTTTGGCGAAGCGCTGACACTTTTACAGCGCGCAGGATTTACGAAGGTCTCGCGTCTGCACGGGGGCCATATGGTAGAGGATACTATTGCCGATCTCTTGTAAAATTGCCCCGTATGGGGGTAAAACGCACCAAAAAGCCAAGCGATGCACCTCACGCACCGCTTTCAGAAATAAACGAACAGGCGCGCCGCACGGCGCGCCTGTTCGTTTTGATAGCCTAAAGCTTTTTGTTATTTGCTGTAAAGCACATTTTCATCTACCACGATCTCACCGTTGGCATCTTCAAATTTCTTCACGCATTCCTGAGCAAGATATTCAAGCTGTGCGTTCAGAGAGCGCTTATTTTGTTTTGCCACCTGCGTGATTTTATAAAGCAGCTCGGGCTCAAATCGGATCCCTGTTTGAATTTTATTTGTAGCCATGATAACACCTCAAAAACATATTGATAACATTATACAAACTTTTCTCTTGACTTTATACAAACAAAGTGTTATCATATTGGTGTAAAATTTTATTTTGAGAGGAAATTATGGATAAAATCGGCATCTATAAAAGGCTTGATTCTCTTGGGCGCGTACTGATTCCAAAGGAAATGCGCGAGCTATTTCATTTTAAAGGCACGGTGGAGCTTATCCTGACCGCCGAAGGTATTTTAATACGCAACCCACAATACGAATTAAAAGAGCGAGAAAAACCATAAACGAACAGGCGCGCCGCACGGCGCGCCTGTTCGTTTGCTTTAGTCCTTGATATCGACGTTCACTTTTTTGCCGCAGTTGCCTGCTGCCGCCTTCATGACGGAGCGGATCGCCTTAGCAATGCGACCGTGACGGCCGATGACCATGCCCATATCGTCGGCATGTACGCTTAAGGTCAGCGTCACTTCATTGTTCTCTTCCTGCTCAAGCACCACTACGTCGTCGGGATGATCCACGATGGCAGCGGCAATATCGGTCAGGATTTCTTTGAGGCTCAACATATCGGCCACCGCGTAATTAACCGATTACGCCGGCCTTGGTAAGCAGAACCTTAACGGTCTCCGTGGGCTGTGCGCCGTTGCCAAGCCACTTCTTAGCGGACTCTGCGTTTACAGCAAGCTCCTTGGATTTGGGGTTGTAGTGACCGATCTCCTCAATAAAGCGGCCGTCGCGGGGAGAGCGCTGGTCAGCAACTACGATACGGTAAGAGGGGCTGTGCGTTTTGCCCGTGCGAGTGAGTCTGATTTTAACCATGGTAAAAAATCTCCTTTGTTTTTTGTTTTTGTATATAAATTTTTATAAAAAATCCGTCAAAACGGAAGTTTCATCTTGCCAAGTAAGCCGCGCTTACCGCCGGGGGAGGTAAACTGCTTCATCATCTTGCGTACGGCGTCGAACTGCTTCAAAAGCTTATTGACGTCCTCAACCGAGGTACCGCTGCCCTTTGCAATGCGCATTTTGCGCGAGGCGTTGATGATCTCGGGCTTTTCCCTTTCGCGCTTCGTCATCGACTTGATAATAGCCTCGGTGCGTGCTAATTGCTTTTCGTCGATCTTGGCGTCCTTGAGGGCACCGGGCTTGACACCCGGCATCATACCGATCAGGCTCTCAATGTTGCCCATTTTGCGCAGCTGACCGAACTGATCCAGGTAATCGTCAAGCGTGAAGGTGGAGGCGCGCAGCTTTTTCTCAAGCTCAGCGGCCTGCTTTTGATCAAAGGCGGCCTCGGCCTTTTCAATCAGCGACAGAACGTCGCCCATGCCGAGGATTCGGCTGGCCATACGGTCGGGGTGGAAGGCCTCGATCGCGTCAAGCTTTTCACCGACACCGATAAACTTGATGGGCTTGCCCGTCACGTGACGCACCGACAATGCGGCACCGCCACGGGTATCACCGTCAAGCTTGGTGAGGATCACACCCGTGACGTCAAGCTGCTCGTTAAAGTGCTCGGCAACCGTCACAGCGTCCTGGCCGATCATCGCGTCGATGGTGAGCAGGATCTCGGTAGGATCGGTGGCCTTTCTGATCTCCTGCAGCTCGCCCATCAGCACCTCGTCAATGTGAAGACGGCCTGCGGTATCGATAAACACCATATCGTACCCCTGCTTTTCGGCAAGCTTCAATGCCTCCTTGGCAATTTTCACGGGCTTTTCCTTATCGCCCGGGGCGTATATGGGAATATCCAGCTTTTCGCCAAGGATCTGCAGCTGCTTAATAGCCGCGGGACGGTAAACGTCACAAGCGACAAGCAAGGGCTTTTTGCCCTGCTTTTTATACATACCCGCCAGCTTGCCCGCGTGGGTAGTCTTACCCGCACCCTGCAGACCGACCATCATGACGACCGTCGGAGGCTTGGGGGCAATGGTCAATTTTGCTTGCGTGGTGCCCATGAGCTTCACGAGCTCCTCGTTGACGATCTTCACGATCTGTTGAGCGGGCAGCAGCGACTCCATGACCTCGGCGCCCACAGCACGCTCGGAAACCATTTTGATAAAATCCTTAACGACCTTGAAGTTCACGTCAGCCTCCAGCAGTGCGAGCTTGATCTCGCGCATACCGGCCTTCACGTCAGCCTCACTCAGTTTACCCTTGTTGCGAAAAAATTTAAAGGCGTTATTCAGTTTTTCGGTCAGACTCTGAAACATAAAAGCACCGCCTTTCCTAACGTATCGATTTAATTGGTGCCCTCCTCCTCGCCGCTTGAAACGGCAAGCAGGCGGCGCGCGGCCATAGCCGCTTCACTGCCCACAGGCAAAAGCGAAAGCAGCTGCTCACCTGCCTCGCGCACGGCGTTTGCGCGTGCGACAAGACCCAGCTTTTCCTCAAAAAAGGCAAGCTCTCGTTCGGCCTTTTTGATGCTGTCGCGCACGCCTTGACGGGAAATGCCCACGTCCTCGGCGATCTCACCGAGCGACAGATCTTCATTATAATATAGATCAAGCAGGCGCTGCTGACGGTCACTGAGGAGCATCGCATACGTGTCGATCAATTCTGCCAGCTGCAGATTTTTTTCAAACATGGCTTCACCTGTAAAGCAAAATACTTTACAGAGTATAGCATATCTTCGAGCGCTTGTCAATAGTTTTTTTGAATTTTTTTACTTGATAGTTTCTCTTGACAAAAAAATGATATTCCTTTATAATAATTTAGAATATTATACGGGTGAAAGGAGAAGGCCATGGCTGTTCTGGGTGTGTGTGACGTTACGGTATCCTTCGGGGTACGCACGGTACTGGATAAGGTCAGCTTTTCGCTGGAGGAAGGCGACAGGCTTGGCGTGATCGGCGTGAACGGCTGCGGCAAATCAACGCTGTTTCGCGTGATCACGGGCGAGCTCACGCCCGACGGTGGCAACGTCTTTATCGGCAACGGCAAAACGCTGGGGATCCTGAAGCAGGACGATGCCTTTGAGATCGACGAGAACGCAGGCGACAACGCACTCGCGCAAATGATCGCTGCCTTCCCCGAGCTTTTGGCTGAGGAGGAGCACCTGGCCGCCCTTGAATTTGATCTGCACGCCCGCGAGAGCGAGGCGGGCACGCCCGCGTATCTGGCGCTCAGCGAGCGCTTTGCCGAGGCACAGCGCCGCTTTGTGGAAAACGGCGGCCCGCAGTTCCGTGCACGGGCAGCCTCGGTGCTGCTGCGCTTCGGCTTTGACGACGAGGCGATGCGCCGCCCGCTCTCTACCCTTTCTGGCGGTCAGCGCACGCGCCTGGCGCTTGCCCGTCAGCTGGTGCGCGAGCCCGATATTCTGCTGCTGGACGAGCCGACCAATCACCTTGACATTGATACGCTCTGGTGGCTTGAAAGCTTTTTATCGCAATACAAAAAGTGCGTGCTGGTCATTTCACACGACCGCTATTTTCTTGACCGCGTCACCACAAAAACGCTGGTGCTGGAGTACGCGCGCGCAGCACTTTACACGGGCGGCTACACGGCCTCGGCCGAGGCACGTAAGCGCGACCGCGAGATCGCAGAAAAGCACTATAAAAATCAACAAAAGGAGATCGCCCGTCAAGAGGCCTATATTGCCCAGCAGCGCGCGTGGAACCGCGAGCGAAATATCATCGCCGCCGAATCGCGCTTGAAGCTCTTAGCCAAAATGGAAAGGCTGGAAAAGCCAAGGGAGGCTCCCCGGGCCATTCGCATGACCTTTCGCGAGGCAAGAGAGAGCGGCAACGAGGTGATCTCGGTGCGCGGGCTTTCCATGGCGTTTGGCGCCAAGCGCTTATTCACGGGGATCGACTTCCTGCTGCAAAAGAACGAGCGCGCCTTTATCACGGGCCCGAACGGGTGCGGAAAATCCACGCTTTTAAAGATCATTCTGGGGCGTATGACACCAAGTGCCGGGCGTGTGGAGCACGGCTATAACGTGGAGATCGGCTACTACGACCAGGAAAACCAGAACCTCACCCCCGAGAACACCGTCCTTGACGAGCTTTGGAATGCCTACCCCAACCTCACCGAAACCGAAATTCGCAACACCTTGGCGCTTTTCCGCTTTGTAGGAGAGGACGTTTTTCGCACCGTTGCCGTGCTTTCGGGCGGCGAGCGCGCACGTTTGACGCTCTCAAAGCTCATACTGTCGCACGTGAATGTATTGATCCTCGACGAGCCGACCAACCATCTTGACATTGACTCGCGCGAGGCGCTGGAAAATGCCCTTGCCGCCTTTGACGGCACGATACTTGCCGTATCGCACGACCGTTATTTCATGGATAAGCTTGCCACGCGCGTGCTGGCGCTCTGCCCCGACACGGGTGATGGCGATCTGCTTGACTACAAGCCCTCGAGCACCACGCACGCCTACAGCGAGTTTCTGGCCTTCCGCGCCGCACGCGCGGCAAAAAACAGCACCGCCGAGGCAGGCAAAAGCGCGCCCCCGATGAGTGCCGGCAAGGCCGAGTATCTTGCCCGCAAGCAAAGCGCCGCCGAGGAACGCAAGGCAAAAGCGCGCCTTGAGCGCCTGCGCAAGGAGGCCGAGGCGCTGGAGGCCGAGCTTGCCGCCATCGATAAGGAGCTGTTTGGTGAGGCCGCCAGCGACTATACCCGCGCAGCTGCCCTTGACGCACGCAAAACTGAGGCCGAGGAGCGCTTGCTTGAAATTTACGAGGAAATCGGGGTGTAGCATCTGCAATTTGTAGGATAACAAAGCCAAATTCTACAATTTATAGGTTGACAAAGCCAAGCAGATATCTTATACTAAAGCCAAGCTGCCAAGTAATCGGCGGCAAGAAAGGAAAAGGAGCTTATATTATGCCTGTTCGCGTTGGATTACAGTACATTGACATATGGAACACCTCGCTTGAAAAAAGCGTGTTAGCCTACGAGGCGCAAAACGACCCGCAGGGGCAGATCGTTTTTTACGGCCCCTCCTATTTTACGCGCTGGAGCGAAAGATGGGGAAATACGCCCTTAGAAGAAGCGTTGCTTGGTAAAAGCGGCGCCCGCTGCTGCATCAACCGTGGCTTTGGCTCCAGTTGCCCTGAGCATCAGCTTTATTACTATCCCCGTATGGTAAGGTCCCTTGCTCCCCGCGTGCTGGTTTACGGCAGCTGGGGCAACAGCGAGGCCTTCGGCTACAGCGACGACGAGGCCTTGGAGTTAGCGGAGCGCGTGATCGCCTATGCGCGCACCGATTTCCCCGATATGCCGATCTATCTGATGGGTGCGCACTATATCAGAAAGGCCCTGCATCCCCTGACCGTGCGAGAGGTCTACAACGACAAGCTGCGCAAGATCGCCCAGCGCTTCCCCAACTGTCATTTCTTCAATCCCCTTGAATATAAGCCCCTGTGCGATCCCGACATTTTCGTTGAGGACGGCGTACACTATAACCAAAGAGGATTTGAGCTGTTCGCCGACTATTTCCGCGAGATCTTAAAGGACGAGCTGGCAAAATTTTAATAAAAAGAGAGCACAAAACAGTGTTTTGTGCTCTCTTTTTTAAGTGGAAGCGCCACTATCCTTTTCAAAATCGTACTGGTGCACGCTTTTGAAATACTGTGTCGGGGTCATGCCCGTCAGGCGCTTGAAGGTATAGTAAAAATACGAGGCGCTGGAGGCAGAGCTTGCCGCCATCGATAAGGAGCTGTTTGGTGAGGCCGCCAGCGACTACACCCGTGCGGCCGCACTTGACGCACGAAAGACCGAGGCTGAGGAGCGTCTGCTTGAGATCTATGAGGAGATCGGCGTTTAAATTGCTCAAATCGTGCAAAAAACTTGCCCGATCGTATAAAGACACTCACGCAAAAAAATGCTATAATACAATCCAACCAATAAAAAAGGAGAGACCGTTATGCCCGTTATCACACAGTTAGATATGTTTAAAAAATACCAAGTAGCCTTTGACGCGGAGAATGCCCCCCAAGGGCAGATCGTATTCTACGGCCCCTCTTATTTCACCCGTTGGGGCAAGGATCTGACGACTCCCGCACGCTGGGATCACACGCCTCTGCGTGACGTGCTGCTTGGCAAAAGCGGTGCACCCTGTTGCATCAATCGCGGCTTTGGCGGCAGCTGTCCCGAGCATCAGCTCTATCACTATCACGACATGATCAGGCCCCTTGCACCCCGTGTGCTGGTTTACGGCAGCTGGGGCAACGGCCCTTATTTCGGCTATGACGATGCAGAATCCCTCCTGCTTGCCGAGCGTGTGATCGCTTATGCACGCACCGACTTCCCCGACATGCCGATCTATTTGATGGGTGCACCCTTTACGGTAGCCGAGGCAGACGTGCCGATGGCAAGCCGTGTGGCGTATAGCGACCGCATCCGCGAGATCGCCGAAAAAACGCCGAACTGCCACTTTTTCGATCCCCTGCAGCACAAGCCGCTGTGGGATCCCACACTTTTTGTGGAGGACGGCATCCATTACAATCAAAAGGGCTACGACGTATTTGCCGACTATTTCCGCGAGATCTTAAAGGACGAGCTGGCAAAATTTTAATAAAAAAAGAGCACAAAACAGTGTTTTGTGCTCTCTTTTTTAAGTGGAAGCGCCACTATCCTTTTCAAAATCATATTGATGCACGCTTTTGAAATACTGCGTGGGTGTCATACCCGTCAGGCGCTTGAAGGTATAGTAAAAATACGAGGGGCTGCTGAAGCCGAGCAGGTCCGCCACGCGTGCGAAAAGCTCACGCGAGCTGCTTTGCTCACGAATGATCTGCTTGGCAGCGATGATCTTCAGCTCGATAAAATACGCGTTGATGGTCTTGCCTGTCACCTCGGAAAACTTGGTGCACAGATGCGTTTTACCGTAGGAAAAGCGCTTACAAAAATCTGCAATGGTAAGGTTTTTGGTCAGGTTTTCCTGCATATAGAGCACCATATCCCGTACAAGCGGGTCATTGCAGCTGTCGGAAAGCAAAATGGGCGTGCGGGCAATATCGGGCTGTGCGTTGCTGCGACCCAAAAGCAGCAGCAGCTCCTCAAGATACAGGCGGCAGAGCTGTGCGGTGCCAAGCGGGGGCGCCACACGGGTGCGCATACGGTGTGCGGCGGGATCGCTTTTTGACAGATCAAACAAATGCCCTGCCTCGGTCAAAAACCGCTTCATTACGCTGCGCGCCTCGGCATCAAGATGCATTTTCCCCATTGCTAAAAAGGGCGGGTCGGCAGGCTTCAGCACAAAGGACACCACGCATACGTTTGGCAGACTTTCACCGTCCGTGATGATCTGATGCGTGGTCATAGGCGGGTGCAGCAGCAAGTCGCCCTGTGTCAGCACGGTCCTCTCCCCATTGGATATGCTGATGGCCGAGCCCTTGTCTACGTAATGCAGCTCCCAGAAATCATGTGCCTCGGGTGGATAATAAAAATTCTTTGAAAATTCAAAATAATGCACCGTAACCAGTTTTTCCACCACCAAAACCGACGGCAGCTTAAAGGGAATGTATTTCATGCCTTCAGTATAGCACGCACTGCTGCAAAATGCAAGATTGAAAGAGAAACAAATGAACGATATTGAACTTTTTGTGGTGCATTACGTATTGATAAATTCCGCCAAAATCGGTAGAATGAAACTGTAGCCGCACGGCTATCCATAGGGGCTGCTGCCCCGAATACTGATAAATGAGGAGAACGTGCAATGGAAAAATGCAAGCAGATCGCCACGCAAATCCGCGTGGATAGCGTCAAAATGACAAATGCCGCGCACAGCGGTCACGTGGGCAGTATGCTCTCGATGGCTGAGATTATCGCGGTTCTTTACGAAAAGATCTTAAGAGTTGACCCCAAAAATCCCAAGGCGCCCGACCGCGACCGCTTTATCTTAAGTAAGGGTCACGCCGCCGCAGGCGTATACTCGGCACTCGCACAAAAGGGCTTTATCCCCGAGGAGTGGCTTTCCCGTTACTACTGCGACGACGGCAAGCTGATGGGCCACATCAGCCACAAGGTGCCCGGCGTTGAGTTTTCCACGGGGTCCCTGGGGCACGGTCTGCCCGTCGCTGTCGGCATGGCCATTGCCGCACGCTACGCAAAGTCCGACCGCCGCGTATTTTGCCTGACGAGCGACGGCGATATGAACGAGGGCTCCACCTGGGAGGCCATTATGTTCGCCGCACAGGAAAAGCTTGACAACCTCATTCTCATTCTTGACTACAACAAGATCCAGGCACTTGGTTTTGCAAAGGATATCGAGGACCTTTCGCCCCTGGCTGAGCGTATGCAGAACTTCGGCTGGGCTGTGCGCGAGGTTGACGGTCACAGCGTGGAGGAGCTTTACGACGCCCTTTCCGCCGTTCCCTTTGAGAAGGGCAAGCCCTCGTTTGTGATCGCACACACCACCAAGGCCAAGGGCATTGACTACCTTGAAAACACCGTTGAGTCGCACTATCGCTTTGTTCCCGACGAGAAGATCGACGACGTAATTGCTAAGATAAGAGGTGAAGTAAAATGAGAGCCGTATTTAATAAGACCTTACTTGAGATTGCAAAAAAGGACCCCCGTATTCATATGGTGCTGGCCGATATCGGCTTTGGCGAGATCGAGCCCTTCCGTGATACCTTCCCGGATCGCTATTACAATGTAGGCGTTGCCGAGCAGAATATGACCGGCGTTGCCTGCGGCATCGCGATGGAGGGCAACATTGCCGTTACCTACAGCATTGCAAACTTCCCCACCCTGCGCTGCCTTGAGCAGATCAGAAACGACGTCTGCTACCACGATGCAAACGTCAAGATCGTCATTATCGGCGGCGGCGTTTCCTACGGTGCACTCGGTATGTCGCATCACTCGACCGAGGACCTTGCCATTATGCGCGCGCTGCCCAATATCGTCATTGAGGTTCCCTGCGATAACTACGAGGCTGTTGCCGCCACCCACGCCATGATCGAGCACAACGGCCCCTTCTACTACCGTTGCGGCTATAAGGGTGAGAAGGATATCCACCAGGGCCCCATCGACTTCAAGATCGGTAAGGCAAACACCGTGCGCGAGGGTAAGGATATCACGCTGATGTTCTGCGGCCCGATCGGCACCGAGGTCGTAAAGGCTGCCGATATGCTTGCCGCCGAGGGCATTACCTGCCGCATTGTCAGCATGCACACCATCAAGCCCATCGACAAGGAAGCCATTGCCGACGCCTGCAAGAACACGGGCGGTATCGTGACCGTTGAGGAGCACAATATCATCGGCGGTCTGGGCGCAGCCGTAGCAGAGGTCATTGCCGACGAGAGCCTTTGCCCCAAGAAGTTCAAGCGCCTTGCCTTCCCCGACGTGAACGTCGCAAAGATCGGCGGCCAGGCTTGGATCCGCGGCCAGTACGGTCTGCAGGCTGACGGCATTGCCGACAGCATTCGCGCTCTGCTCAAGTGAGGATACCGCTATGATGCTGAAAAACAAATATATCGTGATCACGGGTGCCGCAGGCGGCATCGGCCTTGCCGCCTCGCGCCGCTTCGCCGAGGAGGGTGCATTCGTGCTCGGCCTTGACGTCAACGAGGCTGCCTGCGCGGCAGCTGCCGCTGAGCTGAAGGCCAAGGGCTTTGACTCGCTTTTCGTGCAGACCGACATTTCCTCCGAGCAGTCTGTGGCTGCCGCCTTTGCAAAGATCGCGGCCGTGACCGACCGCATCGACGGCGTTTACAACAACGCCTCGGTATTCCTTGACGGCCGTGACGGCCCTCTTGGCAATATCGCCCCCAATATCTGGGACCGCATCATCGGCATTAACCTCACGGGCACCTATCTCGTGACCCGCGCAGCGCTGCCCTTTATGACGGCAAACGGCGGCTCTATCATCAACACCGCCTCCTCTGCGGGTGTGACGGGTATTCCCGAATGCGCTGCCTACACGGCGACCAAGGGCGCAATGATCTCCCTCACGCGCTCGCTTGCAGTCGACTACGGCAAGTACAATATCCGCACCAACTGCATCGCTCCCGCTGCCATTCTCACCGAGATGGTCAAGCAGAGCAATCTCAACAACCCCGCCTTCAACAACGAGAAGTTCCTTGAAATGGTTACACCCATTCGCCGCTGGGGCACGCCCGAGGACATTGCTGCCATCGCTTGCTGGCTCTGCTCCGACGACGCCTCTTACGTGAACGGTGCCATTATCCGCGCTGACGGCGGTATCACCACCAACGGTGACGTAAATCGCTAAAGGGCTGGATCGTTAGCGCAGACCAAAAGCACACAGAATAGGTTAAAAGGAACCGATTTTTTCATGAAAACCGGGCAGCAAAGCAGCTTTTAAGGTAGAAATTCTTGCGAATTTCAAATTTTATGTGTGCTTTTTCGACGCGTTCTCGGCACGCAACGTATCATATACGCCTATCGCACCGAGAACGCGTCTTCTGCATCTAACGCTTCACCCCTTTTTGAAATGGAGGAAAAGAGTATGAAATGGTGTGTGATCGGTGCAGGCGGCATCGCTGACAGAAGAACGATCCCCGCACTGTTAACGGATAAGCAAAACGAGCTGGTTGCCGTGATGGACAAGGCACCCGCCGCGGCAAAGGCAGTGGGTGAAAAATACGGCGTGCCCTTTTTTACCGACGAGGCCGAAATGCTGAAGACCGTTGTGGCCGATGCCGTTTATATCAGCACGCCCGTATTCTGCCACAAGGCACAGGCAGAGCTGGCGCTCGGCCTTGGTTATCACGTCTTTCTGGAAAAGCCCGTATGCCTTTCGGGGCGTGAAAGCCGCGAGCTGCTGGAAAAATTCCGCGCCGCAGGCAAGCAGCTTTCGATCGGGTATATGATGAAATATCACTCCCTGCACGAAAAGGCCAAGGAGCTGATCCGCGAGGGAGGGATCGGTGCGCCCGTCAGCCTGCGCGCACAGTTTACCTGCTGGTACCCCGATATTGCGGGGGCGTGGCGCCAAAACCGCGCACTTGGCGGAGGCGGCGCGCTGATGGACCTTGGCGTACATTGCCTCGAGCTGGTGGAGGACGTATTGGGTGAGCCGATCGCTGAGGTCAAGGGCTATCTTGCCACCAAGACCTTCTCCTATGAGGTGGAGGACAGCGCCGTGGTGATCTTCAAGACCGAAAGCGGCGTGCTCGGTCACCTCGACTGCAACTTTAACATTCCCGACAAGGCAAGTGAAAGCAAGCTGGAGATCTATGGCGACAAGGGCTATATCATCTGCCGCGGTACGCTTTCTCAGGAGGACGGCGGTGTGCTCTCCCACCTCTTCTGCCCGCAGGGCGATTATGAGGCGGCGCAAAACCGCACCACCGACGAGCCCGTTTGCTACGAGGGCAACCCCGATAACAATATGTACCGCCGCCAGCTGGCAGCCTTCACCGCGCTGGTCACAAGTGGCAAGCTCGACTATACCCTTGCCGAGCGCGCTGTGCGCGTACAGGAGCTGGTTGATAAGATCTATGCCAACGGCTGATAAAGCCCCAAAAGCGAGGTGCGTTGCGCCTCGCTTTTGGGGTTTTGCTTACTTGGTGATAAAATTTACAAAAATACAAAGAGCTATTGACCTTGTCCGCCTTGACTGCTATACTGTTTTATATACAAAGCACACTCACCCGGTTGCTGCGACAAAGGAGTAACAAATGAAATTTTTAAGCTTAGAAGAACATCGGGCACGCATCGATAATATCAACAGATCCGAGCTTGGCAACAAAAAATATCTGCGCCGCAAGCGCATTCATGAGTACTTGCCGGGGCAGGCGGTATATAACCTTGGGGACTACCCCGCACCGTTTTCCATTACTCCCACCGATTACGACCGCGAGATGCTGCGCGACATGGCGGCAAACGGTGTGGAATTAATTCAGATCCATGAGGAATGGAACGACCCTATCCGTCACCTCGGTGCCGACAAGTTCACCTGCCACGACCCCAAGGGGCTTGAGCGCTTTATTGAGCTTTCGCACTCCTTTGGTATCAAGATCATTCCCTATATCTCCTCCGGATATTTTCACGAGCTTGATCCCGATTTTGATGAAAGGTTTACGGTGAGTGAAAAGCGCTGTATCAACGGTATGCATTTCAAGTACCGCACCTGCTCTATGGGCAGTGCCGAGTGGAGGGAGTATCTGCTCCCCCGCACCTTTGCCGTGCTTGACCGCTACGATTTCGACGGCATCTTTAACGACATGGGCTACGATAGCCAATACCGCGTAAACGGCGGCCTTGCGCGTGAAGGGTTTGACGGCTACGACCCCGAATGCGAGGATCTGCTTTCTACCATCTACCACGAGGTAAAACGACGCGGCGGCATCTACAAGCTGCATCGCAGCCGCAACAACCCGATTCCCTGCGTAGATAAGGTGTACGACTACCTTTGGATCGGCGAAAACATTCACGAAATGAACGTTGGTGTGGGCAAAGACTTTGCCGATTACGTTGTTCCCTGTCCCGACAAGGAAAAGCTAAAAACGCAGGACCCCGAGCTTTATTACGCCTCGGTGATCCCGTTTTTGCAGTTTCCTCTGCTCACCTCGCGCGGCAGACCACTGCTCGGCAAGCGCATTGAGGAGAATATCCCCTACTACGGTAACGAAAACGGCATGGGGCCTGAATACGCCTTTAACAAAAAAATCGGCGACTATATGAAGGCACACCCGAACGGCCCCTACACCTACTCGCTTTGGTCGTCGATCCCCGACGACGTGGAGGATTATCCGCGCTGGTGCAGGTATCTTGCCCTGTACCGCCCGATGGTCACGGACAACACGCTGGCCTTCATTGAGCTGCGCGAGTGTGCCGACATTCTTTCTCCCCTGCAGGAGGACGTATATGCCTCTATGTTTGTAAACGAAGCGCGCTATCTTGTGGTGTCTAACTTTACCAATGCGCCCTATACCCTCAAGCTCTCCTCCCCCTGGAGGGACCGTCAGAATGACATGCTGGCCGACACCTTTACCGTGCCGCACGGCAAGATACTGTTTTTGAAGCAGTAACGAAGGAGCTTTTCCCATTTATCACAAAAAGCCCCACAACGGTGCAGAATTTGCATGCCGTTGTGGGGCTTTACTTTACATTTATTTTGCCGACAAGCACTCGTAAACAAGGTCGCGCAGCTTGGGGTGAATGACGTGATAGCCATAAGCGAATTGGCGCACGTTCATACCGAGCATCACCGACACACGCTCGGCGGGGTCGATGAGGCAGAAGGAATTGGCGGCACCGTCCCAGCCAAACTCACCCTTAGGAGATTTCGCGTGTGAATAGGTGGGGTCAAGATGCACGCGGCCGCAAAGCCCCCAGCCATACCCGAAAAAGCGCGTTGGCCAAGCGGCATTCATACCAAGACGACCGCCCGGTGTTAAAAGATCTGTTTCGCTGATCGTTTTCACGGTCTCGGGCTTTAAAAGAACATATCCCTCGGGGCTTCTGCCGTTGGCAAGGGTGGCTAAGAATTTGCTATATGCCGTAACGGTAGAGAAAAGCCCTGCACCGCCGCTTTCATAACGCGGACTCAGCACATATTCGTTACAGCACTGTCTCAATCGCAGCTCACGTGCGGTCGAATCGTAGCTATACATATCGGTAAAGCGCGCCAGCTGTGCTTCGCTCGGTACAAAGCCGATATCCGTAAGACCCAGGGGGGTAAAAATGATACGGTTCAGATACTCGCCGAAGGGCATGCCTGCGATCACCTCTACCACGGCGGCCAGCACGTCGTGACAAAGGCTGTATTGGAACGAAGCACCCGGTTCAAAATGCAGGGGCTTTTCCGCCATCGCGCCAACGATCTCGCGCGTACCGCCCCCTGCGGCGATCGCCGCCTGAATGGCAGGAGCCTTGAGGTCATAATCAAGGCCACCCATCATACCGAACAAATGCGCCACCGTCAGCACTTCCCCGGCGTCGTGCACCTCACCCGTTTCATCATTTTTGACCTTAAGGTGCGCAAATTCGGGCAAATACACGGAAACGGGATCGGAAATGAAGAGCTTGCCCTCTTCTACCAAGCGCATGGCGGCAATACAGGTCATCACCTTTGTGCAGGAGAACAGCCAGCGGATATCGGATTTTGAAGAGGGTCTGGTCTTGGCGTCATCGGCATAGCCGAAGGCCTGATGATACACCGTTTTATCCTCTTTTGTCACAGCCAGCTCAAGAGCGGGTACCTTGCCACCCGCAATCAGTTGATCTAAAAATTGATCGAGTGCTTTAAAATTCATACTAAATTACCTTTCTTTACACGCTTACGCCTCAAACATGGTTTTTACCAGTTCGTAAGAAAACAAGCGGTTCATTTCTCTTGTCGGATGATTGATCTTATTGGATAAAAGCTCGGTCACGTCAACGCCGCACGCAGCCAAGCGCTTCCAAAGTGCATAGCAATCGCAGACCGTAACGCCCATCTCCTTACAAAGCGCGCGTGCCGCATCGATATGCGCATCAAAAACACCGCTGCCTTGCTTGTCGGCGCAATCCTGAGCGATCGCCACAAAATCGGGCTCGACTATATGGGGGCTAAGCGTTGTATTCATCATATTCGGCGTCATAAAGATGAGCTCTGTGCCCGCCCCTTGTACCTTTTCAAAGATGCCGCGTAATGCTGCCGTGTAGCGTGCAATGCTCCCCTCGCTTCTGCCGCAATCGTTAAGACCGTAGCAAACCACTAAGAGATCGGGCGCATGACGCAGCACGTCACGCTCAAGGCGCACAAGACCGCTCGGTGCAGTATCACCGCTGATGCCGGCGTTGATGATATTGACCGTAACCGATGGAAAGAGCGTGCAAAGGATATCAAAAACGCCCATTTCATACGAGCCGCGCTTATCAAATATCGTTTCGATATTACCGTTTTGCCTTTTATAGATCTCAAAGCAGCCCTGCGTAACGCTATCGCCGAGAAATGCAATGGTTACACCCTCGCAAGACGAGTTATGCGCCGCCTTTGCTGCCATCTTTTCAACGATTTTCATACTTTTTCTCCTTTACGTAAAATACATTTTCACCTGTCGTTAGGGGCTTGCCGTCAAAGGTGGCACAAACACCCTCCGGCAGCTGCACCGTATAGGTAAACACGCCCTCACGATACTGCCACGCCGCCGCAATACGCCCCCTAACGGTATCGATATACCCGCTGACCTCACCGATATCGGCCACAAAAGAGGGCTGTAGCGTCAGTGCCTTATAGCCGGGTGCATCCTCACGCGGCGCGATACCCAGAAGGGCGGTAAAGAGCCACCCCGATACGTTTGAAAACATGTGGTGATTGTGCGAGCCGCGATGAAGGCCGTCCCAGCACTCCCACAGCGTGGTGGCGCCATTTTCAAACCAAGTTTTATAGCCGGGCTCGCTTTCGCTTATCATGCGATAAGCAAGATCGCCGCGCCCAATGGCTGCAAGTGCGCCGTAAATATACTGCACGCCCACCATGCCGCAGGTCATCTGACAGCGATCACGCAGCACAACCTCAACCAGCTGCGCGGCAAGCACCGCACGGTCACGGGAAAGCCCCTCGGCCAGCATCATGGCGATTGCCGTCTGCTCGGTGACCGTGGCGCGGCCATCCGCATCGGTATATTTTTGCACAAAGGCTGCACGCACAGCCTCATAGCGTGCCTGCAACGCCCCGCCCTTGCCCGCAAGCCTGCCTGCCAAGGCTGTGACACGCCACGCCTTTACCAGGTAAAAATCGCGCACCATTGCCTTGGGAACGCGTTTACTGTTACCGTTGCCCAGCCAATCGCCAAGGGCAAACTGCTTATCCTCGCGCACAGAGGCCTCAAGATAATCGGTATAGCGCTGCAAGGAAGGAAGCGTATCCACCAGCCACTTGGCGTCGCCCGTGGCAAGGTAGGCACGGTACGGCAGCTCATAGATCATGCCGCCGCAAACAGGGCCGCACTCACGTCCCCACTCCCAGTCAGTAGACGGCACGGTGCCGTGTATCAGGCCGTTTTCAAAAATACCGGCCTCAAGATCAGCCAGCCACTTGCGATAAAGCGGCAGAATATCAAAATTGATCATCGTTTGCTCAACGCTTGCCTGCGCATCGTTCAGCCACCCCAGCTTTTCGCGCGTGGGGCAATCGGTAATGCACCAAAACATGTTGGCATAGGTAGAGCGAATGCTTGCCGTAAAAATATAATTCAACAACGCGCTGCCCGACGTGAAATCCGAGCGGCGTGCCACATCGTTATGCGTAAAGCAAGCCACGATAGCAGTCGGCGGTGCGGAAATACCCTTTATCAGCACATAACGGAAGCCATGATAAGAAAAGTGCGGCTTAAAGCGGTCCTTGCCGCCCGAGGCGATCAGCTTATTCAGCTGGAAGGGCGACTCGGCATAAAAATACGTATCATCCATGCCGTTGTGTGCAGGATTTCCCTGCTCATCTATCTCCTCGGCATAGTAAAAGGAGATCTCACTGCCCCGAGGTGCCTCCAGCGTCACGTCGACATAGCCCGATATATTTATGCCAAAATCAAACAAAAAGCCGTCCTTTGCCGCCTTGACGGATACGGGGGACAGCTGTGCGCATTCGCGCACGGGCTGGCAAGGCGTTGGCTTCAGCACACCGCCAAAAGGCTGCTCACGCAGCAAAGCGTTCTCCCACACGCTGTCGTCAAACCCGGGAAAAAGCCATGCCGTGTCATACCTTCTCATATCCCACCACTCACCGCTGCGCAGATGATGATAAATAATGTGCGAGTGCTGCTTGGAAACACGCCACGTGACATCGCTTACCGCCACGGGGGTACCATCGGTCGACAGCGAAAGCATGAACTGCGGTGCATCACGCCACGGGGCAACCTCATAATACCAGGCAGAACGAAAGGACTCGTTTAAAAAGCCGTTGCCGGCAATCACGCCAAGCACGTTTTCGCCCGGCTGCAGCAGGGCGGTAACATCATACGTATCATACCACAGTATTTTCTGCGGATCGGAGATGGGAGAGAGAAACAAATGGTCGGTAATATCCTTGCCGTTTACATATACCTTCACGAAGCCGGGCGATTGCACCGAAAGCGTAGCTTGCTTTGGCAAGGTGCTAAGCTGAAAGCTTTTTCTGAAAAAAGGGGCCGGGTCGTTGTGCGAATAAGCCGCGGCCACAGGCTCAGCCTTGATATACTTAGCGTGATAAAATGACATGCTGCGCTCCCTCCTGTTTTGGTATCGTTGGCTTCATTATACCCCCCTTTTTGGCTGCTGTCAAGACAAAAGCAAAAATCCCCACCGCTACACGGTGGGGATTTCATACTTTCCTTAAAGGATCGTCTTAGTGGCGATAACCTCGGTGCCGTAAATATCCGAAAGGATCACAGTGCCCGCCTCGATCGGTGCCTGCACCTCGGCAGCACGGATCTTAGCCATCACATCGAAAATATTCTCCTTCGGAATGGGGGCCGCGGTCTTGACGCTGACCATCGTATCCACGCGATTGGCAACGCGCACGATAGAGGTTACCGTACGGGTGGGGTGCGTGCACTCATCAATGGCGTACTGCTTGCCCTTGGGGCAGGCGTTGCCGACAACGGTCAGGTTATCCTTCTCGCCCTCCACGGTCATAGCACAGCCACGGGGGCAGATAATACAAATCAGATTTCTTTTCATCACAGCACCTCCAACGAAACGGTGATAGGCTCCTTGGCGAGCGCCAGCTTATCCTGCTTCACAACGATCTTTTCCATCTCACCGGGAGCAGCCTTCAGGCGCTGTGCGGTAGCCAGCACCGTGTCACCCGATTTTACGGTAAAGCGAACCTTACCAAAGGGTTGGGTCACGCGCATAAAGAGTGCAACGTCGTTGCCCTTATCGGTATGCACGCGCTGCGGCAGCACGTATCTGACACCGTTACCCGCCTTAGTCTGCACGGTATCACCCGTAACAGCACCGTTTTTGACGAAGTTGGCGGCACCGATGCCGGCGATCTCAGCCTCATCGGACACGTAGTCAACCAGGTCGTGCACCTGCAGCACGTTGCCGCAAGCAAAGATACCGGGCACGGCAGTTTCACGGTTCTCGTCAACCAGCGCACCGGACGTGATCGGGTCGATCGGGATCCCTGCCGAGTGCGTGAGCTCATTCTCGGGGATCAGGCCGCAGGAAAGCAGGAGCGTATCACAGGGAATATAACGCTTGGTTTCCTCCTTCACGCGGCGGTTCTCATCGACCTCAGCGATCGTCACACCCTCCACGCGCTTTTTGCCGTGGATCTCGGCAACGGTAGTCGAGAGGTAAAGCGGAATATCATAGTCCTCAAGGCACTGCACGATATTACGCGTGAGGCCCCCCGAATAGGGCATGATCTCACATACGGCCTCTACCTTAGCGCCCTCAAAGGACATACGGCGTGCCATGATAAGACCGATATCACCCGAGCCGAGAATGACGACTCTCTTGCCGACCATATACCCCTCGCAGTTGATCATCTTCTGCGCGGTGCCTGCGCTGTAAACACCCGCAGGACGCGTACCGCTGATATTCAGGGCACCGCGGCTACGCTCACGGCAGCCCATGGCAAGCACAACTGCACCTGCCTGAATTTTCATAATACCCTGACGGTTGCGTGCCGTCACCACACGGTCTGCGGAAACTGCGGTCACCATCGTTTCACAATAGACCTGAATACCGCGCTTTTCTACCTCCTTGCGGTAAACGTCGGCGTATTCGGGGCCCGTCAGCTCACGACCGAGCTTGTGCAGACCGAAGCCGTTATGAATGCACTGGCGCAAAATACCGCCAACGCTATCCTCACGGTCAAGAATGACAACGTCGGTAACGCCTGCGTCATAAGCAGCCACAGCCGCCGCCATGCCTGCAGGACCGCCGCCGATAATCACAATATCATGTGCTCTCATTCTATCGCCCCTCCTTACAGTTTTCCTGTCAGCTGGGCAGAGCCCTCGCCGTTTTTGGTGATCTTTTCCATCGGCTCACCGTTTTCCTCGGAAAGCAGGCGCATCACGTAAGGCATGCAGAAGCCACCCTGGCAGCGGCCCATACCCGAGCGCGTGCGGCGCTTGACACCGTCAATGTCTCTGGCGGGCGGATTGCGGCGAATGGCATCGCGGATCTCACCCTCGCTGACAGTCTCGCAGCGGCAAACGATCTTGCCGTAGGCAGGGTGCTGCTTGATATAAGCGTCCTTTTCCTCATCGCTCATCTCACGGAAGGCGTGCGGATTTTCGCGCACAGGATCAAAATCTGCCTTTTCGGTGAGGACAAGGCCCATTGCGCGCAGCTGCTCGATCGCGTAATCGGCAATAGCCACACAGCAGGTAAGACCGGGGGAGTCTATCGCGGCTACGTGCAGAACGCCCGCGGTAGTCTTTGAGGGGCAGATGATGAAGTCACCGTTCTTTTCGGACGAGCGCACGCCCGTAAAGGAGGTAATGACCTGACGGAAGTTTACACTCGGCACGCTCTTGGCGGCAAGACGCCCAACAGCCTCAAGCCCCTCGGGCGTAGTTTCGGTGCAGGTAGGATCCGCTACCTTGCTGGCGGTAGGACCCGTCAGCAGGTTGCCGTCCACCGTGGGGGATACCAGAATGCCCTTGCCCTCGACACTCGGCACCTGGAAGATGGTATGCGATACGCGGCTGCCCTCATTTTTGTCAAGCATCATATACTCACCCGCACGCGGGATAATGGTAAAGAAGCTATCGCCCACCATGGCAGCCACACGGTCAGAATAAGCACCTGCGCAGTTTACGAGATATTTACCCTCCACACGGGTGCCGTTTTCTGCAACAGCCACAAAGCCGTTTTCGGTCTTCTCGACCGCGCTGACGGCAAAGCCGACCTTCAACTCAGCGCCGTTATCCATCGCGTTGCCGATAGCAGCAACCGTCAATTCGTAGGGGCAAACGATGCCTGAGTTTGTGACGTTGAGCACAAGGGATACCTTATCGGAAAGGGCAGGCTCCAAGGCACGCGCCTCGTCGCCCGTCAGGATCTCAAGGCCCTTGATGCCGTTGATCCGACCGCGCTCGTAAAGCTTTCTTACCGTCGCTTCCTCCTCGGGTGTACCGAACGCACACACAAAGGAACCGTTTTTGCGGTAGGGCGCGTGGATCTCATCTGCCACGTCGTAAAGCTTCTGCACGCCCTCGGCATTCAGCTTGGCCTTCAGGGTGCCGGGCTCGGGGTCATAGCCGCCGTGCACGATACCGCTGTTTGCCTTAGTGGCACCCATGGCAACGTCGTTTTCCTTTTCAAGCATACAAACCGAGAGGTTGTATCTTGAAAGCTGCCTTGCCAGCATACCGCCAATGACGCCGGCGCCGACAATCAATACGTCATACATACTTCTACCTTCCTCGCTATTTTTATTTTAAAAATTTTATTCAATATACCAAAGCGCACGCTTACCCGTCGATACGGCAAGCGCACCGCATTGCAGGGCCGTGGTGACCTCTGCCTTCGTTTCGATCAGGCCGCCTGCGATCAGTGGGATCGCGCCCCGAGAAAATCGCGAGATCGTTTTACCGATCACACCCGGCATCAGCTCAATGAGATCACACACGGGGTTAGAAAGCGTTTCCTCAATGCTCTCCATTCCCTGCGAATCAAGGGTGAAGAAGCGTTGCACGGCAACAAGCCCCATCTCCTTGGCATAGCGTAAAAGCTGGGTGCGCGTGCTGATAATGCCGTCTACACCGCACTCGGCAAGAAAGGCTATACCCGCACGGTCCTTACCGACGCCATCGGCAAGATCAATATGCACCAAAATGGTCTTTCCTGCCCCGTGTGCCGCCAAAACGCGCTCACGCACCGTCAAAAGGTTGGCCTTGAGGTAAAAGATCACCTCGGCGGGAGAAGCGACCGCCTCATCGAAATCACCGTCGTGTACGGCGGCAATAATGGGATTGAGCTCAAGCGATTCAATCAGCTTATAAGACGTCATAGGATCTCCTTACTGAAAAAATACTATAAAAAAAGATGCAAAGGTACACCTCACCCGGTGTACTCCTGCATCTCCATCTCTCCACAGTATCTACATTATATAACACCGCGTCTTTCTTGTCAAGCGGTTTTGATGATAAAAAGCAAAAAATTCTCTCGCCCACCGAGAGAATTTTTGCAAGATCAAATTTCAATAAAATTGCTGAATGCCTGACGGCCCTCGGCATCGGTGACAAAGGCGCGCACAAAGCGCTCGTTTTCGTTGAGGGGATAAACGGCGTGCGTAAGGCCCTCACCGACCGCAATGCGGTTGGGGGAAAGCACCAGATTGCTTTCAAATACGATCTCTGCTGCAGGTGAGCAATCCAGCACCACGGTATTCCCCTCTCTTTTCAAATGAATTTCAGGACCCGTGGAGGCATAAAATCGCTTTTCGCGAATGGCCGCACGCAGGGCGGGGGCACTCAGGTCCTCGCTTTCCACCATCACGAAGGAAACGGGACGGGGAAAATGGGCGAGGCTATGAAAATCGTCAGCAGCCAGCAGCGGAAAACACATACCGTTCAGGGCGTAATGGTCAATCAGAACCGAGGCATCGGCACGGCGCGTATTCTGCGATACGGTGTTGTAGATCTCGGTGGCATCAAAGCCCGACAGCGCCTTCACGCTTTCGGTGGTATTCATCGACCACGCAGGGTGCGCGAGAACGGCAAGTCCCCCTGCATCGTGAATGGCATCGATAATGCCCTGCGCAGTCGCCCCCTCGCGCTCAAGCACGGGCGCGCGGTCGGCAAACAGACAAAGAATATGGAAAACGCCCTCACCCGCATCGCGGAAGCCAACGTGATATTCTCCCCCCGACAGGATCGGCAGACCTGCCAGCTCCCCCTCCGGGTAAAAATACCAGTGATCGGTGATGGCAATGGCATCATAGCCGTTGTCACGGTACAGCGTTGCCAGCTCCTCGGGCGACAGCTTGCCGTCGGAGAGCGATGAGTGCTGGTGAAGACCCAGCTTGAAGCGTTTTTTACCAAACATATCGACAAACATACAAAACCGCCTTTCTTCAAATGCGAGGAAAACGCATTTGACCCCATTTATTATAAAACGCGGCCCGTAAAATGTCAAGCACCATGCGTTTTTTTGCTGTATAATGTAAAAAGTTTGCAAAAATTGCCCTTTTTCCACTTGGCAAACAACTATGCTTATGTTATAATAAAGTGTTATTTTAAGAAATGCGAAAGTGAGGCAGACTATGATTCGCGAAGATCTACGCAACATTGCCATCATTGCACACGTTGACCACGGCAAAACCACGCTGGTTGACCAGATGCTAAAGCAAGGTGGCATTTACCGTGAAAATCAAGAAACCGTGACGCGCGTAATGGACTCGGGCGACATTGAGAAGGAACGCGGCATTACGATTTTGGCCAAGAATACCGCCGTTCACTACAAGGACGTCAAGATCAACATTGTTGACACCCCCGGGCACGCTGACTTCGGTGGCGAGGTGGAGCGCGTACTCAAAATGGTAAACGGCGTAATCCTTTTGGTTGACGCGGCCGAGGGCCCGATGCCCCAGACGCGCTTTGTATTACAGCGCGCCCTTGAGCTCAATCATCGCGTGATCGTGGTCGTCAACAAGATCGACAAGCCCGATGCTCGCCTTGGCGAGGTAGAGGACGAGGTCTTGGAGCTCCTCATTGACCTTAACGCCTCCGACGAGCAGCTGGACAGCCCCATTCTTTACTGCTCGGGCCGTGCCGGCACCGCTTCGCGCGAGCCCGACGTGGCAGGCACCGACCTCACGCCTCTTTTCGATACCATTCTTGACTATATTCCCGCTCCCGAGGGTGATGAGGAGGGTGGATTGCAGCTGCTGGTCTCCTCGATCGACTACAACGATTACGTGGGGCGTATCGGCATTGGACGCATTGAACGCGGCGTTTTGAAGCAAAACCAGGACGCGCTGGTCTGCAACTATCACTCGGGCGAAGCCCCCAAGCGCACCAAGATCGTTTCGATCTACCAGATCGACGGCCTGACGCGCGTGCCCGTAGAAAGTGCCAAAATGGGTGACATTGTTTGCTTCTCGGGCGCCGCCTCGATCACGATCGGCGACACGATCACCGCCACGACCGACCCCACGCCCCTTGAATTTGTCAAGGTAAGCGAGCCGACCATGGAAATGACCTTTGCCGTCAACACCAGCCCCCTTGCCGGCAAGGAGGGCAAATTCGTCACCTCCCGTCAGCTGCGTGAGCGCTTATACCGCGAAACGATGCGCGACGTATCGCTGCGCGTGTCTGACGGTGACACCACGGACGAGTTTAAGGTGGCAGGGCGCGGCGAAATGCACCTTTCGATCCTGATTGAAAACATGCGCCGTGAGGGCTATGAGCTTTGCTGCTCGAACCCCCGCGTCCTCTTTAAGGAAATTGACGGCGTCAAATGCGAGCCTATGGAAAAGGTCACGCTTGACGTGCCGCTTGATTTCGTCGGCCCCGTGGTTGAAAAGCTGGGGCAGCGTAAGGGCGATCTTCTGGAGATGCACCCCGTGGGTGACCGCACGCGCATTGAATATCTGATCCCCTCCAGGTGCCTGATCGGCTATCGCTCAGAGTTTCTGACCGCCACGCACGGCGAGGGCGTGATCAATACCCTGTTTGACAGCTATCAGCCCTATCGCGGTGAGATCCCGATGCGCTTTACAGGTGCACTGATCGCCTCCTGCGACGGTGAGACGACGCGCTACGGTCTGTTCCACACGCAAGAGCGCGGCAATTTGTTCGTTGGTCCCCAGACCAAGGTCTACGAGGGCATGATCGTCGGCATGAACCCCAAAAACGATGACATTGCCGTCAACCCGTGTGCGGAAAAGAAGCTGACCGCCATTCGCTCGGCAGGTGCTGACGAAAAGCTGCTGCTGACACCCCCTGTGATCTTCTCGCTGGAGGAAGCCATTGAATTTATCGCCGACGACGAGCTGATCGAGGTGACACCGAAATCGATCCGCCTGCGCAAAAAGATCCTCAATACCGAGCTGCGTATGAAGGAGACGATGCGTCTACGCCGCGCGGCAATGAAAAACTGATCATTTTGAAAAGGGCAGAGCGCTGTGCGCTCTGCCCTTTTCACGTTTTGTGCGCCCCCGGCATTTACTGTTAAAAACAAAGCCGCAGGGCTTGTGGATCCTGTTCCCGTGCGGCTGGCAAAGGAGTGCCTATGGAGCTGTTTTCTAAAAAAGTGCCATTGACGAGCGGCGACGCCGCACATTTGCGTGAGGTCCTGCGCCTGTTTTCGGAGGAACTGAGCGACACATACGACTATTCCCTGCTCGCGATGCGCGCGGCAGCCGCCTTCCCTGCGGCGGCAAGGCTGTTTGACGAGCTGGCACGTGTGGAGCTCGCACACCTCTCGCAGCTGGGGCAATATCTGCTGCGCTACGGTCTTACACCCATGCCGCGCTTTTCCCCGCGCCGTGCCTATCACGGCGCCAGCTTTTCGGGTGAAGCGCCGACGGCACTGGAAGCCGTCCTTACATCACGCATCAAGGAAGAACGCGAGGGGGCAAGCACCTACAAACGGCTGGCCGATGGCTTGCAGGGGGCTAAGGGAGCACGTTTATTTGAACGGATCGCAACCGAGGAGGAGGAGCACGCCACCGCCATCGAAGGGCTGCTATCGCGCATGCGGCAATCCTGACACACAGAAACTAGGGGGACGGGAAATTGCTAAAATTTCCCGTCCCCTTCCTGTCGGCAGAGCTCATACGACTCTACTGCGGCACCCCGTGTGCCTCTTTTTACGTTAGCTCAGGCGCGCTGTGCGCGGCGAATAGCCGCGGCAACGGCCTCGTTTGCATTGACGGTAGAAAGCATCAGCCCGTCGTGCTGGCGTGCAATGACGCCAAAAAGCTCGTGCGCAAAATCAGGGCCGATCTCCGTCACACCGCCAAAGTCCAATTCAACGTCGGTAAAATCTGCAACGAGAGCAAAAAGGCGGCGCGCCTCGGAGCGCGATACGGGATAGCCGCCGCCAAACATACGTGCCACGGGCACCTCGGTGCGGATAAACCCATATTCGGGGTCAATATACCGTGCCATCACAGCAGAAAGATCACGTGAGGTGTCGTTGGCAAGCGCCATTTGCACGGCGGTGCCGCGGAAGCGCTCGGCCTCAACCTCCTCACCGTCACTGCCCATCGTAAACAGAGTCGTGTCGGAGCGAATGGCAAAATGGTCCATTAAGCGCGAGGTGAAAAAGATACCCTGACCCATGTGCGTTTCGGGCATGGTGGTATAACCGCCCGTATACAGCATAGCGGCAGCCTCGGCTGTGGTAACGGCCTCACCCGTTTCCTCGCGCAAGGCCTGCCCGATGCGGCGGAAAATGCCGACGCCGTTATCCAGCACCCCAACCATGGTAGACAGACGGCTGCGGCTGACCACACAAACGATCGCGGAGGCGTGGGCGTGCTCAATGGCGTTATTGAGCATCGCGGTGATCGCGTAACGCCAGATCTTCTGCACGCCGATGGGCAATTCCTCAAGCAAAGGAGCAATATCGCGATTGTAAACGCGGTCCTCGGAGCGCTCCTTAGAGGTATCGATGGTAAAGCGCGTGGTGTGATAAGCAATGCGATACGGCATAGAGCCGCCCACACGCTCAAGCTCGCCTGCATCCTGCAAGCGATTGATATAATTGTAAACGCTGGAGCGCGAAAGCGAAAACGCCTCCATCGTTTTATCTACAAAATCGGGATCCTCCTCAAAAATACGCTGCAACAAAAATTTTTCCGCCAGCAGTCTTTCACTCTTTTTCATGGTGTGCCTCCGTCAAGCATGAGATAACAAGAATAGTATACCGCGTGCTTTCCAAAATGTCAAGATAATTTTCCAATTTTTAGCGAGCTTTGTTCTATTTTTTGCGCCAAAACCGTTTAAAAAAAGAGGCTTCTATTTTAAATATACCGCGCCACGCACGCGCGCGGGCAAAAAACGAGGCATTGGCGTGTTCTCCGTTAAGAGTATCACGCTATGCCTCGTTTCTTTTTTTAAATGTGCTTTTCAAATATTATTCAATAGGCTTTGCATGGGCCAGCAGATACTTTTCTGCATCGCCGTTCCACAGGCCGTTGTGTGCCGCAACAAGCTCTGCCAGCTTCTTGAACATCGGGTCGGTCTCGCCAAGCTTGGCAAAGTCCGAGATCGCCGTCATGGGCATGGAGATCTGATTGTAGATCAGCTTCTTGCCGCCGGGCATCTTGTTCAGCGACATCGTGGTTTGTGCTGCGGAATCAAGACCGCCCACGTAGGTGATCATCGTTGCGGGATTGATGCGTCCCTCGTTCATCAGCTTGATGCCCTCGCGCATATCCTCGGTGTTGCCACCGCTGGTGCCTACGATATGGGTGTAGGAATAGTGCACGTTAAAGAAGTTCATCTCTGCCTTAAACTGCGAGTCGATCGGGCCTGCAAAGAAATTCAAGCACCCGTCAAAGCCGAGTATCGCATCTGCTTGCTCCACAACGCTCTTAACGGGAACAAAGCAAATAACGTCGTCGTAGCCCTTGCCGCCCGTGAGCTCTCTTAACGTGGCAACTGCATCGGGTGTTTTGGCCGTATTGACGTAGTGGAGCTCAACGCCCATTTCCTTGGCGTGCTCAACCGTATAGATGCTTGCCGCGCGTGCCAGCTTTTCCTCATCAATATCGGTAACCACCAGCACCGAGGGGCGTCTGTCGCAATGCAGGGCGTAATCAATAGCGCCGAGTCCCATCGGGCCAACGGCGGCGAGCAACGCCATTTTACCGCCCTCCACAATGCCCATCTTGTGCTCGTAGGAGCCGGGGGTGGTGTGGTACATGGCGTGGAAGGTACCGATAATGCAGCTCATCGGCTCGGCAAGTGAGCCGTAAAAATAAACGTCCGAATGATACGGAAGCAGACAGTCCATCGCCAAGGTTTCCATCGGGATATTGCTATACTGCGCGTCGCCGCCGCAGAATTGATACGAATAGCCTACCGCCTGCTGCGTACCCTTATAAAAGTGAGCGGGCTGAATGGCAAAGTCGTCGCCCTCCTTGAACTTATGCTTCCAGTTTTCGCCGACCTTGACGATCTTGCCGCAGCACTCGTGCCCGATAATGATCGGTTTTTCGGCAATATCCTCAGGAACGCGCTTGTGATCCGCACCCTCCACGCACGCCTTATACGAGCTCATGCAAAGAGAGTCGGAAATGATCTTGACCTGAATGCCGTCGGCATCGATCTCGGGCAGCTCCATTTCCTCCATACGCAGGTCCATTTTTCCGTACAGTCTCACAGCTTTTGTTTTCATAAGCTTTCCTCCAATCAACAGGGGTTTTCGGATCCGTTCAGCTGTGCTGCCGCACGGGCAACGACACAGCTTTCATCATATCTCATTATACCGCACGCGCTATCACCCTGTCAAGCCAATTTTGGACACATTATGTATCTTTCCGTTCACTCATGCACAAAATCACGGCGGCACTTTTCCCCCGTTTCGGGGGATAACGCGCCCCAACGCCTCGCACCTCAAAAAAAGAGGGGCGCCATCAAAGCGCCCCCCATGGGTCAATTCTTTATTGCTTGTTCTGCGAAACGCCCATGCCCTGCTCGTAGGACTCGATCATCTTCTTGACCATCTGGCCACCGATAGAGCCTGCCTGACGGGCGGTAAGGTCACCGTTGTAACCCTGGTTGAGGTTGACACCAACCTCGTTTGCAGCCTGCTGCTTGAATTGCTCAAGCGCCTTCTTTGCCTGCTTGTTAGCCATTTTGTTCTCCTTCGCTTTGCACCCCATCCATCGGTTGGCATCCACTGCAAACACACGGCAAGCACAAAGCATTCCAATCTATTTTCAAGGGCGATCTGCCACGCTGATCGCGGGTACGCACACCGCGACAGCCAATGCCCCCACGGTTTTGAGCCCACTTGCTGCCGCCGTTGCGGCAGCCCTGCTTGCGCGACCTGCAATTTTGCGTTTGCTTCCGCGCCCCGAATATATTGTGCACCGCGATACAAAACTTATGATTGGCAATTTTTATGACGATTTTTTGCTTGTTTTGCAGATATGACTTACAAGACTTGCGCCTGTAGCGGCAAGGTGCGCCACGTCCGATTTATGAAAAAAGGGGCTGCGTCATTTACGCAGTCCCTGCGCAAAAAAGCCGACGGTAGGCTTTTTTGACGCGCGGAATTTGCGGTTTTTGCCTGCAAAACAGGCAAAAATTGCGGTGTTTAGCCGCAAAGCAAAAACGACGGGGGTGAGTACCAAATGCATTTTTGCATTTGACTCACCCCCCCTTCGCGTTTACACAAAAAATTTAAAATCAATATTGGCGGATCGTTACGGTGTCTTCCTTTGGTATTTGAATATCCATTTCCATTCCTTTGGGTATTGCTAAGGTATATGCGCGTTTGCCGTTTTCGGTCGTGCAGCTTACTGCGATCAAGCCGCGGCAGGTGGGCACCACGCCCTTGAAGCTTTTCATACCCGTATAGGGCGCAAAGACAGCGGTTTCATACCCCGCCTTTTGGGGGCGAATGCCAAGCACGTAGGCGCTGAGCAGATACGTGCAGCCGCCACTCCAGGCGTGTGCGGGAACAGGCCATCGCCCGTCCGCATTGGTGGGTGCAAACTCCCAGAAGGTCTTTGCCCCCTTCTTCAGCATCGTGCCCCAGCAATTTTTGATCAGCTCCATCGCGCCGTCGGCATCACCTGCCAAAAATCTTGCCTCCGCCTCATGCATATTCATCGCGGGTGAGAGCGTTTTGGATCCGCCTCTGGTATGCTCGATGGGCTGTGAGAGCAATGCAGACCCGTACGGCGTCCACAAATGCTTTCGAAGGGACGCCATCACAAGCTTTGCTCGCTCACCCTTGGCAAGGCCGAAGAGCAACGCCAGTGCGTTGCCGTCCTGCGGCACATAGGATCTGTCATAGGTATCCACGTACGCATTGACGCTATCGTCCCACAAGCGTTCATTAAAGGCCTCATAGACCTTTTCCGCGAGCAGGCGCCACTCCTTGCCGCGCTGATCACCGACAAGGTCGGCAAATTCCGCCATACAAAGCAGACTCTTATACAGCACCGCGTTGACCAACGGCTTTTCACCCAAGCGGTCAAAGCTACAGGTGAATTCAACTGCCTCGCTTGCAGTAAAAAAGGGATCGTAGAACACGGGATACTGATAGATCATATAAGCGCTGTTCATTCTCTCGGTCAGCCAATCCATACAAGCAGCCAACTCATCGAAATATTGCTCTACAAAATATTTATCCCCAAAATAGAGGTAGTGATTATACGCCGAGATAATGCGCCACGCAGGGTAATCGGTGAGGGGAATGTTGCGGGCAAGCTTTGCAGGCGGCAAACCGCCGCTGACCGTCGGCTCCGCCAGGGAAAGCGAGCTATACGTGAGTGAAGGATCACCAAAGGCATAATAATCGATCAGGGCGTCAATAATGCCGTCGCCCGAAAAATATTTCATTTCATTGCGCGGGCAGCTTTCGTATTCCTGGTGCTTGTTGACGTGCAGGGTATATTTACCGACCTCCCACATTTCATTAAGCATCTCATTCTCGCAACAGAACCAGCCGTGCTGCTTGGCAGGGGTCATGCTGAGCTTGAAGCAAACGCTTGTCAGCTTGACCTTGCAATCAAAAACAAGCTTCATAAAGCGGCCTGCACGGCGACGGATCAAAAGTATCGTATTTTTCCCCTTTTTGAGCGCTTGTTGCACGGAAAGCTTTCGGGCCACCTTCGCGAGCCAAGAATCACTTTCGGGATCAAAGTCGTCTGTGCTTTCGGAATAGTCGAGTAACACTTGGAGCGTGCCCTCCGTCTGTGCTTCACATGCAACGCTCACGTATCCCACGTAAATTCTGCCAAAATCGTAGGTGATAAAGGGCGCGTCATCATTTGCAACAAAAGCAGCACCGTCCGCGCTCATATTGGTTGCCACGACCTTTTCGGGGTAGGCAAAATCAAGCTTCGAGCCAGAAATATACGCTTGATATTGCGCGCCGACCACATCGGTGATCGCCTTCGGGCAGGAGATGGGGCTGTATTCGGGCACCAAAGCGGCAGACAGCCAAAAGCGGTCATATTCCGCCCTTGTGACCTCCGAGTAGCAGGTGGGGGTGGTTTGTCCGTCATCGGAAATACACGCCCAGCTTTCGTCGGTAACGTATTCCGTCGTTTTCCCGTCCTTTTCAAGGAGCAGCTGTGCCGCAACACAGGAAAACAGCGCACCTGCGCGCGCTCTTATCTTGTCGCGGATCACTTGATAATAATGGCCGCCCAAAACGATTTTGATCTCGTTTTCGCCCGGGACAAGCGCTGAGGTGCACTCGGCATAAGTGATACGGTTTGGATATCTGCCCGTGTTGCCCTCAATATGCTTGCCATTGACAAACACACCGCATACACCCTGTGAGTCAAAGCGAACGGCCGCAAAATCAGGCACCGTATCAACGTTGATCTTTTTGACAAAGGTTGACCACTCGTTTCCCACGCGCTTTACGATTCCGATCCTACATATTTTTGTAAGCTCGTGCATTTCTTTGCTGTCTTTAATCACGTAATCGTTCATATGAATTTCCTTTCTCCCTTGGCAAAGGATCAATTCTCACTTGTAGGGGGCGTTTTGCTCGGCAGACCGACAACGCCGTCAACGGGGAGTGCCAATGCGATGCCCTGCCCCGGCGTTTGCAGACCGACCTTTTCGTAAAGGGCGCGCAGCACGCTATCCTTAATAGCAGCGGGCACCAAAATCATCACAGCCTCCTTCTCGGGCTGAATGGTGATCTTAAAAAAGGTTTCCGCCTCCTTATTGGCGGTGCCGCGGGCGTTGATCACGGTGCCGCCGCCCGCGCCGCAGGCGCGTGCGGCCTCCATCACCGCATCGGAAAAGCCTACGTTTACGATGCAAAGTATCAATTCATGCTCAAATTTCATTTGCTTTTCCTCCCTTACGGTTGTTGGCCAAAAACTGGTAAAGCGCCACGCCGATCATACCCGTTAGCGGCACGGTCATGGCAATGCCCTTCGCATTTTTAATGGTTTGAAATTTTTCCTCAAGCGTGCCGAGCGCCCGTGCGGCCATATCGCCGCGAATAACGCTGAAAATGACGCGCTTCTCGTCGTCCTCAAGGCCCATCAGGGCACGGATCTCCGAGGTGGCGGTGCCGTGTGCGGTCGAGCAAAACTGCATATTGACGTCAAAGGACTGAAGAAGATCCATAAAATATTCGGTCTTGCGACGCGGCACCACGGTGATCAAGAGCTTGAGAGGTTGCGGGGCTTTTTTATGCCCGTCAAGGGGCTTATTCCTTTGCAAGGCGCGACGCGGCGCCGTCCTTAACGCAACGCCCTTGGCCTTTTTTTCGGTTGATTCAACACGGTCTGCCAAAGCTGCACCCCCTTTACATAAAATCAATGATCTGCGCGTCATCGGCGCCAAGGATCTGCTTCATCATAATACTGTCACGCACCTTGCCTGCCATCACGGCACGGAAGCCCATGACCTGAATGGTAATGAGCGGGGTCATCGCGACCATGGCAACGATGCCGAAGGCATTTTGCATCACCGCGGGAACGCCCTGCAAGGCCACGCACGCACCGACCGCAAGCGGCAAAATAAAGCTTGAGGTCAAGGGACCGCTCGCGACGCCACCCGAGTCAAAGGCAATGGCGGTATACAGACGCGGCACGAAGAAGGATAACCCCAGCGACAAAAAATAACCGGGGATCAGATAATAAAGAATACTGAAGTCAAAAATAATACGGATCATCGACAGACCAATGGAGACACCGACACCGATCGACAGCGCCAGCATCATGGCATTTTTACTGACGGTGCCGTTTGTAATATCCTCCACCTGTCTTTTCAGCACGTGAATGGCGGGCTCCGCCAGCACCACGACAAGACCGAGCAAAAAGCCCATCATAACCAAGAACACGTGATTGCCCTGCGTGAGATCATAGCCAACGCGGTAACCGATCGGCATAAAGCCGACCGTGACTGCCGACAAAAACATCACAAGTCCTAAAAAGGTATACAAAATGCCCACGCCGATGCGATAAAGCCTGCGGCGCGGTTGACGCAAAAACAGCACCTGCATCACGGCAAAAAAGGCAACCAGCAGCCCCAGCGCGAGGCCGACCTCACGGATTACCCCTATGACGGTGTTCAAAAGTGCCGCACCAAGGTGCGCCCCTACCGAATAATCGGGCAGCGTATACACCATACTACCGTCCGCAAAAAGCCCCAGCAGCATGACAGCCAAAACGGGTCCTATCGAGCAAAGCGCCACCAGACCGAAGCTGTTTTCACCCGCATCCTTACCGCCGAGCGTTGTCGCAATACCTGCACCGAGCGCCATGATAAAGGGAACGGTGATCGGCCCCGTGGTCACGCCGCCCGAGTCAAAGGCAAGGGCAAGAAATCCCCCTCCCCCACGCTCAAGCACTAAGGCGGCGAGGGCAAAGACCATCATATAAAAAATCATCAGGATCTTGGAAAGACCTGTTTTGGTGACGATACGCAGGATCGCCAATATCAAAAACAGCCCCACGCCGACGCCCACCGTCACGATCAGGGCTGTGCCGTTTAAAACTGCACTGACCTGCGTTGCCAGCACCGAAAGGTCAGGCTCGGCCACGGTGATCAGCACACCGAGCAAAAAGCTGACCGACAGCAGGACGCTCACTTGACGGGATTTGGAAAGACCTGCACCCACCTGTACACCCATGGGCGTCATAGCCATATCGGCACCGAGGTTAAAAAGGCCGATGCCCAGCACCAAAAACAAGGAGGACAGCAAAAAAACACACAGCTCAAGCGCTGTGAGCGTAACGAAGGGCGTGACGTACAGCACCAGCACGATCAGCGTGACGGGCAATACCGAAACCAATGCCTCGCGGCATTTGTGCAGCAACGTTTTCAGCATAGCGTACCTCCTTTCATCACATATATATTTTATTTTAAAGCATACTCGCCGCTTTGTCAACCGCAGCGGCAAATTTTATGCGCGTTTTCCCTGCTTTATCCATATATTGTCATTGAGATGCAGTCGTGCATCTCTTTGCAGGAGGCTATGATGTATTACCCTACGCAGAAAAAGAAAACCGTGGCAGCTATCGGCGCGATGACAGTAGCCATCAAGGCACAGCGCGCGTTGGCGAGCGAGGGTATCGCTGCCGAGGTGATCGCACTCTCGCCCGAGCAAACGCGGCGCGGGTGCGCCTACGGCATTGAATTTTTTGAAGCCGATGAGCGGACCGTGCGTGCAGCCCTTGCCGCCGTACGCATTCAGCCCTCACAATTCATCAGCAAAGGATAAAGACCTTGATCTATTTTGACAACGCCGCCACCAGCAACCCGAAGCCCCCCGCAGTGCTGGAGGCGATCGCGACGTGCGTGCGCGAGCGCGGCGGAAACCCCGGGCGCGGCGCGCACCGCCTTTCGCTTGCCGCCGCCGAAACGGTATACACCTGCCGCGAGGCGGCATGCACGCTATTGGGGGCAGCGGCGCCCGAGCAGATCGTTTTTATGCCGAGCGCCACCTATGCGCTGAATGCGGCGCTCTGGGGGCTGGTGCACGAGGGCGATCACGTGCTTTACTCGGAGCTGGAGCACAACGCCGTGATGCGTCCGCTATACGCCCTGAGGGCAGCAAGGCATATCAGCCTTGAGCGCTTTCGCGTGATCGGGCTTGACGACGAGGCGATCCTGCAGGATATTGCACACAGGATACGCCCCGACACACGCCTGCTGGTATGTGTACACGCGAGCAACGTCTGCTCGGTGTACTTACCCCTTGCAAGGATCGGAGCGCTGTGCCGTGCCCACGGCATCACCTTTGTGGTGGACGCCGCACAATCAGCGGGACACCTGCCGATCGATATGGCCGCGATGCAGATCGATGCCCTTGCTCTCCCCGCGCACAAGGGGCTGCTTGGTATACAGGGGTGCGGCGTGCTGGCTCTGGCACCGCACGTGATGCCAGCACCCCTCGTGCAAGGGGGCAGCGGCTACGACTCGCGTGCACACGCGATGCCCCCCTCCCTGCCCGAGCGCCTTGAGGCAGGCACCCTCCCGACGCCCGCTATCGCGGGGCTTTTGAGCGGCATCGGCTTTGTGAGGAGCCTTGGCCTCGATGAAATACAAAGTCGCGTAAAAACGCTGTTTTTGGCGGCAAGAGAGCGTCTTGAGACACTAGGCGGCATTCAGATCTATCAAGCGACGCACGCGGGGGCAGTATTACTCTTTTCACACAGCACAAGGTCGGCCACCTCTCTTGCCCGGTCGCTCGACAAGGCGGGCATCGCCGTGCGCGCGGGGCTGCACTGCGCACCTCTGGCACACGCCGCACTCGGCACGCCCGAGGGGGGTGCGGTGCGCGTCAGCTTTGGCCCCTTCAACACGCTACAAGAGGTCGACGCGCTGTGGCAGGCGCTCAAGGCATAAAAGCACCCCCGTTTGCGATGCAAACGGGGGTGTTCGTGTCATTATTGCTGCTCGGCAGATACCGGCTTGTTCTCAGGCAAGCGGAGCACGGCACGGTTGAAGGTTCTGCGTGCAAGGCACTGATCGAAATAACGCTCGATCTCAACCTCACACTTACCGAAATCACGGTAAAATGCATCGTAGGCCTCCTTCGCGCCCTGGATATCGCCGTCGGCGCGGATCGCAAAGACGTTGGCCAACGCCTTGCTGTACCACGCGTGGTAACGGAGCAGACGCATGGCAACGGTCTGCACACGGTAACGGCTGTAGGTCCATTCCTTCAGCCGGGGCTCCATCTCCTCAACAAACGCGGGGATCGTACGGAGCGTCACGGCATGGGCGGGGTCGGTGAAGTCCTTCATCGATCTGTGCTCAACCTCGAGATAATTCACGTCAAAGCGACGGCTGATCTCCGTAAGGTAAGCAACGATCTCCTGCCAATGCTCGCCGTAGGCGTGCGAGAAATAGTCCTCTACCAGCTCCTCAAAGCTGCGGCTGCCGTCAAAGAGCGTTTCGCCGTAGATCCAGAAGGAGAAGCCGTTGGGCCAGAAGCTGCGCTGGCTACCGTCCTGAATGATGCCCTGATAGCCTGCCTTACGGTAAGCCTTGTTATCCTCGTAAATGCGACGGGCAAACTGTATGCCGCCCACGTCGCAGAACTGATGCCACCAGAAGTGGTACTCGTAAGCAAGACGGGGCGCGGGGCAGGATTTCTGCCATTCCTCGCCGTAGGCCATATACTCACCGAGATCGTTGGGGAAAATATTTTGATTCAGGTTGAAGGGGCGCAGCCCGGAGCAGTCTGCCACCATCTCGGGGGTCGAGGTGTAGCTACGCGTAATAGCCGCCATCAGCATAGAGAAGCGAGCGGGATTGTTCAGCTTCTCGGTGGTCGGCGGGAAGGAGGTATCGTAGTAAACGATATACACGATACGGGTCGGCAGACCGCGGTCGGTTAAGATCGCATCAAGCTCGTTGAGCATCATCACGTACCAGTCCGAAACGGTCTTCTTGCGGCACTCCTCACACTCACAGTGGTTGTTGTTAGCGTCAGCCAGCCACACGTGCAGAAAATCTACGTTACTGCTGCTTTCGGCATAATCCGCAATAGCCTTCGCCACGATCGTGCGCGCCTTTGGATTGGACATGCAGAAGTTGGTGTTCAGCGCAACACCCTTGTAAAGGCCGCGCACGCCATTCATCATAGCGACGTACTCACGGCTCTCCTCCGGGATCTTTGCGTTCTCATCGGCAGTCCACCCCTCGGTGGTATCGAGCCCAAAGGGCTCTGCCGTCCAGCCGTGACCCATATCGTTGAAGATCAGACCGCGCTTGGCGATCTCCACCTCGCACTGACGCTTCCATTGCAGCACCTGCTCGTCGGATACGGGTTCGGGCTCACGGTTTTCCTCATTGTTGCGATGATTGTAATAATCCTTATAATAGACCTTGGGATTGTCAAATTCGATCATGTAGGAGTTCAGACCGATCTTGGGAGAAAAATCGATCGTCTCCAGCATGCAGGTCTGGCTTTCGGCACCCTCGTTGCACTGTGCACGTACACGGGTATCGGCCATTTTGTGATACTGAACAGGCTTGATATCCACGATCGGAATATACTCGCCATCGACACCCGGGAAAAGCCAACGGCAACCGTTTTGCATCAAATAGCGATAAACAGCCTGCAGGACGCTGCGCGGATTGCTGCCTGCGATCACGCCGCCCTCAGTATCAGTATCCACATGAAGGATATCGTCAAGGAACAGATCCTCGGCCTCATAGGTATCAAGACCGAAATCGGACATCAGACCAAGGCGAAAGCCATCGGTGGCATCGGGCGCATAGACGATCTCGATCTCACCGCAGCGCGGCATCATCATACGCAAATATTTTTTCAGCTCCTCGGCGGCAAAATCCACTACGGGATTGCTCGTAATTTTACAAATGCGATACATTGCTTTCTCCTTTATGCTTCGTTATTTTTTAATTCAGTAAGCTGTCGCAGCGCCTCCTCAACCAGCTTATCGGCGGTCTCGGGCCCGGTATAGCCGTTACCGCGAAAGATCTGGGCTGCGTAGGACTCGGGTGAGGCCTGAATATGCGCGGGGGTAAAGTATCCGCCGCACACACCGTTGGCCAGTTCAAAGATCAGCGTGTGTAAAAAGGGTGAGCGCTCCTTGATATTTCGCCCGATCACGGTATAGACCTCACCGGGCAAACCCACGATGGCCCACGGTCCCAAGCGTAGGGTGTATACAGGAATATCCAAAAAATCCTCCGTATACGGGATCACGTAATCGGCAGCATAGCCGCGATCCGAATAGGAATAAGACTCCGGATTCTTCATCACCTCGTGTGCCCAGGCGACCTGCTCCGCCGTTGGCTTGCGGGCGGTCACGTGTACCATACCAAAGCCCGCACCCGTGCGGTGATCCTCGGTAAGGGTGATACTGCCGTTGATACCGGCCACCGTAGAGGCAAGTCCCGCGCCGATGGCCTCAGGAGCGTTTTTTGTGCCGCCACAATAGCCGAAATGACGCTTGCCGATAAAGTCGTAGCAGTTGATATCTGCCGCCGATCCATTGAAAAACAGTACCTTGACGTCCTCGCCGTAAATACGCTTCAGCGTACGGCGCAATGCGCCCGGATAATCTGCACTGAAGCGATCCTTGTTCCGTGAGCTACCGTGGCAATCGGGATGGTTGGCGTAATTGACGATGAAGCCGACGATATTGCCTGCACCGTCCTCGGCGCGCAGCACGTTCACGCTGGAATCCGGTACGTCCGCAGGACGCACGATGGGGCGCTCATAGCCCGGATTGGTCTTGATGTTGCCGGTATCGGCCATATAATAATCCCGACAGAAGCCATAGCGGGCATCCTCACCGACACCAACGCCAAAGCCACCCTCGGCACGGCAAAAAAAGGCCTCGGTAGCCGCCTCTACCATACCGTTAGCAGTCAGCACTGCCACCTCAGGGTCGGCCGGGCAATCCCAAATCGGATGATCCGTAGCGCCTGCTGTATGAGAATGTGTGGCGCAGACCATGACGCGCTCCCGCCCCACACCCGTGGCAACGGAAATACGATCACGGACATCATTGGCAAAAACATCACTCATATGCAGCATATCCGTGGATACCAGGATCACTGCCCCATCGTCACTCTCAAAGGCAGCAGCAACAGCCAAAAGCTTGCCACGGGCAGGCTTGGTAGCAGTCAGCACGTGAGAGCCGCCCGGCATTTGTTTACCGATAGCAGGTGTAATATCTCTTTCTGCAAATCCAATGCGCATACTGTGTCTCCTTTAGTCAGTCTTGCAAGACTTTTTATACTGGGTGGGGGTCATGCCCACGTATTTTTTGAAAATGGTGGAAAAATAATGTGCACTGGAAAAGCCGAGGCTGTCGGAGATCTCTTGAAAATTTTTCTCGGTCTCTCGGATCAGACGCTTGCACTCGCCCACCTTCATCATATTGAAGTATTCCATCACCGAAACACCGCAAACGCTGACAAAGCGCTTGGAAATATAGGATTTGGAGAAGGAGAGCTCGCGGCACAGATCATCCATGCTGAATTTTTCGTACAGGAATTGCTCCATAAATGCGATAACTCGCAGACAAAAATCGTCCGTAACCAACTCCTTACCGTAAAAACGCCGAGGGCTTTCCGCATAATAGCGATTGTTGCGCACCAGCTCTATCAGCATCAGCTCCAAACGCAAAAGAATGGTCTGCTCACCGCCCCACAGCGCATTGTCACGCTTCAACTCCAGGTTCCCCTCATAGGGTACGTGAAAGGGCTCTTCAAAGGTGTGGGTGGCCTCGTGCAGAATGGCAGCAATATGCTGCTTGGTAGAAAGCGACGCCTGAAGCTTACGTCCCTCAAAATAACACATTGCTCGGGATGCGGTAGAAAAAGTCAGGATCAGCACATTGGGATAGCTCCCCCGGGACATTTCCAGCTTGTGCCGCTCATAGGGCTTATGGAAATACATTTCCCCCTGCGAAAGCAAAAAGCGCTCTGTGTCGGTGACGATATAGCATTCGCCACGATCGATATATACCAGCTCCCAGGGCTCATGGGATTCAAAATGATCCACAAACCTGTCGTCAAACTCAAAATAATGAAAGGATGAAAGTGATTCAATATCAATATTCTTCGCAAAACGGTATTTTTGCAAGATATCCCCCTCCTTTTGAATGACGCGTATGTCTCACTCTCCATTATACACGAAAACCGCGAATTTTTGTACAGTTTTGCACACAATTTGTATGTTTTTCTCTTTTTTCGTTCAATTTAGCCCAAATGTACATAAAAAAGAGAACCACCCACCCGTGTCGCGACACGGGTGAGTGGTTGTGTAAAATTACTCCTCGTCCACTAAGCGGATAAGCGCCATTTCAGCGGCGTCACCGCGACGGGGACCCATCTTAAAGATCTGGGTGTAACCGCCATTGCGTGCCTCGTATTTGGGGGCAAGCTCGTTGAACACCTTGGTAACAACAGCTTCCTTCGTGATATACGCAAGAGCAGCACGACGGCTGGCAAGGGTATTCTTCTTGCCAAGCGTGATCATTTTCTCTGCCATGGAACGAACTTCTTTTGCTCTGGTGAGAGTGGTCTCAACAGAACCGTTCTCCAGGAGATAAGTCACAAGACCGCGCAGCATCGCATTACGGTGTGCGGTAGGTCTGCCGAGTTTTCTTCCGGGCATTGGTTTTCCCTCCTAATAAATTTGCAATGTGCCCTGCGCTTAGTCTTCGTCCTTTTTCAAGGTAAGACCGAGCGAGTGCAGTTTCTGAATAACTTCTTCCAGCGACTTCTTGCCGAGGTTGCGAACCTTAATCATATCCTCCTCGGTGCGGTTGGTCAAATCTTCAACCGTATCAATGCCGGCGCGCTTCAAGCAGTTGAAGCTGCGAACCGACATGTCAAGCTCTTCAATGGTCATCTCAAGAACCTTCTCTTTGATGGTCTCTTCACGTTCAACCATGATTTCTGCCTTCTTTGCTTCATCGGTAAGATTTACAAACAAGTTGAGATGTTCGTTGAGGATCTTGGCTCCAAGAGAAATCGCCTCTTTGGCCGTCACGGTTCCGTTGGTCAGAACCTCGATGGTCAGCTTATCAAGATCTGTGTTATTGCCCACACGGGTGCTATCCACAGAGTAGTTCACCTTATAAACAGGTGTGTAGATGGAATCGGTATAGATGGTACCGATCGGAGCCGAAACGTTGCCGGATGCAATCGCTGCGATCTGCTTGTTACGCTCCTGCGACACGTAGCCGCGGCCGTGATCAAAGCAGAGCTCCATATAAAAGCGCTTGTTTTCGGCGATCGTTGCAATGTGATGCTCGGGATTCAGGATCTCCAGATCGGCGTCAGGCGAAATAGAGCCTGCCGTTACCTCGCAAGGACCGGTTACGTCAATAACAACAGTCTTTGCAGCGGTGCTGTGAAGCTTTGCCGTGATGCCCTTAACGTTCAGAACAATCTCGGTCACGTCTTCCTTCACACCGGGGATCGTAGAAAACTCGTGAAGCACGCCATCGATCTTGATGCTGGTTACAGCAACACCCTGCAGGGAGCTGAGCATGATTCTGCGCAGCGAGTTGCCAAGTGTGATGCCATAGCCGCGCTCAAGCGGATCAACCACGAAAAAACCGTGTGTGCCATCTGCGCTCATCTTATCTATTGTGATATTCGGCTTTTCAATTTCAAGCATTCCAATAAACCCTCCATACTAAATTTGTCATGCCGCTATGCGGCAAAATTTGTAGCTGTGTGCCAACTCTCGGCCGATGACATCCGTGTCGCCGCCGAGTGCGTGAAACGGATTATTTGGAATAAAGCTCGACGATAAGCTGCTCGTTGAAATCAAAGTCAATGTCATCGCGGGCGGGCAGAGCCACAACCTTAGCGGTAGCATTTTCCTTGTTGACCTCAAGCCACTTGGGGGTAAGCTTCGTAGCAGCACCCTCGATAAGAGCCTTCACCAGAGAAAGATCGCGGCTGCTCTCCTTGATAGCGATCACGTCGCCAACCTTAACGGAGATCGAGGGAATGGTTACCTTCTTGCCGTTGAGGGTGAAGTGACCGTGAAGAACCATCTGACGAGCCTCCTTGCGGCTGCTGGCCATACCCATGCGATAAACGGTATTGTCAAGACGTCTCTCAAGAAGAACGAGCAGGTTCTCACCCGACATGCCGGGCTTGCGCTCTGCCTCTGCGTAGTAGTTAGCAAAGGGCTTCTCAAGCACACCGTAATATCTCTTGGTCTTCTGCTTCTCACGAAGCTGCATACCATATTCTCTTACCTTTTTGTTTGTAGCACCGTGCTGACCGGGAGCAGTGCTTCTGCGGTCAAGGGCGCATTTACCCGTCATGCAACGCTCACCCTTGAGGAACAGCTTCGTGCCCTCACGGCGGCAAAGACGGCATACGGGACCAGTATATCTTGCCATGTTATTTTACCTCCTGTAAAATTATACGCGGCGGCGCTTAGGCGGACGGCAGCCGTTATGGGGAATCGGAGTTACGTCCTTGATCATCGTAACCTGCAAGCCGACGGTTTCCAGTGCGCGGATCGCAGACTCACGTCCGGAGCCGGGGCCCTTTACGTAAACCTCAACGGACTTCAGGCCGTGCTCCATAGCTGCCTTAGCAGCAGTTTCAGCAGCGGACTGTGCGGCAAAGGGGGTGGACTTACGAGAGCCCTTGAAGCCGAGCTCACCGGCAGAAGCCCAAGAAATTGCGTTGCCTGCAACGTCGGTCACGGTGATAATGGTGTTATTGAAAGTGGCGCTGATATGAACGGCACCCTTCTCAATATTTTTGCGCTCGCGGCGTTTCTTAACGACTTTCTTTACATTAGCCATTGTTATGCCACTCCTTTATTACTTCTTCTTGTTTGCAATGGTCTTAGCGGGACCTTTGCGGGTTCTCGCGTTGGTCTTCGTTCTCTGACCTCTTACCGGCAGACCCTTTCTGTGACGGATACCGCGGTAGCAGTTGATCTCAACCAGACGCTTGATGTTCAGAGCCGTATCACGACGAAGGTCGCCCTCTACAGCGTAAGAGCTTTCGATCTCATCACGCAGCTTAGCAACTTCTTCCTCGGTGAGGTCCTTTGCACGGGTATCGGGATTGATACCGGTCTTGGCAAGGATGTCGTTTGCGCTCTTGCGGCCGATGCCGTAGATATAGGTAAGTGCAATTTCCACTCTCTTTTGATTGGGAATATCAACACCTGCAATACGAGCCATAATTATTTACCTCTTTCTTCAGTGTGGGGATTAGCCCTGTCTCTGCTTGTGCTTGGGATTCTCGCAGATGACCATTACGTGGCCCTTTCTTTTGATAATCTTGCACTTTTCGCAGATCTTTTTAACGGAAGGCTTTACTTTCATTTGTCACACCATTCCTTTCATCTAAAATGTTTGATTCAAAGAATCATTTTGCACGCCAGGTAATGCGCCCCTTGGTGAGGTCGTACACAGACACCTCAATGGTCACGCGGTCACCGGGCAGAATACGGATATAGTTCATACGCAGCTTGCCGGAAATGTGCGCGGTCACGATATGACCGTTCGGCAATTTTACTTTGAAGGTGGCATTGGGCAGCGCCTCAACGACCGTACCCTCAAATTCAATTACATCATCTTTAGCCATGAATAGTTCTCCTGTTTGTCAGTATTTACGATTATTCGCCAATTTCGACTTCTGTCAGATTGATGACACCGTCAGACGTTACTGCCACGGTGTTTTCATAATGAGCGGAAAGCTTGCCGTCGATGGTTTTTACTGTCCAACCGTCGGAAAGCTGTCGCACCTCAAACGAGCCCTGATTGATCATTGGCTCAATGGCGATCACCATGCCCTCGCACAAGCGAGGACCGCGACCGGGCGTGCCGTAATTCGGTACGTCAGGTGACTCGTGCACCTCACGTCCCACGCCGTGTCCCACGTACTTGCGCACGGCACTGAAGCCCTGCTCGCGCACGTAAGAATCAATGGCGTAGCCGATATCGCCGATACGGTTCCCTGCTTTGACGGCAGCCATACCCCGATAAAAGCTTTCCTTTGTGGCGGCAATCAGTCTTGCTGCCTCCTCACTGACGCGCCCCACCGCAAAGGTGCGTGCGCTGTCGCCGTGAAAGCCCTTATAACAGGCGCCAACGTCGATCTTTACGATATCGCCCTCGCGCAAAATGCGCTTGTCGGACGGAATACCGTGAATGACCTCGTCGTTGATGCTGATACACGCAGAACCGGGAAAGCCGTAGAGTCCGAGGAACGAGGGCTTGGCACCGCGCCCCTCGATATGCTGACGGATCAGCGTATCGAGTTGCTTGGTGCTCACACCCTCACGGATATGCTCGCGTGCTACGAGCAAGGCTTCACCCGTGATACGCCCCGCCTCGCGCATGAGCGCAATTTGCTGGGAGTTTTTGATCTGTATCATATCAAAGTCGTGAAAGCGCTTCGAATACGAGGCGCGTGGTGTCGGCAACCTCCTCTTGACCCTGTACCGTCAGCAGCAGGCCCTTGTCGGCGTAAAACGCCTTCAGCGGCTCGGTCTGCGTGTGGTAGGTCTCAAGACGCTTGGTTACCGTTTCGGGTGCGTCGTCCTTACGAATGTAAAGCGCGGCACCGCATTTGTCGCAAATACCTTCCTTTTGGGAGGGCTTGTAAAGCACATGGTAAGATGCTCCGCACGCGCATACGCGACGTCCGGACATGCGTTGTACAATGGTTTCGTCAGCCACCTCAATGGTGAGGACGGCATCGATTTTAACACCCATCGCCTCGAGTGCCTCAGCCTGAGGGATCGAACGCGGAAAGCCGTCAAGAATGAAACCGTTCTTGCAGGCATCGGATGTCAGATATTCCTTGATGATACCAATCACAATTTCGTCGGGCACCAGCTTGCCGTCGTCAATGTAGGACTTTGCCGTTTGACCGAGCGCAGTACCTGCCTTGATGGCGGCACGCAGAATGTCGCCCGTGGAAATTGAGGGAATGTTCCATTTTTCTGAAATCTTTTCGGACTGGGTGCCCTTACCGGCACCCGGAGCCCCCATCAGAATCAAGTTCATAGGTTCCTCCGTAAAAATGCGGGAGCAATATCAGCCAAGGAAGCCCTTGCTTGCGCGCAGGCTGAGCTGTGCTTCAAGATCACGTACGGTCTCAAGTGCAACACCGACCACGATCAGCAGCGAGGAGCCGCCGAAGGTCAGAATGCTGAAATCGGGCATAACCATCGTGGGATTCAGGGTCTTGAGCGCGGTGGTTACCACCGAAACAAGCATAGGAGCACCTGCCACGATGCAAAGGAAGAATGCACCGATGAGAGTCACGCGCTTGAGGATCTTCTGAATATACTGCACGGTGGGACGGCCGGGACGCATGCCGCGCACGGAACCGCCGTTTTGTGCAATATTATTCGCTACCTCTACGGGGTTGAAGGAGATCAGTACGTAGAAGTAAGAGAAAGCGATAATCAGAAGCAAAAATACAACCAGGTAGGGCCAGGTCGTGGGAGCGAAAAAGCTTTTGATAAATTGCTTAAAGCCGTTTTCTTCGTTTGAAATAAACTCGCTAATAGTTGCGGGGATAGACACGATGGAGCTTGCAAAGATGATCGGCATAACGCCCGTCATATTCAGCTTGATGGGCAGATTGGTGGCCTGACCGCCGTACATTTTACGACCAACCACGCGCTTGGCGTACTGGATCGGAATGCGGCGCTCGGAGTTGGTTACCCAAACCACGAACCCAACGGTTGCCACAACAACGGCAAGTACACCGATAGCGATCAGCACGCCGATAGCCCAGTGATAAATACCGTTCATGATCACGCCGTTCCACAGCGACACACCCATGCTGGGCAGACGGGAAATGATGTTGGCAAACAGGATAATGGAAATACCGTTACCGATGCCCTTTTCATTTACCAGCTCAGCCAGCCACATAACGAGTGCGGCACCTGCGCAGAAGGCGGCGTTGATGACAAGCATAGCAAACCAGTCACTCTTTACGAGCCAGCCCTGGCTCTTCAGCAGCATGCTGTAGCCGTAGCTGGTCACAACTGCCAATGCAATGGTGACGTAGCGCGTAAGGGCTGCGATCTTCTTTTGGCCGTTTGCACCATCCTTTGCCCAGCGCTCAAGTGCGGGGATCGCAATGGTGAGGAGCTGGATCACGATGGAGGCCGTGATATAAGGGCTGACGGACAAGGCGAACAGTGTTGCATACTGCATAGCACCGCCCGACAGAATGCTCATCAGGCCAAGCACGGTGGAGCCGTAAAGGCTCTCAAACGAGGTAGAAATGTCTGCACTGACGTACGGGACACAAATACAAGCACCAAGGCGATAAAGGAGGACGATAAACAATGTGAAGAGCATCTTCTTTTGGAGTTCCGGTGTCTTCCACGCGTTCTTTAACGTCTTAAACATCCTTATACCTCCTCGGTCTTTCCACCTACTGCTTCAATCTTTTCTTTCGCGGTTGCGGAAAAGACGGATGCTTTAACGGTTAATTTCTTGGTCAACTCACCGTTGCCGAGAACCTTCAGACCGTCGTTTGCCTTGCGAATGATCTTCTTCGCAAGCAAAGCCTCAAGATCAACAACTGCACCGTCCTCAAATACGTTAAGTGCAGCCACGTTTACGATAGCGTAAACCTTAGCAAATCTGTAATTGTTAAAGCCGCGCTTGGGAAGCTTACGGTAAAGGGGAAGCTGGCCGCCCTCGAAGCCGGGACGTACACCGCCGCCCGAACGAGCGTTCTGACCCTTGTGACCCTTACCTGCGGTCTTGCCGTTGCCGGAGCCTGCGCCGCGGCCCTTACGCCAAGCAGCCTTAGCGGAGCCCTCAGCGGGTTTCAGTTCATGAAGTTTCATTTCGCCTACCTCCTTCACGCGTTTTCAACCTTAACAAGGTGGGAAATAACCTTTACCTTGCCGGCCAGGGTGGCGTTATCCTCATGAATGATGAAATCGCCGATTTTGTTAAGCCCGAGAGACTTAGCGGTTGCCTTCTGCTGGGGCTTTGCACCGATGGTGCTCTTTACGAGAGTTACTTTCTTCATGGTGAACCCTCCTTAACCTTTGATCTGCGCTACATCGATGTCGCGAATCTTCGCAACTTCTTCAGCGGTGCGGAGAGCCTTCAGGCCCTCAACGGTTGCCTTGACCACGTTAGCGGGGTTGTTGGAGCGCAAGCACTTTGCACGGATATTCTTGATACCTGCAAGCTCAAGCACGAAACGAACGCCGCCACCTGCGATGATACCGGTACCGGGTGCGGCGGGCTTCAGAAGCACCTTGCCTGCACCAAACTCGCCGATAACCTCGTGAGGAATGGTGGTTCCCTTCAGGGAAACGGTAATCATATTCTTCTTTGCATCCTCGATACCCTTGCGAATTGCTTCCGGTACCTCAGCTGCCTTACCAAGACCAACGCCGATGCGGCCCTTGCCGTCGCCTACTGCCATGATAGCGGCAAAGCGGGCGATACGACCACCTTTTACGGTCTTGGAAACACGGTTGAGCGCAATCAGCTGCTCTTTAAATTCCTGCTCACCAGGATTTCTGTTGTAAGCCATGTTATTCCTCCTAAAATTTACTTAACGGTCGTTAAGCAGTGTACAAACCGGACCTTAGAACTTCAGGCCGCCCTCGCGAGCGCCTTCAGCCAATTCCGATACACGTCCGTGATAAAGATAGCCGCCACGGTCGAATACGACTTCAGTAATACCCTTTGCAGTTGCGCGCTCGGCAATGTTCTTGCCAACTACGCGAGCAGCTGCCTTGTTGCTGCCGATGCCCTCAAACGCCTTCTCCAGAGTAGAAGCGGAAACAAGCGTAACGCCTGCCACGTCATCGATGATCTGAGCGCTGATATGCGCATTCGAGCGATATACGCAAAGACGGGGACGGTCTGCCGTGCCGGAGATCTTTGCTCTGACTCTCTTATGTCTCTTAAGGCGAGCCTGATTGCTGTCTTTTCTCGATACCATTTTACTCCACTCCTTTCATTATTTACCGGCTTTACCGGCCTTGCGGCGAATGTGCTCATCGCTATACTTAACACCCTTGCCATGGTAAGGCTCGGGCGGACGCTTGCTGCGGATAACAGCTGCGATCTGGCCAACTTCCTGCTTGTTGATACCCTTGACAACGATCGTGTTGGGGTTGGGTACCTCAAAGGTGATGCCGTCAGGCTCGCTTACCTGAAGGGAAGCCTGGGGCAGACCCTTTACCAGGGACTGACCAAGGAAAAGCTGCAGAGTTTTGCCCTGCTTTACTACCTTGTAGCCGACGCCCACGATCTCAAGGGTCTTGCTGTAGCCCTTGGTTACGCCAACAACCATGTTGTTGAGCAATGCACGGGTAAGGCCGTGCAGGCTACGAACCTCTTTTTCGTCGTTAGGACGGGTTACAACGGCTTCGTTGCCCTCAACCTTGATCGTAAGAGCAGCGTCAAATTTCTCACAAAGGGTGCCAAGGGGGCCCTTTACGGTAACGAGGTTGCCCTCACCCACGGTAACGGTAACACCTGCGGGAATGACAACGGGCATTCTACCAATTCTAGACATCTTTCGTACCTCCCTTACCAAACGAAGGCGAGAACTTCGCCGCCGATTTTCATCTCACGAGCCTTCTTGTCGGTCATGAGACCCTTAGAGGTGGACACGATAGCGATGCCAAGGCCGTTCATAACCTTGGGCATATCCTCGTAGCCTGCGTAGATACGAAGACCGGGCTTGGATACGCGGCGAAGACCGCGGATAACCTTCTGCTTGCCGGCAGCGTACTTCAGAGTTACGCGAATGGTGCCCTGCTTGCCATCCTCGATCACCTGATAGCCCTTAACGTAGCCCTCAGCGACAAGAATGTCAGCGATGGATTTCTTCATGTTGGATGCCGGAACGTCAACGGTAGCGTGCTTTGCGTCGCTTGCGTTGCGGATGCGTGTGAGCATATCGGCAATAACGTCAGACATTTGCATAGTAATAATCCTCCTTTATGCAAGTACATTTTTTCTTGCTGCCAACCGCGAGGTTGGCGGCCAATCGGGGGTTAAATCGAACTCCCTTACTGATTTGAAGGGTGGGTCTGATTTCCTACCGAATGTTGGGGGTTTTTATTCTGCCGTGCTTGCCCTTGCGAGCAAGCCACGGAAAGAAACTTTTTTTACCAGGAAGCCTTCTTTACGCCCGGAATCTCACCCTTGTAGGCAAGGTTGCGGAAGCAGATACGGCAGATACCGAACTTACGCATGTAAGAGTGGGGACGGCCGCAGATCTTGCATCTGGTGTAAACGCGCGTGGAGAACTTCTGCTCCTTTTGCTGCTTAAGAATCATGGATTTCTTTGCCATTTTCGATTACCTCCATTATTGTGCGAAGGGAGCGCCCATCAGACGGAGCAGCTCTCTTGCCTCTGCATCGGTTTGTGCGGTGGTAACGAAGCAGATGTCCATACCGCGAATCTTTTCAACCTTGTCGTACTCGATTTCGGGGAAGATCAGCTGCTCTTTGAGGCCGAGAGAGTAGTTGCCGCGGCCGTCAAATGCGTTGGGGTTGATACCCTTGAAGTCACGCACACGGGGCAGAGCGAAGTTGAACAAACGATCCATAAACTCGTACATACGGTTGCCGCGAAGCGTTACCTTTGCACCGATCTTCATGCCCTGACGGAGCTTGAAGTTTGCAACGGACTTCTTAGCAACGGTGGGTACTGCCTTCTGACCTGCGATGATCGTCAGGTCATTGATGATGTTGTCGATAACCTTGGAGTTATCCTTTGCATCACCTGCGCCGATGTTGATCACGATCTTATCAAATCTCGGGATCTGCATCACGCTTGAATACTCGAACTTTTTCATGAGGGCGGGCGCAACCTGCTCATTGTACATATCTTTCAATCTAGGCATTTTACGCTACCTCCTCTCACAGCTTTGCGCCGCACTTGGCGCATACGCGGGTCTTCTGGCCGTCCACTACCTCGATCTTGGAGCGAACGCCCTTACCGCATTTCTCGCAGAACAGAGCAACCTTGCTGGCGTAGATCGCACCCTCGGCGTCGATCACACCGCCGGTCTCACCCTGACGGCGGGGCTTTACATGCTTGTGAATGATGTTTGCACCCTTCACAATAACCTTTTTCTCTTCGGGAGAAACGGCGATAACCTCGCCCTTTACACCCTTGTCATCACCGGAGAGAATGATAACGGTGTCACCGGTCTTAATATGAAGCTTTGCCATTTTACCAGTTACCTCCATTACAGTACTTCGGGAGCCAGGGACAGGATCTTGAGATAATCCTTATCGCGGAGCTCACGTGCCACCGGGCCAAAAATACGGGTGCCCTTAGGCGTCTTGTCTTCTCTGATGATTACTGCGGCGTTCTCGTCAAACTTAATGTAAGAACCGTCTGCACGCTTCAAGCCGTGTACGCTTCTTACCACGACAGCCTTAACGACCTCGCCCTTCTTTACTACGCCACCGGGAGCAGCCTTCTTAACAGCTGCAACCACTACGTCGCCAATGTTGGCGTAACGGCGGCCCGAGCCACCGAGCACACGAATGCACATCAATTCCTTTGCGCCCGTGTTATCGGCAACCTTCATCAACGTTTGTTGCTGAATCACTTTTCTTTCCTCCTACTTGCTTCGGTACGCTACGACGTACCTACTGTTAGAATTCTTGTTGTGTGTGAAGCGAAATTATTTCGCCTTCTCGATGATCTCGGTTACGCGCCATCTCTTGGTCTTGGACAAGGGACGGGTCTCCATAACCTCTACGCGGTCGCCTACGCCGCACTCGTTGTTTTCGTCGTGTGCGTGCACCTTCAGCGTGCGCTTGATAATTTTGCTGTAAACGGGGTGCTTTACGTTGTCCTCGATCGCAACCACAACGGTCTTATCCATCTTGGTGCTGACAACCATGCCAACTCTCGTTTTTCTCAGAGCTCTTTCAGTCATTGCCTATCTCCTCCTTATGCGTTCTTCTGGTTAAGAACGGTCATCACGCGAGCAATATCACGCTTGACGTCCGCAATCTTGTGAGGATTCTCAAGCTGGTTGATCGCGTGCTGGAAGCGGAGGTTGAAAAGCTCGCCCTTGAGTTCCTTGAGCTTAGCGTTAAGCTCTTCGACACTGAGCTTAGTAAGTTCTGCTGCCTTCATTGCTTAACCCTCCTCTTTCATGATGAACTTGGTCTTGATAGGCAGCTTATGGCCTGCAAGACGCATTGCTTCTCTTGCTACGTCCTCGGCAACGCCGTCCATCTCGAACATGATTCTGCCGGGCTTAACAACGGCTACCCAGTACTCGGGAGAACCCTTACCGGAACCCATTCGGGTCTCAGCGGGCTTCTCGGTGATGGGCTTGTCGGGGAAAATCTTGATCCAAACCTGACCGCCACGCTTAATGTAACGCGTCATAGCGATACGGGCAGCCTCGATCTGGTTGCTGGTGATCCAAGCGGGCTCGGTGGCAACAAGGCCGTAGGAACCGTTGGAAAGCGTGTTGCCGCGCATGGCCTTGCCCTTCAGGCGGCCGCGCTGTACACGACGGAATTTGACTCTCTTAGGCATCAACATAATTACTTCGTGCCTCCTTGTCTGGGTGCTCTGCGCTCGCCACCGCGGTTGCCGCCCTGACGACGGTCACCACCGCGACGGTCGCCGCGGTCGCCGCGACGCTCACGACGCTCACGGTGCTCTGCTGCGGGACGGTTTACCTCGTTCAGCACCTCACCGCGGTAGATCCATACCTTGATACCGATCTTGCCGTAGGTGGTGTTTGCTTCGTAGAAACCGTACTCGATGTCTGCACGAAGCGTCTGAAGCGGGATCGTACCCTCATGATAATGCTCGGTCTTAGCGATCTCTGCACCGCCAAGGCGGCCGGCGCAGCTGATCTTGATACCCTTTGCACCAAGGCGCATGGTATTGCGGATCGCCATCTTCATTGCGCGGCGGAAGGCCACACGGTTCTCAAGCTGAGATGCAATGTTCTCTGCAACGAGCTGAGCATTGAGGTCGGGGGACTTCACCTCAACTACGTTGAGAGCCACAGGCATGCCAACCATCTTTTCAAGCTGTGCCTTGTACTTGTCGATCTCGGCACCGCCCTTACCGATCACCATACCGGGCTTAGCGCAGTGGATAAATACGCGAACTCTGTGGCTGTCGCGCTCGATCTCGATCTTGGGAACGCCTGCCTTTTGGAGCTCGGTCTTCAGATATTTACGAATCTGGTAGTCGGATACGAGCGTGTCGCCGAACTTCTGATCGTTTACGAACCATCTCGAATCCCAGTTTTTAATTACGCCCACGCGAAGGCCGTGGGGATTTACTTTCTGACCCATTCTTGCTGTAACCTCCTTCAGTCTCTTTCTTTCACAACCATGGTAACATGGCTGGTTCTCTTCAGGATACGGTCTGCGCTACCCTTTGCGCGGGGCATGATGCGTTTCATCGTGGGGCCCTGGCAAACAAAGCACTCGCTGACGTACAGACGAGAAGGATCCATGTGGAAATTGTTTTCTGCGTTGGCGATCGCACTGCCAAGCAGCTTGATGAGGTACTCGGAGGCCGCCTTGGGGGTGGTCTTGAGAATACCCATTGCTACGCCTGCGTCCTTGCCGCGGATCAGATCAAGAACGATTTGAACCTTACGGGGAGAAATGCGTGCATGTTTCAGATATGCTCTTGCTTCCATTTACTTATCCTCCCTTATTTGCCGTTGTTGGACGTCTTGGAGCCGGCGTGGCCTTTGAACGTACGCGTGGGTGCGAACTCACCCAGTTTGTGACCTACCATATCCTCAACGACGTATACCGGCACGTGCTTTCTGCCATCGTGAACGGCAATGGTGTGACCCACGAAATCCGGGTAAATGGTGGATGCGCGGGACCAGGTCTTGAGGACTTTCTTTTCATTCTTTTCGTTCATAGCGCAAATACGCGTATAGAGTTTCTCCTCGACGTAGGGCGCTTTTTTGGAACTTCTGCTCATAATCGATTAGCCTCCTTACTTAGCGTTTCTGCGTTTTACAATGAACTTGTCAGTTCTTGCATTCTTGTTACGGGTCTTGTAACCAAGAGCGGGCTTGCCCCAGGGAGTAACAGGGGAAGGACGACCGATGGGGGACTTGCCCTCACCACCGCCGTGGGG
>SVTG01000032.1 GCA_015063895.1 Oscillospiraceae bacterium | reverse complement strand
GAGAAAAAGTAAAAAATTTTATAAAAAGCACTTGCAATTCGCAAACAAATATGATATAATAGGCGCGTTGCTGGTGTAGCACAGGGGCAGTGCAGCTGATTCGTAATCAGCAGGTCGTGAGTTCAAATCTCACCACCAGCTCCAAAAAAGAGCGGCCTCCCGTTTCGGGAGGCCGCTCTTTTTTTGTTTTTCTTTGCGTTACAGCTGCTTTTCAAGACGGAGATAAAACTCCACCGCACGCGCCACGGTCTCCACGCGGATACGCTCGTTGTTGCCGTGAATGGTGGCACGCTCCTCACTTGTGAGGTCCATAGCGGAAAAGCGGTAGACCTTATCCGAAAGTCTGCCCCAATGGCGGCAATCCGAGCACTGTACCATCAGATACGGCGTCACGATCGTGCCCTGCCACGTATCTTCAACAGCCCGAACAACCTTTTGCCACGCCTCGCAATCGATCACCGAGATCGTACTGGGATTCATACCGTCCATAGCGGTCAGGGTAATGTTTTCGTTGTCGATCGTCTTTTTCACGTAGGCAATGGCACTCTCTACCGTATCTGCGGGATTGAGGCGCATATTGCTGACCATCGTAGCCGAGGGGGGGATCACGTTGGGGGCCTTGCTGCCCTGCATCTGTGTAAACGCCACCGTCGTGCGCATCAGGGCATTTAGCTCGCCGCCGCTCTTACGGCAGATCTTATCTAGGAGACCGCCAAAACACCAAAGGTTGGCAAAGATCATACGGTAAAGGAAGGTAGAGTGCCTGCCGAGCGTATCAAACATCGCAGCCACGGGCTTCGTCAGATGCCCCTTGAAGGGGTGCTTTTCCAGCCGACAGCAGGCAGCCGACAGCTCACCCACGGGTGTATGCGGCTTCGGTGCCGAGGCGTGACCGCCGTTTGAGGTCACACGGTATTCAAGATTCAGCATACCCTTTTCGGCAATGCCGATCATGCCGCAGGGGGCCTTTACGCCGGGGAACACGTTTTTCACGACCGCACCGCCCTCGTCGACAACGATACCGGGCACAATGCCGTGCTCTTCAAAATAATCCACCACGCGAACAGCGCCCTCGCCATTGACCTCTTCACCGCCCGAGAAGGCAAAATACACGTCACGTGCAGGCACAAAGCCCTCGGCAATCAAATGATCGGCGGCAAAAAGTGCGCCGTTCATCGTCACCTTGGTGTCAAGCGTGCCGCGCCCCCATAAAACGCCGTCCTCCAGAATGGCATCAAAGGGGGGCTTTTTCCAGTTTTCCTCCTCGACGGGCACCACGTCGTAGTGCGCCATCAAAACGGCGGGCTCATCTGCCGATTTTCCCTGCCAATGGAACAAAATGGCGCGGTCGGGCAAGCGCTTGAAGGTACACACCCTTGCCACGTTCGGGTAGAGCGTGGGCAGGAGTGAGATCAGCTTTTCAAATTCAGCATCGTCCTCAAGAGCCCTGTCGCGATTGGAAACTGTCTTACAGCGCACCAGTGCCGCCAATGCCTCTACGGCCGCCTCGCGATCAAAGGATATGGGGGAAAATTCCTTTTTTTCTACCCGTTTGGGGCGGAACAGGAGCGTACGTACCAGCAAAACGGCAAATAATACCGCCAACCCAATACCGACCCCGAGCAAAACGCCACCAAGGAACGGCAGGATATGTTCTACAAAAAACGCCATATTCTATCAAAACCTCACAGCATATTTTTCTTGTACATGAAGCGCGCCAGTGCAACGGTCAGCACCACGCAGACGGGCGCCATAATACCGACCTCGCCCGAGCCAAGCGCGGGCACAAAGATAAACAGCACCGTCATCAACAAAAGCGGCACCAACGCCAGCTTCCAGTTGCGCGAGATAAACACCACGCCAAGACCGCCAAACAGAGCCGGCAGGAGATTGGCAAAGGCAGGCGCCAGCACGGGGGCGTTTAACACGGGCGTCAGCGGCACGATCAGTATGACACCAAGCACGATGATCAGCGTAGTCACGATGCTTGATACGGCAATGGCAATGGTGGAGATCACCTCGCCCTCCTCGCTGTTGGCCTTCACACCCATCTGATCCATGGCGGAGAGCGCACAGGGGAGCTTCAGATTGGAAATATTACCCGTAATAAAGGAAATGTAAGAGCCGCCCGCACCCAGCATCGGCACAAAGGTAAAGGTCTCAACGATCCCGACTGCCCAGTACATGGGGGCGGTGGCACCAAGACCTACCAAAAGCCCCTTCCCGTCGGGAACGGCACCAAAGATCAGAGCAACTGCCAAGGGATACAGGAGCATAAGTCCCATGATGGAAAGCGACCAGATGCGTCCGTCACGATGCACGGAATCAATATAAGAAAGCTGTTTTTTCATCACACGTCACCCCCCCTTTTAAGATAACCACGCCGTGATCGGGATCGCCGCAGCCATACCGAGCACAAGGCTGATGGGCAGCGCGTATTCCGAAAGCCACCGCCACTTCAGCTTTTTGACAGCCAGCCCGCACAGCAGCATCACCACGACCGAGGTAAACGCTACTGCCACAGGAATCAGGCCTGTGAAATCCCCCTTGAAGGACAGCGAAACGTCACAGACCACATAGCCAACAAAGGCAGAGATCATGCCGATAAACATAGCGTTGGTAAAGATCTCGCTCCATTTTTTGTCGCGCTTTTCCATAGAGATCATACCGTTTTGCAGCCTTTTGCCGATCAGAGGCACCAGCCAGATGCCCACCATAATGCCAACCGTCATGACGATCACGACCGTGACGAACTGCGAGGCATTGAGTGAGCTGCTGCCAAAGGTCATATCCATGGCGCCAACCGCATTGGTGGCAGCCATCGTTTCATAGGAAAGCGAGCCGATGACCGACAGGCGCAGCCACGGCAAAGCCACACCGAGGTCCTTTGAAAGGGTGATCACGCTGATCACGATCGCCACGGCGGGCGCCACGGTAAAGGCGGCAGCCGACAGGATCAGCTTTTTGAGCTTCGTCTTCTCCATACCAAGCTCACGTGCACGGCGCAGCGCTTTTACCAAAAAGTAAACCGACTGCACCAGCACCACGAAGATCAAGATCCCCGACAGCACAAATAAAATCGGATGATTGACACTAAATTCCATAAAAACCTCCTACGTATCAATATCACCTTTATTATAGCTTTTCTCAGATGAAAAAGCAAGCCAAAAATACAAATGTCCGCCCCTTATATTGATTTTTTCAGCAGATCGGCGACTTCATAAAAAAACAGAACCCCGACGTATCGGGGTTCTGTTTTTTGTGGCTGATCAGCCGTTGGTAATTTCTCTGAAGCTTTCATAGCCCTCGGGCAGTGTTACAGTCACAGCCTCGCCGGGGTTGTCGAAAACCATCTCGCATTCAGCCGTTGCGGTAAAGGAAACGCCCTCTACGGTCATCGCCATCGAGAAATCAATGCCATACGCCTGCACGTAGCCGTCCTTTACGGTGATCTCGACCACCGCATCGGAAATGGTAAGACCCGTAGCGGTTACGCCCATCGAATCGGTCATCATATCAAGCAGATCGTCAAATAACTCATTGAAGGTCTCATCGGGAATGGCAACCGTTACAGTCTTGCTCTTGTCGTCATTCTTCACGACCTCGACGTCCTTTAAAAGCTCCTCGGGGAGCTTTTTCATCATATCCTCGCTGTAATTACTATCAACACCCGCATCAGCGACTTTGATCTTGTAGCTATTCTCACCGTCTACAAAATAAGCCCATTCGCCGCTGGTGTAATATTTGGCTTCCATAGTCTCACCAAACATTTCCATGCTCATATCGACCTCGGCCTTGGGGGCGTCGCTCTTGGCATCTGCGATCTTCATCTTCATCGTCATGGGGATAGTGGTGGTGACGCCCGCGCCCGTCATTGAAATATTCATATTCATTTGTACGGCGTAGGAATCCAGCTCTGCCGTTTTTTCAATCGCCTTATCCACCGTCTTCTGCGCATTCTGGCAGGAGGTAAGGACAAGCGTCATCGAAAGCAGCAAGCATACGATCAAGCAAAGCGATACAATTTTTTTCATCATGATAAACGTAACTCCTATTGAAAATGTAGTCAGGTCATTGGCCTGCAAGGTCATTATACACCTTTATTGCTAAAAAGTCAATAGCGCTGCTCCAAAGCAAAACGGCATCTGCTCAACCGCCGGCTAGCCGCACGGCGCGAGAATTTTGCGCTCCGCTAGGCGCACCATCTCGCCAAACGCGAGATAAAAAGAATACACAGCTAACGCTGTGTATTCTTTCGCCTTGCAATGTTTTTGGTGGGGCTAAGCCCACGTGGAGCAACGCCGCGGAGCATAAGCAATTCGCTTTACTCACCCTTGGCGCGAGAATTTTGCGTGCCGCAAGGCGCACCGGAAGCAGGCAGACGCAGACGTACTACCGTACGTCAAGATTGCCTGCGGGGAGCAACGCCGCGGCACACAAAATTATTAGCCAAAAATCACGCGCCAAGATACGCCTTACGTACACGCTCGTCGTTGGCAAGGTCAGCGGCCTTACCCGACATGGTGATCACACCGTTTTCAAGCACGTAAGCACGGTCGGAGATCGAAAGCGCCTTTTTGGCGTTCTGCTCTACCAGCAGCACGGTCTTGCCCGCCTCACGGAAGGATTTGACAATCTCAAACACCTCACCGACCAAAAGGGGCGACAGGCCCATGGAGGGCTCGTCAAGCACGATCAGCTCGGGGCTTGCCAGGAGTGCGCGACCCATTGCCAGCATCTGCTGCTCACCGCCCGAAAGCGTGCCCGCCAGCTGCGTTTTACGCTCGGCAAGACGGGGAAACTGCTCAAATACCAGCTCCATATTGCGGCGGATCTCGTCCTTATCCTTGCGCGAATAAGAGCCAAGCTGAAGATTTTCGTATACTGTCAGGCCCTGAAAAATGCGACGCCCCTCAGGCACGTGCACAAGTCCCTGCCCCACGATCTTATGAGGCGCTACGTGAGTGATATCCTGACCCTTATACACGATGCTGCCGCTTTTGGGGTGAATAAGCCCCGTAACAGTGTGCAGCGTGGTAGTCTTGCCGGCACCGTTGGCGCCGATCAGCGACACGATCTCACCGCGATTTACCTCAAAGGAGATGCCGCGCAGAGCCTGGATCATGCCATAAAATACGTTAAGGCCTTCCACCTTTAAAATCTGTTCTGACATTTCGCGCCCCTCCTTAATCGCCAAGATAGGCCTTGATCACGGCAGGATTTGCCAGCACCTCGGCCGTGTCACCCTTGGCAAGCTCGGTGCCAAAGTTCAAAACAGTCAGCTTTTCGCAAATACCGCCGACCAGACGCATATCGTGCTCGATCAAAAGAATGGTGATACCAAACTCACGGCGCACAAAAGCGATATCGTCCATCAGCTCCTGCGTTTCGCTGGGGTTCATGCCTGCGGCAGGCTCGTCAAGGAGCAGGAGTGTCGGGTTGGTTGCCATCGCACGGGCGATCTCCAGCTTTCTTTGCTTACCGTACGGCAGGTTTGCCGCCAGATAATCCTTATACTCATCAAGCTGGAACACCTTCAGCAAAGCCAGCGCCCTTTCGTAAAATTCCTTTTCGCTCTTCTTGTGACGGGGCAAGCGGAAGATGGACTCGGCCACGTTACACGGGATCCCGTTGGCAAGGCCAACCATGACGTTTTCAATCGCGGTAAGGTTTTTGAAAAGGCGGATATTCTGGAAGGTACGCGCAATGCCGCCACGGTTGATCTCAATAGGAGATTTGCCCGTGATATTCTTGCCGTTGTGGAAAATACGGCCCGACGTCGGCTTATACACACCCGTCAGAAGGTTAAAGAAGGTGGTCTTGCCTGCACCGTTGGGACCGATCAGGCCGTACAGCTCGCCCTTCTTGATCTCAAGATTGACGTCGTCAACGGCACGCAGGCCGCCAAACTGAATAGACAGGTGCTCGGTCTTTAAAACGATATCCTGATTATTGCTCATCGTCCGGCACCTCCTTTTTTTTGGCAAAGCGGCGCTTCAGAGCTGCACCGAGCGTTGCAAAATTATATTTCTCGCGGAAATTCTTCAAGCCGGGGGCGTTACGGTAAATGACAATCAGGATCAGGATCAGCGAATAGATCACGTTCTGCAAAACCGCCAGGTTACCCGTCAGCACGGTCTGAAGCTTATGATTGATAAAGGTAATGAGCGCCGCCGCCAAAGCCGAGCCATTGATCGAGCCCATACCGCCCAGCACCACCATTACCAAGATCTCGATCGAGTAGTTATAGTCAAAGGTTGTCGTTTGCAGACGCGACTGCGTGTAGCTTGAAAGCACGCCCGCTACACCTGCAAAGAAGGAAGAAACGGTAAATACGAAGAGCTTATATTTGGTGATATCCACACCCATGGCGCGTGCCGCGATCTCATTATCCTTGATAGCAATGATCGCACGCCCGTGCTTGGAATGTATCAGGTTTTGCGTAACGATAAGACAAGCAAGGAAGGCAAAGAGCGCGATCACAAACAAATATTTGCGGTCAAAGCGCGGCGTTTCAAGTCCCAGCGTCTTACCAAACCAGCTCTCGGGCAGGTTCATAATGACGTTACGCACGATCTCACCGAATGCCAGCGTCACGATGGCCAGATAGTCACCGCGCAGACGCAGTGCGGGCAGGCCGATGATCACACCGAACACCGCCGCCACCGCGCCACCTGCAAGCAGCGAGAGGAGCAGGATCGGAATGCTGCTTTGCGTCGCACCCATAGCCTCGGTCAGAACGGCGGATACCTTACCGCCAAGGAAGGCACCCACGCACATAAAGCCGGCATGACCCAGCGAAAGCTCGCCAAGGAACCCGACCACCATACCAAGCGATACGGCAAGCAGCATCGCAATAGCGATCTGCTCAAGCAGGAACTGCGTGCCCATCTTGAGGTTACCCGTCATCGACAGGACGCCGAACACCAGCATGGCCAGCAGCACTACAAAATAGTTGGCATATTTGCGCACGAAGGGCTTTTTGAAAAATCCGGTAATCATACTCATACCTTTTCCCTCCTTGCCTTACCGAGAAGTCCTGCGGGCTTCACCAGCAAAATCACGATCAGTACGGCAAATTCAATCGCCTCGGTAAAGGGAGCAAGCACCGGCACACTCAGCGCCAGGCACTCAATGATACCAAGCAGGATACCGCCGAGCATCGCACCGGGGATCGAGCCGATACCGCCGATAACGGCAGCCGTAAAGGCCTTGATGCCGGGCATAGCACCCAGCGTGTTCGTCAAGCTCGGTGCCTTCATCAGCATGAGATATGCCGCCACAGCAGCCAGCGCCGAGCCAATACCGAAGGTGATGGCAATGATCGCATTGGTATTGATGCCCATGAGCTGGGCGGCGCCTCTGTCCTCAGATACCGCAACCATAGCGCGACCGATCTTGGAGCGCTTGACAAACAAGGTCAGCACCACCATCAGCACGACCGTCACGGAAAGCGTCAGGATCGTGCTTTTGTTAATTGCCAGCTTGCCGATATTCACAGCACCTGCGATCTGCAGCTGCGTAGGCATTTTGGGGGCCGTGCCAAACACCACCTGCGCCACACTCTGCAGCAGCATGCTGACACCGATCGCGGTGATCAGCACCGCCAGCGGTGAAGCACCGCGCAAGGGACGGTAGGCAAAGCGCTCTACACAAACGCCCAATATCACACAAAATACAACAGCAACAGCAAGAGCGGGAATGGGATGCCCCATCAGCATCAGCGTGCTGAACATCGCATAGCCGCCCACCATAATGATATCACCGTGCGCAAAGTTCAGCATTTTGGCAATACCGTATACCATCGTATAACCAATGGCAATGATGGCATAGGTGCCGCCCGAGCTCAGGCCGTTGATAAGAGCCGTTAAAAAGTTAATCATACTTTCATCTTCCTGTTATGACAAGTTTGCTGGCGCAGAAATCCACGCCAGCAAACCGAAATATTGTTAAGAATAATTACCCTGTAATTATTGAGCCGTAGCTTCTTTGAGAACGTGAACCAGAGCGTCCTTGTTTACAAAGCCCTCAGTCGTCCACTGAACGGTGCCCGAACCGGTTACAGCACCCGTGTAGGTGTAGCCACCGTTGAGCTGCTCCTTAAGAATATCGCACATATCGGAAGCAGAGGTCTCGGCAGTAACCTCCTTGCCTGCCTCGATGGCAGCCTTCAGCGCGCCAACGATCGCATAAACGCAGTCGTAAGCGGAAGCGCCGAACTGATTCAGAGTATCGGTGCCGTACTTAGCGGTGTACTTCTGAACAAAGCTCTTAGCGTTCTCAGCGTCAGCCTTGAAGTGCGTGAGCATGGTGATTGCCTGGGGAATGGTGGTAAGATCAAGCACGGTGTCAAGACCGTCAAGACCGTCGCAGCCGTAGTAGGTCTCAATGTCCGTGGTAACGGCAGCAGCCTGGGTCATGAACAGAGAAGCCTCAGCGTAGTAAATGGGCATGAAGATGAAGGTGCAATCGCTCAGCGTTGCCACCTGAGACTCAAAGCTTGCCTTGGTCTGCTCGGTGAAGGAGGCAACCTCTACCTCGATACCGGTATTGAGGTTGTTGCGGAACTCCTGGTAAATACCTGCGGAGTAGTCGATATCGGACTGGTAGAATACGCCGATCTTGGTCAGGTTCAGACCGTTTACGTAGTTTGCGGCAGCAACACCCTGCTTCTTATCGGCAAAGCACATCTGGTAGCCGTTTGCCTCAGCGCGTACTGCATCAGCAGAAGCGGAGGGGGTCATGAAGAAGACGTTGTCGTCCTTGGAAAGGGTCTTGAACTCAAGGGCGGGCTGGGTAGTTACGCAGCCAAGAGAAACCTGCATACCCCAGTCAACGAGAGCTGCGTAGTTTGCCTGAACCTTGGTCTTGTCGTTGGCATCGTCCATAGCCTTCAGCTCAAGCTTGATGCCGTTGATGCCGCCGGCCTCGTTGATCTCGTCAACAGCCAGCTGTGCTGCATTGGCAACGCCCTTGCCGTAAACGGCAGCAGCGCCCGTGAGAGGACCGGAAAGACCGATCTTGATCGTACCGCTATCCTTCTTACAAGCGGAAAGCGTTGCGGCGCAGGTTGCGATCATCAGCACCGCGAGAAAAAGTGCAAAAAACTTTTTCATGATAAAATCTCCTTTAGTGGAAAATATTTGTTGATCCCCGAAAAAACGAAGACACGCCAAAATTATACCGCGCTTTTATCGCTTTTGCAATAGTCAAATTGCACAAAAAACACTTATTTTAATATAAATATACCTTATCTGCTGAATTTTTTTCAATAATTCCGCACAAAAACCCCCACAAGCGCATTTTTTGCAAATAGTACTTGCCAAAATCCGCATCATCTGCTATACTGTTAAGACACTGTTTTGCATACGCCGAGCTTCTTTGTGACAAGATAACAAAAAAGGCGGTGGGTGTATGCTTTTTTCCTCGTTTTTGTTTTTATTTTGGTTCTTGCCCGTGACCCTTGTGCTGTATTTTGGGCTGCCACCCGCTTTACAGTGCCTTTGGCGCGGCAAGCTGAAAGACACGACTCTGCGCGGTGTGCAAAACGCCGTGCTTTTTATCACAAGCCTGTTTTTTTACGCGTGGGGCGAGCCGCTTTACGTGCTGCTGATGCTCGGCACGGTTGCCATGGACTTTGGCTTTGGATGGCTCATCGTACGCACAACTCACCGTCGCGCGGTGCTTACCCTGGCGATCTGTGCCAATCTTTCCCTGCTGATCTACTTCAAATATGCGGCTTTTTTGGCAGGTCTGCTCGGTTTTTCGATCAAAGCTCCCCGTCTGCCGCTCGGCATCTCGTTTTATACCTTTCAAGCGCTCTCCTACGTCATTGACGTCGCGCGCGGTGAGGTAAAGCCTGCCGAGAGCCCGCTGATCTTCGGCACGTACGTGGCGCTGTTTCCGCAGCTGATCGCAGGCCCCATCGTACGCTATACCGACGTGGAGGCCGCCCTTTATCACCGCACACATACGTGGGAGGCCGCCGCACGCGGCACGCGCAGGTTTGTGGCGGGGCTTGCCAAAAAAATGCTGCTTGCCAATGCCGCAGGGGCGCTGTTTACAAGCCTTGTATCGCTCCCCTCGCAGGCCATCTCGACCCTTGGCGCGTGGTTGGCACTCTTTGCGTTTGCCGTGCAGATCTATTTTGATTTTTCGGGCTATTCCGACATGGCCATAGGCCTTGGACACGTATTTGGCTTCTCCTTTCCCGAAAACTTTAATTACCCCTATACTGCTATCAGTATTTCGGATTTTTGGCGGCGCTGGCACATCACTCTGGGGCAGTTTTTCCGAACCTACGTGTATTTTCCCTTAGGGGGCAGTAAACACGGCGTTTTGCGCACCGTTCTGGCACTTTTTGCGGTTTGGAGCCTGACGGGTCTGTGGCATGGGGCGGCACTCAATTTTCTCTTGTGGGGGCTTTACTATTTCTTGCTGCTTGTCATCGAAAAGCTGCTGCTGTCACGCCTTCTGACGCACGTGCCCCGTTTATTCCGCCACGCGGCTACGCTGTCAGCTATTCTTTTCGGTTGGCTGATCTTCGCCTTTGACGGTAGCAGCGCAGCGCTGAGCACAGCGGCACTTCGGCATTTTCTGGCCGCACTGCTGGGGTGGAGCAGCGGCTCCGCCGACGATGCACTCTATCATTTCGTGCGGCACCTGCCCTTTTTCCTGATCGCCGCGATCGGCGCCACACCCCTGCCCCGTCTTGCCTTTACAAGACTTTCCAAAAAGCATCCCCTGCTGCTGTGGCTCTTGCCGCTGCTCGGGTTTTTCCTCTCGCTTGCGTATCTCGCGGGCGCCGCCTATAATCCCTTTTTATATTTCCGCTTTTAATTTTTTGACGAGGTGTTTGTATATGCTCAATTTGATCGGTCGACTTTTTATTAAGAACAGCAGCCAGGTGGAAAACCCCACCGTTCGCCGCGCGTGGGGCACGCTTGCGTCGGTGTTTGGCATCATCATGAACCTTTTACTTTTTGTTGCCAAATTCACCGTAGGTGTGCTGTTTGGCTCGGTCGCCATTCGCGCCGACGGTATCAATAACCTCTCCGATGCGGCAGGATCGCTCGTGTCGCTGATCAGCTTTAAGATCTCCGCCAAGCCCGCCGACCGCGATCACCCCTTCGGTCACGCGCGCATCGAATACGTGGCGTCGCTGATCGTTTCCTTCTTTATCTTGTTTATTGGCGTTGATCTGGTGCGCGAGGCCCTTGGAAAGCTTTTTGCCCCGCTGCCCGTTCACTTTGAGATCATTGCCGCGGTGGTGCTGGCCCTCTCCGTGCTTTGCAAGCTTGTCATGTCCCTGTTTCAACGCGGTATCGCCAAAAAGATCCATTCAGACGTGCTGCGCGCAACCGCCACCGACAGCCTTTCCGACGCCTGCGCTACCGCTGCCGTGCTGATCGCCAATCTCGCCACGCTGATCCTGCCGGCCACCGTTACACCGTATATTGACCCCGTAATGGGACTTCTTGTGGCAGTTCTCGTTTTTATCGCCGGTCTGCGCGTGTTAAACGACACCAAAAACTCCATTCTCGGTACTGCCCCCACCAAGGAAACGACCGATGCGATCTACGCCCTTGTTGCGGAATACCCCGAGGCACTTGGCATTCACGACCTGATCGTGCACAGCTACGGTCCCTCGCGCACGCTTGCCTCATTACATATTGAGGTGGACGGCAAAAAGGATATCTTCCGCGCGCACGATATCATTGATCTGATAGAACGGCGCCTGTTTGAGGAGCAGGGTATCTCCTGCACCATTCACATGGACCCCATCGTGCGCGACGACCCTGCCGTGTCACGCTGGTACGATATCACCAAGCGTATCGTAAAGGAGATCGACCCACGCATTTCCCTGCACGACTTCCGCATGGTCCCCGGCTTTACGCACACCAATCTCATTTTTGATATCGCCGTGCCCTTTGAAAACACCACCCCCGAAAGCGAGCTCAAAAGCCTGATCGGCGCCAAGATCTCGCAGATCGATAATACCTACTTTACCGTAATTACCATTGATCGCGTATAATTTCCCAAAAGGGGGCTTGACAAAGCCCCCTTTTCGCGTTATAGTGGAGATGATACATGCCAGATCTTTACAGAAAAATTTTAGAAAAATTCTAAAAAATCGCTTGACAAACTCGGATTTGTGTGTTAAAATAGAATCGTTCTAAAAAGAACATCACAAGCCGAAAAAAATAAAATCATATAAAAGGAGAATTTGTAGCATGAAAAAATGGAGATGCACAATTTGCGGTGAGATCGTAGAGGGCGACCGCCCTGATAAATGTCCCCTTTGCAAGGCCCCCGGCGAAAAGTTTGTTGAGGTGGTTGAGGAGGGTATGACCTGGGCCGCTGAGCACGTAGTTGGTGTTGGCAAGGCCGAGGGTGTTCCGATGGAGATCATCGAGGGGCTGCGCGCAAACTTCCAGGGCGAGTGCACCGAGGTTGGTATGTACCTGGCCATGGCACGCGTTGCACACCGCGAGGGCTATCCCGAAATCGGTCTTTACTGGGAAAAGGCCGCATGGGAAGAGGCTGAGCACGCCGCTAAATTTGACGAGCTGCTTGGTGA
>SVTG01000031.1 GCA_015063895.1 Oscillospiraceae bacterium | reverse complement strand
GATTAAAGGTTGGCATTTTCTTCCTCCTTCTTAAAAATTTTAATGTTTAAGCTAAAATGGGCATAGTTATCCCAAAGCGCTTACGGTTCATTATACCACGGCGCGATTTTATTGTCAATACCCATACGAATTTTTACCTTTTGCACAAAAACGCACGCATTTTACGTGATATTTTGTACTTTTGACGGCTTTTTTATGCAATTTTAACCAAATTTGATTTTTTAGCCGACAGCAAATGAGGATCCCACCCAAAGCAGCGCGATTTTTATTCTACTTATCATAATGTAGGCGCTTGTTTTAGCGCGCAAAGGCGCTTTTAAAAAGTCTCAATTCCCTTTACGCGCACAAAAGCCCCCACGCGACAATGTCGCGTGGGGGCGGAATTTTTGCATAGCAAAGAAATGTCTAAGCTGTATTCGGGCTTGTCAGCTTTAACACAAGGAACCGTCCCCTGTGTTATTAGAATCCTGTGTCGGTATCAAAATAATACCCGCGGTAGCGCAAGGGGTTGAGGTTGGCAATGGCATTGCCGCACGGGTATTTTATCATTTTAAACGCAGAGGACACACCTTGTGTTATACGGGCAGTTCGTTTACGGCGATATTGATGCAAAAATCAACCGATGCACCGGGGGCGAGGGTGCAATAGGCAAAGCGGTCATCAAGCTCAGTCGTAGCGGGCTCAAGGCCTACGGCGTAATCGCCGCTGACCTCGCTTTTCCACTCGATAAAGCGGGGCAGCGTTTCGCCCGAATAGCTGACGGTCAGCTTTTTGCCGATCTTCTCATTGACCACAGAGGCACAAGGGGTGCCGAGCGTGAGAAAATAGCAGGTCTCCTCGGCATTCGGCACGGGTGCGCCCACGTCGCACAAGGCATCTGCGTTTTTCTGCGACCAGGGCGTGCGCGGTGTGCATTTTTTAACGTCTGCCACTATCTTAGCCCCCTCGTCAAGCATAGGATAGCCCACGTTGATATGATACAGCAGGCAATATTCCGACTCACAAAAGGCCTCGTTGACGAGCGTATCCCGAACCGTGACGCTGTCAGCGCCGATCCCCGCGGCAATGCGCCGCTTTAAAACCAAATTTTTGCCAAAGAGCGCGGTGTCGCGCAGGAGTGCCTCTACCACGATCCCCTCCTCGCCGCATTCGGCACGCAGGATCTGTGCGGGGGTATTATGCAGGCTGCCGTGAAGCGGAAAGCCCTCGCGACCGCCAACGCTGTCAAGCCCGCAGGTATAGAGCATACCGCCCTCAAAACGCTTCAAAAACGGTATTTCCCTCTTGGTAAAGCCGTTTTTAGAAACGAAAGACACGTTTTGCCCCTTATGATAAAGCTGCATCATATCGCAGGCCTTGCTGACGTTTAAAAGAAAACGGAGCTTGCCATTATCACAATCAATAATATCAAGCCCCTTTTCCCCGCCCTCGGTCACCGTATAACGGCAAAGGCTTGCACTTTGTCTGAAATTAGAAATTTTTTCGTTCATAGCCAACTCTACCTTTCCTTTTTATTTGTGTTTCGCACATTATTTTATCACGCAAGGCCGTTTTTGTCAACCGAGGCGCGCTGCAGTATTGGCGCAGCCGTACATTCAGAAAATTTTTCTAAAAGAAACACCTTGACATTTCACCCCGACGACAATACAATAGTGTTAGATCAAAAAACAATTTAAACAAGAAAGGAATCTGAAATTATGGCTCATTTTTCAATTGATTTTACAAACGCAAAGGGTATCATCAAGCCGATGCACGCCGTGGGGCAGCCCCCCTTTACCGGTGGCTTTCTTTGCTTTGATTTCTCCTATATAGACTATTTGAAGAAGGCTCGTATTCCCTACTCACGTCTGCACGATGTGGGCGGTGCCTACGGCGGCAACCGCTTCGTGGACATCCCCAACCTTTTCCGCGATTTCGACGCCGACGAGAACGACCCCGAAAGCTATGATTTTGCCTTTACGGACGTCCTGCTGGAGGCACTTGCCGCCTACGGCGTGGAGCCCATTTTCCGCCTCGGCGTCACCATTGAAAATCAAGCGCACATCAAGGCCTACCGCATCAATCCCCCCAAGGATTTCGCCAAATGGGCACGCATCTGCGAGCACGTGGTGCGCCACTATAACGAGGGGTGGGCAAACGGTTATCATTACAATATTAAATACTGGGAGATCTGGAATGAGCCCGAAAACGGCCTGCCCGGTCAGAACCAGATGTGGACGGGCACGGCCGAGCAGCTTTACGAGCTTTACGACGTGACCGCCAAGCACCTGAAGAGCTGCTTTGGCGACACGATCAAGGTGGGCGGCTACGGCGCCTCCGGCATGTACGCCATTTACTACCACCCCGAAAGATTTGGCGTGGAGGGTGTGACCGCACGCGAGCCCGACGAGCGCTATGAAAAGGACATGTACCGCCTTGACTTCTTTAACGGCTTTCTGCAATACATCAAGGATCACGGCAGCCCCATCGATTTCTTCTCCTGGCACAGCTACGCCAATCTAAAAAAAACGCTGCATATTGCAGAATATATCGACCGACGCCTCAACGACTTCGGCTTCACGGATCTTGAAACCCACTGTAACGAGTGGAACAATGCCCAAGAGCGCCATCTGATCGGCACCTCCTACGCCTCTGCAATGACAGCCGCCACGATGCTGGCATTTCACGCAACGCGCACCAACGTCATGTGCTACTACGACATCAGGCTCGGTGGCAGCACCTACGCCGGCTGCTTTGACCATCAGACCTACGCACCGCTTGCCACCTACTACGTCTTTCCCGCCTTCGGTGAGCTTTACGGGCTGGGCACCCACGCAGCACACACCGCAACGGGTGACACCAACGGTCTTTACGCCCTTGCCGCCACCGATGGCACGAGGAAGGCAATGCTGATCTCCAACGTCGCCGAAAAAGCGAAGGAGATCACCACCAACCTTGGCGAGGGCTTCACGGTTTACCTCATCGATCAGGATCACATGCTGGACAAAACCGCGCTGTGCGCCGATAAATTTACCGCACAGCCGAATCAGGTGTTCCTTGTCTGCAATTATGAGACCGAGGCCGAAAAGATTTCAAGCGCCGAGCGCGAGGTGCTGTACCGCGCGTAATCTTGGCAAAGCAGATCACACAAAGCATGAAAAACCAAAGCCCCCGTGCAGCCGCACGGGGGCTTTGGTTTTTCATACACAAAGGTATTCCCTTTTATTACCTATGATCAAAGCGTAGGCTTCAACGTACCGAAGCTCTTGATGTTATCTGCGTCAAACAGAGCGTTAAGCATATTGGCGCAGCCGTCGGCAAGCACCTTTTCAGTGCCAAGACCTGTATAAGAAACCATGCTATATCTACCCTCATAGCATCCCGACTGCTGTATGATATCAGGAGAAACATACCCACAGTAACCGTTTGCGATCTCAACAACAACGGTATTGGCAAAGGGCGAATTCGCCTTGATCTTAAGCCCGATATCGGAATAGATCTCTCCCGGAAGACCGACAAGAGTCCAAGGGCCGATCTGAAGAACATGAATACCAAAATCCACGGTCAAAGGCGGGGCGTTTCTTTCCTCCTCAAGATACATTTCTGCCAGCAACCGACGATGAAGACTCACCTGCTCGCCTTCCGCAATCCTCTCATAAACCTCCCTCGCCCATTCGATATCCTCAGCAGAAGCTCTTCTGCGTGTGGTGATATGGTCGCGAGATCTACCCTGAATGTTGATCTCTTCACCGCTTGTATGGAACTGAGATTCAATCCCCTTGATAGTTTGCGCAAGGCCTTTTCCTATTTCGCGGGGAGGAAGCACACCCTCTCTACAGTAGGAGCTCTTATGAGTTTGATTAAGCAAATCATAATGGTTGACATTTGCGCAGCATCCGTTAAGGAAAAGAACGACAACGTCCTCACCGTATTCCTTTTGAAGCTCAAGGCGCATATATCCCGCAAAATCGGCATCAAACCTTTCCTTTGAGGGATTGGTATCAAGATGGTTTGCATAGTTTACGATAAAGCATTTTGGATAGCCGTTCAGATCGTCAAGGCGCATCACGTTTACAGTATGGTCAACAGCGGCATAGGGCTTTACCATCTGTCCTGTGTATTTTTTGCCTGGATTACAGACAATGTGCGCGTCCTTTGTATAAAAGTCGCGGCAGAAATTGAATCTTGCATCAAAGCCCGTAGCTATGCCCATCTTCATTTCCGCGCGGGACTCGTACGCAGCCTTTACAGCCTCTATAGTCTTTTCTTCAATATGCACCACGTTTTCGGGAGCACCCTTGAATTCCCATACGTCACAGTCTATCTCACAGCCTGTATGGGTGTGTGTGCAGGTCACCCATACGTTTTCATACGGATATCCCGTTATCTCGCTGATGCGATGACGCAGCCTTGTTGCAAATTCTGTAGAAACAAAAATGATGTCAAGTGATACCAAAACCGTGCCGTTTCCTTCGCTCTCGATCACTGCGACATGCGCCATCAAGGGCGTGTCATGACCGTTTGCGTAAAGCTGCTGGATCTGACCGGGGACAATGCCCTGTGACGGCGTGTATTCTCTTTCAGCAAATCCTGCCTTCATGATAAAAAGCCTCCCGTTTTTTCATCTACCGACATAACAATTACTTTGGCCTCACCGTGATTCATCGTACCGCAAAACAGTGCGCAATGATCGTCACCCTTGCCAAGGTTACCGTTATAATGTTTACAGGCGTTTTGCACGAACCAAGTCCGTGCATATATGTGTTTATTGCTAACAAGCCCATTGTATCACAAAGAAATTTGCTTTACAAGTATTTGCGAAAAGTTTATGCAAATAATTTCGATCGTTTTGTCAAGCTTCTTTTTTATGACGGTAGTCGCGCGCAATTCAAAACAAGCAAAGCGGCAAGATCCCCGTGCGACGGTGTCGCACGGGGATCTTTGATGGATCAGTATTCTGCTTCAGCGGCGGGGGCAGCGGTGCTTTCCACGTGTACGTTGTGGTAGCAGGTCATACCCGTGCCGGCGGGAATCAGCTTGCCGATAATGACGTTTTCCTTCAGGCCCATCAGGTTATCGACCTTGCCCTTGATAGCGGCCTCGGTCAGAACCTTGGTGGTCTCCTGGAAGGATGCGGCAGACAGGAAGGATTCGGTCTGCAACGATGCCTTGGTGATACCAAGCAGTACACGGCTGGCAGTTGCCTCACGCAGGTTCTCGCCTGCGGCATTGCGTGCCTGGATCTGCTTGTTGATCTCCTCAAAATCAAGCACGTCCATGAGGGTGCCGATCAACAGATCGCTATCGCCCGCGTCGTCTACGTGGACCTTACGCGTCATCTGACGGGCAATGATCTCTACGTGCTTGTCGTTTACGCTAACGCCCTGAGAGCGGTAAACCTTCTGGATCTCCTCGGTGATATACTCGTAAACCTTATCAAGACCGCTGATACGCATAATGTCAGCAGGTGCCTTGCTGCCCGCAGTCAGCACCTGACCGCGTTCAATACGGTCACCCTCGGCAACAACGATCTGCATGCCGTAAGGAATGGTATACTTGTGCATTTCACCCGTAGCGTCGTCAACCACACTGATCTCGTGTACGTTGATGTTCTCACCGTGGGCAACGCTAAGGATCTTACCCGTTTGCTCGCAGATAACGGCTGCCTTCTTGGGAGGTCTTGCTTCAAACAGCTCCTCCACGCGGGGCAGACCCTGCGTAATGTCAGTACCTGCAACGCCACCGGAGTGGAAGGTACGCATCGTCAGCTGAGTACCGGGCTCACCGATTGACTGTGCAGCAATGATACCGACTGCCTCACCGACGCTAACGGTCTTGCCGGAGGCAAGGTCGGCGCCGTAGCAGTGTGCACAGATGCCGTGACGGGCATGGCACTTCAAGAGCGTACGGATCTTGACCTGCTTAATGCCGGCAGCCTCGATCGCCTTGATATGCGCCTCGGTGATCATCGTATCGTTACCAACGATCACCTCACCCGTTTCAGGGTGAACCACCTCACCGAAGGTGTAACGACCGAGGATACGGTCGGAAAGAGCCTCCAGGGGATTGGCAGGATCCTTGACGTTGGGAATTTCCTTGATCCACTCGCCGTCGGTTGCATCACAGCAAACCTCGCGTACGATAACCTCCTGCGATACGTCAACAAGACGGCGCGTGAGGTATCCGGAGTCTGCGGTACGAAGAGCGGTATCGGAAAGCGACTTACGGGAGGAACGGGAACCCATGAAATACTCAAGGATCTTCATGCCCTCACGGAAGTTGGATTTGATCGGGATCTCCATCGTTTTACCGTTGGTGGCAAACATCGAACCACGCATAGCAGCCAGCTGACGCATCTGCTGGATAGAACCGCGGGCACCCGAGTCTGCCATGATCTTGATGGGGTTCTGAGGATGGAAGCACTTCATCATCGCAGCGGTCACGTCGTCGGTGGCGTCCTTCCAGATGCGAATGATGGAGTTGTAGCGCTCCTCGTCGGACAAAAGACCGCGACGGAAGGAGGCGTTGATACGGTCAACGGTGGCCTGAGCCTTATCGATCAGCTCGGGCTTTTCCTTGGGCACGCTCATATCGTACACGGAGATCGAGAACGATGCACGCGTGGAATATTTGTAGCCCATTTCCTTGATATTGTCAAGCATCTCGGCACAGTCAGCAGCGCTGTGACGCTTCAGACAGTTATCAATAAGCATACCAAGGATCTTCTTTACGTTGCCCTTCTTGGACTTCAGGAATTCGGTATCGATCTCAAGCTTGAAAAGATTTTCGGGCTTGGTACGGTCAACAAAGCCAAGATCCTGCGGAATGTTGCTGTTGAAGATCAGCGCACCGAGAGATGCCTCAACCATACCGTAAACCGTGCGGCCGTCAATCTCACGGCTCATACGCACCTTAATGGGTGCATGCAGACCGAGAACACCGTTGGTGTAGGCCATATTTGCCTCGTCAAGATTGCGGAAGCACATACCCTCACCGGGCTCGCCGGGCTTTTCCATCAACAGGTAGTAGGTACCGAGGATCATATCCTGGGTAGGAACGGCAACGGCACGACCGTCAACAGGCTTCAAAAGGTTGTTGGCGGACAGCATCAGGAATCTTGCCTCAGCCTGTGCCTCGGCAGAAAGCGGTACGTGTACGGGCATCTGGTCACCGTCAAAGTCGGCGTTGAATGCGGTACATACCAGCGGATGGAGCTTAATGGCGCGACCCTCAACAAGCACGGGCTCAAATGCCTGGATAGACAGGCGGTGCAAGGTAGGTGCGCGGTTCAGGAGCACGGGATGCTCCTTAATGACGTTTTCCAGTGCATCCCAAACCTCGGAATGCTGATAAGCACGCTCGATCTTCTTTTGTGCCTCTTTGATATTGGTAGCCTTCATCATTTCGGTGAGGCGCTTAATTACAAAGGGCTTGAAGAGCTCAAGTGCCATTTCGCGCGGCAGACCGCACTGATAGATCTTAAGGTTAGGACCTACGACGATAACCGAACGACCCGAGTAGTCAACACGCTTACCGAGAAGGTTCTGACGGAAGCGGCCCTGCTTACCGCGCAGCATCTCGGAAAGAGATTTGAGCTGACGGTTGGAGGGGCCCGTAACGGGCTTGCCGCGACGGCCGTTATCGATCAGCGCGTCAACAGCCTCCTGCAGCATACGCTTCTCGTTACGCACCACGATCTCGGGCGTATGGATCTCCATGAGCTTCTTCAGACGGTTGTTACGCGCGATCACGCGACGGTAAAGCTCATTGAGGTCGGAGGAAGCGAAGCGACCGCCGTCAAGCTGTGTCATGGGACGGATCTCGGGGGGCAGCACGGGCAGCACGTCAAGGATCATCCACTCAAGACGGTTGCCCGACTTGCGGAATGCCTCAACGACCTCAAGACGCTTGATAATACGGGTCTTTTTCTGGCCCGTAGCCACCAGCAGCTCATCCTTTAACTGCTGTGCCAGTGCCTCGATGTCAATGCCCTCCAGCAATTCCTTGATCGCCTCGGCACCCATGCCGACGCGGAACTCGTTGCCGTACATTTCACGGTAATGCTGCAGCTGCTGCTCGTTGAGCACCATACCCTTCTTCAGGCTATCGGGGCCGGCACCGCCTGCAAGACCGGGATCAAGCACGACGTTCTCGGCAAAGTAGAGCACCTGCTCAAGCTGCTTCGGGGGGATCTCCAGCACCAGCGACATGCGCGAAGGCACTGCCTTGAAATACCAGATGTGCGACACGGGGCAAGCGAGCTCAATGTGGCCCATACGCTCACGGCGCACCTTCTTGGTGGTGATCTCTACGCCGCACTTCTCACACACGTGAACACGGTCACGCGGCAGAGCGCTGACGTGAGAATTTTTATACTTACCGCACATGCAGGCGCCGTCCTTGGTCGGGCCAAAGATGCGCTCGCAGAACAGGCCTCCGGCCTCTGCCTTCAGCGTACGGTAGTTGATGGTTTCGGGCTTGGTTACCTCGCCGTAGGACCACTCACGAATCATTTCGGGAGAAGCGAGACCGATCTTAATCGAATTAAATTCTTTATTTGCCATGTTTCTCTCCTCCTTCATCAATCGTTATACTCATCGTTATAATTGTCATCGGTGTCATCGTCAAAGCCGTAGGACTCCTCGATCACGTCACCGTTTTCGTCCTCAATGGTAAGGTCGCTGAGGTCACCCTCCTCAAGTGCGCTCTCGCCCAGTGCCTCGTCAATGGCTGCCAGCTCCGCCTTATTGGAGTAAGGAGAGGGCTCCTCGTCGTTGCACAGAGTGGAAAGCTGGATCTCCTCGCCGTTCTGGTCAAGCACACGCACGTCAAGTGCCAGTGCCTGCAATTCCTTTACCAGAACCTTGAAGGACTCGGGTACACCGGGAGTGGGAATATTCTGACCCTTGATAATAGCCTCGTATGCGCGGCGGCGACCCGTAATATCGTCAGACTTCACAGTCAGGATCTCCTGCAGCGTATATGCGGCACCGTAAGCCTCAAGAGCCCAGACCTCCATCTCACCGAAGCGCTGGCCACCAAACTGGGCCTTACCGCCAAGGGGCTGCTGGGTAATAAGAGAATACGGACCGTTTGCACGGGCGTGGATCTTATCGTCAACCAGGTGATGGAGCTTCAGATAGTACATGATACCAACGGTTACGGGGTTATCAAAGGGATCGCCCGTACGACCGTCGTAAAGCACGGTCTTACCGTCAATGACCTTGACCTTATTCTCGCGGATAAGCGCAGCGATCTTATCGGCATCGGCACGCACGTCGTCCTCCACGCGCACAAGGTCGCGCTTGCCCTGCTCATCGGTGACCTCGTAGAACAGCTCCTTGCCGTCCACGTTTTCGCCGGGCAGGATCTGACGGGCCATGCCTGCCATACGCATGCACTCCATAATATCCTTCTCGTTGGCACCGTCAAACACAGGGGTCATGATCTTCCAGCCGAGATGACGGGCAGCAATACCGAGGTGAACCTCAAGCACCTGACCGATATTCATACGGGAAGGCACGCCCAGGGGGTTCAGCACGATGTCAAGCGGCGTACCGTCGGGCAGGAAGGGCATATCCTCGGGGGGCAGAATGCGGGAAACAACGCCCTTGTTACCGTGGCGACCTGCCATCTTGTCACCCACCGAGATCTTACGCTTTTGTGCGATATAAACGCGTACCTGCTTGTTAACGCCTGCGGGCAGATCGTCGCCGTTTTCATGCGAGAACACCTTTACGTCAACAACGATACCGCTTTCACCGTGAGGCAGACGCAGCGAGGTGTCGCGCACCTCTCTTGCCTTCTCACCGAAGATAGCGCGCAGCAAGCGCTCCTCGGCGGTCAGCTCGGTCTCACCCTTGGGGGTAATCTTACCGACCAGAATGTCACCTGCACGAACCTCGGTACCCTTCTTCACGATACCCTCTGCGTTGAGGTCCTTCAGGGCGTCCTCACCGACGTTGGATATCTCGCGGGTAATTTCCTCTGGGCCGAGCTTGGTGTCTCTTGCCTCATGGGTATATTCCTCAATATGGATAGACGTATAAACGTCATCACGAACCAGACGCTCGTTGAGAAGGACGGCGTCCTCGTAGTTATAGCCCTCCCAGGTCATGAAGCCGATCAGGGCATTCTTACCAAGGGAGATCTCACCGTTTGCGGTTGCGGGACCGTCGGCGATCACACGACCGGCCTCAACCACCTCGCCCTGCGCGACCACGGGGCGCTGGTTAAAGCAGGTGCCCTGGTTGGTGCGCTTGAACTTGATGAGCTCGTAAACGTCGCGCTCACCGTTATCAAGAACGATCTCGATCTTATCGGCATCCACGTAATCCACGACGCCGGCACGCTTAGCAGTGATCACAACGCCCGAGTCAACGGCTGCCTTGTATTCCATACCCGTACCAACGATGGGAGAGTCAGTCACCATCAGCGGCACAGCCTGCTTCTGCATGTTCGAGCCCATCAGAGCACGGGAGTTGTCGTCATTTTCAAGGAACGGGATCATTGCGGTAGCAACCGATACCACCATCTTGGGAGAAACGTCCATATAGTCGACCTGCGAAGCCTCGACCTCGCGGATCTCATTCTTATCACGGGCGTTGACGATCTTATTGACAAAGCGACCCTCACTGTCAAGCGGCTCATTCGCCTGTGCGATGATGTAACGGTCCTCAACGTCAGCGGTCATATATTCGACCTCATCGGTCACGATTCCCTTTTCCTTGTCGTACTTGCGATAGGGGGCCTCAATAAAGCCGTAATCACTGATGCGGGCATAAGTGGTCAGATAAGAGATCAGACCGATATTAGGACCTTCGGGGGTCTCGATCGGGCACATACGGCCATAGTGCGTATAGTGAACGTCACGCACGTCAAAGGAGGCACGGTCACGGGAAAGACCGCCGGGGCCGAGTGCAGACAGACGACGCTTGTGCGTCAGCTCGGCGAGGGGGTTGTTCTGGTCCATAAACTGCGAGAGCTGAGAGGAGCCAAAGAACTCACGGATACCCGTAGCGATCGGACGGGTGTTGATCAGCATCTGGGGAGAAAGCTTGTCGCTGTCCTGCGTAGCCATGCGGTCGGTGATGGTCTTGTTCATGCGCGAGAAGCCGATGCGCAGCTGGTTCTGCAGCTGCTCACCCACCGAGCGGATACGGCGGTTGCCAAGGTGGTCGATATCATCGTACTCACCAAGGCCCTGGTCGTGCATAAGACCAAGCATGTAGTTGATGGTGGCAAAGATATCGTCCTTGGTGATGTGCTTGGGACAAAGCTCGGCCATGCGGCGGCGAACCAGGGTCTTGAGCGCATCAACGTCACCGTCAGCCTCCTCGATGATCTCAAGCAAAACGGGGGTGCGAACCTTTTCGTTCACGCCGCAGTCCTTGAGGTCGTAGCCAAGCAGTGCCTCGGGATGAATGGTGTTGTTGGAGAATACCTTGACCTGCTCGCCGTCCTCAAGCACCACGCAAACAGCGTTAACGCCTGCGTTTTCAACGGCAAGGGCATCTTCGTGCGAAAGCACGTGGCCTGCCTCAAATACCACCTCACCCGTGATGGGGCTAACGGCATCCTCAGCCAGCTTGCGGCCCGCAATACGGGTGGAAAGTGCCACCTTCTTGTCAAACTTATAGCGACCGACGGGAGCAATGTCGTAACGGCGGTTATCAAACAGAATATCGTTTAACAGCTTTTGTGCTGCATCCACCATAGCGGGCTCGCCGGGGCGAAGCTTCTTGTGGATCTCCTTGAGGGCCTCGTGACCGACGGAGGTACGGTTGTGCTCGGCAATGCTTTCGGACTCGTCCTTCTCAAACGTGGCGGCAAGACGTGCCTCCTCACCGAAAATGGCACAAATATCCTCGCGGCTTTCAATTTCCGGCTTGTCCCCCAGTGCGCCGAGCGCGCGAATAAACATGGTGATGGGGAGCTTGCGGTTTTTATCAATGCGCACGTAAATAACGCCGCTGTTGTCGGTTTCGTACTCAAGCCATGCACCGCGATACGGGATAATCTGGGCTGTGTAGTTACGCTTGCCCATCTTATCGATCTCAGAGGCATAATACATGCCGGGAGAACGAATGATCTGCGAAACGATAACACGCTCTGCGCCATTGATCACGAAGGTACCGTTTTCCGTCATCAGGGGGATATCACCCATGAAAATATCGGAATTCTGCACCTCACCCGTCTGCTTGTTCGTCAGGCGAACGGTAACACGCAGGGGGGCGGCATAGTTGGCGTCACGCTCTTTGCACTCTTCAACGGTGTACTTGGGTTTTTGATCGATCGAGTAGGACAGAAACTCAATAGACAGATTGCCCGAGAAATCGGTAATCGGCGACACGTCGCGCAAAACCTCACCAAGGCCCTCCTCAAGGAACCATTTGAAGGATTTGGTCTGGATCTCTACCAGATTGGGCAGCTCCAGGTTGTAACGTGCCTTGGAAAAACTCATTCTCTTGTTCTGACCGAGTTTTTGCTCTTTTACGTTGACCATTTGCTTTATCACTCCATTCATTGTTGTGCTCCCCTTTTTGGGGAACCGAGAGTACCAAAACGCTTACATCTGCGCCGCCAGAATTCGCGCATACGCGTATATAATAGTTTTGATGCGAACTTTTGCCGAACTCGCAAAAAGCGATATTACAGCAATTATAATGCAGTTTACTATTATAGCAAAGCTCCCTTTGTTTGTCAAGCGTTTTTTGAAAGTTTTTTGAAAAAAGTTTCCATTTTTTTGTAAATTCAGCGAAAATATGAAAAAATTTTTTTGGCTTTTTTTGAAAAAGCTCTTGCATTTTGCATTTTGATGTGCTATGATATATGACTGTATGGACTTTTACGACGGCGCACCCTCTCAGGCGCAGTCGTTTAAACCGAAAATTTTGTAATAGGAGGGAAAACGATTATGCCGAACATTAAAAGTGCCAAAAAGCGTGTAAAGGTTACCGC
>SVTG01000030.1 GCA_015063895.1 Oscillospiraceae bacterium | reverse complement strand
GTTTTACAATGAACTTGTCAGTTCTTGCATTCTTGTTACGGGTCTTGTAACCAAGAGCGGGCTTGCCCCAGGGAGTAACAGGGGAAGGACGACCGATGGGGGACTTGCCCTCACCACCGCCGTGGGGGTGATCGCAGGGGTTCATAACCGAGCCGCGCACGGTGGGACGAATGCCCTTGTGACGGGTCTTACCTGCCTTACCAACCTTAACGGTGTCGTGCTCTACGTTGCCGACCTGACCGATGGTTGCCTTGCAGTCAAGGCGAATGATGCGAACCTCACCGGAGGGAAGACGAACCTGTGCTACGCCGTTCTCCTTTGCGATCAGCTGTGCGAACACACCTGCGGAGCGAACGAGCTGGGCACCCTTGCCGGGGTAAAGCTCAATGTTGTGGATCATAGTACCAACAGGAATGTTGGCGATGGGCAGCGTGTTGCCGGGCTTGATGTCGGCATCAGCGCCGGAGTAAAGCGTGTCGCCTGCGGTCACACCGACGGGTGCGATCACGTAGCTCTTGTTGCCTTCCTCACTCTGAAGCAGTGCAATGTATGCGCTGCGGTTGGGGTCGTACTCGATACCGACAACGGTTGCGGGAGCGGTGTCCTGACGCTTGAAGTCGATGATTCTGTACTTGACCTTGTTGCCGCCGCCACGGTGGCGAACGGTGATGCGACCGTAGCTGTTACGGCCGGCATTCTTCTTCTTAATGACGACGAGGCTCTTCTCGGGGGTAGACTTGGTGATCTCCTCGAAGGTAGGAACCGTCATGTGACGTCTTGCCGGGGTAGTCGGCTTATACTTAATTGTAGGCATTTTCTAAACCTCCTACTCTTACTTCATACCATCGAAGAACTCGATGGTCTTGGAATCAGCCGTGAGGGTCACGATAGCCTTCTTCCACTCGGAAGTGTAGCCTGCGTGCACACCCATTCTCTTGGGCTTCTTCTTCATATTGATGGTGTTAACGTCAGCGACCTTAACCTTGAACATTTCCTCAACAGCGTGAGCAACGTCAGCCTTGGTGGCACGGCTCTGCACCTTGAAAACATATTTCTTGGCGTCAAGCATGTCCATGCTTGCTTCCGTGATGATCGGCTTAATGATGATATCTTCTACCATTCTCATTATGCGTACACCTCCTCAAGCTTCAGGACGGCATCCTTGGCGATAACGAACTTATCGGCATTGAGCACGTCATATACGTTTACAGTGTTGAACTGGGTGGTTACTACACCGGGAATGTTCGCGCAGCTCTTGATCACAGCAGCGTCAACCTCGGGCAGCACAACCAGTGCCTTCTTCTCAGCACCGAGAGCCTTGAGCATGTTTACCATGGTCTTGGTGGAGTAGGTTTCGGTCTTGATCGCGTCAACCACGATCAGGTCGCCTGCGGCAACCTTAGCAGAAAGGGCGCTGAACAGAGCCACTCTCTTGGTCTTCTTATTGAGATCCGTGCGGTAGTCACGAGGCTTCGGGCCAAGTGCAACACCACCGTGGGTCCACTGAGGAGCGCGGGTAGAGCCCTGACGAGCACGGCCGGTTCCCTTTTGTCTCCAGGGCTTCTTGCCGCCACCGGAAACCTCGGTACGAGTCAGCGTCGATTGCGTGCCCTGTCTCTGGTTCATCAGGTAGGCACGAACTGCTGCGTGGAGGACTGCACCGTTTACTTCTCTGCCGAAAATCACGTCAGACAGAGCGATGTCACCGACTTCCTTGCCGGCCATATCAAAAACCTTTACGTTTGGCATGGTAATTCCTCCTTCCGATTACGCTTTTACCGAGTCACGGATGAACACGATGCCGTTCTTGGCGCCGGGAACGGCACCCTTTACAGCGATGAGGTTCTTTTCCGCATCGATTTTTACAACTTCAAGATTGAGAACAGTAACCTGCTCGTTACCGTACTGACCGGCCATCTTCTTGTTCTTGAAGATTCTGGCAGGGTCGATAACACCCATAGAGCCGGACTGGCGGTGGATCGGGCCAATACCGTGGGTCTTACCAAGCATGTGCAGGTTCCATCTCTTAATAGCACCCGTGTAACCGCGGCCCTTGGTGGTGCCGGTCACGTCGATCTTATCGCCAACCACGAAGGTGTCAGCGCTTACAACGTCGCCTACGTTCATGGAAGCAGCGCCCTCAAGACGGAACTCCTTGAGGTGCTTCTTGAGAGAAACGCCTGCCTTCTCGAAATGGCCCTGTTGCGGTTTGGTGGTGTGCTTTTCCTTGGCGTCAATAAAGCCAAGCTGTACGGCGTCGTAGCCGTCGTTTTCAGCGGTCTTCTTCTGTGCTACTACACAGGGGCCCGCCTCGATAACAGTAACCGGGATAACGTTTCCGACTTCGTCGAAAATCTGAGTCATACCGATCTTCTTACCGATGATACCCTTTTTCATTTTGGATTCCTCCTGTAAATTATTGGTTGACGCGCAAAGCGCCAACATGATTTACAAAGTTGCCGAGCTGCCTTTTTGGCATCGACTGTTATCTTTGTTTTGCCGTGTGAGATTAAAGCTTGATCTCAATCTCAACGCCGGCGGGAAGCTCGATGCTCATCAGTGCGTCCACAACCTTCTGGGTGGGCTTGATGATATCGATGAGTCTCTTGTGCGTGCGCATTTCAAACTGCTCACGGCTGTCCTTGTACTTGTGCACAGCGCGAAGAATGGTGATGATCTCCTTCTTCGTGGGGAGCGGCACAGGACCCGAAACGGCGGCACCGTTTCTCTTGGCAACGTCTACGATCTTCTCTGCTGCGGTATCGATGAGAGTGTGGTCGTAGCTCGTCAGTCTGACTCTGATCTTCTCTTTTACTGCCATTTGTCTTTTCCTCCTTTTTGAATTTTGCGTAGCCTTGCGCGCGTCTTATATTAAATGAAGACTTGCAGCACGGCCCGCAGTTCAGATTGGAGCGAGAACACTCTGACACGCCTCGGGGTGTTTCTTTTGCTACCCGACAAAAACCGGATTTGCCCACACCAGCATTGCATGGGTAGTTTCCGGGGGGTTAAACGTCGGTAGAAAGGACACCGCTTGGCCTGCTTTTGCGTTCCGTCGCCCGATTGACACGGACATACTCTGCGAAAATTTACCCGCCGTAGCGGCAACCTCTCGCTTCATCGCATATCAGACCTGTATATTCTACCACAACTCGTTTCAAAAAGCAAGATTTTTTTATTGTAGGAAATGTAGAACTTGCGCCTTTTATTCGTAGCAAAATATACAAAATAAACAAAAATTACCCTATTTTGCGTTCAAAACACCCGGCTTATCCATATCTTGTGAGGGCATCTCTGCGCCAAACGCCCCATTTTTGAAAAAATCTTCAAAAATTGTTGTCATTTTCAGCGCAAAGCAACAATTTCGTTCCATATAATTCGGTTTTGCGCACGATCAACTGTACTGCAAGGTGCCCGTGCCCGACAGCACGCGTGCACAAATCACAGCTACGCCCCTCCATACGATCTCCTTTTTAATAAGGAAGCAAAACGCAAAAGTTTTTTGTGTTCGCGCGGTTTTAGATACACTTTGTTAACATTTTATTGTTATACTACATATGAGATGTCGTACTACGACACGTGACTGGCGGGCAAGCTGCCTCGCCGAAAAGGAGCCTGTATGTCCACATTTTTTCGCACCCACCGCGCCTACTGCCTTGTCACGGCAGCGCTGGCGCTGATCGCCACCGTATTAAGAGCCCTTTCGGTGGCGCTGTTTACCGACAAAGCAAGCGGCTATTTTCTCGCTGACGCCGCGCTGCCTATCATCACGCACGTTGTGATGGCATTGGCCGCCATTGCCCTGGCGCTGTATCCCCTTTTGCTCTTAAAGGGGCGCGTTGCCGTCAAGCGTGCGCGCCTTACCTCGGGCGGCGTGATCGGCTCATTGCTGTGTGCCCTGCTCTTCTTTTTGAACTTTATCAGTGCCTGCATTTCGGGCAGCACGCTCCCCGGGCCCCTGCTGGCTGTTACGCTCCTCGCGTTACTTTGCGCCACGCTTTACTTTTTGCTGGCGGTGCCGCGCTTTCAGGTCAGCGTGAAAACGCGCACAGTCCTCGGCGCCCTTGCTGTGGCAGCGCTCGCTTGCCTGGTGGCTCTGACCTATTTCGATGTCGCCACCCCGATGAATGCACCGCACAAGACCGAGCTGCATTTAGCGCTGCTGGCAGCTATGCTCTACTTGCTTTACGAGCTGCGCGATACGGCCGAGATCCCGATGCCCCGTATGATGGCGGCGTGCAGTGCGCTGGCCTTTTTCCTGGCCGTCACGGTCGGTTTTTCCGACCTCTTGGCCTACACCGTTGGCATCTACGAAAGCCCCTTATATCTTGCCGAGGATCTGCTCCTGCCTGCCCTTGCCGTTTATATCGGCGCGCGCAGCATAGCTGACGCCGCCCATGCCCCCATCAAATCAGAACAAAAAGGAGAAAAAAGCGCCCTATGAGTGCCAACAACCGCATACAGTGGCTTCACAAGCGCACAGCGGACATGCGCTTTCCCAACGCGAGCCGCCTCGCGGAGCGCTTTGGGATATCTCACCGTCAGGCACAGCGCGACGTGGAGTATTTAAAAAACACATTAGGTGCGCCGCTGGCCTACAGTGCCGAGCACCGCGGCTTTTATTATACTGCCGAGTATTCCCTGCCCACCTACACGGCAAGCGAGGGCGAGGTCGATTACGTAGAGGCAGTAACGGGCACCGAAACGCGCGCCGCACAGCGCGAGATCCTGCAAATGCAGATCCCTTACACGGCCGTGATCACCATTCCCGATAAATTAACACGCCTTGAATTGCAGCAATTTATCGTGGGTGAAGAGGCGCGGGGCGATTACATATGCGAATTTCACAGCGTAGAAATGTTTCTTGGCGTCATTTTTGCCACCGAGGCTGATATCACCATCAAAAAGCCCGATTGGCTGCGCGCCAAGCTCCTGCACGCCGCCGAGCGCGTGATCAAGAATAACAAAGAGTCTTAAAGGGGCGGAACCGCCGCCCCTCCCCCCAATTCTTTTCCTTATTATATATACGCGCATCATAAAGAGCGCTTTTTTAAAATTCATGGCCAAAACTTTTATCTTTTTTTGCAAAACCCCTTGACAAGGGATTTTGTTTGTGGTATAATGCCACCGTTATCCAAAGACAGCAGGTTCCCGTAAAGGTAACGAATGTTACTCTCCTGCCGAGGACGATCCACAATCTTTATACTTTTGTGTGTCTTTCTTCGTGCCGGGGTGTTCTTTGCCTTCGCGGGAGAAAGATTTTTTTATTTTATCACATCGGGAGGTGAAAAAGAATGCCCAGCAAAATTATTCTCGAACAAAAGCAACAGGCTGTTGCCGATCTGGCTGCGAAGCTGAAAAACTCGGTTTCCGGCGTTCTGGTCAACTACCAGGGTATCACGGTTGAGGACGACACCGCTATGCGTAAGGCTCTGCGCGAAGCAGGCGTTAAGTATATGGTTGTCAAAAACTCCCTGACCGGCCGCGCTTGCGATGAGGTTGGCTTTGGCGATATGAAGCAGTACCTGAAGGGTATGACCGCTATCGCTATCAGCGAGACCGACGCAGTGGCACCCGCTAAGGTTCTGAAGAAGTACGCCGACAAGGTTGAGAGCTTCAAGATCCTTGCAGGTTACCTTGACGGTGCCGTGATCGACGACAAGACTGTGGTTGAGCTTGCAGACATTCCCAACAAGGAGACCCTTATTGCCAAGTTCCTTGGCAGCATCCAGTCCCCTGTTTACGGTCTGGCTCGCGCACTTCAGGCAGTTGCCAAAAAGCAGGAAGCTCCTGCTGCAGAATAATGCACAAAACGCCCTCTGCCGCGTGATGGCAGAAACCGCCGCGTAAACGGTTTTTACGCAAATAAATCAATTTTAAAATATCCATTTCAGGAGGTATATGAAAATGGCTAGCGAAAAGATTACTGCTATTGTTGAAGAGGTTAAGGCTCTTACCCTTCTTGAGCTCAACGAGCTCGTTAAGGCTGTTGAGGAGGAGTTTGGCGTATCCGCTGCTGCTCCCGTTGCTGCTGCCGGTGCAGTTGCTGCTGCTCCCGCTGCTGAGGAAAAGACCGAGTTTGACGTTGTTCTTGCATCCTTCGGTGCTAACAAGCTCGCTGTTATCAAGGCTGTTCGTGAGATCACCGGCCTTGGTCTTAAGGACGCTAAGGATCTGGTTGAGGCTGCTCCCAAGGCTATCAAGGAGGGCGCTTCCAAGGAAGAGGCTGACAACATCAAGAAGGCTCTCGAAGAGGCCGGCGCTACGGTTGAAGTTAAATAATTTTCACCGTTCCATAACTGCTGTACACAAAAGGCGGATGCAAATCGCATCCGCTTTTTTGTTTGCGAAGCACCAAGCGGCGTGTCAGCCCACCGGGCACTCTTGTAAAATTTCCAATTTTAAATATTTATTTTCCAATTTTAAGCGAGTGAAGAACACGCTTTTTTTATTTTTTGCGGTTTTCGCGCCTGAAGCTGCCTCAAATGCGTAAATTCAAGCGCAACGGGCCATACTGTAAGCATTCCAATCTTACACACGGGGGAGGCTGGCATATGCCACAAATTTCATTGCTTGACTGCACGCTGCGCGACGGCGGCTTTATCAACGATTGGCAATTCGGCGAGGAGACGATCCACGGGATCCTGACGGGCCTCACACGCGCACGCATCGATATCATTGAGGTTGGGTTTTTAAACGCCGCTCGCCCCTTTGACAAAACACGCACCGTTTTCCCCGACGTCAAAAGCATGCACGGGCTATTGGGTAAAAGAGCCGACAGGTCACAGAAGATCGTAGCTATGATCGATTACGGCACCTGCCCCATCAGCCATATCTGTGCCGCAGACCAAAGCTGCCTTGATGGGATACGCGTTATTTTCAAAAAGGGCCGCATGTACGAGGCCATTGCTTTTTGTCGCGCCCTGCAAGAGCTTGGATATCTCGTATTCGTGCAGCCCGTTTCGGTAACCGATTATACGCCAAGGGAGCTGTCGGTGCTGCTCTCACTCGTAAACGACCTTTCCCCTCACGCCGTCTCTATCGTAGACACCTACGGCCTGTTAGGCCCTCGCGAGGTCGTTTCTTACTTTGCGGAATTTGACCGCGCACTCGCGCCGCACGTGAGCGTCGGTTATCACGCGCACAACAATTTGCAGCTCGGCTTTGCCGCTTGTCAGGCGCTTTGTGAAAACGCATCGGAGCGCGCCCCCCGACGCGCACTGATCCTGGACGCGACACTGCTCGGCATGGGAAAAAGCGCGGGCAACACACCGCTTGAGCTGCTGGCGCATTGGCAAAACGCCGGCTCCCCCGATCGCTACGACGTGGGTGAGCTGCTGGCGACCGTTGAGCGCTACGTATTACCGCTGGGCAGCACTCCGACCTGGGGTTATCAGCTCCCCTATTTTTTAGCGGCGGCGGCACGCGCACACCCGAGCTACGTCGAATTCTTGAAGCTGGAAAAGGGCCTTGGCGCCAAAGAGATATTTTTACTGCTAAAGCACCTGCCCGATGAGCAAAAGCTTTATTTTTCGCGCGAAGCGGCACAGAAGCTTTACAGCGCATGTATGCAGCCGCCGTTTTTAAAACGATGATCGGGTGCGCTTACCGTATGGCGGTATTTGATCTGGACGGCACGCTGCTTGACACGACCAAAGGGGTGCTGGCTGCCATCACCTACACCGCAAAAAAGCTGGGGCTTTTATTGCCCCCCGACGATATATTGGCATCTGCTTGCATCGGGCCGCCCGTAGAGGCCTCCTTCGCCGAGCTGTTTGCACTGCGGGGCACAACGCTTGAGGAGGCCTGCCGTTGCTTCCGCGCACGTTATGCCACGCACGATCTTTTTTTGGCCACCCCGTATGAGGGGATCTTCACCTTATTACGCTCCCTGCAGGCGCTCGGCATATCACTCGGCATCGCCACCTACAAGCGTGAGGCTTACGCGCTGCCATTACTTTCTCATTTCAACTTAACGCCCTTTTTCGCGGTCACGTGCGGCACACACGAAAACGAAAGCAAGGCCGACGTATTGACGCGCGCCTGCCGCGAGGGTGGGTGCCCTGCGCACGAAGCCGTGATGGTTGGTGACACGCGAAGCGATGCCGAGGCAGCCGCCGCCGTCGGATGCGATTTTATCGGCGTCACGTACGGCTTCGGCTTTCAAAAGCAGGCGGAGCGAAGCAGCGTCCGTGCGCTTGGCTTTGCCGACGCGCCTGACGAAATCTTACCGCTTTTAAGGAGAGGAACATGAAAACGACCGTAGCCACCTTTGTTGCAGATTTTTTAAATGCCAAGGGCATCACACACTGCTTTTGCGTCACAGGAGGCGGTGCGATGCATTTAAACGCGGCGCTCGGCAAGGCACCGCATCTGACCACCGTCTACAATCATCACGAGCAGGCCTCGGCAATGGCAGCCGAAGGCTATACACGCCTATCCGGCAAGCTTGCGGCAGTCTGCGTGACCAGCGGCCCGGGAGGCACCAATGCCATCACAGGCGTTATGGGTGGGTTTCTTGATTCCATACCCATGCTGATCCTTTCAGGACAGGTAAAGTGTGCGCATCTTGCCAAAAACAGCACCGTCACGGGACTAAGGCAGCTCGGAGATCAGGAATTTGATATCATTGGCACCGTTGGCACGATGACAAAATACGCCGCTGTCGTAGAAAACCCGTACGATATTGCCTACCATCTTGAAAAAGCCCACCACGCAGCTCTGGAGGGGCGTGGCGGACCGGTATGGCTTGATATACCGCTTGACGTGCAGGCGGCAAGCATCCAAACGGAAAAGCTACGCCACGCATCGGTCTTAACTGACGATACGCCAACCGTTACCCGCACCACGGGGCAAGAAATTTTAGAAAAGATCCACGCCGCACGCGCGCCATTGCTATTGATCGGCACAGGGGTGCGCCTTAGCGGCGCGGCCGCGCTGCTGCCGCAGCTTTTACAAAAGCTGCGGATCCCGGCCGTTACTGCGTGGAATGCCGGTGACGCGCTCCCCTATGACGACCCGTATTTTGTCGGTATGCCCGGCACCGTTGGCACGCGCGCGGGCAATTTTGCCACACAAAGCTGCGATCTGCTTTTATCGCTGGGGTGCCGTCTGAATATCCGTATGGTAGGGCACAACCTACACGAGTTTGCCCAAAACGCCTACCGTATCGTAGTAGATATTGACGAAAAAGAACTGAAAAAGCACACCGTTGCGGCCGATATGCCCATTCACGGCGACGTGCGGCACCTCATCCGGCTGCTGCTATCTCTTGATTACACCCCCGCACCCACACACGCGCCGTGGCTGGCACATTGCAAGCGCTTACTTGCGCGTTACCCCGCCACGCGCGAAGCGATCTCGCATGGCGACGGGATCAACCCTTACTTGTTCCTTGATCGCCTTTTTGATCATCTCGGCGCCGATGATACGGTGGTGTGCGGAAATGGCAGCGCGTGCGTGATGACCTTTCAAGCCGCAAAAATCAAGCAGGGACAGCGACTGTTCACCAATTCAGGCTGTGCCGCGATGGGCTATGGGCTGCCTGCCGCCATCGGTGCCGCCATTGCGGCACCCGAGCGCCGCACGGTTCTACTTGACGGCGACGGCAGCATGATGATGAACCTGCAGGAGCTGGCGACGCTCGCCCATCACAAGCTTAATATCAAGATCCTTTTGTTAAACAACGGCGGCTATCATTCGATCCGTCAAACGCAAAAAGCTTATTTTCCGCCACCCGTGGTGGGGTGTGACAAATCAAGCGGCGTAAGCTTTCCCGATTTTGCCACACTTGCCGCGGCCTTCGGTCTGCCCTTTGTGCGCATACAAAGCGCACACGAGCAAGAGGAAAAATTGGCCAAGCTCTTGCAAGCAAGCGGCCCTATGCTTTGTGAGGTCATCGTGGACCGTCAACAGCCCTTTGCACCCAAGACGGCAGCAAAGGCCCTACCCGATGGCACTATGGTGTCTGCCGCACTTGACGATATGGCGCCCTTCTTATCGGATGCAGAAAAAGAAGCCGCGCGCTATCGGGTACAGCAATGACCATGCGCAGAGTGATTGTATACGGTGCCACGGGCGCCATTGGCAGAGCGTTGCTCAAGGCATTACTCACACGCGGTGCAACCGTATTGGTTTTGGGGCGTCCCGAGGGGCGAATGCGCGAGATCCCACCCCATCCGCGCCTTATTTGCCGTGCCTGCACGCTCCGGGAGCTTAAGCAGCTGCAAAATGAGGAGGCAGCGCCCTTTGACGTATTTTTTCATCTCGGGTGGGCCGGCACCACAGGGGCGGCACGGCACGACACCGCGCTGCAGCTGCAAAACGTCGCTGCCACCTTGGCAGCCATAGAGGCGGCCGCACGCTTTGGCTGTCACACCTTTGTAGGAACCGGCTCGCAGGCGGAATACGGTAAAGCGTACACACCGCTGACTCCCCTCACCCCTACCCTGCCGCAAAACGCATACGGCGCCGCCAAGCTGGCAGCGGGACATCTGTCACGCGAGGCAGCCAAAAGCCTTGGTATGCGGCATATCTGGGTGCGGGTCCTGAGCGTTTACGGGCCATACGATAACGAAAACGCATTATTTTCCTACGTGGCACGCACGCTGCTGTCAGGGCGCGCCCCCGACCTGACCGATGGCACGCAGCTGTGGGATTTTCTCTATGCTGACGATGCCGCCACAGCGCTTTGCCTGGCGGCAACAAACGGCCTTAGCGGCGCAACCTACGTGCTCGGCAGCGGCATCGCACGCCCCTTGCGCGAGCGTGTCACCGCTCTGCGCGATCTGCTTGCCCCCGATATTCCGCTGAATTTCGGTCAGCGCAAGCAAGCCCCCGACTCACCCACGTATTTGTGTGCCGACATCAGCGCCCTTATCAGCGACGTCGGTTGGCACCCCACCACGCCTTTTGACGTGGGAATTGCAAAAACCGCCGCCTTTTTGCGCGAAAAGCACGCCCTTGACGCGCCCTCTCCACCCCCACACCTTGCTACGACAAAATGAAGATTGCCAAATTTTGTCGTAGGTCGCACGACATTTCGCATATTTTGTGTTTATACACAAAAATAAAATCAATATATTGTGCATTTTTTTGGATAAATTTTATAAAACGTATTGACAAGTCGTATGACATTTGTTATAATGAACACGGTAAAGAGCGATCTTTATCTGACATTTTTGAATTTTTCTTCTTTTTTCTCCTTTTAGGGCGAAGCGCTGCCGTGGCAGAAGGTGCGCTTCGTCCGTTTTTTATTTTTTAAAAAAATTTTCAAAAAAGGGGTTGACAAACTATTTCTTTCATGCTATAATACCACCTGTTGCCGAGTCAACAAGGAAGCATAGCTCAGTTGGGAGAGCATCTGCCTTACAAGCAGAGGGTCATAGGTTCGAGCCCTATTGTTTCCACCAAAGATCCGTGTACCGCCTTTACGTAGTAGGGGCGGTACACCCATCATTCGGCCCGGTAGTTCAGTCGGTTAGAACGCTAGCCTGTCACGCTAGAGGTCGTGGGTTCGAGTCCCATCCGGGTCGCCACGCTTCTTCTATATATCACCTCGCGGATTTAGCTCATTTGGTAGAGCGCGACCTTGCCAAGGTCGAGGTGGCGGGTTCGAGCCCCGTAATCCGCTCCAACAAAAAAGCACCACCCAATCGGGTGGTGCTTTTTTTGCTGTCGCGTCTTACGGGGCGAGAAATGCCGTTGATTGCAGAGCAATCAACGCGGGAAGAATGCCGATTTGGCTTTGCCAACGGCGGTGTTTAGCCGCCGAGGCATTCTGTTTTCCTCAAGCGCCGAGCGCTTGAGGTAGACGAGCCCCGGCTGCTGCCGTTCCCTCCCTATCCCATTCGGGTGCCCTTTTTTGCGTTTTGGGGCGGATCACGGGGCGAGAACTGCCGTTGATTGCAGAGCAATCAACGCGGGAAGAATGCCGATTTGGCTCTGCCAACGGCGGTGTTTAGCCGCCGAGGCATTCTGTTTTCCTCAAGCGCCGAGCGCTTGAGGTAGACGAGCCCCGTCGCGCGCAATGTCTGTCCCAACCGAAATCTCCCCCTTCTCTTTTGCGGAACCTGTCGCAAAAATCTTTTGACAAATTTATAAAAGGGGGTTGACAAATGCCGCCTCGCTTGCTATAATGTTACAGTACGTCAAATGGCGCCATGGCCAAGTGGTAAGGCACGGGTCTGCAAAACCCTCATCCCCGGTCCGAATCCGGGTGGCGCCTCCAGAAAAAAGAGAGCAAGTCAAAGACTTGCTCTCTTTTTTCAACTAAATCCGTCCTTACGGACGGGATAAATCCCATTATCGTGGGATGAAATCACTTCGTGATGAAATCCGACTTCGTCGGGATAGGAGGACGGATTTAATTTCATCTGAGGCGGCACGCCGAAGATTTCATCCGAACGGAGTGAGGATTTCATCGCGCCTCGCGCGATTTCATTAACACCTTCCCCCTCAAGTCTTGAAAAACACCGAAAACTGTGCTATAATAAACTCGGGAAGGCGGTGTCGTGATGAAAAAATGGTACGACGATTATGATAAGCTCGATTTGTTAGGTGGGAAAATTTCATTCATTTTAGAAGATGACGAAGATATGATCGAAATCTATTATAAAGATGGAATGCTGATAGATGTGGGTTATATAGAACGTATGCATTCCTATTTCATCACAGTTGTTTCAAGTGATACCGCAGATGGATGGAAACAGCCTGTGGAAGAAGTCAAAGTTGAAGACAAAACTGTATTGGCAGATAAAATTCAAGAAACGATCTATAAATATCGTAGATAATAATTATTTTTGAAACAGCATCTTTTTTGTCAACACGTGCCAAACGCAAAAACACCCACGCAAACGCGTGGGTGTTTTTGCGTTTCTGGGTGCTTCCCCGCTTGAGGAGCGGGATGCAAGATGCCGCAGCCCCCTCCCCTTTTTGTTGCATTGGAACGCATCTTGCTACGTCGTGCTTGCCGCGACGTGGTCGGTCACGAATCCGGGTGGCGCCTCCAAACAAAAGAGCACTGCGAGAGCAGTGCTCTTTTGTTTGGAACGATGTGTTCCGCCCCGGCGGAACGTGATGCGCACTTCGTGCGTGATGTTGCCTTTGGCAGTGATGTGCGCTTCGCGCGTGAGTAAGGAACACATCACATCACTTTGCGCCAAAGGCGCAATACATCACTATGGCGAAGCCATAACATCACTTCGGCGTAGCCGATACATCACTCTTTACAAACGGTCAAAATTATGCTACGATGTAATCGAAAGCGAGGTGCTACCATGGCTGAATCTAAACTCCGTGAATTATCAATGGAATTTTCCGTTGATATTATTAACCTTGTCAAATTCTTAAAATCTAATCACGAATCTGTAATTGCAAATCAGATCGGCAGAAGCGGAACGTCGATCGGTGCAAATATCCACGAGGCACAGTACGCTCAAGGCAAAAAGGATTTTATTTCCAAGCTTGAAATCGCGCTCAAGGAGGCAAGCGAAACAGGATATTGGCTTGAGCTTTTACATAGAACAAATTATATTGACGTACAACAATATAAAATTTTATCCGATAAATGCGCTACGCTTCGCGTAATGCTCGTTTCTTCTTGCAGAACGGCAAAATCGAGCATTGATAACAAATAATTTTCAAAAACTTATCCGGACTTATGACTTCCTTTCGGTATCATGGTGTTTACCACAAACCGAGAGGAAGTTTCATTTTTTTGTCGGGCGGCGGCTTGCCGGCACCGAAAACAAACGAAAAAGCTAAAGAAAATGCCGGGAGAGGAACCCCATCCTGCGAAAAATACGCCCAAAAGGTAATCGACCGCGCATATTTCATCATTTTGGATAGGATTGACGAGCCGGAGGGCACGAATAAACGGCGAATAGAATACGATCAAAAACATATTGAAAAATGTATAAAATTGTGATATAATTACCACACTTAAAAACCGTATTTCTGACTGGAAAAGGAGATGGACCTATGGACTTTCTGCCATATATGGAGATATATCCGAATTACGAGGACGGTATTTTGGACGGTTACGACGGAACGCAAAGGATCGCGACGAACTCATTTTTGAAGGACGGCAATATTCTTTACCTCATGGGGGGCACGGTTCTTTGCAAATATGATATCAGCGACAGCGAGGCTCCGAGACTGTTAAACAGAGCGGATATTGCCGCCGATCACACGGGCGATCCCGCAATGGATTACATTCGCAAGGGGAGCGCTCACTCGACCGCTATCGTTGACATTGGCGACTATCTTGTCCTATCGCTCAGAGGCGGTGGCGGTGGCGTTTCAAATATGGCGGACGGTGTGATCGTTGGAAATATCTCCATCGTAAACAAGGAGACGCTTGAAAAGGTCAAGGAATTGAATTTTGAAAACAGGGTCACATATATCACCAAATACAAGGATTTTTTGATCGTATCCCTGCATTTTCACGGCTTTTATATTTATAAGATCAGCAATGACGACGAGATCCTCTCCTGTATTTACAGATATATCGTAGAGGAAAAGCCGCGGACCGCCGGTACGATCGAGTTTCAGAACAGTGTGGTCTTTGAAGCAGACATGGGCAAAATCAAGATTGCCTTTGCTTCTTACAGCTACGGTATTACCGTTTTCACATATGACCTTGTGCACAACCTTCTCTCTCCCTGCTGCGATCTACACCCCAAGACCTTTCCTGATATGTTTGATGCCGAATCGGGTGTGAAAAATACTGTTTTCGGCATTACCTCAAAGGGAAACTTTGTATACGGCGGCATCACACCCGGCCACTCCCGCTTCTACGTAACGTATCAAGACGCGAACCCGAAGCGGGTTGAAAAATTAAAGAACGTAGACTGGGATCGGTTTGATAAAAGGGGAATCATTTACGGTCCTCATGACAGACTTGCACAGAAGCATTATCACATGGAGCTCCCTGATATTGACAAGCCCGAATGCTACGGCGCTCATGCAGGGGATCCTTCCCCGTCCTTTTTGTGTACAGCGGGCGATTATCTGCTTTTTAACCTTGATAAGCAAGGACTCGGTGTTGCAAAAATCGAGAATGACGGCAAGCTGGCGTATATCGGACGAGCCTTGGAGGATCCCGATGG
>SVTG01000029.1 GCA_015063895.1 Oscillospiraceae bacterium | reverse complement strand
TCACCAAATAAAATAGCATCTGTGAACACAGATGCAGTGCTTGTCAAGAAAAGAGGACAGAGATTGCAGTTGCTTTCTCTGTCCTTTTCCTGTCGGTAGGTAGCTTATTCTATTTAATCTTAAAAACAGTCCTTAAGAGTACGCCCCCTTTGGGCACCGTTCTTTTTGATCAGGGTTCGGTTATTCGATCACAAGTATAAAGGGGTAAATATCCTGCTCACCGTCAATTTCATACAGCTCTACGTCGGGGTAGTGCGTGCGTATGTGACTGCGCAGCAGATCCATATCCTGCGCCTCGCATTCCTTGCCGCAAATGGCGATAATGACGACGCGCTCGGTCAGATCAAGCGTATCAAGCAAAAGGCAGGCGGCCTCCCCCTTGGTTTTGGCATCGCACAGCAGCTGCTTACCCGCCAGTCCGATAAAATCGTTTTTGGCGATCGCAATGCCGTTGAGGGTGGTGTCGCGCACAGCATGTGTCACAAGCCCTGTGATCACGCCCTGCATAGCCTCGTTGAGGGTCTGCTCGATCACATCGGCATCGCCGCTTTCAAAATCAAGCATCGTCAGTGCGGCATAGCCGTCACCGATCTCCTTGCTGTTCAGCACGCGAACGTCGGCCTTGTCGTAAAGCTCTGCTGCCTGCTTGGCGGCTAAGACAATGTTGCTGTTATTCGGTAAAACGAAGATCGTATCGGCATTGACGGTGTCAAAGGCGGTGAGAAAATCCTGTGCCGACGGATTCATCGTCTGCCCACCCTCAACAATGACGTCGGCACCGAGGGACAAAAAGGTTTCGGCAATGCCCTTACCGCCCGCAACAGCCACGACGCCGAAGGGCTTGTGCTCGCGGGGCGCTTGGGGCTTGCTTTCGCTTCCCGTCTGCGTGCCGCTGTGCTGCAAGGTCATATTTTCTATTTTTAAGGTGAGAAATTCGCCGTATTGCTGACAGTGTGTGAGAATTGTGCCCGGGTGCATGGTGTGCACGTGTACCTTGATAACGGTATCGGTCTTAAAGCACACGATCGATTCACCCCCAAGGGCGCTGAGCTCACTGCCCAGTGCGTCGGTGCAAAAGCTTTCCGGGTCGGTCTTGCTGCTTTGCAGCTGCAGCAAAAATTCAGTGCAATAGCCGAAGCGCATCTCGCTGTCCTTGCCAAAGCCCGAAAAGTCAAGCAGGGGCGTTGTGCTTGGGGCAGGGGCAGGCGTTTTTTCTACCGCTTCGCCGCACAGGATCTTATACATGCCCTCAATGACAAAGACAAGACCTGCACCGCCGCTGTCAATGACACCCGATTCCTTTAAGATCGGAAGCAGCTCGGGTGTGCGCTGTAAGGAAGCGCGCATTTCGGTCATAAAATTGGTAAAAAATTCTTCAAGCGTCGTGTCGGCGGTGGTTTTCGCTACGGTATAGTCGGTGGCCTCGCGTGCTACGGTCAGGATCGTACCCTCGGTGGGGGTCCTGACGGCTGCATAGGCCTGCTTGACACCCATTTGAAAGGCGCGCCCCAGCGTTTGGGCATTTGCCTGCTCGCTATCCTTGAGCCCTGCGGCGATCCCTGCAAAGAGCTGCGAGAGAATGACGCCCGAGTTGCCGCGGGCGCCAAGCAGCATGCCCTGGGCCAGCTTTTCGGCGATCTGCGACAGGGAGGTGGAGCTCAGTGTGCGTAAAACGGCATCGCCACCCTCCATTGTCATGGCCATATTGTCACCTGTGTCTCCGTCGGGAATGGGAAATACGTTGAGGTCGTTTACCAGCTGCTTGTTTGCGCGCAGATGGTCTGTGCCTCCCTTTACCATGTCGGCAAACAATGCACCGTTTAACTGATAAGTCGGCATAGGCTCTCCTTCTTATACGGCGGTTTCTACTTTTTTGCCCACACACCACACGCCAATGGCATCGGGGCCGATGCACACACCCACAATGGGACCGATATAGTATGTATAGGCGTCCTTGAAGCCGACCTTTGCGATCAGCTCCTCGCGCAGATATTCGGCGTCCTGTGCGCAATCGGCGTGCGCGATATATACAGTCTGCTCTGCGGGGTCAATGACGGCCTGCTTTGTCAGCTCTACCAGCTTATCCAGTGAGGCGCGGCGCCCCTTTACCTTGACGATGGGGACGTTCTGGCCGTTATAATCCGAAATGATGATCGGCTTCACACCAAGTAAATTGCCAAAAAAGGCGGCGGAGCCCTTCACGCGCCCTGCCTTTTTGAGCATATCAAGGGAGCCCACCGTTACGAATTGGTTGATGCGGTGCTTTTGCTCCTCCAGGCTGCTGACAATGTCGTCAATGGCATAGCCTTGGTCGCGCAGGGTGGCGGCATAGACGGCGAGCATTCCCTCACCAAGCGAGCAGTTGGTGGCATCTACACAGCGAATCACGGCATCGGGATATTCCGCTTTGAGCTTATCCGCGATCATGGCGCCTGTGTTTACCGAGCTTGAAAGCGGCAGGGCACAGCCAACGTATAAAATGGCGTAGCCCTGTGCCAGCGTTTCGCGCATGCGCGCCTCAAATTCGGCGGCGGGCACCTGGGTGGTCAGAATACGCTTGCCTGTTTGGCGAATTTTGTTGTAGATGGCACGAATAGCGGCCTCGTCGCCGAGGTCTGCCGGGGCTTCCTTGCCCTCGTCGATCGTGCACATTTTAAAATAATCGATATCAAATTTTTTTCTGATGTCGTCGCCGAGATCGGCGCAGGAATCCGTGAATATTTTGATTTTTTGCATAAGGGGCACTCCTTTTTAGAGTAAGTCCTCAAAGCGATCCTTTTCCTTTGCACGCACTCGCACCGTGGCCATTGTGTTCCAGATATTTTCAGCGGCATCGACCATCAGCACAAGACCTGTGAGGATCACGCGATCCCAGCCCGTAGCACCGATCAGTACCGTAATACCGCAGATGCACACAGCGATCGAGGAGGCAAGGAGGCCTACCCATTTTTTCATACCGAATTGCTTGGCATCAAAGGCTGTTTGCAGCTTGAACAGACCGTCAAGCACCACGTAGGTACCAAGCACGTAGGGCAAAAGCTCGGTGACCTTATCGGGGTACAGAAAGATCAGCACGCCGAGAATAGCGGCAAATCCACCCAGGGCAAAATCGTATTGAAAGGCGAGGCGGTACAGGTCGTTTGCAAAATAACCAAGCAGGCGCACCAGGCCCGTTACGATAAAGTTGGCACCCACCAGCCAACGGGCGGCAAGACCGCCGATGTCGGGCCAGATGCACAAAAATAATCCCGAGAAGAATAACAGGGCAGAAACTGTAACGTGAATGAATTTCACTTCCTTGACAATGTTGGCGCGTTTCATAAAAGAATCTCCTTTGAGTGAGGCTAGTATAATATACGGTAAAAATTTTGTCTTGTGTCAAAACCTAACGGGTGACCGTTTTTTGGGCAATTTTGGGAAAATGTATGGTTTAACGGATTGCTTTTTCATGGCAAAGAGCGTCGCAGATCCCGTCGGTCAGCGTTGCGATCCGTTCGCCGAGTCGCACGCCGTCGATCTTGCCGTTGGCATTGATCCAGTCAACAAACAAGCCGATGAAGGCATGTCGTAAAAACACCGTAGCGGTGCGGCATACTTCGTGGTTTTGGCCGGGCGCGCTTTCCTTCAGCTTTTCAAAAACCGGTCCGTCAAATCCCTTGGCAAAATAGCGCTCTGCGCCGCTTTGCCCGATAGAGGCGGCAATATGCTGCATGGCCTTCGGATAACGGGCCGCATATTCGGTCAGCACTCCGAACAGGTGCTGCAGCATCTGCCCGAGCGGCAGCTCGGCGTTGATTTTCGAGGTCCCGCCGAGGCATACGGCCTCCAGCACGGCGTATATATCTTGAAAATGATAGTAAAAGGTGTTGCGATTGATGCCGCAATGATCCACGATATCGCGTACGGTGATCTTCTCAAGTGGCTTTTTGGCGGCCAGATGCAAAAATGATTCAATAATGGCTTTTTTGGTAAATGACGTCATACTGCATCCTCCTTTTGTAATAGATATCTATAGTATAGCACAACTCTGCGCTCTTGGCAAGTTTTTGCTTATTTCATGGTTTTTTGGGTAATTTTGGCGATTTTGCTTCGGTGCAGCATTTGGCACTTGCAATGTGGCGGTTATTGTGATATAATATACTATATGTATGATTTTATCCCCATTCACTTTTGTGAGGAGATCTCTTTTATGAAGCATATTTTTATTTACAATCCAACGGCGGGTGGCGATAACAGTAAGCGTATTGCCGCATTGCAGGAGAAAATGAAGACGGACTATGCCGAGCTGCAATACGAGTTTTATCCCACCAAGGCCGAAAAGGATGCGACCGACTATGTGCGCGCCCGATGCCTCGCGGAGCCCGATGAGAAGATGCGCTTTTACGCTTGTGGGGGAGATGGCACGGCCAATGAGGTGTTGCACGGTATTGTGGGCTTTGAAAACGCTTCTATGACCTGTTTTCCCTGTGGTAGCGGAAACGATTACGTAAAATATTACGGCGGTGCTGCACGCTTCCTTGATATTGATGCGCTCATCGCAGCCGAGGAAAAGGTGGTTGATATCATGCGTGTCAACGACCGTTATTCGATCAACGTTACCAACTTCGGCTTTGATACCGTGGTGGCACAGACTATGCATCACGTGCGTCATAAAAAGGTGATCGGCGGCAAGCACGCTTATACCACAGGTATCGTGAAGGCTCTGTTTACCGCTATGAAAAATGATTGCACGGTGTGGGTCGACGGTGAAAAGTTAAATGATGGAAAGATGCTGCTTTGTACGGTTTCAAACGGCCGTTATGTCGGTGGTGCTTACTGCTGTGCGCCGCATGCGCAAAATGACGACGGGCTGCTCGATATTTGCCTTGTAAAGCCCTTGTCGCGTTTGACGCTTGTGAAGCTGATCGGTGCGTACAAGGCGGGCCGGCATCTGGAGGATCCGCGCTTTAAAAATTTGATTACATATCGCCGCGGTAAAAGCGTGCGTGTGGTGGCGGGTGAGAATTTCGGCTATACGCTTGACGGTGAGGTGGTCAGCTGCTCGGATTTCACGATTGAGATCTGCCCTGGGGCGGTGCGCTTTGCCGTGCCCGCACAAAAGCCTGCCTCCTGTGACTGTGATGAGAAAACGCCAGCCACTCCCGAGACGGTAACGGTATAAAAAATACACACGGGTGCACAAAACGTGCACCCGTGTGCTTTTTTTGTTATTTTAGCATACGCATGGCGTTGAGTATGGCAAGGACCGACACGCCAACATCAGCAAAGATCGCGATCGGCATTTGCCATGCACCGAAGAGACCGAGTGCACTGCCAAGCAGAGCAATAGCCTTTACAGCTAATGTAAGGACAATGTTTTGGTGCACGATGCGCAATGCTTTGCGGGAGAGGGTAATGGCAAGGGCGATCTTTTGCGGCTCGTCGTCCATTAACACCACGTCTGCCGCTTCGATGGCGGCATCGGCACCGAGTGCACCCATGGCAATGCCAACGTCGGCGCGCGTGAGCACGGGCGCGTCGTTGATGCCGTCACCGACAAAGCAAACGGTGCCCTTGTGCGGTGCCAGCAGTAACGCTTCTATTGCATCGACCTTATCCGCAGGCATCAGCTCAGCGCGGTATTCGTCAACGTGGAGTGCTGTGGCAACAGCGTTAGCTACGTGTGCACGGTCGCCCGTCAGCATAACGGTTTTGGTGATGCCGATTTTGCGCAGGTCGCCTATGGCGGCGTGGGCTGTCGGCTTGATGCGGTCACTCATTTGAATATAACCGCACCACGTGCCGTTTTTTGCCACGTGTATGGCGGTGCTATCGGCTAAAAGTGCTTCGGGTGTTGCGCCGACGCTGTGCATCAGCGCAAGATTTCCTACGGCTACGTGAGAGCCGTTTACTGTGGCTGTTACACCAAGTCCTGCTTGCTCTCTCGTGTCTGTGATGGTAGGAAGCGGCGCCTTGACGGCCGCTATCAGCGCTTTTGCGATTGGGTGATTTGACTGCTGCTCAGCGGCGGCGGCCAGAAGCAGCAGCTCATTTGTGTCAATGCCGTGTGGCACACAGCGCGTAACGCAAAATTCACCTTCGGTGAGTGTGCCCGTTTTATCCATGACAACGGTGCTTGCGTTTGCCAGCTTTTCAACGTGGGCGGCGCCCTTCATCAAAATGCCGTGACGAGCCGCGCCGCCAATGCCGCCAAAAAAGGTCAGCGGCACTGAAATAACGAGTGCGCAGGGGCAGGAAATGACCAAAAAGGTCAGCGCACGTGCCAGCCACACGGGGAACGTGGCAAGAAACGCACCCGAAAACAAGGGGGGTAAGAGTGCCAGCAGCAGCGCAGATATGACCACAAGCGGGGTGTAATAACGTGCAAAACGCGTGATAAATTGCTCGGCGGTTGCTTTTTTTGCGGCGGCACCCTCAACCAGTGCAAGAATGCGTGCTACGGTTGATTCGTGATAGGGCTTGGTGACCTTGATAAAAAGGGATCCGCCTCCGTTGGTGGCACCACTGTAAACGTTGTCGCCGACGCCCACCGACAGGGGTTGGCTTTCTCCGGTCAGCGCCGCAGTGTTGAGGTCGGATCTGCCCTCGGTCACGGTACCGTCAAGCGGCACACGCTCTCCGGGATAGACTGAGATGATCTCACCCACGGCGACCTCGTCGGGAACGACCTCGCGAGGGGCACCGTCACGCATGACGCGTGCCGTATCGGGGCGAATTTGCATCAGCTTGCCGATAGAGCGACGGCTTTTACCGACGGCAATGTGCTCAAAAAGCTCACCCGTCTGGTAAAAGATCATGACGAACACCGCTTCGGCAAATTCGGGCTCACCCGTTGGCAAAAAGCCAAGGGAAAGGGCGCCGAGCGTGGCTAAGGCCATCAGTAGATTTTCGTCAAAGATCTCTCCGTGCAGTATGTTGACAGCCGCGCGGCGGAGCACCGTAAAGCCCACGGTAAGGTAGGCGGGCAGATAGAGCAGCAATAATTGCCACGTGGCCGGTCGCGCGCCAACAAGCACGTCGGTCACAAATGCACCGACCAGAAGCAGGGCAGCCGTAATAATGCGGGCCAGCTGCTTTTTTTGTTTTCGGGTCATTCCATCACCACCGTGCAATCGGGCTCGATCTTGCGGCAGATCTTTACTGCCTGCTTTAACACCTTCTCAAAAACGGCGTCGTCGGCCTCCAGCGTCAGCTTTTGCGTTAAAAAGCTGACCGAAACGTCATCAACACCCTTGATACGGCGAATGCCGTCCTCCATGCGGGCGGCGCAGTGTGCGCAATCAAGATCGATTAAAGAAAAGGTTTTTTTCATCATAATACTCCTTTCAAGAGGGCTCGGTGATATGGGTGAAGCCCTGATTTAAGATCGTGTGTACGTGTTCATCGGCAAGACTGTAAAACACCGTTTTACCGCTGCGGCGGCAACGCACCATTTTAGCAGCCTTTAAAATGCGCAGCTGATGGGAAATGGCGGAGATCGTCATACCGAGCAGGGCAGCGATATCGCAAACACAAAGCTCGTGTGCGGCGAGAGCATACAATATTTTTATACGTGTGCTATCACCGAAAATATGAAAAAATTCAGCCAGATCCAGCAGTGTATATTCGGGCGGCATGATCTGCCGTACTGCTTCAACTGCTGCATCATGTGCGTGCAAAAAGGTACAGCAGGGCGCGCCTTTTACGTGCTCCTTCATATAAAGCCTCCTGTTTTTATATTTGAACAATCGTTCAATCGTTACAAATGCAGTATAGCACAAGTGAAATATGTTGTCAATATAAAAATCAAAAAAAGTCCGCGGCAATTGCCGCGGACGCGATGGGATTATAAGTAGGAAAACAGCAGGTGACGGCTGTGAGTATCGAGCTTGGTGTAGTCGGCGATTTCGTAACGGTTGTCGTTGGTGTCGCGTATCAGAATACGCCCTGTGCCGTAAAAGCTTTTGATATCGCTGTGGCGGTTACGGATGCGGAAGGTGACCTCGCCGCGGTCAGTCATAACACGCCAGGTAAGGCTTCCGAATTTTTCGGTGCTTTCAAGGAGCTTTGTGATGGTGGGAATGCGATAGTATTCGGTAAAGCAGGCGCGCAGGGCAGCGGCAGAATCGTCGTCAAGTGCGGCGATATCGCGCACGAGCGCCACCTCCTTTTCGCTTTTGTCAAGCAGCGTGATATAGGCTTCCTTGCGGTTCACGGGAAAGAGCCTGCGCGGCTCAAGGTCTTCTATCACGGTGCCGTCGTTCAGGGTGAGGCGGACCAAGTGCAGATCTGTACGCGTCAGCTTTCCCGATGTGGCATCAACGTAAATACGTGCCATGATATCCCTCCTTTATTCAAAGCGCTCGTCGCGACGCTCGCGGGCGAGCTTGTCCGACATGGATTGAATTTCTACCAAGCGATAGTATTTGCCCTTTTGCGCCAATAGCTCCTCGGGCGTGCCGCACTCAATGATCTCACCGTTGTCTACCACTACGATCTTATTGGCTTTTGAGAGGGTAGAGAGGCGGTGCGCGATCATGATAGTGGTGCGCCCGCTGATCAATCGCTCGATCGCGTCCTGAATAAGGTGCTCGGTCTCCGAGTCGACCGAGGCGGTTGCTTCGTCAAATACCAGCATTTTGGGATTGCGCAGCATAGCGCGTGCAATGGACAGGCGCTGCTTTTCGCCGCCCGAAAGGCCGACGCCGCGTTCGCCCAGCATGGAGTCGTAGCCGTCAGGCTGCCGTACGATAAACTCGTGTGCGTTGGCAATATCCGCTGCCGCAATCACGTCATCGGTGGTAAATTGCTCGTCGCCGTAGGCAATGTTGTTATAAATGGTGTCGTGGAACATCATCGGCTCCTGCTGTACGTAGCCGATGCATGAGCGGTAGTATTGCATATCAATATTGCGGATATCCACACCGCCCACGGTAATTTCACCGTTGTAATGGTCGTAGTAGCGCAACAGAAGATTGATGAGCGTTGACTTGCCGGAGCCTGTGGTACCGACAATGCCGACGATATCTCCCGGCTCAATGACAAGATTGATATCCTTGAGGACCTTTTTGGTGCGGTCAAAGGAAAAGTTGACGTGCTTGAATTCAATTCTTCCGCCCATGTCAACGTTGGTGTTGCCGCGCCCGAAATCGTGCTCGGGCTCCGCGTCAAGGATATCCATGATGCGTTCCGCCGAGGCAAGGGCATGCTGCGTGGTGTCGGAAAGGTTGGCAAAGAAGTTGACGGGGTCGTAAAACATGGAGGCATACGAGATAAAGGAAACAAGCAGACCGACAGTTAAGGAGCCGCTGTTTCCGCTGGCGATGCCGTCAATGACGAGATTGCCGCCAAAGCTCCAGATAATGACGGTGCCAAGGGCGATCAAACAGTTGACAACGGCAGGGTAGGCGTGTAGAATGCGCCCTGCCTTCGAGTCGGTGACGCGCCAGTCCTCAACGCAATCAGAAAAGCGATCGGTGGCATTTTTCTCGTTGGTGAAGGATTTGATCACGCGAATGCCGGGGATCGTGTCGGTCAGCACGGACGTGACAGCCGAGGAGCGTCGCCAGATGCGGCGATAGAAGGGCGCGATCTTTTTGCGGAAGATGCGCGCGCCGATGACCACGATGGGTACGGGACAAAGTGAGAAGAGCGTCAGCTTCCAATCCATGCACAGCATTACGATAATAATGCCGATGAGCTTGAAGAACTGCACCACCACCTCCTGTGTGATGCGCAGCATAAAGGATTGCAGCGTGGCGGTATCCGAGCTGATACGGTTGATGACCGCACCTGTTGAGGTCTTATCGTAAAAGCGCATCGGCAGATGCTGCGCCTTTTCGTATACCTCGCGGCGAATAGACGCTACGATCTTGTTGCCCGACACGCGCAAAATGTAGCCGCGTATGCCGGCAAGCAGCCAGCGCAGAATATGCACGGTCACCAGCATCAGCGATACCGCGATCAGCAGGTCACGACGCATATTAGGCAGGATCTCGTCAACCAACGTTTTGGTTAAGAACGGAGGCAAAAGGGCAATGGCGGTGGTGATGATCGAAATAATGACCGAGATCGTCATGACGGGGATCTCGGGCTTCAGATACCCTGCCAGCTTTTTGAAGAGCTTGCCCTTGTTCATGCAGCCAATGCAAGGGGAGCCGGGGGCGGAGAGGGTGCGACCGCATTTTGGGCATACAGACAAAAGCTTGTCAAACGCACCGCGTACGGTCTCCATTTCCTCCTCAGCGTCAGCCCCATCCTTCACGCTGCCGATAAATGCGATCGTGGCATCGCACAGTGCTGCCACTGTGAAGGTAAAGCGAAACAGATCAAGCACGCCGCCGTCGGTCTTTTTTACGCGGATCAATCCGTTTCCGTACATGCGCTTGGTGAAGATCTCATCAATATCGTCAAAAGCGACGGTGTCTACCACGCAGCCGTCGGCGAAATCAAACGTAAAGACTCTGTTACGGGTTACGGCCAGAGCGGTTGGCTCGTAGCGGTCGTTTTTACTGATCTCACTGACGACGGTGAACAAAATTTTTTCCTGCTCGCCTGTGGCGCCCATCAGAGCATTTGCTTGTTTGTCAGTTAAGTGTTGGTTTGTCAAAAAAGAAAGTTCCATAGCCTTGTGGCGTTGCCTCTTGCCAGGGGACAACTCTCCTTATTGGTTGTGCCCTCATTGTAAAACAGCAAAAATCAAAAGTCAACCGTTTTCGCGAAAAAAACCGAAAAAATTGAAGTGAAATCACGCCACTGAAACAGAGCCGTTTTTTTATTTTTTGTTTTTTGAAAAAGCACTTGACAAGTGTCACGGTTTAGGATATAATAATAGGGCAGTTTTGAAAAACTGCTGAAAATGGGAGAGAGATCCCCCCACATAATTGGTATGGAGAAGTACTCAAGTTGGTGACGAGGCGCCCCTGCTAAGGGTGTAGGTCGGATTTAAACCCGGCGCGAGAGTTCAAGTCTCTCCTTCTCCGCCAAATAAAGACGCAGGATTTGATACAGTAAAAGGTATCAATTCTGCGTTTTTTATTGCCTTTTTGGGGTATTCTCCCGCATAAATACGAAAACAAGCCTATCTATCACCCGTTTTGGCTCGGTGGTAGGTAGGCTTTTTCTGTTTTAGGTGCAAACGATAAAATTATGGGCAAACGATAAAATTATCCTTCTTGCCGTTAAAATATAGTCAGTAGACGAATATAAAATCAAAAAAATGTTAGCGAAAACTCAAAAACTATTGTGTTTTTTCTCAAAGTATGCTATAATGTGGTTATTAACCACGTGTGGGGGTATGAATATGGCGATAAGTTATAAAAAGCTTTGGAAAGTCCTCATCGACCGAGATATGAAAAAAGGCGATTTGGCAAGGCTTGCAGATTTAAGCGGATATACACTAAACAAATTAAATCACGGCGAAAATGTAAACGCAGAAACATTAGCTAAGATTTGTGTGGCGCTAAACTGCAATTTTGACGATATTATGGAAATCGTGCCGGACGATAATTAATGCAGGAAGAGAGGATTTAAAGATGGCATATCAAAGTGAAGCTCAACTTGAAGAACAGTTGATAGAACAGTTAAAAAATCAAAATTATAGCGTTGTCAGCCTTCCTGACTACGATGCTCTGCTTGCTAATTTTAAGGAGCAGTTTGAAGCATTTAATACCTTAAACCTTAATGGCAAACCTCTCTCTCCGAAAGAGTGGGAGCGCGTACTCAACTACCTTAACGGCAAAAGCATTTTTGAAAGTGCAAAAATTTTGCGTGATAAGTTTGTGCTTGAGCGTGATGACGGAACAAGACCTTACTTGCAGCTTTTGAGTGAAGACCACTCTAAAAACCGCTTTCAGGTTACTCACCAAACTACGGTTATTGGAAAATATACAAACCGCTATGATGTTACGGTTCTTGTTAATGGTCTCCCTCTCGTGCAAATTGAACTTAAGCGTAGAGGCGTAGACATAAAAGAAGCCGTTAATCAGATTATGCGTTACAGAAAGCACTCTTATCAGGGTTTGTACCATTTCATTCAATTATTTATAGTATCCAACGGCGTTGATACTAAATATTTTGCAAACAGCGATAAGGACATTTTGTATTCGCACACCTTCTTCTGGACAGATGATAATAATATCCGCGTAACCAATCTTAAGGATTTCTCGGTTGTATTCCTTGCACGTGATTTGCTCGTAAAAATGATTACAAAATTTACCGTGCTGAACGATACCGATAAAGTTATGATGGTTATGCGTCCCTACCAAGTATATGCTACGGAGGCACTTATCCGTCAAGCCACCCTTACAAATCGTAACGCCTATATTTGGCACACTACGGGAGCTGGTAAAACTTTGACGGCATTCAAAACCGCACAGATTTTGTCGACTATCCCAAGCATCAAAAAGGTTATTTTCTTGGTTGACCGCAAAGACCTTGACACTCAAACCACCGAGGAATTTAACAAGTTCGAGTCTGGTTCCGTTGATACCACAGATAGGACTGACGTGCTTGTAAGGCAGATGAAAGACAAAAATCGTCAGCTTATCATTACCACAATTCAAAAAATGTCTACGGCGGTAAAGAAGCCACAATATGCAAAGGTGATGGAACTTTATCGTAACGAGAAGGTGGTATTTATTATTGACGAGTGCCACCGTTCACAGTTTGGTGATATGCACAGAGACATCGTGCGTCACTTCTCGAAGGCACAGTTCTTTGGCTTTACCGGCACACCTCGTTTTGAGATTAACGGTAAGGTTGAGGGCAAGGTAACGCAAACCACCGAGATGTTGTTTGGAGAATGCCTCCATTCTTATCTTATCAAAGATGCTATTTTTGATAATAACGTTCTCGGCTTCCATATCGAATACATAAAAACCATTCGCGGCGACTACGATGAAAACGATAGTACAATGACAGAGGCTATCGACGTCGGTGAACTTTATATGGCTGATGAGCGTATGAGCCTTATTGCGAACCATATCGTTAGCAACCATAAAGCTAAGACCCGCAATCGTCAATATACCGCGATTTTTGCTGTATCTTCTATCCCTATGCTCGTAAAATACTATTCAATATTCAAATCCATCAAACACGATTTGAATATAGCCGGTATTTTCTCTTATGGTGCAAACGAAGATTATGAGGGACACGACGAACACTCCCGCGATGCCCTTGAGCGTATTATTTCCGATTACAACGAAACTTTCAGCACCAATTTCAGCACGGATACTTTTTCCGCATACCACAAGGATATTTCCGACCGTGTTAAAGGCAAGAAAACTAAACCGCTTGACATTCTTCTCGTTGTAAATATGTTCCTTACGGGGTTTGACAGTAAACCGCTTTCCGTTCTTTATGTTGATAAGGATATGATGTATCACGATTTGCTTCAGGCATACAGCCGCACTAATCGTGTTGAAAAAGAAACGAAGCCGTGGGGTATCATCGTATGCTACCGCAACCTTAAACAAAAAACGGACGATGCATTGGCGCTCTTCTCAAAAGGACAGGCTACGGGCATTATTGCCGAGTCTTTTGAATACTACGCAAACAAATTTAATGAACTCGTTGCTAAAATTAAAGAATTAGCTCCTACTCCGGCATCAGTAGATATGATGTACTCCGAGGACGACCAGAAATTGTTTGTAGTTCTCTTTAGAGAGCTTACTCGTTATCTGCTTTCGTTGCAGACCTTCGTTGAGTTCAGCTTCGACCGCAGCAACCTTGATTTGTCCGACCAAGAATATCAGGATTACAAGAGCAAATATCTGCTTTTGTATCGCAAAAACCAAACAGGCAAAGAGGTCGTTTCGGTACTCAACGATGTTGATTTCTGCATCGAGCTTATGGAAAGCGACCGCATCAACGTAGCCTATATTATGAACCTTATCCGCAATATCAACTTTGCATCCAAAGAAACTCGTGAGCGTGATATTGAGCATATTAAGGATGAACTTAACAGATCCGATAATATGCATCTTCATAAGAAAATTGATATCCTTCGTGCATTCCTTGATAATGTTGTATCCGGCTTTGATGGTAGTGAGGATATTGATGCCGCATACAACGACTTTGAAAACAGGCAGAAAGCGGAGGAAATCGAGGCGTTCGCTATTGTTGAGGGCGTTGACCCTGCGATACTCAGAGAACACATTGCGGAATACGAATTCACGGGCGTTCTTAACCCCGGCGATATCCGCGACCGCATAACACAGCCGATGCCTCTGCTGAAAAAACGCACATTGGTAGGCAGAATCGTAGATTTCATTTATACTCACGTAGATAAATTTAGCAACTAATAGGAGAAATAAAAATGGACAACAGCATACAGTTACATCAAAAAGAGCTTTGTAATAAATTATGGGCTATGGCAAATGCGCTCCGCGGAAATATGGAAGCGTATGAATTCAAAAATTACATCTTGGGAATGATATTCTATTACTATCTTTCCGACCGCACCGAAAAATATATGGTTAACCTTCTTAAGGATGATGGCGTTTCCTATGAAGAAGCGTGGAAGGATGAAGAATATCGCGAGGCGGTTATCGAGGAGTCCCTTCGTGACCTTGGCTTTGTAATTGAGCCTCAATTTCTTTTCCGCAATCTCGTAAAAATGGTGGAAAATCGTTCTTTTGATATTGAATTCTTGCAGAAAGCTATTAACTCGCTTATGGAATCTACTATCGGACGCGATAGTCAAGGCGATTTTGACGGCTTGTTCTCGGATATGCAGCTTGATTCCACTAAGCTCGGTCATTCTGTAAAAGACCGTAGTGCTGTTATGTCCAAAATTATCGCATCTCTTGATGAAATTAACTTCAGCGTAGAGGATACTAAAATTGACGTTCTCGGCAATGCATACGAATACCTTATCGGTCAGTTTGCTGCAACCGCAGGCAAGAAGGCGGGTGAGTTCTATACTCCTGCCGGACCCGCAGAGTTGCTTTGCCGTTTGGCTTGTCTCGGTTTGACCGATGTTAAATCGGCAGCAGACCCCACTTGCGGTTCAGGCTCTCTTCTCTTGAGATTGAAAAAATATGCCAATGTCCGCCTTTATTACGGACAGGAGCTTACCTCAACCACGTATAACTTGGCGCGTATGAATATGATTCTGCGCGGTATTCCTTATCGTAATTTCTCTATTTATAACGGAGATACCCTTGAACACGATTATTTTGGTGACCTTCGTTTCCGTGTTCAGGTAGCTAATCCTCCGTATTCGGCTAACTGGTCTGCAGATCAGAAGTTTATAGAAGATGACCGCTTCAATCAATACGGCAAGCTCGCGCCTAAGTCCAAAGCCGACTTTGCGTTCGTTCAGCATATGGTGCATCATATGGACGAGGATGGTAGAGCCGTTGTTTTGCTTCCCCATGGTGTTCTGTTCCGTGGTGGTGCAGAAGAAACTATCCGTAAGTATCTTATTGAAAACCTTAATGTCCTTGATGCCGTTATCGGCTTACCCGCAAACCTTTTCTTCGGCACAGGTATTCCTGTATGCGTACTTGTATTGAGAAAAGACCGTGGCGCAAATGCAGGCAATATTCTCTTTATTGATGCTTCCAGAGAGTTTGAGGCAGGCAAAAACCAAAACATCCTCCGCGATTGTGATATCGATAGAATCGTTGATGCCTATGAACGCCGCGAAAACATCGACAAGTTTGCACACGTAGCAGCTATGGATGAAATCGCAGAAAACGGTTTCAATCTCAATATTCCTCGTTATGTTGACACCTTTGAACCCGAGCCTGAAATTGATTTGGGCGAAGTTGCTGCCGAAATTCGCAAACTTCAGGGTGAAATTAAGGCTATCGATGCGGAACTTAAGCCATATTTTGATGAACTTGGCCTTGATTTTCCCTTCGACGTAGAGGAGGTATAATTATGTCAAATGTATCCTCTAGTAACGGTC
>SVTG01000028.1 GCA_015063895.1 Oscillospiraceae bacterium | reverse complement strand
ATCAATTCCGAGCTTGATTGCTCATTACTTTTTTAAAGAGTATTTCTCTTTTCAGAATTGTCGAGATATTTTCGCACTTGCTGTGCTTTGTACTATCTCTCGTTGTTCAATTTTCAAGGATCATTTCATCGCCTTTTCGCGGCGACTTGCCCATTATAACATAAAGGTTGAGGCTTGTCAACCCCTTTTTTCAAATTTTTTTAAAAATTTTTTTCGCCTCTATATCTTGTGGTAAACCACCCCTATATATAATAAATGTAGGGTTCAAAAATGCAGCTTTTCATGCATTTTTACAAAGGTGAAGTTATCTTTCAAAACAAGAACGCTCATAGCCTCAGCCACGCGGCAAGCCCTGTATAGTCAAACAGGCACCCCACGGCAACCGAAGCTGCAAACAGCACAAACGTGAAAACAAGATTTTCCCTCCAGTGCTTATTCGTGCGGAAAAGCACCAGCAGACCGACACCCGCACCCGAGAGCAGACCCGATAGCATCGCACCCGCCGACAGCACGCCGCGCGCATAAAGCGTGGCCACGGCCACCGATGCCGCGCAATTCGGAATCAGCCCCACCAGCGCCGCCATTCCCTGCCCCAGCACGGGCAGGCTGCCAAGCCATGTGGCAAATCCCTCAAGTGAGGCAAAATGAAGCACCGCGCCAAGCGCAAGATTGATGATCAGCACAAAAAGTGAAATATGTAGTGTGTGGTGCAGCGCCGAGCGCCAGACACCCTCCTCACAATGACACCCCTCTGCCTCGCAAAGCGCTTCCACGTGCAGAGTGCGATTTCTTTTAAACAGCACGATATCAATGAGAAAGCCGACAAGCATCGCTGTGACCAGCTTCACAGCCAGAACCGTGAGCACTGTCGTAATCGGCAATCCTTCGCCAATAAATACGGCGATCATTTCATCAGAGGTGGCCAAAAACACCGCCATCAGCGTGCCGAGTGTTACGACCCGACCTGCATAAAATCCTGCGGCTGCCGCAGAAAAGCCGCATTGCGGCAAGAGCCCGAGTGCGGCACCAATGGCAGGACCTGCTTTGCCCGCACCCGACACAGCGCGCATCACGCGCTCCCCTGCCTTATGCTCAAGCAATTCCATTGCGAGATAGGTCAAGAATAAAAACGGCACGATCCTTAAGGTGTCAAGCACCGCGTGCAGCACAATATGCGCCAACTCATGAAAAGCCTCCGGCATCTATCTCGCCTCCTTTTTTGAAACTGTTCTTTATTTTAGCACAGCAAACGAGCTTTGTCAATTACAAATTTGAGGGCACGCTTCCTTGACAAGCACCGCCTAAAATGCTACAATATATGATAACGACGCCAAACGAGGTACAAGCATCATGTCACACCCACTGTTTATTGTATTTGAAGGTATCGACGGCTGCGGCAAAAGCACCCAGCTGAGGCTCCTTTGCGAAAAACTGACGGCACTGGGGCGAACGCCCGTGCCAACCGCCGAGCCGACCGACACTGCAACGGGCAAAATGCTCCGCCGCGCCCTCTCGGGTGAGGAGTCGCGCACCGCGGCCGAAATGGCAGCGCTTTTCACGCTTGACCGCATTCATCACAACAAGGGCAAGGACGGCATTGAAGAATACCTGCAAAAGGGATTTGACGTTATCAGCGACCGCTATTATTATTCCTCCCTTGCCTATCAGGGAAGCCTGACCGACTATGATTGGGTCAAGCACATGAACTGCGATTGCCCCGAGATCAGAAAGCCCGACCTTTGCATTTTCCTTGATATGTCCCCGAAGGCCGCACTGGCACGCATCGGCAAACGCGGTGAGGCAAAGGAGATCTATGAAAAGGAAGAAACGCTAACGCTTTTCCGCGCAACTTTTTTGAAGGTATTCAGCTCACTTGAGGACAACGTCGCCATCATCGACGCAGAGGGTTCGCCCGACGAGGTTGCCGCACGCGTGTTTGCGGCCGTTGCACCGTTGCTTTGATCAAAAAGGACTGTTGCTGTGCAACAGTCCTTTTTCTTATATCCGCTCGTTTTTCTCAGCCGCACGGCGCATTTGCGCCAGCAGCTGTATTGTGATCGGCAAAGCCACCAGAATAGCACACACATCTGCGGCGGGCTGTGCCAGCAGCACGCCCCACATATCAAAGAAATGCGGCAGGATCAGCACGGCAGGAATAAAGCAAAGCCCCTGTCTTGCCGTGGCAAGCAGCGTGGCACGCCCCACCTTGCCGATCGTTTGCATCATCATATTTGCCAGCACGACATAGGACATCAGCGGCAGGGTGACCAGCTGGCAGCGCAGAGCAAGGGCACCGATGCGCACGACCTCGGCGTCGTTTTTCTGAAAGGCCGACACCAAAAGCGGTGCCACAAAAAACCCAAGAATGCTGCACACCACCAAAAAGACCGCCGCCACCTTCAGGCAGAAATAAAAGGCACGGCGCACGCGCTCGTATTTTCCGGCGCCGAACGAAAAGCCGCAAACCGGCTGAAAGCCCTGCCCGAAGCCGATCATCGCAGAGCTGATAAACATCGTAATACGCGACACGATCGCCATGGCGGCGATCGCAGCATCGCCGTAAACACCCATCATACGATTCAGACACATGACCGCCACGCTGTTAAGGCCTTGTCTGCCAAGTGAGGGCGTGCCTCCGCGTGCGATCTCAGCCACATAGGAAAGCTTCGGCGTAAATAAACGCAGATTCAGCCTCAGGCTGTCGCCCCTTTGGCACCCAACCAACAGCAGCACAAAGCTAACTGCCTGACTGATCACCGTGGCAACAGCGGCACCCATCACGCCCATATCAAAGCCAAAGATCAGGATCGGGTCAAGAATAATATTCAGCACGCCGCCCGACGACAGACCGATCATGGCATAGGTGGCATTGCCCTGAAAACGAAGCTGATTATTCAGCACCAACGAGGTGCACATCACGGGCGCGCCCAGCAGGATCACACGCATATAATCCTTGGCATAGGGCAGGATCGTGGGGGTCGCACCAAGGAGATTGGCAATAGGTTCAAGGAAGATCAGCCCAAAAACCGTTATCAAAACACCTACAAGGAAGGAGAGCACCACGCCCGTGGTAGCCATGCGCGCAGCATCCTCGGTCTCATTATTACCGAGCTTGCGCGAAATATAGTTACCCGACCCGTGGCCAAAGAAAAAGCCCATTGCCTGAATGATGGCCATCAAAGAGAACACCACGCCAACAGCGCCCGTGGCACTGGTATTGTTCAGCTGACCCACAAAAAAGGTATCGGCCATATTGTAAAAGGTCGTGATCAGCATACTGATGATCGAGGGCACCGCGAGGCGACAGATCAGCCCCTCAACGGGTGCGGTCGTCATGCGCTGCGCCTTTAACGCCTGCTTATCCTGTTCGTTTGTCACACATTCACCTTCTTATTTTCAAATCTCTTACATTGTAGCGCATTTTGGCGAATAATGCAAGATGCTTTTTACTTTCTGAGGCGATATGCGGTTGGCGTCACACCCCAAAAGCCCTTAAACACACGGTTAAAATAGCAAACCGAGGAAAAGCCCGTAGCGGCAGCCACCTCGGTCACGCTTTTCTCGCCCTGCTCGAGCAGGGCCGCCGCCTTTTGCATACGGCAGCGATTGGTATAGGTAGCGAAGCTCTCGCCCGTGTGCTTTTTAAAAAGCCTGCCCAAGTATTTTTCATTATAATGAAACAAGCGCGCCAAGGCCGCAAGGTCCACCTCGCCCGCCGTATTTTCCGCGATATAATTCTTAAGGTTTTCAATCAGCGGCACCGTACCCTGTGGCAGCGCGGCAGAGCGGTCAGCCAGCAGAACGCAAACGTAGCTTTCCACGACCTCAGCATAGCGCACCATCTCATCGGCAGTTATCTCAAACGCCGCCGCCTCCTTGTCAAGACCGTAAGAGGCAAGCTTCTGCTCCAGCAGAGGCGCACCGCCCTTCGGGCAGGCGTTGCCGACAAATACCAGCGCCGCCACCTCGTTTTCCACCCATATGGGGCGCGTGTATTCCAAAAGCCCCGCCGCACAAACGCTGAAAAAGGGCTCACCCTGCTCCAGTGCACGCCTGACCTTTTCGTTGCGATGGCGGTAGCAGGCATGAAAGGCCTCAGGCGCCCCCTTGACCTTATCGCAAAGCGGCGCCGCATGGATCTTATACGCCTGAGGCAGGCTTGTTTTAACATTACCGCGATGGCCGAAGAACAGCACTCCGATATGTAATCCCGTTCCCTTTGTCAGGCAATATAACAGGTCCTTCAGATTGCTATACATACAAACCTCTCACAAATAACACTTATTTTACTATATTTTATCAAAAAGATATCTTTTTTGCAATATATGTTATCCAAAAGATAAGATTTTTTTGAAAATCCATGCTATGATATAATCAGCAACCATCAATTACACAGGAGGAGCTATCATGTATCAAAGCAAATATGACGCCATCGTGGTCGGCGGAGGCCTTACGGGCGTAGCGGCAGCCGTGGCGGCGGCGCGCGGCGGACTTTCGGTTTTACTGATCGAGCGCGATGGGTGCCTTGGCGGCGCCATGGCAAACGGTCTTGTTTATCCCTTTATGAAATACTGGTTAAAGCAAGAGGACGAAAAAACACGCTGCTATTTAAGCCGCGGCATGTTCAGCGAGATGCGCGAACGGCTGGCAACATACGCCCCTACCGACAACGATCAATATTTCAACACCGAATTTTTCAAAATCCTGCTTGACGATATGACGACCGAGGCAGGCGTTTCCCTGCTCTTTCACGCAACCGTGATCGAAACGGTGAGCGAAGGGCGTTGCTTGAAGGCTGTGCGCGTTGCCACCAAATCAGGTGTCCTCACCATTGAGGGCAATTATATCATCGATGCGAGCGGCGACGGTGACGTGATGGCTCTGTCGGGGTGCGATTTTCAGCTCGGGCGCGATGCGGACGGCTTCTGTCAGCCGATGACCAACTGCTTCCGCGTGGGCAATGCCGACGTCAAGGCCTTTCTTGCTGAAAAGCCGCGCTTGCAGGAGATCTGGCGCGAGGAGCAAAAAGCGGGTAAGATCACCAATCCGCGCGAAAATCTGCTGGTGTTCACGGGTATTGGTGAGGGGATCCTGCATTTCAATACCACGCGTGTGGTCAAGCACGATCCGACCAACGCCTTTGAGGTCAGCTGCGCCGAGGTGACGGCCCGTCATCAGATCGCGGAGATCATGCGCTTTTTGCGCGAGCATTCGCCCGCCTGCAAGAACGCGGTGCTGCTCTCCAGCGCCTGGCATATCGGCGTGCGCGAGAGCCGCAAGCTGCGCGGCGTGCATATCCTCACCGCCGAGGAATTAAAAACGCGCGTGCATTTTGAGGACACCATTGCCATCGCAAATTACAGCATCGATATCCACAGCCCGACGGGCACGGGCACCGAGCTTTACTACTTCAAGCCCGGCGAATACTACGAGATCCCCTACCGCTCGCTTCTGCCGCGCGAATACGATAACCTGCTGGTGGCAGGGCGCTGCATTTCCGCCACGCACGAGGCACAGTCGGCCATTCGCATCATGCCCATCTGCGCCAATATGGGTGAGGCTGCCGGCTGGGCCGTGGCCCAGGCCAACACCGGAAAGATCAGCACTCACCAAATAGACGTGCCTGCACTGCAAAAAACGCTACTTGAAAACGGCGCGGTTTTAGGGCTGTAAGCGATTGCTTTTTGCTCGGCTTTATGTTATAATGGATAAAACAGCTATCAACAGTAAAAAGGAGCACTACGATGAAAATTCCCGTTAAAATATTGCTTTCCCGCGGCATGGAGCTGCCAACCTACGCCACCGACGGCTCTGCCGCCGTCGATCTGCGTGCTGCTCTTGACGCGGGCACGACCTTAACCATCGCCCCCGGTGAGCGTGCCCTTGTACCCACGGGCATTGCCATCGCGCCCGAGAGCCGCGAGGTCGTGGCGATCCTTGCTGCGCGCAGCGGCCTTGCCATTAAAAAAGGCATTCGCTTATCAAACGGCATCGGCGTGATCGATGCAGACTACCGCGGCGAGATCCAGGTGGGTCTGCACAATACGGGGCACGAGCCCTTTGTAGTGGCGCGCGGCGACCGTATTGCGCAAATGATGTTTATGCCTGTACTCACAGCCGACTTTATCGTAGCCGACACGCTTGACGAAACCGCCCGCGGTGCAGGTGGCTTCGGCTCCACGGGTGTCAAATAATGCGTATTATTTTAGCCTCAAAATCCCCCAGACGCCGCGAGATCTTAACGATGCTCGGCGTACCGTTTGAGATTGTCAGCGCCGATGCCGACGAAACCTCAAATATCACCGATCCCGCACTTCTGGTGCGTGAGCTTGCCCTGCGCAAGGGGCGCGCGGTGCGCGAGCTTTTACGCAGCGAGGGACGCCTTGACGAGAACACGCTGATCATTGCCTCAGATACCGTAGTGGCCGCCGAGGGTCGGATCCTCGGCAAGCCGACTGACGACGCAGACGCCGCACGCATGCTGCGCATGCTTTCGGGGAGATCGCACCACGTCATCAGCGGTGTGGCGCTCCTGCAGGGCACGCGGGAGATCGCGGATTTTGATCAGACCGCCGTGCGCTTTGCCCCGATGACCGAGGCGGAGATCCTTTGGTACGTGCAAAGCGGCGAGCCGCGCGACAAAGCGGGCGCATACGCCGTGCAGGGCCTTGCCTCACTCTTTATCGAGGGGCTCACGGGTGATTATTTTAACGTAGTCGGTCTCCCCGTGCACAAGCTTGACCTGCTTGTACGCACGTTCACAGGCAGATCCTTACCCGAGCTTTCCTTATAATAAAAAGGCGTTGCGGCTTTGGCCGCAACGCCTTTTATTATTTTATTTCCTGCTCAATATCATCAAAGATCGGACTGTCAAAAAACTGTCGCAGCGTGATCTCAAGACCATCGCAAAGCTTTTTAAGAGAAACCACACCCGGATTTTGACTTTTTTCATTCAGCATACTGTAAACGGTAGAAGGACAAACACCCGAGATGTTGGCAAGCGCATTGATCGCGATATTTTTCTCTTGACACAGCTCCAATATTCTTTTTGCCACTGCTTCTTTGGTGTTCATACGTGCCCTCCTTCCCCTTGACTATATCATTATTTTAGCCAAAATTGCGATATATCGTGTGCGATATATCGCAATCTTCAAAATTTTATGCTATAATATACGATATATCCCACATAGGAGGAAGATATGATTTGTACCTTTTTTGGCCACAGAGATGCGCCAAGCACCATAACGTCAGCATTAAAAAGCACCATTATGCACCTCATACAAGCACAAAACGTTAAAACGTTTTACGTCGGCAACAACGGGCGCTTTGATCTTCTTGTTCAAGCGATACTAAAAGATATTTCAACACAAACAAATATAAGATACAGCATCATTATTTCTCACATCAACGAACAAGCGCTTAGTGACGCGCAGAATGCCACCGTATTTCCGGAGGGGCTTGAAACGGTGCCCCCAAAATACGCCATCGCAAAGCGGAACGCGTGGCTAATTGAAAATTCCTCTATGGTTATCGCCTACGCCATTCATACACATTCAAACTGCCACAGCTGGATAGAAAAGGCAAAAAGAAAAGGCTTGCAAATTATAAACTTAGCCGATTGCGCAAACAAAAAAGAGCAGGCGTAGCTGCTCTTTTTTGTTTGTGAATAAAATCAGCCCTTGAAGGAAAGCTCACGCAAAAGGAAATCAAGCGAAGCCACGGCATCCTTTACGGTTGCCTCGGCCACAGCCTCACCCTTTGCGGCTTTATCGCAGAAGTAAACAAGCTCGTTATAGTAACCGCCGAGATCGGACACGTTACCGCCGGAAACACCGCCCTCAAGCTGTACCTTTTCGATCTTGATCTCCTCTACGCCCTCGTCGGTATAGCAAAGGAACTTGCCGCCCTGGTTTTCAACCACGCCCTTTTCAAATACCACGCGGAAGGTGGCGGTAAAGGGATAGGTGCCGGGCAGTGCCCAGGTGCCCTCTACGCTGACGACAAAATCGCCGTATTGCATCAGCGTTGCCACGTAATCGTTCTCGCGGCCGAGCGTGCTCTTGGCAGAGTAGAATTTTACGGGCTCGCCAAAAAGGGAAAGCACGTAATCAATGTCGTGCACGTGTAGATCCTGCCCTGCGCCACCCGATTTTTTCATGTCAAACAACCAGTCCTGCCAGCCCCAGGTCGGCAGGGGGGACAGACGGCGGAAGTTAGCATTTACCACACGGCCAAGCTTGCCCGACTTGATGATCTTAGCCAGCTCCACGTACTCATCCCAGAAGCGGATCACCTGACCGACCTGCACCTGCGCGCCGGTCTTTTCAGCCTTCTCGATCAGCGCCTTGCCCTCGGCAAGCGTGAGCGTGACGGGCTTTTCTACAAATACGTACTTCACCTTATCCATGGCAAGCAGCGCATGCTCTGCGTGCAGATAGGTGGGAAGGCAAATATCAATTACGTCAACGTCAGCCTTCTCGATCAGCTCGCGCCCCGTTGCATAAATAGCGGCGCCCGAAAGAGCGGCCAGCTCCTGTGCCTTTTCACGGCGCACGTCAGCGACAGCCACCACCTTGGCATCAGCGATATTGTTATAGCAATTTGCGTGCATGCTGCCCATAAAGCCGCAGCCGATAAGTCCTACTTTAATCATCGATCTTCCTCTTACTTTCTACCAAGAATGCGATCCATAGCATTCGAGGTGTTATAAATAATGGTTTCAGTGTAATGCGTGTAGTTGGGGATCATTTCGGCAGATACCCACCCGTCGTAGCCGATCGCCTTCAGCGCCTCCATCACAGCGGGATAGTTGACGTCACCGGCAAGCAGATCTACAAACCCGTGCAGGCCGCCTGCGGCCACACGGTAATCCTTGAAGTGCACCTTCTTGATACGGCTACCCAGCGCCTTGATCCAGTGCTCGGGGTGGCCGTTGAAAAGCACGTTGCCCACGTCAAAATAGCTGCCGACAAAGGGGCTGTCGATCTTATCGATAAACTCGCGCATCTCGATCGGCGAGGTGAGGAACTGATTCCACACGTTCTCAATACCGATGCTGACCTGCAGCTTTTCAGCCTCGCTCTTCAGCTCGCAAAGTGCCTCCAGTGCGCGGTTGTAAGCGTCCTCATAGTCCACCACCTTGCCGGGGGCCGCGAACTCTGCGTGTACCGACCCGGGCACAACAAGAATCGTTTCGCACCCCAGCGTCTTAGCGACCTCGAGATGCTTTTTCACGATATCCTTAGCAGTCTGTCTTTCCTTGGGGCAATCAGACGTAAGCCAGTTATCCCAGTAAAGACCGGTTGCCACGCTGTACAGCTCAATGCCGTTATCGGCGGCAGATCTTTTCACAGCCAGAAGATCCTTTTCGGTGCTCTTCAGGCTCACCTCGCCCTCGGCGAGCAGACCTACCTCAACACCCTCAAAGCCTGCGTCCTTTGCCAGGGCAAAGCTTTCAGCAAGCGTGCCGGCAGGAAAGGACCAGATATTAATACCCTTTTTCATATACGTTCTCCTTGTTTTAAATTGATCAATGCGCACACGGTGCTCGTCAGCCCGCTATGGCGGGCAAGCCCACAGTGCATCGCGATGCGCTGCCGTTCACACAGTGCAGCAGCTCTTGCTTTTTAGCGGCTGGTCGTTTACCTGTCAAATTTTCTGATATTTTCAAGCAAACGCGCCTTTTCCATGATGCCGCTTGTCGCATCGGGGGCGGTAAGTGATGCCACGGCCGCCGCCTCGGCAAGCTCGAGAATATCCATGGGGGCTGCGCCCTCGGCAATGGCGATGAGCGCACCTGAGCAGAAGGCATCACCCGCACCGGTCTTGCCCTTCACGTAGCCCTTCGGCAAGCGACAGGAGGGGAGCACCGTGATGCCCTCTCGCGTAGCGCAAAGCCCAAGGGAGGGCTGATGAATGATCACGCGGTCAATAACGCCCATCTCCAGCAGCGTCTTGGCGATCAGGGGCAGATTTTCCTGCGTCGGAGCAATGCCTGTCAGCTTGCCCGCCTCAAGCTCATTGATAATGAGATTGTTGACGTAGGGCAAGCAGGGCTTGACCAGTGCATAACGGTCGCTGTTCTCGCTGACAAGATCAATAGAGGTCTTGATGCCGCGCGCCTGCGCCTGCTTCAAAATGGCAAGCCCGTCGCCCGCATCGACCTTATCAAGCAGCAAAAAATAGCCAAGATGCAGCATCTCACAGGAAAGCGCATCAAAATCAATATCGTCAACGCCAAACGCGGCACTGGCACCGGGATAGGTAAAGAAGGTGCGCTGGCCGCCCGCCACACTCATCACGTCGGTAAAGCTGGTGCGCATCTCGCTATCGACCCGTACCATCGACACGTCAAGCCCCGCGTTTTTCATCACGTCAAGGGCATAATGCCCCGCGTCGTCATCGCCCACCTTGCCAATGGCAAACACGGGCAGATCGGGGGCGATCTTTTTAAGGCCGATGCCGTTGTTGGGCACCAGACCGCCGCAGGAGAGCGACAGTGAGCGGATCTTTGTCAGCTCTCCCTCGGCAGGATAAGCGGAAATCTCATAAAGGTTGTCAACAAGCAGCGTGCCGACAACGGCAATTCCCTTTCGCTGCTCCATATCAGTTACACTCGGCAACCAGCGGGCCTGCCAGCTCACTCATAAAGAAGAGCTTGCCTGCAAGGGTGGGAATGTAAGAGGAGGTGATCCAGGGCGTCTTGCCGTAGCGGAGCGTCATCCAGAGCGACATACCCTGCCACTGCATACCGCGCCCGAGAATACCGTCAGCGCCACCGATAGCGTAATCAGCCTGCAGGAAAAGGCCGGGGCCGATGGTGTTTGCGCGGCAGGGCACAAGGGTGGTGCGGGACTTAAAGCTGGTGAGTGCATTTTGCTCAACCGTCAGGGGGTGGATCTTGGCGCCAATGCGGTAGGGTGCCTTCTCCCACTCGGCGGCAGATGCGTAATCAGCGGCAAAGGTGGGCTCCCAGAAGGCGATGTGGCACATTCTGCCAATGCCGTATACCAGCACGAGCTTAGCGCCCTCAGCCTTCAGCCTCGCGATCTTTTCGGGATAGGTGGGCAGGTTTGCCTTGGTGGCAAAGTTGCGCTGATCGGCAGGAACGGTCAGCTCCCCTAAAGGATTGAAGAGCGCCTGCTCCATTGCGTACTGGAAGGCACCCGTGTTATCGGGGGCCAGCGTGTTGCCGTCAGCATCGGCCCACTCGTCCATATTAAAGGTGTAAACGTGATCGCACTTAACGCGCCACTCGGTCAGGAAGTAGACCACCCATTTATACATGCCCATCGGGCCTACGGGCAGGATCATAGCCAGCTTTTCGCCGCGCTCCTTGGCAAGGCGGATCTGCATAGCGATCTCGTGACCCATATAGGTCTCAAACTCAGCAAGGCTTTCGCACTTGATGGGGGTAAAGCCCTCGTTCCAGTGTGCCTGACGCTCGGTCACCTTTTCGGGGGCATCAATGCACGCATCGATCTTGTCAAAATCCCAGCCTGCGGGGTAAAAGCCCTCAAGAGCGGAGCCTTTTACAGTAGTCATGAAATTCATAATCGTATTCTCCTTTTAAATTATTTATGATCAGGGAAGGTAACGCTTGGTGGTGCCCTTCAGGTAAACGTGGCACTGCTTAAAGCCCTCGGCATAATCGGCGCCGCACTGGTAGCCGCGGTAACGGCTGCAGGTCTTCACCATATCGGGGAAATCAATGCCGTCGTGATCGCGCATCCACACGATCTGCGACTCGTGGCAGTTCAGCATCTCGATCTTTTTGTCAATGGTATCCGACACGTCCACGTATTCGGTGGGATTGAAGCCTACGCCTGCCAGCGTATCCATATAATAGATCGGCACCATCTTGGCAGCGCCCTCAGTCTTGACGTGGTAATTCGGCAGCGTTGCGGTAAAGGCTGCGTCAAACGCCAGCTTGGAGGTCGCTACGTGGTCAGGCATATAATCATCGGGGTCGTGCGTAATGATAAAATCGGGGTTGACGTGCTTGATGACCTCAACCACCTTGTCACGCGCCTCTTTATTGTTATCGTAAATGGCAAGATCGTCAAAGCCGCCCCAGATCACCTCGTCAAAGCCGGCAAGGGCCGCTGAGCGCTTGGCCTCGTTTGCGCGCATAACGGAAAGCTCATCGGGGGGAATGATCACGTGACCGAGGTTGCCTGAGGAAAGATGGCAGATCACCACGCGGTCACCGCGCTGCTTACATTTCAGAAGCGTGCCTGCGCATGCAATTTCCATATCGTCGGGATGACAGGAAATACAAAGAACCGTGTACATAGGAAAATACCTCCTTATATTTATAGCAACATCTTGCTATCTTAATTTAATTTTATCACAACACCTCTTGCAATGGAATATAAAATCGGTTATAATATTTATAAGTTCAGTCAGGAGAGTGCGGCATGAAAGATAAATTTATAAGATACGGCTTTGATAAGGTCATCAACATAGAAAAGCTCATCACGGTGTTTTACATGGAGTTTTCGAAAAACTTTTCCTACGAAGGCGAGCAGCACGACTTCTGGGAGATGGTCTACATTGATCGCGGCGAGGTCATTTGTACGGCAGGCAAGCGTCAATTCGCCCTCAAGGGTGGTGAGCTGACCTTTCACAAGCCCAACGAATTTCATGCCCTGCGTGCCGATCAGACCTCTGCCCCGAACGTATCGATCATCACCTTTGAATGCCGCAGCCGCGCGATGCGCTATTTTGAGGGCAAGATCTTCCGCCTCTCACAGGAGGAAAAGGCGCTGATCTCCATGCTCTTTCGCGAAGGACTTTCGGCCTATTCGCTGGTGGATAAGCGCAACCCCCTGCTGCAGCAGATGGAAAAAATCGAAGGGGCACCCTTTGGCAGCAGCCAAATGACGAAAAACCTTCTTGAGATCTTTTTGATCAGTCTGCACCGCACCCCCGACGTGCTTGCCAAAAAAAGCCGTTATCACTATAAGGTCAACGGTGTGGATATCCCCTTCCCCGTGAAGGAAATTATCGATCTTTTGGAAAAAAATCTTTACGGGACCCTCACCGTCAAGGAGATCGCGCAGCGTCTCGGTAAAAGCGAAAGCACGGTAAAAAATCTTTTTTCGCTCTACCGCGAGGGGGGGATCATGCGCTACTATAACTATTTAAAAATCGAAGAGGCCAAGCGCCTGATCCGCGAGGGCAACTGTAACTTCGGGCAGATCGCGGCGCTGCTGCAATTCGATACCCCGCAATATTTTTCGATCTGCTTCAAGCGCTTTACCCACATGTCGCCGCTTGAATACAAAAAATCAATTATTCACTAAAGAAAAAATCACCGCGCGGGAAAGATTTCTATTGACAAACAACCGCCAAATGCTTATAATAAAACTGTAAAAATGCTTTTTCAGCAACAAAGGAGAAATAATATGAAAAAACTGTATCAGGGTAAAACCAAAGATGTTTACGCACTTGACAACGGCAACGTGCTGCTTAAATTCAAAGACGACTGCACAGGCAAGGACGGCGTGTTTGACCCGGGTGAAAACAGCGTGGGCCTAACGATCGAGGGCATCGGCCGCGCCAATCTTGAGACCTCCGTTTACTACTTTGAAATGCTGAAAAAGGCAGGCATCAAAACCCACTACGTATCTGCTGACGTAGAAAATGCCACTATGGAGGTGCTCAATGCCGAGTGCTTCGGTAAGGCACAGGGCGGCGGCGGTCTTGAGGTCATTTGCCGTCTGGTCGCTACGGGCAGCTTTGTGCGCCGCTACGGTGAATACATCAAAAACGGCACCCGTCTTGAGGGTGGTTACGTAGAATGCACCTTTAAAAACGATGAAAAGGGCGACCCGCTGGTAACCGGCGAGGGGCTTGTCGCACTGGGCATCATGACGGCCGAGCAGTTTGAAAGCCTGAAGGCACAGACCCTGAAGATCACCAAGATCGTTGCCGACGACCTCAAGACCATCGGCCTTGACCTGTGGGATATCAAATTTGAGTTTGGCTATAACAACGGCGAGGTCGTGCTGATTGACGAGATCGCCTCGGGCAACATGCGCGTTTACAAGGGCTCCGAGATCGTTGCGCCCGTAGAGCTCACCAAGCTCATCCTCAACCGCTGATCCAAACACTAAAAAACGGCGCTGCGCGCCGTTTTTTATTCGTGCCGTGAGAAAGGAGCTCATCATGAAAAAAATTTTACTCGCACTCCTCTTGCTTTGCTCCCTTTTCGCGCTTGTTGCCTGCGATGAAGACGAAGAGCAAACGCCCGACGGTCGCGTTGAAATGATCGCCACCGTGAAAAGCATGGGGGAAAAAATAGAGGTAGATGTGCTGGAAAGCGAGTATGCCTCCGGCATATATCTCGTGATCACGGGCGAGCAGACCACCTATCTTGACAGCGACGGCAACGCCCTCTCGCGCACCGACCTTTCGGTAGGCGACACGGTCAAGATCCAATACAGCGGCCAGGTCATGATGTCCCTGCCGCCACAGATCGTCGCCCTGAAGATCATACTGCAATGAAAAAAGAGCGGAAAACGCAGCGCGTTTTCCGCTCTTTTTTTAGTTTACGACTTGGCGTGACGTGCCTTGATAGAAGGAATAAACATAAACACAATCGCACTGATACCAAGCAAATACTGATAAAACATATACGGCATCATTTCCAGCGCCCCAACGCCCGTCATGGCCGTTGCGGTGATCAGCTGCGCACCGTAAGGAATCAGGCCCTGCACAACGCTGCCGAAAATATCAAGCAGCGACGCCGTTTTGGTATTGGTAATGCCGTATTCCTCGCTGATATTTTTGGCAATAGGGGCCGCCATAACGATCGCCACCGTGTTATTCGCCGTGGCAATATCCATTGCCGATACCAACGTAGCGATGCCAAGCTGACCGCCCACATGACCGCGAAATACGCGCTTGATGCCGTAAAGCAACGCATCAAACCCACCGTATGCACGCATCAAGGCCGAGAGCATAGACACGAGCACGGTCACGATAATAACCTCAAACATGCCGGCAGCGCCCCCGCCCATAGCAGAGATCACACCCGACACGCCGGCGCCCAGCGCCAGCTTGACGACGGCGGCCACTGCGATACCGCCGATCAGCACCAAAAAGACGTTAATGCCGACAATGCCGCCGATCAATACCAGAATATAAGGAACCAGCAGCCACAAATTGATCTCACCCGGCGTATACGCATTCACTTCACCGCTTGCAAACGCGATAACAATTAAAATTACAACGGTCAGAAGTGCGGCGGGCAGGGCGATCAAAAAGTTTTCCCTGAACTTATCGCGCATATTGCAGCCCTGCGTGCTGGTAGCGGCAATGGTGGTATCCGAAATAAAGGAAAGGTTGTCGCCAAACATGGCACCGCCCACCACGGAGGACACAAACAAAACGGGTGAGATCCCCGTGGACGCTGCCACCGCAGCCCCGATCGGGGCGATCACGGTGATCGTGCCGCAGGAGGTACCCATGGCCGTGGAAACGAGGCAGGATACCACGAAGATCACCACGACTGAAAAGCGGGCGGGCACGAAGCTGAGCAGCAGATCGGCTACCGCCTGCGCGCCTTCCCTGCCGAGAATGCCGGCAAAAACACCGGCACACAGGAAGATCAGCACCATGGTGACGATATTTTTATCAGCAACGCCCTGGGCCATTACCGCCAGCTTTTTATCAAAATCAAGCGCGCGATTTTGCAGGCAAGCCACTAGAATGGCACACAGAAATGCCACCACAACACTCATTAAATAAAAATCCTTAAAAATAATGCTCACGCCAATGTAGATCACCAAGAAAGCGGCAATCGGCAAAAGCGCCCACGCATTGCCCTTATTTTGCTCCATAAAAATGCTCCTTTCCTTTTGCAAGCAAGCTTTCGTTAACTTATTATATCATATAAGCCGCGCCAAATCAAGCAAATTTATTTTAAGATCTCACGTGCTTCACCCCCATCTTACTTTGCCGATACTTGTAATTATTTTGAAACTGTGCTACAATTAAATAAACACGGACAGAAGGAGGACTCGGTATGAACGAAACGAGCGTAAATATCAATATGGAGAATGAAGGATTGAAAAGACCCTTTTACAGTTCAAGATTTATGCTGACCAAGAAATTGTTTTATGATTTTTCTTCCGTCAGCTATCATAGCGCCAAAAAAATATTTTCAACATTTTTTTGTTTGATAGCTTGTTTAAGCAGCGTAAACCTTTATTTCGGCAACTATGATCAGGTCATCAACTGCGGTGCTTGGATATCGCTTCTGATGGCGTTATTATACATTGTCACAAATAGGTCCACAAAAATCGGATATAAAAGAATGCTGCTCTCAGAAGGTAAGGAGCCGTCTTTTGACTATGCGCTTTTTGACGATAGGATCGTTTCGTATCACGAAGGACTGAAAAGAGAGTATTTTTACCACCAGATAACGAGATTTTTTGAAACGAAAAACTTTATTTTGCTCCATCTTGGGCACCATATGTACATTACTGTGGAAAAAAACAGTCTTAATGCAAGCGCTGAAGAGGTCAAGGCTTTTCTGATAAGCAGATACACGCTTGTTAAAAAGAAAAAATTTATCAACTGCGCAAACGATAAAAAGTGGGCACTGATCTTTTTAATTGCACTGATTGCTGTTTCCGCTGTCGGTGTCGTTACCGGCTTGGTATTAAAAGCAAGGCTTATCCTCTGAAATTGCGCACAAAGCAAGCGTTGGTGACCTGTGTGCGCCATATGCAAGGTTAAATTTACACACGGCCCATATGGGCCGTCAAAAGCAAAAGACCACCCCATTCGGGGTGCAAGAATTTCATGCTTTGCCGCCTTACTTCGCGTCAAAATGGCGCACGCTCTGCGCTTGGCGCAGAGGCATGACACGTACGGGAATTTGCCGCGCCCTGCAAGGCTTCCGACACGGAAGCGGCGCGGCAATGCTTCGTCCCCATGCGCGTGGGCAACGCGAGTAGCCGTTTTCCCTTTTGCACAGCCGCCCACGCGCCGGGTTCGATTACGGCCCATATGGGCCGTCAAAAGCAAAAGACCACCTCGATGAGGTGGTCTTTTGCTTTTGGTGACCCGTACGGGAATCGAACCCATGCCTTCGCCGTGAGAGGGCGACGTCTTAGCCGCTTGACTAACGGGCCGTTTTGACAACGTTGGTATTATAACATATATCTTTCCAAAATGCAAGCCCTTTTTTGAAAAAAATAAAAAATTTTTATATCCCGATTTTTATACTCCGCTCCCTCCCCTCGCAAAAGCAAAAACAACAAAAGAAAAAGCACCTCGCCGGCCATGCGGAAATCAGTGCTTTTCTCCTATTTGATCAGCTTTGATGGGCGTGGCGAATGGCCTCAACGTAGGCCTTTGCGCGGGCTGTAATCTCATCGTATGCGCCCCTGCGCGCCATTTGAGGCGTAGCAATACCGCTGGAAATACCAAAGCCCCAGGCACCCATTTCAAGCGCCTGCTGCACGTTATTTTCATTGATACCGCCCACAGCCAAAAACCTAATATGCGAAAGCGGCGTCACAAGTGCCTTCAGATAGGTGAGCTTCATTTCCCCTGCGGGAAAAAGCTTGACAAAATCAGCACCCGAACGGTTAGCGAGCGTAGCCTCGCTTGGTGTAAACGCCCCGGGGATCGATACAAGCCCCAGCTCCTTGGTTTTTTGGATAACGGCAGGGTTGGTATCGGGGGAAACAATAAATTTGCCCCCCGCGGCCGCGACCAGCGCTACCTGCGATTCCTTCAAAACGGTACCGGCGCCTACCAGCATATCGGGGAACTCGTGCACAAGCCCCGCGATATGGGCGGCGGTCTGCTCATCACGGATCCTGCCAAGACTGTCAAAGGTCACCTCACAGCAGCGCACGCCACCGCGGTAAATTGCCTCGGTCACCCTTTTCAGCTCCTCATACGTATAACCACGCAGAATGACAATCAGCTTTTCTTCAATAATTCTATTGATCGTATTTTGCATACCGTTACCGCCTTTATAAATAAAATAACGCGCCACCGCAGCCGCCCGAGGGCGGCTGCGACAGTGCGGGCTCAGATCTTATCAGCCAAAGAGAATGATCACGTACTGTGCGCAAAGCACAACGGAAATGAGTGCGATGGGGTAGGTAGCGGCATAAGCCGAGCCTACGTCCTCGGTCCCAGCAACGTGAATCAGCGTACCGAGCGCGGGGGTAGAGGTCATACCGCCCGTGATCGAGCCGAGGTTGTTGAGAAGGTGCATCTTCAAGACGTACTTCGCAAAGAAGAAGCCGATAACCATGGGAACCAGGGTCATGATAGCGCCGTACAGGAAGTAAACGGGCTGGAACAGCTCGATAAACTTTGCGCCGCCCGCAATACCCGAGCCGATCAGGAAGATCATCAGACCGAACTCGCGGAAGACCTTCAGGGTCTGCGTAGCGGGCATGACCTTCACAGGGCCGATCTTGCCAAAGTGACCGAATACAAGAGCCGACAGCAGGCAGCCGCCCGTGGTGGTCAGCGAGAAGTTACCGAACTTGAACGAGCCGATCACCACGCCAACGATAGCAGCCAGCGCAAATGCGGCAATACCGAAGGGGTCGATCTCGATCAGCTTCTTGGTTTCCTTCACCTCAACAGGCTCCTCGCCCGTGTCAGCGTCGCCGCCTGCGATCTTAGCGCGCTCGGCAGCCATATCGGCCTTGAGGAACTTCGGCACGAGCTGTACGAACAGCACCACGCCAATAACACCGAAGATATAAGCGATGCCGTTACCGACGGCAACAAGCGACTCGTCAATACCCTGTGCAGCGGCAGCAGCCTTTGCAGCAGAGAAGGCAGGGGTAGAGGTAAGAGCACCCGACAAAAGACCTGCCATGATAGCGGCAAGGTCGCCCTTCGGGAGGTCGGTGAAGTTCTGCTGGATCAGCACACAGCCCGAGCACACAGCGGCGCCCGAAACGATGATAATAAGACCGAGCAAAATATAGGTCTTAAAGTTTTTCTTCAGATTGCCGAAGAACTTGGGGCCTGCAATAAAGCCGACCGAGGTTACGAACAGGATAAGACCGATGGTCTCAATAATTTTAAGACCGTTGGTCACGTACAGGGGCAGCTGCTCTGCCAGCTTATCATAGAACAGGCACCCGTAAAGCAAGGCAGCCAGGAACACGCCCGCAGTACCAAGGTTTACACCCTTGATGGTCACGCGGCCAAGCAGATAACCGACTGCTGCGATAGCAAGCACGGAAAACACAAGGAACGTAACGCCCTGGATCTTCAGTGTTTCTCCAAAGAGAACCATTTTAAATTTTCCTCCAAATTTGTGGTTGTAGAGCGGCTATCTGCCGCGCAGAAGCTGTGTTTTTCATCACGTTTGGGG
>SVTG01000027.1 GCA_015063895.1 Oscillospiraceae bacterium | reverse complement strand
CTTTTCAGAATTGTCGAGATATTTTCGCACTTGCTGTGCTTTGTACTATCTCTCGTTGTTCAATTTTCAAGGATCATTTCCAGCCGACACTTTTGCGCCGACCTTTCAATTATACCACGGCTTTTTACGCTTGTCAATACCCTTTTTAAACTTTTTTGAAGTTTTTTTGAGGCTTTTTCAGCTTTTTTGCGGTGGTTTTTTTATCATAACACAAAGGTGGCGTTTTGTCAAGTAAATTTCCGTCTTTTTTACAAGAAAAAACAACAATTTTTTTCGTGCCACAAAATATAGAAAAAGCGCCACTATATATAGATATAAAGGAAAGAAAAGCACCCGCCGCAGGGGCGGGCGCTTTTGCGGACTTTTCAAGCCTTGACGCGTCAAAAGACGCGAAAATTTATTGCCGCAGGGCTTATGGGTTCGGCTCCCGTGCGGCTATCCGACCTGCGGTCGGGCGGTTTTAAGGAACGTCAATCCTCAATAGCAGCCTTTCTTTGGTTGATGGCAGCCAAAACAGCCACGTCAAACTTCGGCTCGCGCCCCTCATAGGTAAACAAACCGTTTTGCTCCTGCTCTACGTCGGTGAGCTGGGTGTAGCAAAAGCCCATGATCAGGGGGTTATCCAGTATGGCATCGGTCAATCCCCGATAGCGCCGATAAAATTCTTCGCGGTCATCGGCCGCCTTGCCGTAGCTCCAGCTGTTCCCCTTCAAGGAGAAGCCGATGCCACCGTACTCAGAGATAAAGAGCGGTGCCTCGCCGTCCCATTGCTGACGGTTACCACCGTTTTTATCCACGGTATTGCCCTTCAGGATCTCGGCCATATGCGCCGCAAACGTGGGGACGTCCTGCTCATAATCGTGCATATCGTAAATATCGGTCACCACGTGATAGTTACCGCTGGTATCGATACAGGGGCGGGTGGGGTCGGTGTACTTTGTCTGCTCATAGATGATCCGCAAAAGATCGTTGCTCTGACGCTTTTTATCGGGTCCGTAATCCCAGGTCTCGTTAAACGGGCACCAGCCGATCACCGAGGGGTGATTGCAGTCGCGACGCACAGCGCTCAGCCAGTCGGGCAGATAGGTTGCAAGACCTGCGATATCCGAATGGTCAAAGCCCCAGTTGCCGTATTCGCCCCATACAAGATACCCCATCTTATCGGCATAGTACAAAAAGCGCGGCTCAAACACCTTTTCGTGCAGGCGTGCACCGTTAAAGCCGACGGACATGCTGCAAGCAATATCCTTTTCAAGCGCCTCGGCCGTGGGAGCAGTCCAGATGCCATCGGGATAAAAGCCCTGATCGAGCACCAGACGCTGAAATACGCTCTTGCCGTTGAGCAAGAATTTTCTGCCACGCATCGCAATGCTGCGCAGGCCGAAATAGCTCTTGACCGTATCCGCACCGAAGCGAAGCTCTACGTCATAAAGTCGCCCGTGGCCGATCTCCCACACGTGCACCTCAGAGAGCCTGATCTCAAGCTGACCCGTGACCGAGAGATTTTTCTTGGTGGCCTCACCGACAAGACGCCCCTCGTAAAAGACCCTTGCCGAGAGGTCGCCCTGCCCTGCCAGCTCCGCCAACACCGTAACGGCGGCGTTTTCAAGATCGGGCAGGAATTTGGCATAGGTGATATGTGCTTCGGGCACGATCTCATACCAAACGGTCTGCCAGATGCCCGTGGTACGCGTGTAAAAGCACCCGTAGGACTCATAGCGCAGCGATTGCTTGCCGCCCGCCTGGCGACCGTCACGCGTGTCGTCAAGACATTTCACGGTGATCAGATTTTCGCCGACCTGCAAAAGCCCTGTGATATCATACGAAAAAGAGCCGAAGCCCCCCACGTGCGGCACACCCGCCTGCTGGCCGTTTACCCAAACGGTGGTTTCAAAATCAGCGGCACCGAAATGCAGCAGCACGCGGTTGCCTTCAAGGTCTGCGGCGGCAAAGCTGACCGCCTTCTTATACCACACGGTACGCATAAAATCGGTATTACCGATGCCCGAAAGTGAGGATTCGGGACAAAACGGCACGGTGATCTCCATTTGCAACGTGGGGGCGGTGATCAGTCCTCTTGCCTCGCCGCTTTGTGCATTGTCAATATCAAATTGCCAGGTGCCGTTGAGATTTTTCCAATTTTTTCTCTCCCACTGCGGATTCGGATGCTCCGCGCGGGGTATGTTTACCGACACACTCATCACGCTTACTCCCCAAGCGTTTTGTATGCCTTGATCCATTCACGTGCGATCATCTGATGACCCATCGCCGTGGGGTGCACGCCATCGATCAACCAATAATCGGCAGGGGCGCTCTCGCAAAGCTTATCAAATTTTTCCTGCAACGGGATAAAGGTGATCCCATATTTTTCCGCCACCTTTTTTGCCATAGCGGCACGCTTCGGCACCTCGGTGGAAAAGCCCTGCCACTTCGCTTCGGTCGCTGTCGTGGCAGTGCCCGCCAGGCAGAAGGGCTCAAGGATCATCAGCTTCAGGTCGGGCAGGGCCTCCTTGATCTCCTCGATCAGCATGCAGTAAATTTTAAAGAATTTATCGTTATCCACGCCGTTGGGATCGTCGCCCAGCTCATGCCAGACGTCATTGACGCCAATGAGAAGGCTCATCACGTCGGGCTTGAGGTTGATAATATCCTTTTTGATGCGCGCATAGACGTCCACGATGCGGTTGCCGCTGATGCCGCGGTTCAAAAACTCGTGTGCGGCAGGCTCCTCAAAGCCAAGCGCACTTTTTACCAGCAGCGCATAACCCGTACCAACGTTGATATTGTTCTCTCTTGAACGGCCGCAATCGGTGATAGAGTCACCCTGAAACAAAATTTTCATCATTATTCTCCTTTATTCATATCTATTGATTTTCTGCTAAAATAGATTCATAGAGCACACGCAACGTCTTATCCGTCGTGAGAAGCGGCATTCTGTTCATCAGTGTTTCACGCAAGAGGTCGTGATCCTCCTCAACCGTACAGCCGCTGAAGTCCTCTTCCTCGTCAAGCGAGGGAGGGACGGGCAGCTCACCCACCTCGGGCATTTTTTCCTCGCCCGGCGTGCTCATATAAAAATCCATATATTCGTACGGTGCACCCTCATCCTCCGCGTGCAGCGACGCCATAATGGCGCCCCAGCAGCGCATGCTGGCACGGAAAGCAGTACCGTTTGAAAAAACGGGCATACCGACGTTGCTGTATTGGTGAGCCTCGCCCGAAAACGCGTAATCGTTTTTGCCGATCTCCTCGGCCAAAAGCGGCAAGATCACCTCCATATTTTCATCGGACAATTCTATCGTGGGATAGCCGCTGTCAAAGCTTGTCCAACCAATGACCGTAAGTGCTGACATATTCTACACCTCCCTCATGCTTTGATTATAGCAAAGTACCTAGAACAAAGTCAAGAAAAACTACCGAATTTCTTGAAATATTTACCCACCAAAACGCAAAAAAGGCACCCCCTTGGGGTGCCTGCCATCAAGGGCTCGTCTACGTCGCCGTTGGCGACGAAAACAGATTGTCCCTCGTTTTATTTTTCCTTTTTCAACTTGCTTTACATTTTGCTTCCCTTTTGGGTTTTACAATCTTCCGTTGGTTCTCGCCGTACTCGATGGCCCACCAAAACGCAAAAAAGGCACCCCCTTGGGGTGCCTGCCATCAAGAGCTCGTCTCCGTCGCCATAGGCGACGGGGGAAGCACGCAACCGTGAGCGTGCTTCCATTGGTTCAAGCCGTACTCGATGGCCCACCAAAACGCAAAAAAGGCACCCCTTTTGGGGTGCCTGCCATCAAGGGCTCGTCTCCGTCGCCATAGGCGACGGGGGAAGCACGCAACCGTGAGCGTGCTTCCATTGGTTCAAGCCGTACTCGATGGCCCACCAAAACGCAAAAAAGGCACCCCTTTGGGGTGCCTGCGTTTTGGTGGAGCGTGGTTAACGAAAGGCGAACTGAATTGCAAAAGAAAAAGACAACAGGTCTTTCATAAGAGAATTGAAGTGACACTTAGCTATATGCCACTTTGTGCATTATGAAAATTTTGATGATCTCTTCTTTTGTGGTTGCCTCCAACACCTTTCTTCTCAATGCGATGCCCATGAAGCCACCTTCTTCCACAGCGCCAATTTTGTGTTGAATGGTTTTATAATCATCATCTATCGATATTTGAAGACTATATTTTGCATTGATAAAATTTATCGCATCCGCCTCACTATTCATAAAATCCGTCTTGCTTGTTTGAATAGTGCGAGAAATGGGTTCCGTTATGGGGGCGACCTGTTGAACTACTGGTGCCGGAACAGAGGCCTGCTCTTCCTGAGACATATTCCTCTTAGCAATTAATTCATCCACATTTTGATTCTTTTCGATTTCCATTTGTATTAGAATTGAGGCGATCTGCGGAAAGAAAAATGCCAGAAAGGTACAAATGCCAGCGAAAGAAATGATTTCGTTTGCCTGTTTAGCTGCAAATTCTATACTCTTTGCGGTTTTTCTAAACCAATATACAGAATAAAAAGGAACAAGTATAAATAATGCTAATTTAGAAGAAGGCTTACGGAATTCCAAACCTTTAACGTTATTAAGCAAAGCCGTGGTTTTATAAACCCAAGGCCAAAGCCAAAAACAACCTAAAAATACAGTTAACAAAATATGTGTTAAAAGATTCGCAGATATTTTGCTTGATTGGATTACATATTTAGTAGTGTCTTTTTCCGGCATTTTTCTTCCTCCATTTTTGATTGTTTAGCTAATATATTTTTGTACAGATTTGTTGGATGTGTGGGACTGTTAAGTTTAATTTTTCCACGCTGCAGTTTTCCAAGATAAAAACATTAAACTATGCCTCACGCTAATTATAACATATTTCATAAAGAATTTGAGTATGAAATCGACACGAAGTGTCGCATGGAATCCGTCGAAGACGGCATGGAATCGATGCGGAGCATCGTATGGAATCAAGCCGCAGAAATGCACCTTCGGTGATGCCATACGCCTTCGTCGATTCCATACACGCTGGCGCGTGATGCCATACCAAGCCTGCGGCTTGGATAAAACCAACGAAAGCCGAACCCGCAGGTTCGGCTTTCGTTGGTTTTGGTGGGCCATCAAGGGCTCGAACCTTGGACCAACCGGTTATGAGCCGGTGGCTCTGACCAACTGAGCTAATGGCCCGCACACCCCACTATTATAGCGATTATCGCAGGATTTGTCAAGGGGGGAGCCCGATTTATTTTCAAAGTGCCACTCACGGCGCCAAAAGTTTTTGATACCTACACCATTCGCCCCGTTTTGCGCTTTCGGTCTGCTATACTGAAACAACAAAAAGGAAAGGAGAAAACACATGAAAACCATCAAAAGAGCGCTTGCCGCCTTCTTACTGGCAGCGCTGCTGACCACACTGGGGTGCGCACCCTTCACCCCCGAAGAAGCCACCGACGAAAACGCAACGCGCGTGGCCGAGCTTGAAGCCGAATTACAGCAGGTAAAGGAAGAAAAGTACGCAAACGAACAAGCCTATCACCAGGAGATCGCCACGTTAAAGGAGGAGATCGAGCGCCTGAGCACGGCGATCAAGCAGCCGAGCCCCGACAAGGGCGCGAGCCTTATTTTCCACTATAAGCTTGAAAACGGTGCCGCTACCATCACAGGCTATGAGGGGAGCGCGGCGCTGGTGCAGATCCCCGCGATGCTGGACGGTCACCCCGTAAAAAAGATCGGCGAGCGTGCCTTTGAGGGCAACGAAGCACTTGCCGCCGTCGTGGTACCCGAGGGCGTGACGGAGATCGATTGGTTTGCCTTTTACAGCTGCGCCGCTTTACAGGAAATTTCCCTGCCAACGAGCGTGGCGCTGATCGGTCACGCCGTATTTGACGGGTGCCCGGATCTTACGGTTGTATGCGCAGCAGGCTCCTACGCCGAAGGGTACGCGCGAAGCTACGGTATCACGGTTATGAATCAATAAAATATTTTAAAACCTTCTTTACATTACCGCACTTTTTTGTTAAAATAAAAGGTAAGCACACCCGACAAGCCATCACTTGCTCCAAAGCCAAGCCCGCTTGATCGGAAAACGCTGACAGATTTTAAAAAAGTGAGGAAAAGACCTTGGAAAATACTTACAAGCTGAAATTAGTTTCCGGTATGACAAAGGCCCGTTATGAGGATACCTTTTTACAATTCCCCGCGCTGCACTCAGCCACGGCTCTGCGCGGTGATACCTTCATGTTTGCAGCACTCGCGTCGGCCGCCGCCACACACGGTGGGCTGAACGTCACCGTCACGGTTGAGGGTGCGCTTGCCCCCTATATTACCACCTACGTGGTCGATCACGTGCCCGTGCGCCTGACAAACTACCGCGACAAGGGCGACGACGATTATCTTTCCTATAAGCCGGGGCTCTTCCCCGACGTGCTGCGTCCTGCCAACCGCACGTATCTGATGGATATGACGCATCAGCTCTATTTTATCGCAAGGCTACCGCAGGATATCGCCCCCGACACCTACACCGTTGACGTGGTGCTCTTCTCCACCGATCTGCAAGCAGAGGTCGCACGCGAAACGCTTACCCTTGAGGTGCTTGATGCCGTGCTTCCGACGCAGGATATCAAAAACACCATGTGGTTCCATTACGACTCTCTGGCAGATTACTATAACGTAGAGGTCTTTTCCGAGCGTCATTGGGAGATCGTGGAAAGCTTTATGAAAACCTACGTACAGATGGGCATGAACACCATTCTTACCCCCATCTTCACCCCACCCCTTGACACCGTCATCGGCGGCGAGCGCCCCACGGTACAGCTTGTGGACGTCACACGCGAGAACGGCAAATACACCTTCTCGTTTGAAAAATTAGAGCGCTTTTGCGCGCTTTGCCACAAGCTCGGCATCACCGATCTTGAGATCGCGCACTTCTTCACGCAATGGGGTGCCGCACACGCCCCCAAGATCATGGCGACCGACAACGGTACCTATCGCCGCATTTTCGGTTGGGAGAGCGAGGCCACGGGCGAGGATTACATCGGCCTTTTGCGTGCCCTGATCCCGGCATTAAAGCAAAAGCTTGACGAGCTCGGCTTTCAGGATCACTATTTCTTCCACATCTCCGACGAGCCCTCCAGCAAAAATCTTGAAAGCTATGCGGCCGCAAAAAATGCGATCATCGACCTCATTGACGATCACCCCGTGCGCGACGCACTTTCCAAATTTGATTTTTATCAGCAGGGCGTCGTCAAGGAGCCTATCGTCTGCACCGACCATGCCGACACGTTTGTTAAGGCAAACGTCCCCGATCTTTGGGTATACTACTGCTGCTCACAAAGCCAGGGCGTTTCCAACCGCTTTTACACGATGCCCGGCTACCGCGCGCGCGTGCTCGGCGCACAAATGTACCGTACGGGCAGCACAGGCTTTTTGCAGTGGGGATATAACTTTTATTACAGCCGCACGTCACAGTATCTGATCAATCCTTATCTGATGAACGACGGCGACTTCGCCTATCCCGCAGGCGACTCGTTTGCGGTATATCCGAATAACGACGGCACGCCCCTGCTCTCGTTGCACGGTGTTCTCTTTTCACAGGCGCTCCTTGACCTTCGCGCGATGAAGGCAGCCGAGGCCGTTGTCGGGCGCGATGCCGTCATCGAAGCCGTTGAGGCACAGGGCAGGATCGATTATATGCACTATCCACGCACCGAGTCCTATCTGCTTACCCTGCGCGACACCGTCAACCGCATGGCGGCAGGCAAAAAATAAGCACAAAAAGCACTTGCGACGCCGTCGCAAGTGCTTTTTTAATCAGTTAGAAAAATCAAATACGGCCTGCCCGTTTTCAAGGCGCAGGGCGGCGTCAAACGCCTTGCCCGATTTTTTGGAAACAAAGCCCTTGATCTTGGAGGTCTTGCCCTCGGCAAGCAGCAGACGCATATTGGCCGCCGAGATCACGCGCCCACAGATCGAGGTGTTGACACGGAAGGTGCACCCCTCCTTATAGCCCGTACACCCGTAGCTGAATTTGCCGCGCATCACGGGCTTGCCGCACACGGGGCAAGGGCCGACCTGCTCACCAAACACGCCGATATCGGTATCCTGCTCGATCGGCAGATCCTTTTTGGCAAAGACCTCGCGCACCTCTCGAGCGGCCAACGCCACGCTTTCCTCCACACTCATTTCACCGCGGAAAACGCGCTTTAAGGCCTTGCCCATCTCACTTGTGCGGAATTTATCCATACGGATCTCCAGTCGATCCAGACTTTCGATCAGATATTCGCCCCCGGGCAGGATCGTATAAACGTCCTTGTTAAGGGCAATATAACCGCTTTTACGGGCGTTATCGATAATGCCCGTGCGCGTGGCCTCGGTGCCAAGCTCAAGGCCCTCAAATACGGCCTTGTATTCCTCGGCATCGTCACTGCCCACCGCGTCCTCTGCGGCGTTTTCGGCAGCGGCCTTTTCCTCACGGAAGGGGTTTTTGAGATAGTTGTTCAGCGTTTCTATGGTATAATGCTTCGGGGGGGTGGTCTCCTTTTCCTTGGGGGCAAAGACGATATTCACCACGTCGCCCCCAGAAAGCTTGGGCAGCACCTTGTCCTTTTGCGTGGCATCGTCGTATTTCATCCAGCCGCGCTGGGTGATCACAAGCCCCTTTAACAAAAACTCCTCAATATCCCCCACCTTGACGGTGATCTCGGTGCGCTCCCCCGTGCAAGGCTCGGCACAAAACACCGCCACAAAACGGCGAAAGACCGTGGCATAAACCATATTTTCGCGCTCGCTGAGCTCGCCCTTTTTGGGGATCTTATAGGTAGGCGTCAGGGCCGAGTGTGACTCGATCTTGCTATCGTCAAAGATCTTGGGGCTATCCTTAAAGCATACGTCGTAGCCGAGATTCTTGCATTGACCGAGGATCTTACGCATCTTATCCTTTTCGGCGGTGGCAAGATATTCGGAATTGGTACGGGGATACGTAAGGTATCCCTTTTCGTAAAGCGACTGAATGACGGCAAGGCTATCCGCCATTGACATTTTATACTTTTTGCCGAGCACGTTTTGCAGCTTGGAGAGCGAATAGAGCTTGCCCGGCTGCAGGGTATCCTTTTTGCGCTTCACGGCACTGACAACAGCACCTGCCGCATTCATTTTCTCGCACAGCGCTGCCGCCTTTTCCCTGCCCTCGGGCGTGTCGTCGCATTTTTGCTTGCTTGTCAGCTCCACGCACTCGCCGTTTGTTTCGGCATTGCTGTATGGCACGAGATATTTACCCGGCACAAAATGACGGATAGCCATATCGCGCTCGTAAATAGCACGCACGATGGGGGCAATGACGCGCCCTACACGCAGGAGCGTGCCGCATTTAATGGTCGCGTAGCGCGTGAGATTCACACCGTACAGCCAATCGATATAGGTACGGGCAAAGCCCTCGTTGGCAAGATTTTGATAGGCGGCGGCATCACCGAGGTTCTGCAAGGCCTCGGCCACGGTCTCGGGGGTCTGGTCGGGCAGCCACAGGCGCTTTTGCACCTTGTCGGTCTTCAGCGCGTGCGACACGCAAAGGCGCACGATGATCTCACCCTCGCGATCAGCGTCGCCTGCGTTGACGATCGTATCAACGTCGGGGCGGTTACAAAGCGCGGCGATGATATTAAACTGCTTTTGCACGCCGCTATCCACGCTCTTTTTATCGTTATCGCGCCGCAGCTCAAAGCGAAATTCAGGGGGAATACAGGGGAGCTTATCCAGCGTCCAGCGTGCGCCCGCTTCCCCACCCACGTAGCTTTCAATATCTGCAAGAGAAAACAAATGGCCGAATGCCCAGGTCACCAGATATCCGCACCCCTCAAGGTAGCCGTCACGACGGGTCATTTTTCCGATACCTGCAGCAATATTGCGCGCCAGACTCGGTTTTTCGGCAATAATTAAGATCATGCTTTCACCTCCCCTTGCGGATTTACTTCATATATTGTAACGCAAAACGGCAAAATAGTCAATCCATACTTGACATTTTATTTCGATAATCGTATAATGAACTTATCTCAAACGCAAAGGAGCGACCGCTATGAAAAAACGTAAGTTGGTTTTAATTTCTATGGACGCTATGGTCAAGGAGGACTTTGATTATCTGCTGACAAAGCCCTTTTTCAAATCCCTGTTTGAAAAGGGCAGCTGGATCAAGACCCTGCGCACCATCTATCCCTCGGTTACGTATCCCTGCCACGCCGCGATGATCACGGGCTGCTATCCCGAAAAAACGGGTATTTATAACAATGAGCTTGACGAATACCGCTCCAAGCTCTGGCATTGGGACCGCAAGGATATCAAGGTAAAGACCCTTGTAGATGCCGCAAAGGAAAAGGGCTACACCGTGGCAAACGTGTTCTGGCCCGTCATGAACAACGACCCCAATATCGACTATCACGTGCCCGAATGCTGGTCTATGACCCCTGATGAGCCCTTCAGCGAGGTGATGCTGAAAAAGGGCGCCACGCAGCAGGTATTTGACGATATCATTGACCGCAACCGCCACCTCATTGAGGGTCACCAGAAGCAGTGCCCCTACTGCGACGAGTTTGTATATGCCTGCGGTCGCGACATGATCTTAAAATATAACCCCGACGTGCTGCTGATGCACCCCTGCAATCTGGACGGTGCCCGTCACAGCCACGGCGTGTTCAACGCCTACACCACCGCCGCCCTTGACCTTACCTGCTACTGGATCGAGAAGATCGTATGGGCGCTGAACGTGGTTGGCGAATGGGAAAATACCGACCTGGTCATCACCTCCGACCACGGTCAGATCGACATTCGCCGCACCTGCAACCCCAACCGCGTGCTTGAAAAGGCGGGGCTGCTGACTATGGACGAAAACGGCAAGGCCACCAATATGCGCGCTTACGTGCGCGGTGTCGGCACCTCGGCACAGGTGTTTGTAACCGACAAGAGCGCCTACGACGAGACCTATCGCGTGCTGTGCGAGGCGGCAAAAAGCGGTCTTTACGGCTTTGAGCGCTGCTATACGCGCGCAGAGGTAGAGGAAAAGGAGCACCTTTCGGGCGCTTTTGACTTCGTGCTGGAAACCGATGGCTACACCTCGTTTGGCGACCGCATCAGCGAGGAGTATTTTACCAATTTTGATATCACCGACTACCGTACGGGTCGTGCTACCCACGGTCACCTGCCCGACAAGGGCCCCCAGCCCACGATGCTGCTTGTCGGTCCCGACTTCAAGGCAGGCGTACATATCGAGCGTCGCAGCACGCTCGACACCGCCCCCACGCTGGCACGCGTGCTTGGCGTTTCCCTGCCCGATGCCGACGGCACCGTGATCGAGGAGATCCTCGCGTAAAAAGCACGTACGATACAAAAAGCCGCGCTGTTATCCCGACGGGATAACAGCGCGGCTATCTTATTTACAGGTATTTTCTATCACTTCACGCGCAGCGCGGCGATGGCCTCCTTGTCGGGGGTAACGGTCGCGCTCCAGTTGGTGTGATAGATCACAAACCCGGGCTTGGCGCCCGGTGTGCGCTTCAGATGCCTTACCAGCGTATAGTCTACCTCGGTCATCGGTGCGCCCTCGGCCGCTGAAAAGAGTGCGGCGATCGAGGCGGCCTCGGTAAAATCGGCGGCGGGCGGCTCGCCCTTCCCCTCGAGTTGCAGCACCACGTGCGAGCCCGGCATATTCTTGGCGTGGAACCAATAATCGTTTTTCGTGGCGAGCTTGTGCGTGATATACTCGTTTTGCAGATTGTTCTTACCGCACAGCACGCGATACCCGCCCGAGGTGCGGTATTCGGCAAACTGTGGCACGGGCGTACCGCGTCCGCGGCGCTCTACGCTCTTGACACGCGAGGCATAGCCGCTTTTTTGCAGCTCCTCGCGGATCTCCAGCAGGTCGGTCGGCGTTTCGGCGGTGACCAGAGCCGTGTGTACCGTTTCAAGATAAGCAAGCTCAGCCTCACCTAAGGCTATTTGCTTGCCAAGCTCCACGCGCGCCGTTTTGCTCTTGGCATATTTTTTATAATAGCGCTGTGCATTGGCCGTCGGCGACAAGCGCCCGTCAAGCTCCACCTCCACCACACCGAAGCTCCCGTCCTCACGGTAGTCCTCATAATCGGTGAGCGTCGCGCGCGTAGCGCCGCGCGAGAGCTGATAGCAATTTGCCACAATCAGATCGCCCATGCGCTTATAAGCCTCACCCTTATCACACTCGGCAAGCTCGGCACGCTGCATCTCAAGCTTATGTGCAATGCGTGTGTGGGCATTGTTCAGCAAATGCAAAATATCGGTTGCGCGCTGACGCACGCGCGCCTCCTTATCACGGGTACCAAACCATACGTCAAGCAGCGCCGACGGGCTTTCCTGTGTGCGGTATTCCCCGTATTGCGTCAAGGGCAAAAAGGCATATTCACGCGGCACACCCGCATCGTCAAAAACAAGCGAGGGCGTGAAATTTTTCGCAACGATATTCCCCACCACGTCGGCAAAGGTAGCGTAAAGCGCCGCGCCGTCAAGTGCTGTGAGAAGCGTATCCGTGGCACCCGTTACACGGTAAACGATCTCACGCGAGACCGTGGCGGAAATGCCCTGGAAGCTCGCGGTGATCCATTTGTCGGCAGGACGCTCCCCCCCTTTTTCAAAAAGAGCGGCAAACACCTCCTGCGTGACGCCGCGCGGATCGACCTTGTCCTGTGGGGGCGGTAGCTCGTAGCGCATACCGGGCAGCACCTGCCTTTTGGTGGAGGTGGTAAAATCAACGGGGCGCAGCACGGCAAAGATCTTTCCCTCACCGTCGGTAAAGATCAGATTGCTGTATTTCCCCATCATCTCGGCGACCAGGCGGCACTTCGTCGGGAACCCCATGTCATCACGCGTATCCCATTCCATGACCAGCACGCGCTCAAAGCCCTCCTGCCACACACGCGAAAGACGCGCACCCGACAGGCGCTTGCGCAAAAGCATGCAAAACTGCGGCGGATTTTGCGGATTTTCAAGCGGGATCTCGGTAAAGCCGATACGGGGATTAGAGGAGCCTGCGTTGATAAGAAGGCGCTTACCGCCCTCAAAGGTACGCATTTGCAGCACCACGGTATCGCGCTCGGGCTGATAGATCTTTTCTACTGCCGCACCGATGGCGGTCTTTTCTATTTCAGCCGCAACGGCGGCAAGAAACCCGGCGTCAAATGCCATGGCTATCCTCCTTGTAAAATATCGTTAAAAATCAGCCGAAGAACTGCTGATCCACCTCGTCAAGCGAGGGAAATACGTAATCGGGGCGATCCTTTTCGGCGGCGTTTTCCACGTCCTGCTCGGTCGTTTCGCCCGACAGCACCAGCACGGCCGTGACACCGTGGCGCTTACCGACGGCAATATCGGTATACAGACGGTCACCGAAAATGCACATCTGCTCACACGAGAAGCCCGTGGCCTCGCAGATCATTTCGATCGTTTCGCGATAGGGCTTACCGAAATACGTCGGCGTCTTGCCCGTTGAGGCTGTGACAAACGCGGCGATGGCACCGCTGTCGGGAATAAAGCCCGTTTCCGTGGGGCAGTTGAAATCGGGGTGGGTAGAAAGATACTCTGCCCCGCCGCGCACCAGACGGCAAGCATTATCCAGCTTTTCGTAAGTAAGGGTCGTGTCAAAGCTGGTGACCACGATATCGGCACTTGCCTCCTTACCCGTCAGCATCGGGATCTTGTTCTCACGGAAATTTTCCACCAGCTCGTCAGTGCCGACGAGATATACGCTCTTGCCTGCGCGGTGACGCTTCAGATACTCGATCGTAACGTCCCCCGAGGTCATAATTTCATCGGGCGTGGGCGAAAAGCCAAGCTTTGTCAGCTTTTCTACGTAATAAGCCGTGGTGTGCGAGGCGTTGTTGGTAAAAAACAGCACACGCTTGCCTGCCGCGCGCAGATTGTTGATAAAGCGAATGGCAAACGGAAACACCTGAAAGCCAAGGTAGATGGTGCCGTCCATATCAAAAATATAAAGTTCCTTATCCTTTAAGGGCGCAAAAGCGGGATTTTGAAAGTTCATTTTAAATTCCTCCTGCAAGATCTCTAATAATAATAGCATACTCTTGATTTTTTTGCAAGGCTGTGTTACAATAATCCTGATAAGATTTTCTTCAAAGGAGAGTGCTTTTTATGGGAAAAGCCATTCTTGGCATTGACGTAGGCGGCAGCGCCACGAAAATCGTCGGTTTTAAAAACACAGCAAACGGGCGCGAGCTGATCGCCCCGCAGTACGTGCACGCCAACGACCCCTTGACCTCTATTTACGGTGCGTTTGGCAAATTCACGATGGAAAACGACCTCTCGCTTGGCGACATTGAGCGTGTGATGATGACGGGCGTTGGCTCTACCTTTGCCGAAAAGCCGCTTTACGAGGGGCTGAATTGCCACGTCGTGCCCGAATTTGACAGCGTAGGACGCGGCGGTCTTTACCTTTCGGGCCTTGACGAGGCCGTGGTGGTGAGTATGGGCACGGGCACGGCGCTGATCTATGCCAAAAAGCAGGCAGACGGCGAGGTTAAAATTGAATATCTTGGCGGCACAGGCGTTGGCGGCGGTACGCTGATCGGGCTTTCGCGCCTGATGCTCGGCGTGGATACCGTAGAGCATATTGAGCAGCTTGCCAAGCTCGGTGACCTTGGCAACATTGACCTGCGCATTGGCGATATGTCGCGCAAAAATCTGCACCCCAATATGAATCTTGAGCTGACCGCCTCCAACTTTGGCAAGGTCAGCGACCTGGCCGACAAAAACGACGTGGCCCTTGGCATTGCCAACCTGGTGGGTGAGACCATCGGCATGCTTTCGGTATTTGCCGCACGCAATTACAGTCTTGACCGCGTGGTGCTGACGGGCAACCTCACGACGCTGGCCCCCATTCGCCGCGTATTTGAGATCCTGGAGCGCACCTTTAACATTCACTTTATCATTCCCGAAAACGCCCAGTACGCCACGGTGATCGGCGCGGCACTCGGCAACGTATAAAAACCCAAAAGAGCAAACGGCGTTGCCGTTTGCTCTTTTTTAACAAGTGAGGCCCGTGGAAGCCTGCAAGCAGGCTTCCACGGGCCGTTTTTCTTATTCGTTACTTTTTCAGGATATGCGAGGAAGGAACCTCGATATATCTGTCGGGCTCGGAGCCCGCCTCGTAAACCGCCGTCATATCAGGGCCTGCAGCCTTGATCGTCACGGTTGCATGCTTGGCGCTGCCAAGCACGATATAGCGCACGCTCGCCATCTTATTCAGGTTGGCATTATCGTCCTTATAGCTGGGCTGGTTGGGCGTGGGAATGATCTGCTGCGTATAATTCTGATAATAGGTCGGCCACCACAAGATCGAGGCGCTTGTCAGCGCATAGAGCTTGTATTCACAGCCTGTTGAGCCGTGGTGCGATACCTGCACCATATCTACGGCAAGCGTCGTGCTGTAGGTAGCACGCAGCCACTGACTGACGCGCGTCTGCACGTCACCGAGCCAAAGCATGGTGGTGGGGGTATCGTTTGCGGCAAAGCCCTTGATCGAGGCGTTCACGTTACCCGTATCGTGAATGGTCTGCTTCAGCACCACACCCGTATCGTTAAAGTACTGGAGTGCCCAAGGATACATATCCTCGTGCGTATACAGCACGTCAAACTCGGAATTGGCAAGATAGAATTTCTGGCCCGTATGTACCTTGATATACTTCAGCTCACCGCCGACCCAGTTTTTGAGCTCAGCCAGCTTGCCGTCGCGCAGCGAGGGGTTGGGGTCATGGCTGTTATAGATCTCGTCATCAGAGGGAGAATTGGCGATCACGCGGGCGATCTCCATATTGCTGCCGTAGCTCTTGCACAGCTCATAGAAAATATTAAAATGGTCACCGTGTCCGTGCGTGAGATACCACATAGAGATCTTGATCTTATTAGAGGTGCTGGGATACGCGCCCCAAACCTCAAAATAAAGATCCTTTAATACCTCCCAGAACTCATTTTTCAAAGAGCTGACACCCGTACCGCCGTCGATCACGGCAAAGGTGCCGTCCTCCAGCGTAATAATGTAGGCACTGCCTGCATTTTGCAGGTCGTTCGTCGTGGCGCCGTTGAGCATAAAGGTGGTGATCTTCGTATCGGTCTTTTTAATATACTGCTGGGGCGTGAGCAGATTCTCGTCAAGCAGTGCCACGCTGTCAAGCGAGGCAGAGATCACACGAATGCATTTTTCGTAGAATTTAACGTTTTGCGTAACACCCTGCGCAAACATATTCAGCGCGACGTAAAGCGTGGTGTTTGCGGTGGTGTTGACATACGTGCGGTACTGATTGCTCTCGATCGTGTTATCGGTATAAAGGGTGTACCCTGCCGCCACCAAGGACTGGCAGTATGCCTCGTAGGCCTCGGCACCGATACCCTTGCCCGTATACAAAAACTCAAGTGAGCCGTCGTGCACGTCAACGGCACCCGAGAGCGTGATATCGCTGCCCGTAGGACGCGGAAAATCCATGACCCACGTGGTATCGCCCTTCTTGATCGCCTCATATTCGGCGGGCAGGAGCGTAATGCTCTTTCTGCCCTCCTTATACGTGCAATCGGCATACATATCTTCAAACATCTGCATGGCAAGCGTGAGGGTAGTATCGTTCATCGCACCCACCACAACAACACCGTCAGCGATCGAAAGGCCGTAGTCGTTGGCATCAAGCTTGGTAAAGAAGCTCTTGGTCTGCTCACGCAGCACGGGGCGACCGAGCTGGATCTCGTTGGCTGTGACCTCAGACTCGTCATCGTGCAGCTTCATCTCACCCAGCTGAGAAACCACCTTGTCGGCAAAGGTACGCGCAAGATGCAGCGCGTAGTCGTCACCCATGGTATTACTCGGGCGCCCCCAGTTGGTGCCCTGATCCTCGTAGCAGTTATCTGCCGTATGAGAAATAACAAATTTAAAGGAGCTGCTAAGAGCTAAGGTCTTGACGTCACTCACGACCGTTTCCTTCACCTTCAGGTTGGAGCTACCGTCCTTTAAATACTTTTCAACAAACTCGTCAAGTGCCACAGAGGCCAGATAGTTGGTCGTGCCGTTGATCACGATCTTATCGCCGATCACACCGATATAATAACCAACGCCGTCGATCTTTTCCAGTGCCTCAGCACTCTCAACGCGCCCCGTGTGACCGATCAGGATCTCTTTATCCTCGTTTACAACGTCACTTTTCTTTTTGTCAGCCTCGATTTCAGGCTCCTTGCCCGTGATATCCTTCAGGCTTACAGCAAAGCTCTTCACCTTAGCGGCGATCGTCTCGGAAACACCGTCGGCATACACCACACGGTATTCCGCCACGTCTACCTTGCCGCAGGAGGCAAACAGCACCACCGTGGAGCAAAGCAGAACCAGAGCCAACAGTAAACTTGAAATTCGTTTCATCATATCAAACCTCACAGTTAAGTGGGGCGGCGGTCAAGCCGCCCCTCTTTTTTTATTTTTTAATAAACGACGTGCTGGCGTTTTTAGAAAGTGCCACGGGCCCTGCGATGCCGGAGGTGCCCTCACCCACGTTGCAAATGCCTGTCACACTGCTCGAAATGGGGTTGTAATCGGGGCCGTTGGCCGTGATCGTTAAGGTATAGTTGTAGCTATCACTCAGAATAATGTACTTTACAGAGGGAATGTTGTAGTTAATATTGTAGCAAACCGTATTCACGGCGTTGTTCTTATTGTGGGTGGTCTGCTTCCATCTGATCAAGTTTACAGGCCACCAAACGCACGTGGGAGATACCAGCTGATAAAGCGCGGTCTCACATCCCTCGTAGTTATGGTGTGCCACCTGCACCATATCGCTCTTCAGCGATCCGCCCCACATGGCGCGCATCGTCTTACTGGCGGCGTCCTGCGAGTCACCGAGCCAAAGCATGGTAGTTGTGGAGCCCTCGGAGATCTGACCGCCTGCAGTATGATGCAGGGTCATACGGAATACCGTAGAGGAGTCGTTGAAAATGTGCAGACGCTGGGGATACAGCTCCTCGTGCGTGAAGATGACCTCAAACTCGGCATTGGCAAGATAGAACTTCTGGCCCGTATGTACCTTGATAAAGTCAAAGCCTGCGGTCTTGTCGGGGGCGTCCTTGATCATATTGGAATAGTTCTGCCACTGATCGCGTATGTGATTCGAGGGGTTGCCCGAGTTATCATCCTCCCAGTCGGAGGTAAAGTTGGCGATCAGGTGATCAAGCGTGATATAAAAGCTACCCCACTTAGAAGCATATTGCTTGATGAAATCGGTTACAAGATTATAGTGGTCACCGTGACCGTGAGAAATGATCCACGCGGAAATACGAATGGGATCCTCTGCGGTAGGCTCCGTGCCGCTATGCCCCTTCTTATAAAGATCCAAAAGAACCTTGTAAAGTCTTTCCTTGTTCAGCGTTTGGCTCTGTCCGCCGTCATAGATGATAAACGAGCCGTCCTCAAGCGTTACAATGTAATTGTTACCGTATACATTTTTAACGGGGGAAACGCCGGGCAGGGTTTGATCGTTGGTATGCATTCTGACAGCCGTGATCGAGCTGTTCTGTATTCTCGTATAGGAAAGATCCTGGGAAAGCAGCTTCGCGGGCAAATGGTTGGCATTAGAAAGGCGCGAGGATACGATACGGATGCAGGGCACGTGTGCCGAGCCCTTTGTCGCATATTTGAAGGCGTTATACGCCACGTAAAGCATGATATTCTTTTCGGTATTGCTGTACGTGCGGAAGATATTGCCCTCGGCAGCATTGGTGGAAACAAGGGTATACCCTGCCCCGATCAGCTTCTGGCAATATGCCTCGTAAGCGGCAGTGTCTACACCGCTGCCCGTATAATAATATTGAAGGTTTTCCTCGGACACGTCCATAGAGCCCGAAAGCACAAGCCCCTCAGGACGGGGGAAGTCGGTGACAAAGGTAGTATCCTGACTTGCGGTCTGCACCACACAAAGGTCTGCGGGCAAAAAGATCTTCTTTTTGCCGTCCGCATCGGATACACCGTCCTTCAGGAGATCGTTAAAGAGTGCGAAGGCATTGACCATCATATGATCGCTCAGAGCACCGACAACGATATGATTGCCCTTGACTGCCACGCCGTAGGACTTTACGTCAAGCGTTTTCAAAAACGCCGCGGACTCTTCACGGTCAACGATACCGCAATGGATCTCATAAGCAGCTGCCGCCTCGCTATCCTCAACGGCACTCATCGCGGTGCCGCGCACCGCAGAAAACTCCTCAAAGGCCTTCTTTTGTGTGGCAATGGCATCTACGATATAGTCGCCCGATATCAAGCCGCTGGCATATACGAAGACGCTGCGCTGTGCGACCTCAATGGTTTTTTTATCGTTCTCAATAATATCGCGCTTTTCAATACCTGCAAGCTCCTCTTCCCCACCGAGAAATTCGGCAACAAAGCGATCGATCGCCTGCAAGGTAAAGAGAAGGTTGGTGCCGACAATGGCAATTCTGGTTTCAAAAAATACAATGGCATAGCCGTCGCCCTTGATCTTGGCAAGCGCCTCAGCGCTTTCGGGGCGGTTGGTCTTACCCACCAGGATCTCCAGCTCCTGCTCACCGCGCAGGGTATCACTCGGACGGACGGTCTTGTAGGTAAACGAGCCCGCAACACGCTTCTTCAGCGTGTCGTAAAACGATTTCATGGCAGCTGCGGAGGTTGCGCTCGCGCTATCGTCGCAAACCACGCGATACCCGTCGAGTGATACAAGCTCGGGCTTCTTCTTGCACGAGGAAAGCAGCACCACAACAGAGCTCAGCATGCAGATGCACAAAAGTATACAAAGTAATCTCTTTTTCATATCAAATTCCTTTCAGGAGTAAAACGAACAAGCGTGACGTTCAGGGGGCGGCGTGACCGCCCCCTTTGGCAATTTACGGTGCAGTGTAGTAATTCGTGGTCATGTACGCACTGTTTTTACCGTTTACCGTGCCAAGCGTAACGGTTCTGTTGGTGCCTGCACCTACGCTGCGCACACCCTTGGGGTTGGTGGTTGCGTTGTAGGGCTCAAGATTTGCACCGGTTGCCGTGACCGTGATATTGTAGTTGAGCTTATCGCACAAGATGATATACTTCAAAGAGGTCAGTTTATAATTGATCTTGTAGCTGCAGCCGATGCCAATGTTGCCGCCGACATCTTTTTGGAAGCTATCCTTCCATCTCTGCAAGGAATTGGGCCAAAGCACCGCAACGGGTGCTGTCAGCTGATAGAGCTGCCACTCACAGCCGTTCCAGCCGTGGTGTGCTACCTGCACGATATCGCTCTTCAGATATTCGCCCCAGGTCGCACGCATAAACTTACTGGCGTTCTCCTGTGCGTCACCGAGCCAGAGCATCGAGGTCTTGG
>SVTG01000007.1 GCA_015063895.1 Oscillospiraceae bacterium | reverse complement strand
CCGTACTGCTGTAAAATGAACTTTCGAGTTTCGCTCAAAAATCACTTTTGTCCCTGACCCCTTTGGGACTCCGAGGGCAAAAAAATAAAGGCTCTCTCGGTCGGTTATGACCGAAAAAGCCTTATTTTGGGGCAAAAACCCCTTATTTTGCTTGTTTTTGGGTTATTTTCGTGAGAGACAAACGACACTTTCCACGTGCCCTGTTCGCGGAAACAAATCAACGGGAGTCACGCTGCCTATTTCATATCCCAAGTGCCGTAAAATGGCGCAGTCGCGCGCCAGGGTATCGGGGCCGCAGGAAACGTAGACGATGCGCGGCACGGCACGTGCGGCAAGAAATTTCAAAAGCACACTATCACACCCCTTGCGCGGTGGGTCAAGCACCACTACGTCGGGATAGAGTCTGCCGCGTTCCCGCTCCACAGGGGCAAGCAGCCCCTCGGCATTGGCGGCATCTCCACAATAAAAGTGCGCGTTTTGCACGTGATTTAAGGCTGCGTTCTTTTTAGCGGAGGCCACCGCCTCGGGCACGATCTCAATACCGATCACCTCACCAAAGCGCTCGGCCATAGAAAGCCCGATGGTGCCAGCACCGCAATAAAGATCAAGCAAAAGGGCGTTTTTTTCACCCGTATCGGCTCTTTTTGCCGCCAACCCATACAAAAGCTCAGCCGCATCGTGATTCACCTGATAAAAAGCCCCGGGGGCAATATCAAAGCGCTTGCCGCACAAAACGTCACCAAGGCATTCCTTACCCCACAGTGTGCGATACCGATCTCCCAACACCACGTTGGTTGATCTCGTGTTACAATTCAACAAAATAGACGCGATCTGCGGAAATGCCGCCAGCAGTGCCGCCACAAATGCCGCCTCGTCGGGCAGGGCCTGGCCGTTCACCACGGGGCACACCATGATCTCGCCCGTGCTTTTACCGTGGCGAAGATATACGTGCCGCAAAAGCCCCTTACCCGTGGTTTCATCGTAAGCCGACACACCCTGTGCCGTCAAGAGCTTACAGACAGTGTGCAAGATCTCACCGAAGATCGGCGGCTGTAACGCGCAGCCCTGTGCTGCCACGACACGGTGCGTTTTGGGCGCATAAAAGCCACCCGTTAAGGCGTTTTTGCATACCGTTATCGGATATTCCGCTTTATTGCGATAGCCCGTTACCTCGCCCGTGGCCTGTGTGTTCTCCACCACAACGTCACCAAGCCCCGCCTTGCTGAAGCAATGCTTCACGTACTCACGCTTGAGCACAAGCTCGCGCTCGTAGGAAAGATGGCGATACACACACCCACCGCAGGAAAGAGGTGCCGCGCAAAAGCCCTCGTACCGATCGGGCGAGGGGGTGAGGACTGCCAGCAGCTTACCCACGGCATAGCTGTGATTGACCTTGATGATCTGCGTGCGCACCACGTCGCCTGCGACGGCGCCCGCAACAAAGACCACGCGCCCGTCAGGCGCGCGTCCCACGCCGCAGCCAAGATTGTTAAGGTCGGTGATCTCAAGCGTCAATTCACTGTTTTTTGCGAGAATAGCAGCACCCGTGTCGGGCTTTTTTTGTTTTTCTGCCATCAGATATAATACTCCTCACCCGTTTCAAGGCAAAGGCAAGCAAGCGCGCCGCCGTCCTTTACGCCGCAGTCAATGCGGATCAACCCCTCGGCGCGTTCGATCTTACCGCTTTTTGTCGGCAGATGCCCCACCACCACGGTGCGATCGCTATAATAACGCTCTATGTGCGGTACGGTAAAAAAGTCCTCGGGCTCGTACTCGTCAAGCGGCTGCGCGGCATCAAAGCCGTTGATGCCTGCGTGCACCAGCACAAATGCCTGCCCACCTGCCTCGACCTCCTCAAACAGCGAGAACTCCGAAAGGTAATCAAGCAGCCCCTCGCGCATATCCTCGTCAAGCGCGCGGAACCCCTCCAGCGTAGCGGCACCGCCGTCCTGTGCCCATGCCGTCATTTCAGCGGCAAACTCGGCATCGGGCATACTGCCGCTTTTCAGCATTTTATCAAAGCCCGAAAGCATACGCAGAGCCAACAGATCGTGCTCACCTGCAATAGGATATACGTTTTCACGCATACTGATATCCGTGAGAAGCGCCGCCGCGTCTGCGCCGTAATCGGCCACGTCACCCAGCACGTATAAAATATCCTTTTTGGAAAAGTTGATCTTAGCAAGCATTGCCTGAAATTTAGCCAGCTCACCGTGTAAATTTGCCATTACATAAGTCATATTTTTTCTCCTATACAGTTTGAATCGTATCGGTTTCCATGATCTCCACGTATGCGTCGGGAATGGCGTTCAGCACCACCTCACGCAAATAGTCGCAAACGGGGAACTCGGTATAATAGTGCCCTGCCTCGATCGCAGCAATGCCCTCCTCGGGTGCATCCAGCATGCGGTGATAACCGATATGTCCCGACAAAAAGAGCTCTGCCCCTGCCGCCTTCGCCGCTGCCAGAAAATCAGCGCCCTCTCCACCGAGCAGGGCGATTTTTTGCACCGTACCCGCGCCTGCCACGTTTACCGCAGGCGCACCCAACACCGCCTTGACGGTTTTGGCAAAGTCTGCGACCGTCACAGGCTCCGCCAGCATACCGATGCGGCCGCAGGGTGCCTCCCCCTCGGGGGCAAACGGCGTCACGTCATCAAGCCCCAGCTTAGCGGCCAAAATATCGTTGACACCGCCGACGACGGCATCAAGACGCGTGTGAAAGGAAAACGCGGCCACGCCCCCCAGCGCCAGCTTTAAAAGCTTTTTGGGCACAGCACCGACGGGCACCAGGGCTTTGATGCCGCGAAACAGCAGCGGATGATGTGTGAGAAGCACGTCAAAGCCACCCGAAACGGCGCGCTCTGCCACCCGATCGGTGACGTCAAGCGCGATCAGTACCCTTTTCACCTCGCGTGTGGGATCGGGCGCGCAAGAAAGCCCGTCGTTGTCCCATGCGGCCGAAAGGGCGCGCGGAAATTTATCTTCAAAATAGCGTTCAAGCGCTAAAATATTCATCGTAATTCCTCCCGAAAAAGCTTGATCCATGCAGCAATACATTGCTCATTTTATGCATAAAGCCCCAAACGGCTGTGAAAAAGCCGCACTCGCCAGGCGAGCACGGCTTTTCGTTTACAAGCGAAAATGACCCGCGGATATGGGGCGGGTTCTTATTGCGCGGACAAAAACTCGTTGAGCTTTTTCACAAGCGCATCGGCATCGGTACCGTGCACGATGCAAGCATCGCCAATGCTTTCACCGCGTGCCGAGGGGCAACCCAGGCAATGCATACCGATCTCAAGGAAAAACTGGGCGGTAGCAGGATTAAAATCAAGCACGTCGCCAATAATGCTGTCTTTGGTAATAGTCATCATCAAAACCTCCTTCCATTACTGCATTTATTATAACCTTTTTTTATGCTTTTGTCAACGGAAAAGCACGCAATATTGCCTTGAAAGCGGCAAAAAATTAAACACTTTTGCAAAGTTGCACAAAGTTGTATAATTCCCGCTTGTATTTTTTAAATTTCTATGCTATACTAAATATTAATAAAAACTCACTTATTTCTCTATGAGGTGATAAAGCATGGCCTTTAAGATCATCGTCACAATCCTTATCAGCTATCTGATCGGCAGCATCAACCCCTCCTACATCATCGGCCGTATCATGGGTATTGATATCCGCCAAAAGGGCTCCGGGAACGCGGGTGCCTCCAATGCCACGATCGTGCTCGGCAAATGGGCGGGCATTTTCAGCGGTGTATTCGACATTCTCAAATCAACCGCGGTGATGCTGATCTTTCCGCTGATCTTCAAGGACACGCCCTTTATTGCGGAGATCGCAGGCGTTGCCTGCATCATCGGTCATATTTTCCCGATTTTTATGAAATTCAGAGGTGGCAAGGGATTGGCCTGCTTTGGCGGCCTGGTGCTTGCCATCGATCCCCGCCTGTTTGGCCTTGTGCTCGCAGCCGAAATTTTGCTGCTGCTGATGGTAGATTATATCTGCATCGTGCCGATCACGGCCGTGATCATTATACCCATCGTCTACGGCGTATTCGGCAACAGCGGCCTTGGTTGGCTGTGGCGCGCGGCCGGCGGCTGGTGGGGCGCAGCCATTATCGGAATTGCCTCTGTTGTGATGCTGCAACGCCACCTGCAAAATATCAAGCGCATTGCCAAGGGCAAGGAGCTCCGCTTCAGCTATATTTGGATGAGCGAGGAAAACAAGCAAAAGGAGCTCATGCGTGTAGGCAAGCTTGAGGAAAAGGTCGCGTTAACAGCGCATTTTGAGCACAAAAACGAAGAAAACGCATAATCTAACCAAGAAAAGCCTTGTGTTGGCAAGCCAACACAGAAAGGAGTTTGAATGAATATTACTCTTTACGGTTCCGCCAGCGACCGCATCGACCGTGCCTATATCGACGGTGTTGAAGCCCTTGGGCGCGCGATCGCCAAGCGCGGACACACCATGGTATTCGGTGCAGGGTCCACGGGTCTGATGGGCGCCGCAGCACGTGGCATGCACGCTGAAGGCGGCAACATTATCGGCGTGACCCCCCACTTTATGCACACGCTTGAGCCCGTCAGCACGCTTTGCACCGAGCTCATCGCCACGGAAACGATGGCCGAGCGCAAAACCATTATGGAGGAAAAGGCCGATGCCTTTGTGATCACCCCCGGTGGGCTTGGCACGCTTGACGAATTTTTTCAGATCCTGACCTTAAAGATCCTTGGCCGTCACGACAAGCCTATCGTGCTTTACAATATCAACGGCTACTGGGATAACCTCTTGGGCGTGATCGGCGCTTATATTTTAAAGTGCTTCATCTCCCCCGAGGTCGCCAATGATTTCACCATCTGCGAGACTCCCGAATCGGTATTCAGGGCGATCGAAGCCCCAAGACCGCAACAGGTATAACAGGAAAGCCCTGCCGCACGGAAGGGCTTTTCTTTCTTTTAGGCTTGCGATTCTTCTTCGTGGCGCCTTTGGCACAATGCTCTCACACCCCCTGCAACGGCAGAGAGAAGCAGCACCGTATTGCAGACAATAGAAGAATAATTTAGCATAAAGATCGCGTAAAGGAGCCACATGCTCTGCGAAAAAGAGCCAAACAAACGCACAAGACCGGGGCGACGCTGATAAAAGGCCAGCACAGCCACCGTGCTGCCAAGTGCGGGCAACACGGCGTACCAGCTCTCCTTACCGCTAACGAGTGACAATACGGGCGACACGGCAGCGGCAAGCATAAATAAGATCGGCCAGAAAATACTGTTGGCGAACCGCCGCTTATCGCGAAAGTAAAACACGGTTTCGCGCAGCATAGATATTACGTTAAGGATCGCACCCGTGATGCCTCCGAGCAGCAGCAAATTGCAAAGCCAGAGTGCATCGGAGATGAATTTGAATATCAGCATACGCTCACGCTTGGCACTGTAATAAATAAAAAAGCCTTCTATAATTGCAACAACGCCTATAATTTCTCCTGCAAGCTTCAAGCCATCCACCTCACAATAGCACAGCATAATCCATCGCGGCCACCTCGCATCCCTCAAAGGAAAGCGGCTGATCCGTGAAATTACCTACGATACGGGTGCCGTTTTCGTAGGTCGCCATCTCAAGGCCGTTGTCAAGATAATCGTAACGAAGCATAAAGCAAAGCTGCAGGTCAGCAAGCCTCGCGTATTCGTCGGCGGCCTGCTTGATCCTTGCTACGCTCTCAGTCAGCTCCGCTTCATCGCCACACACAAGGTCACACTCACCCATCCAGTTTTTTGCACCGCCCGTGCGGAACTTGGAGTAATAATACATCGCAGGACGACCGCCGCGCATATAGAGCATCAGCCGCTCACGGGGTGCCTTCAGCGTATAATTGACCGTCGGGCTCGTGGGGTTATAGAGCAACGTGCCGTGATAGGTGATCTCAAAGAAGGGCAGCAGGCGGTCGGCAATCGGAATGCTTGCCACGGCAAACCCGTCACCAAAGGTGTTATACAATATAAAATCAAGATGCTTGTGCGCAAAATCCATGGCGCCTTCCGAGGAAAATCCACCAAACAGACCACGCTCGTACTCCATCATTTTTTGCGCGTAAAGAATACCGTTTGCCGTGTTAGAGGGATGCGCGGGATCGTGGCACACGTCGGGGATCACGATAGAAACAACGTCGGTATAATGCAACCCGTTCTCGCCCATATCGGCCACGGGCGGAAGGTCGCGCCTTGCATTTTTGAGCTGCCGTATCGGACACACGTGATAGGCCAACCCCGCGCTGTAATGCCCGATCTGTATATAATTCCCCTCTCTATCCTTGGCAACGTCGTCCCACGTAAAGGTATCGCCAATGGGGTACGCATCAATAAAATTAGTGTGCGTTGAAATACGGTAGCCGAGTGCCTTTACGTATGCGATCGTCTTTTTCATTTCATCGTCGCCGCCAAGACGCGGATCGGCAGGCAGCATCTGCGGATAGCGCCCGTCGTGCCCGCTGCGATTCCAACCCACAAGCTGCAGCTCCACACCCGCAACACCCCGACGCTTCATCTCGTCGGCAATATCACGCACGCGTGCAAAATCGCAAGCAACGTGCATATCGGGCTCGGTTGCCTCGGTCTGATGCAGCACGGGGGAGGGGCTTGGCTTCCAGCCCATACGGATGCGCACGACGGGATATTTACGGGCGTACTCCACAGCAGGGCGGCGACATTTCTCGGCCAAAGTGACGATCTCGTCGCGTGCAAGGCGCACCTCGCGCTCGGCGCGCGCCATATCGTTATAATCGGCATCAAGCGCCAGCGGCAGGATCTCAATGCGAATATCATCATAGGGCCTGTCGCGGTCGGTAAAGTCAAAAAGCACCGAAAGCGTATACACACCCTCTTTGACCTCTGCTTCAAATTGATAATAATAATTGCGCTCCACACGCACAAGGCAGCACGTTTCGGTCTTTTTGATGCCGTAGCACGACATAATGGGCCGCGAATAGGTGTAAACGAGATCCTCACGCGGCAAAAAGCGCGTCAGAATATCACCCGACATCGAAATGTTGCGAGGCAAGAGCCAATAGCCCTCGTCACCTGCATTGGCAGCGCTGAGCGCAGGGAGCGCACGAAGCTGCTTCACGCCCTGCAGCATTTCTCTTTTCAAAGTCAGCAAATAGCCACCACCCAACTTTTGCACCGCAAAGGGCAGCTGCTTTCCCTTGTCGGTCACGGCGTACAGCAGGCTTGCATCAAGGCACATAAAAAATCACCTCTTTGATTAAATTTCATCTTGATTATAACAAACTTTTTGGTTATAATATAGATAAATTCCACACAAAAAAGTTTAAAAAATAAAGGTTGTGTAAAATGAAGCTCACCGAGATCAATCCCTTTATCCGCGCAGCCATGCTACAGCCCGCCGTTTTACAGGGGCAGGGGGCACACATGGCCTACGATCACCGTCTGTTTTATATTATAGAGGGCGAGGGGCAGCTGCTGCTTGAAAACGCCGCACACGCACTTGTAGCCGATACCCTGATCCTGCTCCCGCCCGCCACCCCTTACGAATTTTGCGGCAAGCTGCGCGTGATCGTGCTGAATTTTGATCTCACGCGCGAGGCACAGGACGGGCGCGCCCCCATTTTCCCGCCCCCACCCGCAGAATTTTTTCCCTCGCTGATCTTCAGCCACGCCACCTGCAAGGACTTGACCTATCCCTTGGTGCAGCAAAACTGCCGCCGTTATTTTGACGCGCTTTTCGGCATTGTGCAGCGCTTTGACGTTGATTCCCCCCTTTGCGACGCGCTGACCTCTGCGGGCCTGAAGCTCCTTCTTACCGAGCTTGCCGACGCCGCCCACCGCAGCACTCACACCACCGAGGACCTGATCACGCGCATCAAGCGCTACATTCACCTGCACGCCGCCACAGTGGCGTCAATCGGTGAGGTCGCGGCGCATTTTGGCTATCACCCCGTATATCTTACTTCTCTTTTTCATGCACAAACCGGCAAAACGCTCTATGCGGCCATTCGCGAGGAGCGTATTTTGCTGGCAAAAGAGCTTTTAACGGTAAGCGCACTTTCCATCGAGGAGATTGCCCTTGAAACCGGCTTTTACTCGCGCAGTCACTTTTGCACCGCCTTCAAGGCAAGGGAGGGCGTTTCCCCCAAGCAATATCGCAATCAAAAAAAGCCGTAGCCTATGCGTATTCTTAAGGACGGTTTTTGAAGTTGCATAGAACAGGTTGCCTACAGACAGAAAAAGGACAGAGAATTTTTACGTTCTCTGTCCTCTTTTCTTGACAAGCACTGCATTTGTGGACACAAATGCCAAAAGATGAATTGACGGCAAGCCGTCATGAATTGAAGCCTTACGGCTTCATGATTTGAAAACTACCGTTTTCATGAATGGAATTGCCCTATTTTTCCACGCCGAAGGCAATTCACGCACCGCAGATGCCATTCATGGCGTTAGCCAATTCATGTCCGTAAGGGCAATTCATTGCTTTGTGTCCTTAACGGCACAAAGCATAATCTACGGCTTTTTTGAAAGATCGCTCACAGCAGGGCCATTCAGCCACCTGCCGTCGGGGGCAAAGCGTGACCCGTGACAGGGGCAATCCCAGCTGTGCTCTTGCTGATTATAGCGCAGCGCGCACCCAAGGTGCGGACAGCGCGGCGCCGTGGGGCGCACGTAATGCCGCAAAACAGCACCCGTCTCGCGCAAAAAGCGCAGCGGCGGCAAAGGACGTGTGGGAGCAAAGAGCGGCGCATAAGGGTGCGTGTGTCCACCCATCTCATCGCGCAGCAGCATCGCCGCCAGCATAGCACCGGTCATACCCCATTTTTCGTACCCCGTTGCCACATATACGCCCCGCAAGCCCCTGGCATAACGCCCGATATACGGCATACCGTCCAGTGTCATACAGTCCTGTGCGGCAAAGCGCGCAACGACCCGCGCGTCGGCGTAGCGGGCGCGGCAAAACTCCTCCAAAGCGCGATATCCCTCCCCGCGCGTGCCCGTGCGTTGCGCAGCACCGCTCACCAGCAAGAGATCCCCATAGCTGCGCAACGCCACCCCTTTTCCTGCACCGTCCGCATACATAGCCTGCGGCAACGGAGCTTTTTCCAACACCAGCACGTACGAGCGGCTCTGATACATTTTGAATGCATACCCACCGCGAAGGCGCAAAAACGGGAAATGCGTGGCTACCACCGTGCGCGCAGCCTGCACGCGCACGCCATCTGCCGTGACGGCGCCGCCCTCAAAAAGCCCCACAACGGGGCTATTTTCATATATATTGATCCCCTTCAGCTGTGCCGAAAGAAACATAAGCGGCTGGAACTGTGCCTGGTGCTTGTAGCGTATGGCCCCTACCGTAGAAAAGGGCAATTCACCGGGATAAACAAAATCTGCCCTCACGCCGATTTTATGAAGCACAGCCAGCTCCCGTTCAAGCACCCGTATATCCTTTTTTTCATATAACAGCATATCCTTTTTTTCAAGACAGCAGGGCACGCGCTCGGCCATGCTCACCAGCTGCTCCAGGGCCATTTGATTTGCCTCAAAAAAGAGCCGCGCGCCGTCTTTACCAAAGCGTTTGGCAATATCGGTATAGCAAAAGCCGTGGCCTGTTGTGATCTTTGCCGTTGTGCCGCCCGTTTGCCCGTGGCAAAGTCGCCCTGCCTCCAACAGCGTGACGTCAAATCCAGCATCACAGCAAAGCCTTGCCACAAGCAAGCCCGTAATGCCGCCACCGATCACCAGTACGTCGGTTTTGATATCTTTTTCAAGCGCATCAAATTGCGGCAAATCAGCATCTGTTGCCCAAAATACATGCTCATTCATTTTTATCACCACCGCCTTATAGTGTGTGCTGAAAGTGGTGTAGTATATCTATGAGAAAAATTTGACAAAACATTGCATTTGTGCTATATTTAGTATAAGAGGAGGTGGAAACTATGCACATACAGCTACCACGTGACATCAAGGTACACCTATTCTTGCAATTTGCAAAAAAGCTACTGATTTGCGTTACGGCATGGTGCATCCTTTTGATTGTATGCCAACAAAAATTCTCACAAATCGTATCCTACACCTCTTTGCCGATGGCCGTGTTGCTTATTTCAATCATCGCGCTTCTTCCTCTTTATTTTACTAAAATTTATCAATATGCCTACAAGCGCTCATTCTGCGGTGTCATTACAGATATCCATCTTGAATACGTGGAACGCACAAAAAATCCTCTGCGCCAAAACTTTATGAATCAAAAAGGGCTTATTTTAGAATGGGCATACTGTATTGTTACGCTTTCCGTTACGTTGCCAAATGGAAAAACTAAAACCTTTGAGGCCGAGCGGCGACAATTAACAACAGGCGATGACGCCGAAAAATTAGCAAATCATTACACAAAAGGAGAAACGGTCTACCATATACAAGGGTTATCTTATCCGCTCACGATTACCGCAAAAGGTGAACGTAAACCACGCTGTCTGCTATGCGGTGAATGGCATTCTCCTACGGACATTACGTGCAAAAATTGCCACCATACATTGATAAAATGATTTCAAAAACATGACAAAAAGCCCCCACGAGAACGTGGGGGCTTTGTTCTGCGCCAAATTTTAGATCTCGGCGAAGTACTTGATGGTGCGGACCATCTGAGAGGTGTAGGAGTTCTCGTTGTCGTACCAAGATACAACCTGAACCTGGTAGGTCTCCTCGTCGATCTTGGACACCATGGTCTGGGTAGCGTCGAAGAGCGAGCCGTAACGCATACCGATAACGTCAGAGGAAACGATCTCCTCCTCGTTGTAGCCGTAGGACTCGGTAGCGGCAGCCTTCATAGCGGCATTGATGCCCTCCTTGGTTACGTCCTTACCCTTCACAACAGCAACCAAAATAGTGGTGGAGCCGGTGGGGGTGGGAACGCGCTGAGCGGAGCCGATCAGTTTGCCGTTGAGCTCGGGGATAACAAGGCCGATAGCCTTAGCAGCACCCGTGGAGTTGGGAACGATGTTCTGTGCGCCTGCACGTGCACGGCGGAGGTCGCCCTTGCGCTGAGGACCGTCAAGGATCATCTGGTCACCGGTGTAAGCGTGAACGGTGGTCATGATACCGGACTGGATAGCAGCGTAGTCGTTGAGGGCCTTAGCCATGGGAGCCAGGCAGTTGGTGGTGCAGGAAGCAGCGGAAATAACCTGATCCTCAGCGGTGAGGGTGTTGTGGTTTACGTTGTAAACGATGGTCTTGAGATCGCTGCCTGCGGGAGCAGAGATAACAACCTTCTTAGCGCCTGCCTGAATGTGAGCCATGGACTTCTCCTTAGAGGTGTAGAAGCCGGTGCACTCAAGCACTACGTCAACGTCAAGCTTGCCCCAGGGGCAGTCAGCTGCGTTCTTCTCAGCGTAGATCATAATTTCCTTACCGTCAACGATAATGGAGTTGTCGGTAGCCTCAACCGTGTGAGCGCCCTCACCGATTCTGCCGCAGTAGGAACCCTGTGCAGTGTCGTACTTAAGCAGGTGAGCAAGCATCTTGGGGCTGGTAAGGTCGTTAATAGCGACCACTTCGTAGCCTTCTGCGCCGAACATCTGACGGAACGCAAGACGGCCGATACGGCCAAAGCCGTTGATAGCAACTTTTACAGACATTGTAAAAATCCTCCGTTTTTATAGTTAATTTTTGGATAACCCATTTGGAACCATCTTACATTTTACCCTATTTTTGTCAAATTTACAAGGGCTTTGCAAAAATTTTAACATTTTTTTGCAATTTGTACAGTTTGCGGCAAGTCATGCCGCATATTTTGTAGAAACTGCGTTTATCTCTCAAATACGGCACGCAAAGCCGCATGCTTCACAGCAGCCTCTGCCTCGGTTTTGGCCGCCACGCAGTAATAATATTTGCACTTGGGCTCGGTGCCGCTCGGACGCACGGCAACAAAGCTACCGTCGGAAAGCAGATAGCGCAGGACGTTCGAGGCGGGGAAGCCCGCGCGGCGCATCGGCTCGGAAAGATAATCCTCTACCGCCACCACCGTCACGTCTCCTACGGCACGGGGCGGATCGCGGCGCAGTGCTTCAAGGAGTGCTGCGATCTTGGAAACGCCCGCAGCACCCTTGTGCACCACGTTGGTCTGTGCATCAAGATAGAAGCCGTGCTCGGCATAAAGGTCTGCCAACACGTCAAGGAGCGTCTTGCCCTGCGCTTTGTAATATGCCGCCGCCTCGCAAAGCATCAGCGAGGCCTGCACGCCGTCCTTATCTCTTGCAAAATCAGAGATCAGACAGCCGTAGCTTTCCTCATATCCAAACACGTAGGTGGCGTTTTTCTCGGTTTCATAGGTGTGTATCTTATCGCCGATAAATTTAAAGCCCGTCAAGGTCTTTTCCACGCGCACACCGTATTTTTCGCAAATGCGGTCACCGAGCGTGGAGGTCACGATCGTGTTGCACATCACGGCATCGGCGGGAAGCGTGCCCTGCTCCTTGCGTGTAGAGAAAATATACTCCAGCAGGATCGCGCCCGACTGGTTGCCCGTGATCAGCGTATAATCCTTCCCCGTTTTGACGGCAACGCCCAAGCGGTCACAGTCGGGATCGGTGGTAATGGCGATGTCCGCGCCCTGCTTTCTGGCAAGCGCGAGGCAGAGCTCATACGCCTCACGCGTTTCGGGATTGGGGTTTTTCGTCGCGCTGAAATCGGGGTCGGCCGTGCACTGCTCCAATACGGGAATGACGTTATAGCCACAGCGCGTCAGCACCTCACGAACGGGCACGTTACCCGTACCGTGTTGGGGGGAATAGACCACACTGAGGTCGGCGGCCTTGACGTTGGGGCGCAAACGAATCCCCATCACGGCGCGGTAATATTTTTCATCAAGCTCGTGGGGCAGGACCGAGATCAGCTCACCCGCCTCGTCAAGTGTCAGCGATCTTATACCGAGCGGATCCTCGATCTCGCTGATGATATCGATCAGGATATCCGAGAGCTGCGGCACCAGCTGGCAGCCGTGCTCGTCGTATACCTTATAGCCGTTGTATTCGGGGGGATTGTGCGAGGCGGTGATCATCACGCCGCCCACGGCCCCTTGCTCACGCACGGCAAAGGAGAGCTCGGGGGTGGGGCGCAATGCATCAAAAATAAAGGCGTGAATACCCTGTGCGGCCAGCACACCCGCGGTCTCCATACAAAACTCACGGCTCATGCGGCGGTTATCGTGCGCGATCACCACACCGCGCGACGCAGCCTCCTCGCCGAACATTTTCTTTAAATAACGTGCAAAGCCAAGCGTGGCCTTACGCACCGTATAACAATTCAAGCGATTGGTTCCCGCACCAATGAGATCGCGCATTCCGCCCGTGCCAAAGGCAAGGTTGCGATAAAAGCGATCGTAAATCTCGTTTTCATCATCGGCAATAGCCAGCAGCTCGGCGCGCGTGTCGGCGTCGGCATTGGCGAGCCACTTCTGATAAAGCTCCATCGTGTTCATAGCATGCCTCCTGAAATTTTTACATTTTATTATAGCATATCTTTCAGCATTTATCAAGTATACCTATATTTTTTGCAATTTTTTTCTTGTATTAAACACACGCACGCTTGACAAAATGCCTTATTTTAATTATAATGTATCATGTATTACTATATGCGTATCCACGCAAAATGAAAGGAACCGAATCATGGCCAAAGATAAAAAATTGGTTGAGCAAATTACCGCAATGGATCAGGACTTTGCACAATGGTATACCGACGTTGTGAAAAAGGCCGAGCTGATGGATTATTCCAGCGTAAAGGGCTGTATGATCTTCCGCCCCTATGGCTACGCCATTTGGGAAAATATTCAAAAGGACCTTGACAGACGCTTTAAGGAAACCGGACACGAAAACGTATATATGCCCATGTTTATCCCCGAAAGCCTTTTAACAAAGGAAAAGGACCACGTAGAGGGCTTTGCACCCGAATGTGCCTGGGTCACCTTTGGCGGTGAAAATAAGCTCACCGAGCGCCTTGCCGTGCGCCCCACCTCGGAAACGCTGTTCTGCGAGCACTTCCGCAACGTGATCCAATCCTACCGCGATCTGCCCAAGCTCTATAACCAATGGTGCTCTGTGGTGCGTTGGGAAAAAACCACGCGCCCCTTCCTGCGCACGTCTGAGTTCCTGTGGCAGGAGGGTCACACCATGCACGAGACCGCCGAGGAGGCACAGGCAGAAACGCTGCAGATGCTCAAGGTCTACGAGGACTTTTATCTTGAAACGCTTGCCATTCCCGCCATCACGGGGCAAAAAACCGACAAGGAAAAGTTTGCCGGCGCTGAGGCTACCTATACCATTGAGCCCATGATGCACAATGGCGTGGCATTGCAGGGCGGCACCTCTCACTTCTTCGGTGACGGGTTTGCCAAGGCCTTTGACATCACCTATGCTGCGCGCGACAATACCGTAAAGCACCCCTTCCAGACCTCTTGGGGCGTTTCCACGCGCTCGATCGGTGCCATCATCATGACGCACGGCGACGACAACGGCCTCATTCTCCCCCCTGCGGTGGCTCCCATTCAGGTAGTGATCATTCCCGTCGCCCAGCACAAGGAGGGTGTGCTTGAAAAGGCAGGCGAGATCAAAGCACGTCTTGCAAAGGACCTGCGCGTCAAGCTTGACGACTCCGATCAGTCCACGGGCTGGAAGTTCAGTCAGTATGAAATGAAGGGCGTGCCGCTTCGTCTTGAGATCGGCCCGAAGGATATGGAAAACAACTCCTGCGTGCTTGTCAGCCGTGTCACACGCGAAAAGAAATTCGTTTCACTTGACAACGTAGAGGCAGAGGTTGCCGCTATGCTGAAGCAGGTACACGAGGAGCTGGTGGCCCGTGCGCGCAAGAACCTTGCCGAAAAGACCTTTACCGCCACGTCGCTTGACGAGTTTTTGGATATCGCTGAAAACAAGCCCGGCTACATCAAGGCCATGTGGTGCGGCGACGTTGCCTGCGAGGAGGCGCTGAAGGAAAAGACCGGGGGCGTGAAATCCCGCTGCATTCCCTTCACCGAGGAAAAGCTCTCCGACAAGTGCGTTTGCTGCGGCAAGCCCGCCAAGCACATGGTCGTGTGGGGCAGACAATATTAAGGTATATAAAAAGCTCCGCGGCAGCGCCGCGGAGCTTTTTTACATTTAGATCAGAGAAACGGCAGGAAGCGCTTTACAGCGATTGCTCGTAGCACGCAACGTCAACAACCGTGCTCGTGTGACGTGCCTGCTCGGCAGCAAATACTGCAATATGATTGCGGGCGGATACCATCGCAGAGCACACCGAAACGCTGCTCTCATTATTACCCACCAAACGGCAGAAGGAGCTGATAATGCCACCGTCACCGCCACCGTGACCGCCGATAATGCTCTCATCGGCTACAAGATCCTTTACAAGAACGGTTTCGTGCTGCTTGGTTGCAAAATCATACACCGTAATTTCCGCTGAGTCCATGCTGGCCGTCAGCTCACCCTTAGTGCCCATCACGCGAATGGCGCGACCGCCCTTATTGAAGGCGCTCATCGTAAAGACCGCATAAACGCCACCTTCAAACTCCATATTTACAGTCTGATGGTCTACCACGTCGTTGTCGCAAGCATATACGCAACGCCCGTAATCGGTCTCGCGCAGCGCCTTTTCCACCAGCTCATCACAGGGGTTTTCCGGCATACCCGTTGCCGCGCGGCGGAACCACGCGTTCTTTTTATCGTCAAGGTACAGCTTTACGGCATTGTAATAGCAGGTTTCACCGTGTGGGCACCCCTCTATACAACGCTCAGGTGCCCCCTCGGGACGGTTGGCAGCACAAAAGTGCGAAAGTGTGCCAAAGGATTGCACGCGCGTAAAGGGCTTGCCCACCAGCCACTGTAAAATATCAAGATCGTGGCAGGATTTAGCCAGCAGCATCGGGGTGCTCTTTGCCTCCACGTGCCAGTTGCCGCGCACGTAGCTGTGGCTTTGATGCACGTTGCCCACACCCTCCGTGTGGATCACGTTCATCACCTCGCCGATGCGCCCCTCGTCGATCAGGTGCTTTAAAGCACCAAAGAAGGGCGTGTAGCGCAATACGTGACACACGATCACGTGCACACCGCGCGCTTCGGCCGCCTTGCCGATCGCCAGACACTGTGCAGGGGTCGGCGCCATCGGCTTTTCAAGCAAAATATGATATCCGAGCTCGATCGCCCTCATCGCGGGCTCGTAGTGCATCTGGTCCTGCATGGCAATGATAACGGCATCTGCCATTTTAGGACGTGCCAGCAGCTCCTGCCAGTCGTTCACGCAATTCTTTGCCGGTACGTGATAGGTGTTTTTAATAAACTCACGGCGTGCCTCGATCGGCTCCGCCACACCCACGATCTCCATGCACTCGGGATTTGTTCCCGCATACTGTGCATATTTGGAGCCGCGATTGCCTGCACCAAGTAAAATAACACTGATCTTTTTCATGGCCTTTACACCCCTCAAAACAAGTTTAGCACAGCCGTTGACAAAAAACTTGTGCTATGTTATCATTATAACACAGCACAAAAACGAATGTATATTGTATTTCATGCCTATAATCTTTAATTTTGCATATTCAGGAGCTTTTATGGAACCCAAATCCTACCCTCTGTATACCCTTGAGCCTTCGCTGCGCATCAGCGCTCTTTGCAGCGCCTTTCAGGCAACCAGAGCGATCGGCTATTCAAACGGCGGTGAGCTGCACGATTTTTGGGAAGCGGTTTTTATGCTGTCCGGTGAGGTGGAGATCACGGCAGGCGATACCATTTATCCCTTACATGCAGGGCAAATGATCCTACACCCACCCCTTGAATTTCACCGCCTGATCAACTCCGGAACATGCACGGCAGAGTTTGTTATTATCTCCTTTGCCGCTACGGCGATGCCTGTTTCCTCGCGTGTGATCTGCAATTTTCCAACCCCCACACCCATCACAACCTACGTAAAGGACCTGCGCGAGCAATTTGTGCTCAAAGACGACTTTTTGTTGCTTCACCCACACCAAAGCAGTGACAGTGCCGTCATTCAGCGCATCACAAATAATATAGAATGTTATCTGCTCTCCCTGCTGCACAGTGATATCACCGCCAAAAGTGCCACCGGCAGGCAAGCCACGCAATACTCTGCCGCTGTGGCCGTTATGCAAGAGCATCTATACGAGGGGCTGAGTGCCACCGCGCTTGCCACTCTTTGCAACGCCGGCGTATCGACCCTGCAAAAGCTATTCCAGAAATATACGGGCATGGGTATGATGCAATACTATCGTGCCCTACGCATGCAGCAGGCACGCACGTGGCTCTTACAGGGCAAAAGCGTCAAGGAGACAGCACTCGCGCTGGGATTTCAGGATCAGAATTATTTCAGCACCGCCTACAAGCGCCATTTCGGCACCGCCCCCTCACAAGCAGGAACAAAATGATCAAAATCGCACGCAAGCATTCATATTAAAAAAAGCGCCCGCGTATACTGGTAACAGAATACGTGCCGCAACGGCCGAAGGCACCCTGCGGCGAAAGGAGCTTTTATGTTTATTTGCACAATGCGCGCGGGCACGGTGCGCTTTTTCGGTGTCGTGTGCCTTGCACTCGCCACCCTGATCGCGCTGATCGCGTTTGTACCGGAATTGCAGCCCGTCGCGGCAGACACGGGAGAAGAAAGCACTACCGTCAACTTTGAAAAGGTAAAAAGCAACGATGACCGCATTGCCTTTTTGAAACAATTTGGTTGGGAGGTCGTATCAGAGCCGACCGAAGCGACGACCGTCACGGTCCCCGCTGAATTTGACAAGATCTTTGCCGCTTACAACGAGCTGCAAAAAAAGCAGGGCCTTGACCTCACGCCTTACGGAAACCGCACCGTGGAGCGCTATACCTATACCGTCACCAATTATCCCGACTATGCGGGCACCGTACAGGCAAACTTACTGGTTTTCCGCGGACGCGTCATCGGCGGTGACATTTCAAGCGCCGATGCAAACGGATTTATTCGAGGCTTTGGCAATTAATACCCACCCCCACAATGTGCCAACTCGGCACGTTATGGGGGATTTTTTATTTTTATCCTCTAAAAGCCGTTTTTTGACCTTTTTTTCAAGCTGCCATCGTTTTTGGCAGCAAAACAAGCAGGAAAAGTGCCAAAACTTTGTATGTTCTGGTACTAAATTGCAAAAAAATTGATATTTTTTACAAAAACCTCTTCCATTTTCTTAATTCATATGTTATAATAAATTAACTAAATTGAATAAAAAGCCGTCAAACGGTCTTCAATATCGCATTTGCCGTCCGGTTTTGACATTCAAAAGTTAATTTCTACATTTTGGAGGATTACCTGATGAAAAAAATTCTCGTATGCCTGCTTACCGTTTGTATGATGCTCACCGTCTTCACGGTTTGCGCATCTGCTGCTGACCCCGTCGCCGAGGTTACCGTAGGTACTGACGTCTTTACTTACGATAACATTCTTGATGCATTTAACAAAGCAGCTGCCAGCGAAAACTCAACGATGAAATTGCTCAAAAACGTTGGTTTGAAGAGCGACAAATACGAAATCGGCGGCACCTACACCCTGGATTTAAACGGCTTTGATCTGTACTTGTACGCTCCTTTGAAAGCATCTACCGGTACTCTTACACTTAAGAACAGCAAAGCAACCGGATCCATTGTGACCCATGATTGTGTAGGCTTTATCCTCCAGGGTACAACGATGAAGCTGGACTCGATCATCATTTCTGCAAAACACAAATTCGCCATTCGCAACGATGGAACGGGTAATGTATACATTTCCGGCAACTGCTCTATCGGTTACGGCATTTATGCAGCATACGCCGGCACGGTATACGGCAATAATGGTGCCGCAGAAAATCCCGTGGCATATTCCGGTCAGTACCCCATTCCCGTATATTGCGGCTGGAGCATCAGCAACGACACCCCCGCAGTAGTAAACGCTCCCGAAGGCAAGTTTGTTGCCAAAGGCTTTAACGGCAATTCCTATGTTTCCCATTATAAAGACGGCAACCTTGGCTTTGCTAAGATCGCATACGGCAGCTGGGTCGTGATCGGCATTCTCTTTGCCGCTGCTGCCACCCTGCTGGTGATCACCATCGTGCGCACCGTAAACTTCAAAAAGCGCATGAAGCACTACGCCATTCTCCCGATTCTGCCCGTAATCGGCTACGTGACCGATAAGCAGTTTATCCTGTTTGCCATTGCTGCTGTCCTGTTCATCGGCATCCTGGTCTACTTCCTGGTATCTCTGTTCTCTCAGAAAAAGAAGGAAGCCGCTGCCAAGGCTGCCAAGCTTGAAGCAAAGAAGAAGCCCGCTCCTGCCGTTGCTGCACCCGTAGCTGAGGAAGCTCCCGTTGTTGAGGAAGCTCCCGTTGCTGAAGAGGCTCCTGTTGCCGAAGAGGCTCCTGTTGCTGAAGAGGCTCCTGTTGTAGAAGAAGCTCCTGCTGCTGAAGAGGCTCCTGTTGCTGAGGAAGCTCCCGTTGTTGAGGAAGCTCCCGTTGTTGAGGAAGCTCCCGTTGTTGAGGAAGCTCCCGTTGTTGAGGAAGCTCCTGTTGCTGAAGAGGCTCCTGTTGTTGAAGAGGCTCCTGCTGCTGAAGAGGCTCCTGTTGTTGAAGAAGCTCCCGTTGCTGAAGAGGCTCCTATTGCTGAAGAGGCTCTCGTTGCTGAAGAGGCTCCCGTTGTTGAAGAAGCTCCCGTTGCTGAAGAAGCTCCCGGCACTGTTGTCAACACAACTGTTGAAGATAGCTCCGGCGCTGACAGCATGGTGATCGCCGAGACCGACGCCTCCGGCAACGTAGTATATTCCACCTACAAGAAGTCCTTTACCGCCCGTATGATCCAGGCTCCCGCCGACGTGCAGGAGCGCTACGAAACGCTCAAGAACGCACTGCTCTCCTATAAGAAGGTCAATGCACGCGTCAGCTGGAGCTACGAGTCCTTCAAGTCCGGCCGCACGCAGCTTGCCAAGTTTGCGATCCGCGGTAAGACCCTTTGCCTGTTCCTTGCGATCGACCCCGCAACGCTTGAGCAGTCCAAGTACAACATCACCGACGTTAGTTCCGCTAAAAAGTATGAAACGGTTCCCTGCCGCCTGCGTCTGACCTCCAAGCGTAGCGTTAAGTGGGGCCTTGAGCTGATCGAAATGCTTGCAGCCAAGACCGAGCTCGTGAAGAACCCCAAATTTGAGGCCGAGAAGTACTTTGCCGAATTCCAGTCCACCGAAGACCTGATCGCACAGGGTCTGATCAAGAAGATCTGATTTACCTATCAAAAAAGGGCTCCGCGCCATGCGGAGCCCTTTTATTGTTTTTTATAGATACTGCTTCAACGCCTCTACGTTACGTGCCTCAAAATCAACAAGCTCACGTGCCAAGCGCGCCCCTTCACATCTGCTTTTTTCAATATGATTGAGCAAATGTGTCATCTCGGTAATGCAAGCGTTTGAATGCTCGATCAGCATTTTAGCCAGCTCAGTACGTGTAATGCCCAGCATACCGCGCCACGCCGCGCCCATTTTGGCAACCAAGCGCTCCCCCGCTGCCTCCTTGGGGACTCCCCCCTCCTGCTCCAGTAAAGCACGCACCTGCGCCGCATACTTCTCGTAACCGTCAAGCTGAGCCGTCATCGCACTGCGCAGATCGCCCTCTCTTACGTACGGCAACAAATTGATAATACCGTTGACACCCATCTTCACGTTTTTATAGATTGTCTCCAACGCCGCTCCTTGTGTTAGGTTTTTTGCTGTGCTCTGCATCATATTACTTTTCCGCTCCCTTCATACAAAACACGGGATACGCCTATTATTGGCATATCCCGTGTCTTTTATGCGATTTTATTACAGATTTCGGCGGAAGCGCACGTCCTGTCCAACAAAAATATACGGCTTATATTCGCACAGCAAGCGGCTGGCAATACGGTCGGCATAACGCTCCTTGATCTCCTTGCCCTTGAGATTCGTACTGATGATCGTGGGGCGCTTCAGGTTGATACGGTTGTTTAAGACCGTATAAAGGCAGGCGTTCACAAACTGATTGGAGACCTCCGTGCCAAGATCGTCTAAGATCAGAAGATCGCAATCAACGTAACGGTTCGGCTCAGCGGCAGCACGCTCGGTTCCGTTGCCGAAGCGAGCATGCTCAAAATCCGAGAACATACCGATAGCACTGGTATAGTATACGTCATAGCCGCGCTCGATGATGCGCCGCGCGATCGCCGTTGACAGATGCGTCTTGCCAAGGCCCGTGGGACCTACCAGCAAAAGGCTTTCCGACTCCATGGTAAACCGCTCGGCATAATCGCGCAGCTGATCAAAATTAGATTGCATACGCGAGCGATCACCGTTTTCGGCGTTATAAAAAGACAGATCAAAGCTCTCAAAGGATTGCGTACGCATCAAGGCACCCAGCCCCGAGGTCTCATAGGCGGCCATCACCAGCTCGCGGCGCATGCAATCACACATTTTGGTATCAATAAATCCCGAATCCTTACACTTGGAGCATTCATAGGGCGGCAACGTATAGTCGGCGGGATAGCCGAGAGCGGAAAGAATTTCGGCACGCTTTGCCTGCAAGGCCATATTTTTGGCTTCAGCGGCAGCCAGCTTTTCGCGATACCCTTCGCCCGTACCGATCACAGCCAATGCGATCTCTGCGCCCGTTAAGCGCAGCTCGCGGTCAATGGCGTCGATCTCGGGAGATTTCGCGTGTATCTCTGCCATGCGCTCGTTAGCGATCTCGTACGCACGCAAATATTTGGTACGATACGCCTCGCGAATACGCTTATAATTTTCCTGATTATATCCCATATCAAATCTCTCCGTATGTTTTCTTCAGCATTGCCTGGAACACCTCGTCGGCATCGAAGCTGCTGTCACCCTGCTTGCGGCGGCGATATTCCTCCATCGCACGTGTCACGTCCTCGACCGTACGGTAGCCTGCGGCATACCATCTCTCAAGAATAGAGTTGGCATACGACAACGCAGGCTTGCCCGTGGCATTGACCGTCGCCTCGTAGGCAAGACCGATCACGTCCATCTCGTACTGCATACCGCACACCCATTTTTCAACCATACTGCGTTCCTTGGCAGTAAAAGCGCGCGTACCCATACCGAACATGGCACGTATCTTGCCCGTGGCGGTCGCCATCACCTCAACGCGGCGCAAACGCTCCTCAAGAGCGGCCGCATCGGTGATACCGTCGTCATAAAGCGACAAGGCCATCTTTTCGGCATAGCGCAGGGATTTTTTCTCCATACGCACACAATGAGAAAGCAACAGCAATATGTAATCGCCCTCCAGCCCCAGATAATCGGCAAGTCCTGCAATGATCGCGATCTCCGCCGTATTAAAGACCTTACCCAGCGTTTGCTGGCAAGCGCCGACCAACGCGCCAAAATCAGCACGTCCCTCGGCGATACCGGCAAGATCGTCAGCGCTGTACGTAGGCAGGCCGCGGTCGGGCAGAGGCTTTTTGCCGTCAGCGGCACGTGTGGCTGCATGTTTCCTTACCGTTTGTTGACTGCCACTCTCAACAAGCACTCCGGCACCGCGCCAGAAGGCAAGCGCTGCCAGCACCTCACTTTCCGTCAGACCAAGGCTCTTCGCGACCTCAGGGACGCCGAGCGCCGTATCCTCACAAAGGTGAGGGTCTGCCGCAAACGCACACAGCACGCGCCAATCCGCGGGGGTGGCTGAAGCGACCGTATCATGCAATACGGTTGCAGGCAACGTGAGCACACGCTCGCCGTACTGAAAACTGCATTTCATGTTTCTCTCTCCTCATAAGCGGCCATTTCTCTTTGACGGAGCTCATAGCAAAGGGTCATCAGCGAATCGCCGATATGTACGTTTTCAATGATGGCACCCGAAGCAAAGGCCTCCGGCTCACTGCCTGTGAAATTCCAAATACCGGGAATGCCGATAGCGGACAAACGCTCCGCTACGTCCGCGACGTGCGCCTTCGGCAGCGTCAGCACCGCGATATCTACCGTGTGCTGCTCGCAAAAACGCTCCAATTCTATCATATCGTGCACACGTGCGTCACCCACGACCTTGCCAATGACGTTCCGATCAACGTCAAAGAGCGCCAGGATATCCACACCGCGCTTTTCAAACATCGGGCTGCGCACCAAAGCCTTGCCGAGATTACCCGCACCGATCACAATGGCATTAAAGCCCTCGCCAACGCCAAGGATCTCGCAAATTTTGGCATACAAATAATTCACGTTATAGCCGTATCCCTGCTGTCCAAAGCCGCCAAAGCAATTCAGATCCTGTCTGATCTGCGAGGCGGTGACGTGCATCATTTCGGAAAGCTCACCCGAGCTGATGCGCAGCTTTCCGTTGCGGATCAATTCGCGCAAATATCTGAAATATCGGGGCAATCTTTTGATCACCGCAGGGCTGACCTCACCTGTCACACCGGACGGCATCTGACGCTTATTTTCCTGTTTCATTTCTGAACCTCACATTTGAATTTTGGTAATTTGCACAATACGCTTCGAGCTCCAAAAACAGCTTATTTAGCGGTGTTTTTGAGATTTTCTCAGTTTTCCACAAGTAAAAGTTATCCACATTTCCCACATACTTTTCCACAGAAAATGACGGATCTTCACGCAAAATAAGGGTTTTGGCAGGAATAATTTCTCAGTTTTACATGAATTAGCTTGCATATTCCGCCTTTTGATGCGGTTTTCCACAGCCTTGTGGAAAACTGCTGTGGAAAACTGTTTTTCCTATTTTTTCGCAGCTCGTTTAGATAAAACGACGAATTTGCATTTTTTAGTAAAAAGGACTTGACAAAAACAGATCAGGCAAGGGGCTCGTCCGCCGCCGAGGCATTGAGGGTGGGCGTAGCAAAATTGCCGTTTTGATATTCAAAAAAGCCGGCCGCGGCCACCATGGCACCGTTATCGCCGCACAGCGAGAGCGGCGGCACGACAAACCTGACGCCAAGGCGCCCGCAAAGGTCGGTAAGGCGCCTGCGCAAATGCGAATTGGCGGCAACGCCACCCGCCATTACCAAGGTCCTTGTGCCCGTTTGCAGCAGCGCCGCCTCTACCTTTTTGGCAATGCCGCCTACCACCGCCTCGGTAAACGAAGCGGCAAGATCGGCACGCGGCACAGGCGTTTCCTGCTGATTGCAATGATTGATATAATTGAGTGCTGCCGTTTTCAGACCGCTGAAGGAAAAATCAAGCGTGTCGGCCCCCAGCGCGGGCGAGGGCAATTTGATCGCGTGCGCATCACCCGTTGCGGCCAGTCGGTCAAGCGCGGCGCCGCCGGGATACGGAAGCCCTATCACACGCCCGATCTTATCAAAGGCCTCACCTGCCGCGTCGTCGCGTGTGGCACCGATCTCATGGAAATCGGTATAATCGGTCACGTTAAAGAGCGCGGTGTGGCCACCCGATACCACCAAAGCAAGAAACGCGGGGCGGGGGGCATCGTCCCTCAGATACGCCGCCGCTACGTGCGCCTTGATATGATTGACAGCCACTAAGGGGATATTGTTTGCATAAGCCAAGGATTTGGCGAAATTCACGCCGACCAGCAGCGCGCCGATCAGCCCGGGAAAGGCCGTAACAGCCACCGCCCCCACCTCAGAGAGCCCGATACCCGCCTGCGACAGCGCCTCGTCCGTCACACCCGTGATCGCCTCAATATGCGCACGGCTGGCAATTTCGGGCACTACGCCACCGTAAAGCCTGTGCGTTTCGATCTGCGAGGCAACAATATTCGATACGATCTCCAAGCGACCGTTCTGCGCCCGTACAACGGCAGCAGAGGTTTCGTCGCAGGAGCTTTCCATTCCGAGAATATACATGAAGATCCACCTACATTATAAATTACGAAGCATCACAAGTGCTGCTTCGGTTGGATGCGTGTAAAAGCGGGGGCGCTTACCCGCCACGGCAAAGCCGTGCTTTTCGTAAAGCGAGATGGCGGCGGTATTGCTCTCACGCACCTCAAGGGAGAGCGTCAGGAGCCCTTTTTTCTCAGCTTCGTTTATCAGTGCCGTCAGCAGGGCGTCTGCCAGACCGCGGCGACGCCACGCAGGGTGTGTCGCAACGTTGAGGATCTGCCCCTCGTCAAGCACCGTCAGCACTCCGACGTAGGCAAGCACCTGCTCTGTTTTCTCGTCAATACAGGCAAGCCCGAAGGCTTTATCCGACACCAACAGTGCCAGCGCCTCCCGACTCCAAGGATCGGGAAAGCACAGGGCCTCTATTTCGGCAAGATAACCGAGATGCTCGACGCGCACGTACTCAACCCTCATCGCATTCCCCCACACCAAAATGACGGGAAATGGCATAACACAGCATCTCTAAGCACGCGCGATACCGTGTGGCATCACCGCCGTACGGATCGGGAATATCAACGCCAAGCGTGGTGATCTTAGCCGCATGCTGCGGAAAACGCATCATCAGCTCCATGGCGTGCGCGCCCGTAATGGCCACGACCTCATCGGCCTCGGTCATCAGCTCCTCGCTGACAAGACGGGCGCGGTGCGCGGTATAATCATTCGGGGGTACTGCCGCGACACCCGCTTCAGCCAATGCGGCCGCGGCAAGCGCCGTGATCGGCGCACCCACCTCGGCCCAAAGCCCTGCCGACGTAGCGAACACAGGCTTTAAGGGAGAGGCTTCATCGCCCATCGCCGAGCAGACCTCTCTTGTGCGCATTTTATCGTTTAACAGCGCCGCTGCCATCGGCGAGCGGCAGGTATTGCCCGTGCACACAAACAGAACCTTGTGCACAGACGGCAGTTCATTTTCAACACGTGCCTCCAAGGGCACGGCAACAGCTTGTGACAAGACTTTCACTCCCTTTTCACTGTGCGTTGATAAAATGAGCGGCAAGCGACGCGGGCACTGCCACCGCACGGCCCGAAAACATCTCAAAGAAATAAGCCTGCTCACCCCACGTGCCAAAGCTAAAGCAATAGTATATACCCGGCAGCTCGGCAGATGCCAATTTGATGCCGCGTGAGAGCGTTGCCGCCGTTTCAGGCTTGACGGTCACCTCGCCCTCAAACCACAAGGTCAATGCCTCTTCTATCACAGCGGCATGCGTGGTGGGCAACAGACGCAGCAGCACCACATCAACAGCCCCCTCCTCGCAAACCAGCAACGCCGTCGGCGTCAGCGCCTCGGGCACGGGTGCCTGCAGCGTCGCATCGGCATACCACACACCCATTTCGCTATCTACCAGATATTGCGCAGGATCAACACCGGGGATCTTGTGATAGGTGACACGGTAGTCAGCCTTTTTATCATAGAACTCACCCACCGCCTCATCACCTGCAATGCTTTCAAAGCAAAACGGCAACGCGGTATAATGCACACCGCTTTCGGTGTTTGTAACACCGTAGCCGTCGTTATCCTGCAAAAACGCCACAAGATCGGACTTAGAGCTCTTATCCCTGTCGCACCCTGCAAAAACAGTCAGCAGGACGAGCAAAAGCACAAGAAAGCGTCGCATATCAATACCCGAACTTGCCCGAAAGCGAATCGTCGTCCTCGATCCAATCGGCCACGCGGATCACGCGATATTCATTTGCCGTATCACGCACCACCACGGTTTCGATACCCGCGTTCAAGATCACGCGCTTGCACATCATACAGGAGTTGCACCCGGGCACCAGCTCGCCGTCAGGCAGCACGCACGCCATATACAGCGTAGCACCCAGCATCTGCTCGCGAGGTGCGGCAATGATGGCATTCTGCTCAGCATGCACCGAGCGGCACAGCTCATAGCGCTCACCGCGCGGAATACCCAGCTGCTCACGCTGGCAAAAGCCGAGGTCGCTGCAATTTTTTCTGCCGCGCGGGGCACCGTTATAGCCCGTGGAAACGATCACGTCGTTTTTGACGATGATCGCACCGAATTTACGGCGCAGGCAAGTGGCACGCTCGGCCACGGTTTGTGCAATATCAAGATAGTAATTTTCTTTGGATACGCGCTGCATCGTTTTTCTCCTATCTAAACTAAAAATAATTATTCATAGTATAGTATAACATAAAAAAAGCGCGAAATCAAGCACCGCGCACAGTTTTCTCGCTCTTTTTTGCACAAAGGCAAAACAAGGAAAGCCCCCGTCGCAGGACGGGGGCCTCTTGATTATTTTTTTGCTTTTTCCGCCTTTTTGTCGCGGTATTTTTTCATCGTTTCCTCAGTTGCCACACGCTTATCTGCGATCGTGACGTACCACGCCTCGCGGCAGCGCGGCACACACCAGAAGGTCAGCGGAAACATATGTGTATAAATGATCTGCTCTTCCTTTTTGGTGAGCTCGAAATCCCTTCTCGCATTGAGTAATGCAAAGCGGTGATGCTTAAAGCCGTGCCAACGAAAGCCCTTATTGGGATCGTGCCAATCGTAAAGATAATAGTCGTGCAGCAGCGCGCCGCGCACCAGGGCGCGCAGATCGCACTTGGTCCTTTTCTTTTTGGCGGCCATCGTAAAGGCAAGGCGCGCCACCTTCAGACAATGCTGGTAGACCGTAATATCGGAATGCGAAATATATTGCTTCATCTCCTGGTAGCGTGCCGTATGAACGACCTCGCGGCACACCTCGTCAAACAGCGTATAGTCAATTTGCTTATTTGCCATTTTTCTCACCCCATTTGCGGCTGATCTGATCACGGTAGCCATGCATATCCGCCATATAATTGCTGATCATACGGTAAAAATTAAAGGGGCGACGCTTGCCCGATTCAAGGACAAAATGCTCCTTGGCGCTTGCCTTGAGCTGATCAAGATTGATGCTGGTACGCATTTGCGAGGCATAGCGGCGCAGACGCTGCATAATGCGAAGAGAATGGGAAAGATCCACAGCGAATACACCAAGATACATACCCACCGCAAGGATCAACCACGGCAGCTCGATCACGCGCACGGCCACCCCATGCAGATAGGGATAGATCAGGAAATAATACAGCGCGCACACAGCGCCCCAGATCAGCGAAAACTTCGGGCAGATCACACCCTGAAAATTACCCCATTCCTCGGAATAATCCCACAAACGCACACGGAAATATTTGACCGCGATCAGACCGCCTATGAGCTCAATGAGCGTCATGACGCCCATGGCCATCAGCAGGATCACCGCCACGCGAAGATATTCGTTGGGCAACGCGCGCAGCTTCAGATCCGATAAAAAGTACAAAACACCGCCGCCGACACCGTAGATCGGCAAGCAGCAGCCCGTTAAAAATCCGGGATTGACTACCTTATGATGGCGAAACGCCCGGTACACGACCTCAAGCAACCAGCCCGCCGTGGCACAGCTGCAAAACAAAAACAGATATTCAAGCCACGCCTCCATCAGCAGGACCTCCTTTCAAGATCAGTTACTCTTTTTTTGGCGACTGCGATACCGGAATACCACCAGCATCACCACACCGCCGGCAACAGCCACCAACGCCACCGCGCTCCACGTAAGGAGCAGATTGCCACCGTCAGGATCGATCTCGGGCAGGGCGGTAAGATCCAGACTCTGACCGAATTTGGTTTTGGTCAGACTCATTGTCGCCAGCTTCTGATCGACCTTTTGATTGAGCACCACGAAATAGGACTTGCTCTTCAGCATTTCAAAATTGCTTGTAATATAAGCCTCGTCCTTGGGCAGACGCATAATGATAAAGTAGCCGTCCTCGGTCTCCACCACGTCGCTGACGCCGTATTCGGCAAGGGCAAAGGCGGCCTCCTCATAGGCCTTGTCCATTTCGCCGTACGTAAAATAATACCCTTTGCCAAGTGGGTCGCTGAAATCTTGATTGTATTTGCCACCGATCGCCTCATTCATCGCCGCAAAGCGCGCGTCATCGGTCGTGGCAGCCGCAATGCTTGCCTGCACCTCAACGGCGTGTGCACGGTGCTGCTCCTTCGTGTATGCCGCACTGTTCTTATCGATAAAAACGTGCACGGTACGCACAAAGCTCTCCCCTCGCAGGGTCGCAAGCACCTGTGCGTCGCTTGACTGCACCTCACCGCGGTACAGCATCTCCAGCACGATCGCATTGGCAAGCTCCTCCTCCACGGCAAAAAAGCGGCGCACGTAATGGTCAGTCATATACTGAGAGGCCAGCGCCTCAACGTAAGCCTCGCGGTCACCGCCGAAGTTGTTTTCAAGCATAGACTCGATCTCCTGCTGGACGCTTTCGGCAATATCTCCCTCAAACACGTCAAGCCCGTACTCGTAGCCAAGAGAGATCAGCGCATTTTCGCGGCAAACAAAGCTCTCCCACACAAACCGATCGAGCTCTGCGCGAAGAGCCTGGTCCTGTAAGGCGTTTTCACCGTGCGTTTGCTTCAATTCAGCAATATAATTCATGGCCATAAAATACAGCTCTTCATATAAAATTTCAACGTCACCGACCGTTGCCACCACACGGGAAGCACGCGGTGAAGCGTATACGGTACCCTTTCCCGCGCAGGATACCAGCGAAAGCATCAAAAGGCAAAGCGCCAGCACCAAGGCCAGTATGCGGAACATTTTTTTCATTTTTATCTCCTTTTTTCGCGAAGCCACACTATTTCACATTATATTATAAATTATACTTGTGAAGAAATTGTGAATTATACGAAAGGTTTGTAAAAGCATTTATAAAAAATTGCAACCCTCTTTGCAAACCCAAAAAAATATGGTATAATAATATGAACAGCTTTTGTAAAGGAGTGCACGTATGCAGGAAATTTACAGTATTTCGCTTGCCAAGCTGATGGGCGAGCTTTCACTCGTTCCCCTTTATCTGCCCGACGCCGCAGAAAATCTTATTATCTCAAACACCCAGGTCGACCGACCGGGTCTTGCGCTTGCGGGCTTTCTTGATGAATTTGAAGAAACACGCATTCAGATCGTGGGGGTTGCCGAATATCGCTATTTAAGCAAATGCGATGAGCAGACGCGCAACGCCAAAATAGAGGCATTTTTTGCCAAAAAGCCCGTGGCTGTGGTCTTTACCACCACCAACGAGCAGGAGCCCTTTGACATTATGACCGAGGCGGCGACCCGTCACGGTGTGCCTTTTCTTGCAACGAAAGAAAAAACCAGCCCATTTATGGCGGCGCTGATCGCGTATCTCAACGTGCAGCTTGCCCCCCGCATCACACGCCACGGCGTGCTGGTAGAGGTCTACGGTGAGGGCCTTTTGCTGCTCGGTGATTCGGGCGTGGGTAAAAGTGAAACCGCCATTGAGCTTGTCAAGCGCGGCCACCGTCTGATCGCGGACGACGCCGTGGAGATCAAGCGTGTATCCGCCAAAACCCTGGTGGGCACTGCGCCCCCCATTATCCGTCACTACGTAGAGCTGCGCGGCATCGGCATTATTGACGTGCGCCGCATTTTCGGCATGGGTGCCGTCAAGGACTCTCAGGGCATTGACCTTGTCATCAATCTTGAGCCCTGGATCCAAGGCAAAATGTACGACCGCCTCGGTCTTGACAAGCAGACCATGAACATACTCGGCAACGAGGTGCCCAGCATCACCATTCCCGTCAAGCCCGGCAGAAACCTTGCCATTATTCTGGAAATTGCCGCTATGAACAACCGTCAAAAGAAAATGGGCTACGACACAGCCGAGGAGTTTAACCGCAAGCTGTTGGGACAAATGGGCCTTGAATGACAAACCAACGGAGGTTACACAAATGAACACGACCGCAGTCATTGAAAAAATCAACACGGGTGCGCTTGACGCCCGCTTTGTTGCCCTGTACGGGAAAGAAGCACTGACCGCACAAAGGGCGCGCTATATCAAGGCCATTGAGGAATTTGCCGCTCTGTACGGCGCCGAGCGCGACGTGTATCTCTTATCCGTCGCGGGACGCAGCGAGCTCGCAGGCAATCACACCGACCACAATCGCGGCGCAGTCATTGCCGCCTCGATCGATCTTGATATCATCGCTGTCGCCGCCAAGACCGAGGGGAGTGTTGTACGCGTCAAATCAGAGGGTTACCCCGAGGACGTGGTAGATATTGCCGATTTCCGCACGCCGCGCGAGGCGCGCTTTTCAAAGTCCGATGCCATCATTGCAGGCATGTGCGCCGGCCTTGCTAAGAAGGGCTATCGCACAGGAGGCTTCGTTGCCTATACCACCTCAAGCGTTCTCAAGGGCTCGGGTCTTTCCTCCTCTGCCGCATTTGAGGATATGATCGGCAACATTCAAAACCACCTGTATAACGCCGGCAAGATCAGCAACGTGGAGATCGCCAAGATCGCCCAGTTTGCCGAGAACGAATTTTTTGGCAAGCCCTGCGGTCTGATGGACCAGATGGCCTGCGCTGTCGGCGGTATCATTGCCATTGATTTTAAGAACAATACCAAGCCCGTGATCGAAAAGATCGATTTTGACATTACGGCCGCCGGCTATAACCTTTGCATCGTAAACACGGGCGGCAACCACGCCGACCTCACCCCCGACTATGCCGCGGTGCCCGCAGAAATGAAGGCGGTGGCCGCTGCACTCGGTGCCTCGGTGCTGCGTGAGCTTGACGAGAAGACCGTGCTGGCTGCCGCGCCCCGTTTGCGTCAAACGCTGGGCGACCGCGCCGTGCTGCGCGCCCTTCATTTCTTTGCCGAAAACCGCCGTGTAGCGGCCGGAAAGCAAGCACTCCTTGACGGGAACCTACCCGCCTTCTTTGAAAACGTATTGGCATCGGGGCGCTCGTCCTTCTGCTATTTGCAAAACGTCTATACCACCAAAAACGTGGCCGAGCAGGGCCTTTCGCTTGCACTTTGCCTGGCTGAACGCACCCTTGAAGAGAAGAGCGCCGCTTGGCGCGTGCACGGTGGCGGCTTTGCGGGCACGATCCAGGCCTTTGTGAAGGCTGAGGACGTAGCAGAGTTCCGCGCCGTGATGGACAACGTATTCGGCGAGGGCGCGTGCATGGTGCTCCGCGTGCGCCGTGAGGGTGCCACGCTGGTATGCTGAACCGCACACCGCAAAAAAACGGCGACCGCACGTTGTACACGATCTTATTATGCGGCAACACGGTATTACTTTTTGTCATTTACCGCGTGCTGATCGCCTACGGAGAAATGACGCAAAAAACCATTTTCTCCTTTGTCACTATGGTGACTTACCTTGTGCTTTTGCTTGGATTTTCCCTTGCCTATATCATCTATAACCGCTTTTTTTGGCGCTGGGGCATTACGCACGAGCAGCTGCCGGACGACTGGAGTGCCACACAAAAGCAGGCGTTTCTTGACACCACCGCTCAGCGCAAGGATAAATCAAAATGGCTGCTTGTTATCATTTTCCCGTTGCTGGTCACCTTTTTGTTTGACGCCGTTGAGCTCTTTTTATTCGACGGCATCTTCAGGTATTTATCATGAAAGATTACACCCTGCAAATTTTATATTCGGGGTCTGACGGTAATGCCGCCCTGCTGAGGGCAAGCGATACCGCGATCCTCATTGACGCGGGGCGAAATGCCAAGACCCTCACCGCTGCGCTGCGCGCGGCCGCGTTAGATCCCGCATCACTTTCAGCCATTTTTCTCACACACGAGCATCGCGATCACACAGCAGCTCTTGACGTCTTTTTAAAGCACTATCCCCTGCCCGTGCACACGGTCAGCGCCTGCGGTGCCCGTCTGCGCGCCTGCGGCTCGGGCGCACTGCTTGAAAATCTGGTTGAGCACGCCCCCCTTTTTGAGGTCAGCATCGGCAATATCACGCTCACCTCCTTCCCGACGTCACATGACAGTGCGGGAAGCGTCGGTTACCGCATCACGATCGTATCGGGCGAAAAAACGCATACCGTTGGGTATGCTACCGACCTTGGCACCGTCACGCCTGCCGTGGAAAGCGGTCTTTTGGGGTGCGAGGCGGTGGTGATAGAATCGAATCACGACACCGATATGCTAAGGGAAGGCCCCTATCCCTATCCCCTGAAGCAGCGCATTGCCTCGCGCTTCGGGCATCTTTCCAATGCCGACTGTGCCGCCCTGTGCGTCAAGCTTGCCGCCCACGGCACCAGCCGCTTTTTGCTGGCCCACCTCTCCGAAACCAACAACCTGCCCGACCTGGCACTGAGTGAGGTAGGTGCGGCGCTGGCGGGCTTCCCCGTCACGCTGAACGCCGCCGATCCCACTGCCATCACCGAGCTATGAAAGGATATCCATGCTACATATTCGCCTGATTGCCCTTGGCAATTTAAAAGAGAGCTATTGGCGCTGTGCCGTAGCCGAATACGAAAAGCGGCTTGGCGCGTTTGCCAAGGTCGATATTGTAGAGCTAAAGGAGTACAGGCTCCCCGAAAGTCCTTCTCCTGCCGAGATCGCCGCAGCGCTGGAGCGCGAGGCAGATGCCATTCTGAACGCTGTGCCGCAACGCAGCTTTCTGGTGGCACTTTGTGTAGAGGGCAAGCAGTTTTCCTCCCCCGAGCTTACCGATCAGCTTTCTCACGTTATGCGCCAAAACGGGGCGCTCACGCTTGTCATCGGTAGCTCGCACGGACTTTCTGCACGTGTCAAATCCGCCGCTGACCTGCGACTTTCGGTATCCAAGCTGACCTTCCCCCACCAGATGATGCGCGTGCTGCTGCTTGAAACGGTTTATCGCAGTCTTTCCATTCTGCACGGCACCAAATATCACAAATAGCACACACGTGACAAGCGCAAAAAACCCCAAGGCAGCCGCCTTGGGGTTTTTATCAGCACATTTTCGCCGCACCGAGATTGATCTGCCGGCGCATGATGCCCGCCTCCTCATAACTATAAGGACGGGGCGTGATCTTACGCAAAATCGTCGCGACCTCCTCCTTGGTGCCGCTGTAATCCGACCACGGCGCCCTTGCCGCGCCGCAAAGACGTGCAAAATACAAGAGATTGTGCCCGTCATGCGCCATCGTATGCCACGTGGTCTCCATCACGCCAAACAAGGGGGCCGTTTGGGCGGTTTCAATGTAAGCAGCAATATTTTCGCGGTCAAGCCAGGGGGCACCCATCACGTCAAAGCCGCGACCGAGAAAATAGGTTGCGGTGGAAACGGGTGCCGTTTTAACGGAATAATGCCAATCGATGAGCACCGTTTCGGGCGCAAGACGCTCCAAGACCGAGCACACCTGTGCGGGGGTCTTTCCCTTACTGCATGCGTGCAGATTTTGCCCCACGTATGCCTCCTCGGGCAAAAACATATCAAGCCATATCATCGGGCGTCTGCCCTCCCTGACGACCTCGTGCGTCAGGGTGGCAAGATACTCGGGGAGCAATGCGTAATAAACGGGCGATTTGGCATGCATATAGGATTCATCAAGCCCCAGATGGAAATACGAGCCCTCGCCGAAAAGCTCGTAAAGCTCGCGGCGCACAGCACGCAGCAGCGGGGAGAGTGCAGGATTTTGCGTATTCCAGGACCAGCCGTCCGGAGTAAAGAGGTCATACAGTGCAGGGTTCTGATCAAGCACCACGTGCTTACCCGCATTGAGGCGAGAGGCACTGGCGTGCCCAAGATGATTGAACATCGGCACGGGCTCCATACCAAGCGCACGAGCCTCGTCGATCACCAGCTTTGCCTCCTGCTTGCTGAAGGCCATAGGCCAGGCGAGCTCGGGCAGGACTTCAAATTTCAGCATGCCCCAAAACTCGATCACGATATGCGTATATTGCAAAATACCGCAAAGGCGCACAAATTTTTGAAAGGTGAGATACGTAGTCTCGGGGAAGACGCAAAGATGGACCATGCGGTTTTTGACCGTAAAAGAGCTTTGCTCCTCACAGGCGGCAATCATAAAGCCCTTTTCCTGCCCCGTGACGGGCTCGATCTTCAAAAGCAATGCCACGATGCCACGCATCAGTGATGCGGTATCACGCCCGACGACTGCCACACCCGACGCATCCGCCAGCAATGCATATTCGCATGTCTCATCCATTTCCGGCAGACGGTGCGGTGCCCCCAACACAAAGGTGTTTGACGCCCCACGCACCAGCGTCAGCGTGCAGCTTTGATGGCAAAAGCCCTCAAAAAGCTCACACAAAAGTGTCTGCTCCACCGCAAGATCGGCACGTGCCTGCACGCGATCCTTAAAATAAAATCCGTTCATATTACCATTCCCTCCTTATGAAAAGCCGAAAAGCCGCGCCACGCGCGGCTTTTTCTTATTTGCGATATTTTGCCAGGAAATCGGCACTCATCTTCAGGCTATCGAAGGCGGTACCGTGGAAGGCGGCGTCCTGCTCCACCACATAATGCTTCACACCGATCCTTTCAGCCGTTGCCATGATCTTATCCCAAGCGAGATTGCCATAGCCGACCTCTGCCATCCACGGCAGATTCTTACCGTCCTCCTGCTTCAAGTAAAGATCCTTGAGGTGCAGAATATCAATGCGGCCCGCCAGCTTTTCCATCCAATCGGTCACATCGGCACCGCCGCCCGCTACCCAACAGGTATCGAGCACGAAGGACGTATTCTTGGGGTCAAGATTTTCATACAAAAGATCCATAATAGTCTTAAAGCCGTCGATACGCACAAACTCAAAGCTGTGATTGTGATAGGTCAGCTTAAAGCCGTTTTTGGCATACACCTCAGCGGCGCGGTTAAAGTCCTCCATAAACTGCCCCAGAGCCTTGAGATCGGTACGGGGCTCCTTGGGCATAGCACCGATACCGATATTCGTAGTATTCCACAGACGGTGCAGGGCCATCGTATGCTCGTGATCGTAAAGCACCTTTTGGGTGTCGTAATGTGTACCCACGATCGAAATACCGTGCTTTTGCAGCAATGCGTAAAACTCCGCCGCGTCAAAGGCGGGCGTGCCCGCGGTCTGGGCCTCGGTATAGCCAAGGGCTGCCAGCTTTTCAAAAGCAAGATCGGCTGATGCGGCTTCCTTCAGATATTCGCGCACGGTGTAAAGCTGTAAACCAAGATTCTTAAACATAGTCACGCCTCCGTTTTGTTTTGATATTTGTTGATATGATCAGCGCATCGTGTACGCCATCACGGCCTTGATCGTATGCATGCGGTTCTCAGCCTCATCAAATACGATCGAGCGCTCACTCTCAAACACCCCGTCGGTGACCTCCATATGGTCAATGCCGAACTTTTCATAGATCTGGCGGCCAACCGTCGTGCCGAGATCATGGAAGGCGGGCAGGCAGTGCATAAAGCGGCATTGCGGCCCTGCCATATCCATCAGCGCCTCGGTCACGGCGTAAGGGGAAAGGGCGGCAATGCGCTCGGCCCAGACGCTATCGGGCTCACCCATCGATACCCACACGTCGGTGTAGATCACGTCAGCGCCCTTCACGGCCACGGCAGGATCCTCAATAAACTCGAGCGTAGCACCCGTTTGGGCGGCGATCTCACGGCAGGTGGCGATCAACGCCCCGTCGGGGAAATACGCCTGCGGCGCGCAGGCAACGAAATGCATGCCCATCTTGGCACACCCCACCATCAGTGAGTTGCCCATATTGTAGCGTGCATCACCCATATACACCAGCTTTTTCCCCTTCAGTGCCCCAAAATGCTCCTGAATGGTAAGGAAATCAGCTAAAATCTGCGTGGGGTGATATTCGTTTGTCAGACCGTTCCACACGGGCACACCCGCATATTTTGCCAGTGCCTCTACGATCTCCTGCTCAAAGCCACGGTACTCAATGCCGTCAAACATACGGCCAAGCACGCGTGCCGTATCGGGAATGCTTTCCTTCTTGCCGATCTGCGAGCCCGACGGGTCAAGATAGACCGCGTGCATACCAAGATCGGTCGCCGCCACCTCAAAGGCACAACGCGTACGCGTGCTGGTCTTTTCAAAGATCAGCGCAATGCTCTTGCCCTCGCAAAGACGGTGCGCAACGCCCGCCTTCTTTTTGGCCTTCAAGTCGGCGGCAAGATCAAGCAGCTCTTTGATTTGTGCCGGCGTATAATCCAGCAGCTTTAAAAAATGCTTCGGTGTAACAGACATCATAAAACTCCTTACTCCGCCACGCCCTCGGCAATGACGGATCTGATAATAGCAACAGCCCTTTCAAGCACGTCCCACGGGATATTAAGCGCGGGAAGCAGGCGTACCTTATGCTTGGCAGTCAGGCAAAGCACACCCTGTGCCATACAAGCGCTCACCACGTCAGCGGCGGGCTTTTCGGTTTCAATACCCAGCATCAGACCCATGCCACTTACCGATCTCACGCCCTTGGCACCCGTGAGGCTTTTCACAATATAAGCGCTTTTCGCGGCAACCTCATCAAGCAATGCGTCATCAAGCTGTGAAAGCACGTAGACGGCGCCTGCGGCACATGCGGGGTTACCGCCGAAGGTTGAACCGTGGTCACCGTAAGAAAGCACGCCTTCCACCTTTTTTGAAAGCAGGCACGCACCGATCGGCAGGCCGCCGCCAAGACCCTTGGCAGTGGTAACAACGTCGGGGCTGACACCGTAGTGCATATAACCGTAAAGCTTACCCGTACGCCCGTTGCCCGTTTGCACCTCGTCAAAGATCAGCAAAATGTCCTTTTGCTTGGCGTAAGCTGCAACACGGGTCACAAAATCGGCCTCCAGCGCGTGCACACCGCCCTCACCCTGCACGGGCTCCATCATGATGGCGGCAACCTTGTTTGCCTCGGCCAGCGCGATCAATGCCTCGGCATCGTTGGCGGGGGCATGCAAAAAGCCGGGGGTCAGGGGCAAAAACTGCTCGTGATAATGCGCCTGGCCCGTTGCCGCGAGCGTTGTCACGGTGCGGCCGTGAAAGCTGTTTTCCAGCGTGATGATATGATAGTATTCCGCGCCCTTTTTCTCGGCGGCATATTTGCGCGCCACCTTGATGGCACATTCGTTTGCCTCCGCGCCCGAATTGCCGAAAAAGACCTTGGCAAGACCCGTACGGCGGCAAAGCTCAGCCGCAAGCGCGGCACACGGCTCGGTATAGTAGAGATTAGAGGTATGCTGCAGGGTGCCCAGCTGTGCGCTGACAGCAGCAACCCAACCGTCGTTGGCAAAGCCAAGAGAATTTACGGCAATGCCCGACCCCATATCGATATATTCCTTACCCGTCACGTCATAGCACAGCGATCCCTTACCGGAAACGATCTCCACGGGAAAGCGCTTATAGGTATGTGCGACAAACTGCTCGTCTTGTTGTTTAAAGCTTTTCATACGTCAATCCTTCGTTACCATGGTACCTGCACCCTCATTGGTCAGCAGCTCCATCAGAATAGAATGCGGCACGCAGCCGTCCATAATGATCACACGCTCCACACCGCGCTCTATTGCCTCAATGCAGCAATCGACCTTCGGGATCATGCCGCCCGAAATAATGCCGCTGTCATACAGCCCCTTGGCCTCGGACACCGTCAGGCGCGGGATCAGCGTGGTGGGGTCGTTTTTATCGGTCAGCACACCCGCAATATCGGTCATCATGATCAGTCGCTCTGCGCGCAGCGCACCTGCAATGCAAGCGGCGGCGGTGTCGCCGTTGATATTGTAAGTATTGCCCTTTTTATCGCAGCCGACCGTAGATACCACGGGAATATAACCCTTTTCCAAAAGGTCGGTCACAGGCGCAATGTTCACACGCTTGATATTGCCGACATACCCCAGCTTTTCGCTTTTGGGCGTTGCCTCAATCAGGCGTCCGTCCATACCGGAAATGCCCATGGCGTTGCCGCCCTTCATTTCAAGCAGATTGACAAGCGTTTTATTGACCTTGCCCGCCAGCACCATCTGCACCAGGTCCACAGTCTCCTTGTCGGTCACACGCAGCCCATCGACAAACTTGGGCTCCATGCCAAGGCGCTTCATCAGGTCGCTGATCTCAGGACCGCCGCCGTGCACCAGCACGATCCTCACGCCGATCAGGTGCAAAAGGACGATATCCTCCATCACCTGCTGCTTCAATTCCTCGTTGATCATGGCATTGCCGCCGTATTTGACAACGATCACCTTGCCGTTATAGCGCTTAATGTAGGGCAGCGCCTCAGCGAGCACCTGTGCGCGCTCGGCGTTAGAAAAATTTTCTTTCATGCTATTCACCTCAAATCAGGTACGGTAATCTCCGTTGATCTTCACGTAATCGTACGTAAGGTCACAGCCCCACGCAGTGGCCTCACCGGCACCGTCGCCGAGTGACACCAGGATCTCAATTTCATTTTCAAGCAAAATTTCCTTTGCCTTCTCCTCGGAAAATTCCACACCGGCGCCGTTCTTGCACACCTCAACGGTGCCCTTAGCCGAGCGGAAGGCCACGTCAATGCGGTCAATATCAACAGCCGCGCCGCTGTAACCGATGGCACAGAGCACGCGCCCCCAGTTGGCATCCGCGCCGAACATGGCGGATTTCAGAAGGCTTGAGCAAATGACGCTCTTGGCAACCGTGCCCGCGCACTTGGAGCATGCGGCACCCGTAACCTTGCATTCGAGCAGCTTGGTGGCACCCTCGCCGTCGCCTGCCAGCAGTCGGCAAAGCTGCACGGTGACGGTGTTCAGCGCCTTCATAAAGATCTCAAAATCAGCGCCTTCTGCCACGATCTCGTCGTTACCGGCAAGACCGTTGGCGAGTACAGCCACGGTATCGTTGGTAGAGGTATCGCCGTCAATGCTCACCATATTAAAGGTCTTTTGCACGTCGGTGGAAAGCGCCTTTTGCAGCATCGCCGCCGAGATCTTGACGTCGGTGGTGATAAATACCAGCATCGTCGCCATATTGGGGTGGATCATACCGCTGCCCTTGGCGATGCCGCCAAGATGGCAGACCTTACCGCCGATCTCAAATTCCACAGCCACCTCCTTGGCGACCGTATCGGTGGTAATGATCGCCTCAGCGGCAGCGCGTGCCCCGAGATGATCGTACGAGAGCCCTGCCACCAGCTGCGGCATGGCCTTTCTGATGGGGGTAATATCAAGGGGCTGACCGATAACACCCGTGGAGGCTACCACCACGTCGTCAACCTTCACCCCTGCAACCTCTGCCACCAATTCACTCATATGCTCGGCGATCTCCACGCCGTTGGCATTGCAGGTATTGGCATTGCCGCTATTGCAGATCACAGCCTGGGCCACACCGTTCGCCAAATGCTTTTTCGTCACCAGCAGGGGGGCACCCTTTACAAGATTTGTGGTGTAAACGGCTGCTGCCGCTGCGGGCACGTCACTGACGATCAATGCCAGATCCTTTTTGATCTTATTTTTGCGGATACCGCAATGTAAACCGTTTGCGCGGAAGCCCTTCGCTGCGCAAACGCCACCTTCTACAAGCTTCATTTTTTACTCTCCTGTTACAAGTCCTGCCGCCTCATCGGTACCCAGCAGGATATTCATATTTTGTATGGCCGCGCCCGAAGCGCCCTTACCAAGGTTATCAAAGCGTGCCACCAGCAAAATGCGTTCATCATTGCCAAGCACACCGATCTCCATATCGTCGCGCCCTGCCATACCGTTCCCGGCAAGGAGGCCGCCCTCACCCATCGTGGGCAGGAAACGAACCAGTCCCCTTTGATAGGTCTGCTGATAGATCTCTGCGATCTCGGCAACGCTTCCCTTCACCGCATCGGCAAAAAGCGGAACCGTCACCTCCATACCTGCGTAGTAATCGGCAACGATGGGGGAAAAGATCGGGGCCACGTCAAGACCGCACACAGCCTGCATCTCGGGCAGGTGCTTGTGCTTTTGCGTGAGGGCATACTGACGGGGGGCATCCAGCGCCGCGGCGCGCTCCGCACCCTCGTATTCGGCGATCATTTTTTTGCCGCCACCCGAATAGCCCGTAAGAGAAAAGGCCGACAGATGCGCCGTTTTTTCAAGCAGCCCTGCTCTGACCAGTGGCGCCACCAGCGCAATAAAGCCGCTTGCGTGACACCCCGGGTTCGCCACGCGCTTGGCAGTGGCCAGCGCAGCGCGATCCTCGCAAAGCTCGGGAAAGCCGTAGATCCAGCCGTTTGCCGTGCGATACGCGGTAGAGGTATCGATCACAGCAGTATGGGGATTTTCAATCATCGCCACCGCTTCACGGGCGGCATCGTCGGGCAGGCACAGGAACGCCACGTCAGCATTGTTTAAGGCCTCACGGCGCGCAGCGCTGTCCTTGCGCTTTTCCTCGGATAAGATCAGCAGCTCGATATCGCTTCTCGCGGCCAGGCGCTCACGGATACGCAAGCCCGTGGTACCGGCACTGCCGTCAATAAATACTTTTTTCACAACGGATCCTCTCGGAAATTGGAATTTTACTCATTGATTATGAATATTTATTCACAACAACAAACATATACGATTATTATACTCGCTTTGTGCAGCTTTGTCAAGCACTATAATAAAATAAATATGTTAAATAACCGTTTTTCCGATCGGTGCTTTTTCCTTTTGTCCTTTTTGTGTATTTTTATGTATTGTTTTTGCATGTTTTTTCAATATAAAGCAAAATTATTTATTCGCGGGCAGAATGTCAAATATAGTTCATGTTTTGCTTTTGGTTTGCTATAATAGAGCTAAAATACACGCAGGAGGCAGAATGTGGAGGAAAACAAAGCAATGCGGGCCCTGTGCGGCATACACGTGCTAAAAAAGGGTATTTGTGGGGCGCCGCTATGCTGCTCGCCCTCACCCTGACACTTGAGTTCTTGTTTCACACACAGTATTACGGCACGTGGCAATATCTCATAAGCAGCCTCATTTGGCTTTTACTGTATACCTATTTATTCTGCTTTCTACTCTTACTTTCACGACAACCAACCATAACGGAAAATTAAAACAGATAAAAAAAGCCCGAACCTTCGGGCTTTTTTTATGAATGGAAATTTCTCTTTACTTTACCGCAATGCACTCAATTTCAAGCTTTGCACCCTTCGGGATCGCCGCAACCTGCACACAGCTGCGCGCAGGAAAGGGCGCCTTGAAAAAGCTCTCGTAAATGCCGTTGACGACCGCAAAATCGGCAAGGTCGGCAAGAAACACCACGGTTTTAACCACGTTTTCCATACCAACGCCTGCGGCGGCGAGTACGTTTTTCAGGTTAGTCAGTGCCTGCACGGCCTGATCCTCAACGCGCTCGGGCATTGTACCCGTGGCAGGATCCACGGGGATCTGTCCCGATACAAACACCATATTGCCAAGGTCAAGTGCCTGCGAATACGGGCCGATGGCGGCAGGTGCTTTATTGGTAGAAATTTGCTTAAACATCGTTTTTCTCCTTATACAATCTTAAAGCCTGCCTCGGTCAAGGCATTTTTGATCTCCTCGATCTGTGCAAAATCACGCGTTTCCATGCCGATCTTCAAGAAGCAGCTGGCCACAGCCATATTGGCGTCGGAGCGCTCGTGGTGCACGCTGACAACGTTGCCACCGCAGCGCGAAATGATGCTACTGACACCAAGCAGCTGACCGGGCTTATCCTCAAGGGCGATCTGCAGAGTGGCATTGCGCCCCGTGGTGACAAGACCGCGCGTAACCACACGCGAGAGAATATTCACGTCAATATTGCCGCCCGAAACAACGCACACGACCTTCTTGCCCTTCACGGGCACCTTATCGAACATCACGGCAGCCACGCCGACAGCGCCTGCGCCCTCAGACACCAGCTTTTGCTTTTCCATCAGGGTAAGGATCGCGGTAGCGATCTCGTCCTCGCTGACGGTCACGACCTCGTCAACGTACTCACGGATTAGCTTAAAGGTGTTGTCACCCGGGTGCTTCACGGCGATACCGTCGGCAAAGGTCGAAACCGAATCAAGCGTGATCTGGTGTCCTTGCTTGAGGCTCTGTGCCATGCTTGCCGCACGCTCGGCCTGCACGCCGTAGACCTTCACCTTGGGATTGAGGTGCTTGACAGCAAAGGCAACGCCTGCGATCAGACCGCCGCCACCGATCGGTACGACAACGGCATCGGCATCGCTCAGCTGCTCTAAGATCTCAAGACCGATGGTGCCCTGACCTGCGATCACCTCTTCGTCATCAAAGGGGTGAATAAAGGTGGCACCCGTTTCATCGCGCAGCTGACAAGCCTTCTGATAGGCATCGTCGTAGGCGCCCGGTACAAGACAGGTCTCCGCGCCGAACGCCTTGGTTGCCTCCACCTTACTGATGGGGGCACCGTCGGGCATACAAATAACGCTCTTAATGCCCATCTTCTGGGCGGCAAGCGCCACGCCCTGCGCGTGGTTACCCGCGCTGCACGCGATGATGCCCTTTTCCTTTTCCTGCGCGGACAGCTGGCTGATCTTATAATACGCGCCGCGCACCTTGAAGCTGCCCGTTACCTGCAAATTCTCGGTCTTCAGGTACAGCTCACAATCCGTGCACATATTACGCGCCTGAATGAGGTCGGTCCTGCGTGCCACGTCACGAAGCACGAAGGCCGCCTGATAAATCTTATCTAACGTCAGCATAATTACCTCTTAAAGCGTTACTCTCCAGCCGAACGGATCGTCAAGCTTACCCGTCTGGATACCCGTGATGGTGTCGTAGATCTTCTGGCTGAGCACACCGATGCCGCCGTCACCGATCGTCATCACGTCGTCCTTGTAGCGGAGCTTGCCGACAGGAGAAATGACCGCAGCCGTACCCGTGCCGAATACCTCCTCAAGCTTACCGTTCTTCTGTGCCTCCAGGAGCTCATCCACCGAAACGCGGCGCTCCTCACAGGGCACGCCCCAGGATTTCAGCAGCTGCAACACGGAATTACGCGTCACACCCGGCAGAATAGAGCCGTTGAGCATCGGCGTTACCACCACGCCGTCGATCTTGAAGAAAATGTTCATCGCGCCCACCTCTTCAATATAACGGCGCTCCACACCGTCAAGCCAAAGCACCTGCGAAAAGCCGGCGTCGTGTGCCTTCACCTGTGCGGCAAGAGAGCAAGCGTAGTTGCCACCTGTCTTGGCATAGCCCATGCCACCCTTGACAGCGCGCACGTAGTCGTCCTCGATCCAGATGCCAACGGGGGCAAGGCCCTCGCTGTAATAGGCGCCGCTCGGGGAAAGAATGACCATAAAGAGATAGGTCTTGGAGGGTGCCACACCAAGGAAGGCGTCGGTTGCGATCACAAAGGGGCGGATATACAGCGAGGTGCCATCGGCCGTGGGGATCCAATCCTCATCGACCTTGACCACAGCCTTCACGGCCTCCACGAAAATATCCTCGGGAATTTCGGGAATGCAAAGACGGCGGTTAGAGTCGTTGGCACGCTGTGCGTTTTTCTCGGGGCGGAACAGGTAGGTCTTACCGTCCTCACCGCGATAGGCCTTCATGCCCTCAAACATTTCCTGACCGTAGTGGAATACCACACACGCGGGCGAGAGAGAAATATCGGAAAAGGGTACCACACGGGCATCGTGCCAGCCCATACCCTCGGTATAATTCATTACGAACATATGATCGGTAAAGATCTTACCGAAGCCAAGGGGGCCCTGCGGCTTTTGCTTGGGAGTCGTCGTTTTCGTTACTTTTACGTTCAGCATTTCTTAGATCCTTTCCATGATAAGTTTAGTCATGGCGGTACAGGTGAGGGGTTCCTTGGTGGAATCGGTCAGAATATCCGCCGTACGGTAGCCGTCGTCGATCACGCTGTTGACGGCGTTTTCAATGGCATCTGCCTCTGCGGCAAGGTCAAACGAATAGCGCAGCATCATCGCAGCGGAAAGAATGGTGGCAATGGGATTTGCCTTGTTCTGACCCGCGATATCGGGTGCGGAGCCGTGGATCGGCTCGTAAAGGCCGCACTTGGTGGCGCCAAGCGAGGCAGAGGCCAGCAGACCGATCGAGCCGGTGATCTGCGAGGCCTCGTCGGAGAGGATATCACCGAACATATTCGAGGTCACCACCACGTCAAAGCGCGAGGGGTCGCGGATCAGCTGCATGGCGGCATTGTCGACCAGCATATCCGAAACCTCCACATCGGGGTATTCGGCGGCGATGCGGTGCACGGTCTCACGCCACAGGCGAGAGGTCTCCAGCACGTTTGCCTTGTCGATGCTCACCACGTTTTTGCGGCGCTTTCTTGCAGTCTCAAAGGCCACGCGTGCAATACGCTCCACCTCCATGACGCTATATGCCTCAGTGTCGTAGGCCTCGGGGCCGTATTTGCCTTCTCTGCGACCGCGCTCACCGAAATAAATGCCACCCGTCAGCTCGCGCACGATGACAAGGTCAAAGCCGCGGTCGATGATATCGGGGCGCAGCGCACAGGCGCCCTTCAGTGCGGGGAAAATACGGGCGGGGCGCAGATTGGTATAAAGACCAAGTGCCGCGCGGAGCCCGAGCAATGCCTTTTCGGGGCGGATATTGCCGGGGAGCGTATCCCACTTGGGGCCGCCCACAGCACCAAGCAAAACGCTGTCGCTGTTCTTGCAGCCCTCTACGGTCTCCTCGGGCAAGGGCTTACCGCAGGCGTCAATGGCACAGCCGCCTGCAAGATAAGAGGTAAACTCAAACCGATGACCGAATTTTTCACCGACCCTTTCAAGCACCGCTACGGCGCTGTCAACGATCTCGGGGCCGATCCCGTCACCCTTTACAAGTGCTATGCGGAAGGTCATTTTGCGGCACCTCCCTTTTGCTTTGCCACAAGATAGGGCAAAAGGCCGCCGTTTTCAATAATGCGGTTGATAAACGCGGGGAAAGGCGTTGCCTGAAATTCCTCGCCCGTGGTGAGGTTTTGAATGGTGCCCTTGTCGGCATCTACGCGCACAAGGTCGCCCTTTTTGATGCTCTTTGCCGCCTCGGCGCACTCTAAGATCGGAAAGCCGATATTGATGGCGTTGCGGTAAAAAATACGGGCAAAGCTGGCGGCGATCACGCAGGAAATGCCGCTGGCGCGAATCGCGATCGGTGCGTGCTCACGCGAGGAGCCACAGCCAAAGTTCTCGCCACCCACCATGATATCACCCGGGGTGACTTCCTTTACAAATGCGGTATCGATATCCTCCATGCAGTGCTTGGCAAGCTCCTCGGCAGAGGGGGCATTCAAGTAGCGTGCAGGGATAATCACGTCGGTATCGACATTATCACCGTAGCAAAATGCTTTTCCTTGGTACATCTCTTACACCTCCATATCGTAGGGCGATGCCACAGCGCCGCAAACGGCAGAAGCAGCGGCAACCGCAGGGCTGGCGAGGATCACCTCGCTCTTCACGTGGCCCATACGTCCGACAAAGTTGCGGTTGGTAGTGGCAACGGCGCGCTCGCCAGCCGCCATACAGCCCATATGACCACCAAGGCAGGGACCGCACGTGGGCGTGGAAACGGCACACCCGGCCTCAATAAAGATCTCGGTCAAGCCCTCCTTGATCGACTGCAAATAAATGGCCTCGGTCGCAGGGATCACGATACAACGCACACCCTTTGCCACCTTTTTGCCCTTCAGGATCGCGGCGGCGGCACGCAGGTCACCGATGCGGCCGTTGGTGCAGGAGCCGATGACCACCTGATCAATGGGCAAACCCTTGACCTCGTCTACCGTCTTGGTATTAGAGGGCAGATGGGGCAGCGAAACAGTCGGCTGCAGGGTATCAAGGTCGATCACGACCTCGCTCTCATACACGGCGTCCGCGTCGGCCTCAAAGACCTGCACGGGGCGCGTAAAGCGACCCGTTACGTATGCCATGGTTTGCTCGTCAACCGGGAAAATGCCGTTTTTGGCACCCGCCTCGATCGCCATATTGGCAATCGCAAAGCGGTCGTCCATCGTGAGTGCCTTGACGCCCTCGCCGACAAACTCAAGCGATTTATACAGCGCACCGTCAACGCCGATGCGACCGATCAGGTGCAAAATCACGTCCTTACCGCTGACAAAGGGCTGCAATTTACCCTTCAGCACGACCTTGATGGCGGCGGGCACCTTAAACCAGTTTTCGCCCGTTGCCATGCCTGCGGCCATATCGGTAGAGCCAACGCCCGTAGAGAAGGCGCCCAGCGCACCGTACGTGCAGGTATGAGAGTCGGCGCCGATGATGAGATCCCCGGGGCCGACAATGCCCTTCTCGGGCAGGAGCGCGTGCTCAATGCCAACGGCCCCCACGTCGTAAAAATGCGTAATGTCAAAGCGCTTGGCAAACCCTCTTGCGGTCGCGCAAAGCTCAGCGGACTTAATGTCCTTGCAGGGCGTGTAGTGGTCGAGCACGATCGCGATCTTATCCTTGTCAAATACACTCGTGAATCCTGCCTTTTCAAACACGTCGACAGCCACGGGTGTGGTGACGTCGTTGCCAAGCACGATATCCAGCCTTGCCTCGATCAGGTCGCCCGCCTTTACCGAGTCAAGCCCCGCGTGCGCGGCAAGAATTTTTTGTGTCATTGTCATGCCCATTATTGTGCCCCCCTTGCCTGCTCCATGGCATATTGCATTTTGTTAATGGCGTTCAGATACGCGAGGATAGAGGCCTCGATAATATCGGTAGAAAGCCCCTTGCCCGTGTAGGTGCGGTTGCCCGCAGCAAGACGCACAGTAACGTCACCAAGGGTATCCTTGCCCTCGGAAATAGAGTGAATGGTATAGGTTTTAAAGGTATGCTCCTCGGGATTCACGATCTTATCGATGGCCTTGAACGAAGCGTCGATAGGACCGTCACCGAGGCTGACCTCCTCAAACTTTTCACCGTCGCGCGTCAGCACCACGGTGCTCGTGGAGGTGGTAAAGTTACTGGTGTGGACCACAAAGCGGTCAAGCTTGAAGCCTGCGTCCTCGGGCATATCCCCGACGGTGGTTTTATGAAGGACGATCGCCTCAATATCCTCGTCGCTGATCGTTTTTTTCTTATCGCAAAGCACCTTGAACTCCTCAAAGCAGGTCATCAGCTCCTCGGCGGACAGATGATAACCGAGCTCGGTGAGGCGGCTTTCAAAGGCATGCTTGCCCGAATGCTTGCCGAGCACGAGGTTTTTGGCCACGATGCCGACCGATTCGGGGGTAAGGATCTCATAGGTCTGCTTGTTGGCAAGCACACCGTGCTGATGAATACCCGACTCGTGCAGGAATGCATTTTTGCCAACGATGGGCTTGTTGAGGGGGGCGTTCTGACCGATGATATTATAAACGGTCTTGCTCGCACGCGAAATGCGCGTGGTTTCGATCCCCGTGCCGATTCCGTAAAGATCGGGGCGGGTATGCAGTGCCATTACGACCTCCTCAAGGGCGGTGTTGCCCGCACGCTCGCCAAGGCCGTTAACGGTGCACTCGATCTGACGGGCGCCGCCAAGCACGCCCGCAAGCGAGTTGGCAACAGCCATGCCGAGGTCATTGTGACAATGCACAGAAAACTCGGCACGCCCTGCGTGATTGGTGTTTTTTACCATATACTCGATCAGGGCACGCATTTCATTCGGAGTCGTGTAGCCTACCGTGTCGGGAAGGTTGATAACGGTAGCACCGTTATCGATGGCAGTGTTCACCACTCTTGCCAGAAACTCCCAATCAGAGCGCGTGGCGTCCTCTGCGGAAAACTCAATATTTGAGCAATACTTGCGCGCATACGCAACCATAGCGGCGGTTTTTTCCAGCACCTGCTCGGGCGTCATGCGGAGCTTATATTCCATATGTAGGGGCGAGGTGGCAATAAACAGGTGAATGCGCGGATCGGCGGCCACCTTTACCGCATCCCATGCAACGTCAATATCCTTGACGGTCGAGCGCGCGAGCGACGCCACGCTACAGTCCTTGACTGCCTTCGCGATCGACTGCACCGATTCAAAGTCACCGGGCGAGGAGATCGCAAAGCCCGCCTCGATCACATCGACCTTCATCAGCTCAAGCTGCTTGGCGACCTCGATCTTCTCACCAAGGTTCATACTGCACCCGGGCGACTGCTCACCGTCACGCAGGGTCGTATCAAATATTTTTACTCGTTCCATAAAACACTCCTAAAATTGCTTATACCGTGAGGATCGCGCCCTTATCGGCGGAGGATACCAGCTTGGCATAGCGAGCAAGATACCCCGTCTTCACCTTGGGCTCGGGTGCCACCCAGGCAGCGCGGCGCGCGGCCAATTCCCCGTCGTCAACCAAAAGCTGAATGCTGCACTCCTTAATGTTGATGGCAATGCGATCGCCCTCCTTCACCAGCGCGATCGTGCCGCCTGCAGCAGCCTCGGGGCTCACGTGACCGATCGAGGCGCCACGGGTCGCACCCGAAAAGCGTCCATCGGTGATCAGGGCCACACTCTCACCAAGTCCCATACCGCAAATAGCGGACGTGGGGTTCAGCATCTCGCGCATACCGGGACCGCCCTTGGGGCCCTCGTAACGGATAACGACCACATCACCCGCCACGATCTTACCCGCATAAATGGCGGCAATCGCCTCGTCCTCCGAATCAAAGACACGGGCAGGGCCCTCGTGCACCATCATTTCGGGTGCCACGGCAGACTGCTTCACTACGCACCCGTCGGGGGCAAGATTACCCTTCAGAACGGCAATACCGCCGTTTTCGGAGTAAGGGTTGTCGATCGGGCGAATGATCGCCGTATCGCGATTGACCACGCCCTCTAAGTTTTCGGCAAGTGTTTTACCCGTTACCGTCATCACCGAGGTGTCAAGCAGATTCTTTTTCGTCAATTCCTTCATCACAGCCCACACGCCGCCCGCTCGGTCAAGATCCTCCATATAGGTGTCGCCCGCAGGGGCAAGATGGCAAAGGTTAGGGGTCTGCTGACTGATGGCATTAGACATATCAAGACTGATCTCAATACCCGCCTCGTGTGCGATGGCAGGCAGATGCAGCATCGTGTTGGTCGAGCAGCCAAGTGCCATATCCACGGTTTCAGCGTTATGGAAGGCCGCCTCGGTCATAATGTCACGGGGACGGATATTCTTCTCAATCAGCTCCATGATCTTCATACCGGCATGCTTGGCAAGACGAATGCGCGCGGAAAGGGGCGCGGGCACGGTGCCGTTGCCCGAGAGCGCCATGCCGATCGCCTCGGTGAGGCAGTTCATGGAGTTTGCGGTATACATACCCGAGCAGGAGCCGCAGCTGGGGCAAGCATTTTCGGTATAGTCGGCAACGCCCGCCTCATCAATCGCACCTGCCTTGTAAGCGCCAACCGCCTCAAACATATGACTCAGGCACGTGCGGCGTCCATCCTGTAGACGCCCCGCCAGCATCGGGCCGCCCGAGCAGAAGATGGTGGGAATATTAAGGCGTGCCGCCGCCATCAACAAGCCCGGCACGTTTTTGTCACAGTTGGGGATCATCACAAGACCGTCAAACTGATGAGCCATCACCATTGCCTCGGTAGAATCGGCAATCAAGTCACGCGTGACAAGCGAATATTTCATGCCCACGTGACCCATGGCAATACCGTCACAAACGGCGATCGCAGGAAACATCACGGGCGTGCCGCCTGCGGCACGGATACCTGCCTTAACAGCCTCGGTGATCTTATCGAGGTGCATGTGGCCCGGCACGATCTCATTGTGAGAGGACACCACGCCGACAAGCGGACGGGCAAGCTCCTCGTCGGTATAACCGAGTGCATATAAAAGACTGCGGTTCGGGGTACGTTCAACGCCCTTTTTGATCTGATCGGAATTCATTTTAAAAAACCTCCGTGAGGAAAAATTTAGTGAAAACAGATTGTCTCTTGTAATACCGCTTTCAAAAGTGGCATTACAGCAAAAAACCTGTCAAGGAAAAAAAGAGCAGGCGCAAAAGAGGCAAGTCAAGACGCCGCAGATTTGGATGCATAAGACTTCACCTCGCGGCGTCACGCGTAGTAACTACGCGGAGCCGCGAGGGGGAGTGTTAGGCGCCAAAGATGCAAGTCTTAGTTAGAAGCGGTGTCGAGATCGCTATCATTCTTCCACAGCATATTCTCGCGCAGCTGCTTGCCCACGATCTCCATGGGGTGCTTAGCCAGCTGCTCACGCTTGGAGTTGAAGAAGCAACGGCCGTTTCTGTTCTCGGCGATCCATTTGCCTGCAAAGGTGCCGTCCTGAATGTCGTTGAGCACAGCCTTCATGTTAGCCTTAGTCTGCTCATAGGGCAGCACGCGGGGGCCCGATACGTACTCACCGAACTCAGCGGTGTCGGAAATAGAATAGTTCATCGCAGCTACACCGCCCTTGTTGATCAGGTCGATGATCAGCTTCATCTCGTGAATACACTCAAAGTAAGCGTTCTCGGGCTTGTAGCCGGCCTCAACCAGCGTCTCAAAGCCGCAACGCATCAGGTCAACCACGCCGCCGCAAAGCACAGCCTGCTCACCGAACAGGTCGGTTTCGGTCTCCTCGTTCATCGTGGTCTCCAGGATACCTGCACGGGCACCGCCGATGCCTGCAATGTAAGCAAGTGCGATATCGTAAGCCTTACCGGTCGCATTCTGCTCAACGGCTACAAGGCAGGGCACGCCCTTACCTGCAAGATACTGACCGCGTACGGTGTGGCCGGGGCCCTTGGGGGCAGCCATAAACACGTCAACGTCAGCGGGGGGCACGATCTGCTTGTAGCGAATGTTAAAGCCGTGTGCAAAGGCAAGTGCCTTGCCGGCGGTGAGGTAGGGCGCGATATCCTTCTTGTACATATCGCCCTGTGCCTCATCGTTGATGAGGATCATAATAATGTCAGCCTTCTTGGTAGCCTCTGCTACGGTGTAAACAGCGAAGCCGTCCTTCTCGGCTACGGGCCAGGACTTGCCACCCTGGCGCAAACCGATGATAACGTCACAGCCGGAATCGCGCAGATTCAGTGCGTGTGCGTGGCCCTGAGAGCCGTAGCCAACGATCGCAATGGTTTTACCGGTCAGTTTATTAAGGTCACAGTCCTTTTCATAATACATTTTTGCCATAATCAAATTCTCCTTTTTCTTTGGTTTCATCTTTTATTGTGTCTTGTCCTCTCTCAAGGGCAATAACGCCGGTTCTGACAAGCTCGAGTATCTCGTACTCGCGCAGCAGCTTTTCCATGGCATCGGTCTTGGATTCGGCGCCGATCACGGAAAGCGTAATAGAGGTGGCCGCCACGTCAATGATATTGGCGCGGAAAATATTGGCAATGCCGATGATCTCGTTACGCACGGCACTGTCGGGGGTGCGCACCTTGTAAAGCACCAGCTCGCGACGGATCGATGCCTCGGGATTGAGGAGCTTTACGGAGTGCACGGGAAAGAGCTTACGCAGCTGGTTGGCAAGCAATCGCACCTGGTCGTCATCGGCCATGACCTCAATGGTAATACGCGAGGTCTCGATATGCTCGGTAGCACCGACGGCCAGTGATTCAATGTTATAGCCCTTACGGGAGAAAAGGCGCGAGATCTGAGAAAGCACGCCGGACTCGTTATCAACGAGTATTGCTAAGGTTTGTCTTTTTATTTCGTTTGACATCGCTCTTCCTCCTTTCAGCTCAGCAAGAAATCGGTAATATGGGAGCCGCCGCCAACCATCGGACGCACCTTTTCGTCCATATCGATGGCGCAGTCAATGACGTAGCCGTGACCGCACTGCATCGCCTCGGCAATCGCCGCCTCCAGCTCGGTAACGTTTGAAACGTGCGCGCCACCCAATCCGTATGCCTTGGCAAGGGCAACGAAGTCGGGGCCGCGGTCGGCAAGGGTGGTCTCGGAATAGCGCTTGTCGTAGATCAGCGTCTGCCACTGACGTACCATGCCAAGCGTTTTGTTATTGAACACAAAGGTGATGATCGGCACGCCGTAATTCTGCACGGTGGCAAGCTCGTTACAGTTCATGCGGAAGCTGCCGTCGCCTGTAATATGAATCACGGTCTTATCGGGATTACCGACCTTTGCGCCGATAGCGGCGCCGAGGCCGAAGCCCATTGTGCCAAAGCCACCCGAGGTCAAAAGCTGACCGGGATAATCAAAGCGGAAGTGCTGGATCGACCACATCTGATGCTGCCCGACATCGGTTGCCACCACGGTATTCTGCGGCAACAGCTTTGCGATCGAGGAAAGGATCTGCTTGGGGGTCAGCGTATCGGTCGCATCATCGTACTCGGTCTCGGTCTTAAAGGAGAATACGTATTTCTTCCAGTCGCTGTGATCGGCAGGCGTGATCATCTCATTCAGACGTGCCAGCACACGCTTGGCATCACCCACGATATGATGATCGGTGCGCACGTTTTTGTTGATCTCAGCACGGTCAATATCAATATGAACGATCTTCGCCTGCTTGGCAAAGGTCTTGGGGGCAAGCGCCACACGGTCGGAGAAGCGGCAGCCAACAGAGATCAGCAGGTCGCACGCGTCACACGCCATATTGGAGGCCTGCGTACCGTGCATACCGATCATACCCGTTGCCAACGGATTGCGTCCGCAGATGCCGCCCGCACCCATCAGGGTAATGGCCACGGGGGAGTCGATCTTTTCGGCAAACTCCAAAAACTCCTTATGTGCTCTGCCGCGCACCACACCGCCGCCGCAGATCAAAAGAGGCTTTTTGGAGGCATGGATCATATCCACCAGGGTTTGCAGATCCTTTTCATCGACCTCGGGGGCCTTGAAATCCTGCGAGGAGCGACGCATCATAGCGCCAAGCTTACCCTCGGCATAATGCTGCTCGGTAGGCAGCGGCAAAAACTCCGTCTTTTCACCCGTTGCGTTTTTCAGAATATCGATAAATACAGGCCCGGGGCGACCGCTCTTTGCGATCGCAAAGGCGGCACGCACGGTGTCAGCCAGCTTTTCCACCGAATCTACGATATAATTGCATTTGGTAATGGGCATAGTAATACCCGTGATATCCACCTCTTGGAAGGAATCCTTACCGATCAGATTGCGCGCCACGTTACAGGAAATAAACACGACAGGAGAAGAATCCATGTGTGCCGTGGCAATGCCGGTGGTCAGGTTCGTCGCACCGGGACCCGAGGTCGCAAAGCATACGCCGACCTTACCCGTGCTGCGCGCATAGCCGTCAGCGGCGTGTGCGGCACCCTGCTCATGTGCGGTCAAAACGTGGTGGATCCTGTCGCTGTAGCGATACAGTGCGTCATACACGTTCAGGATCGTGCCGCCGGGATAACCGAATACGGTATCGACCTCCTGCTCGAGCAAGCATTCCATCAAAATTTGTGCGCCCGTTAATTTCATCGTCAAACCCTCCTATGGGAAAATAAAAGCCCTACGTCCTGAAAGTTCAGACCGTAAGGCTTACATTCAAAATCTTTCACAACTATTTCACAAACAGGATATTTAGACTTCTTTGCTACTTACCCTACCCTGTCAAACAGCTGCGAGTTTGTAAAACCGGGCGCAACTTTCAGCACTATTCTGGTCAACCGCAACGACTAGCGAAATTAGACCTAGAATAGCGCCCACAATGGCTATATGGATCACACGAGCGATAGTAGCCATACTGCACCTCACGTTTTAATAATAATATGTTGCTATTATATCACGGTGCCCTTTCCGTGTCAATACCCAATTTTTGCTTTTCGGCACAAAAAACAACAAAAAATCCGTATGTGTTACAGAACTGTGCACTCTGCACATATTTTAGCATCAAAAAGGCACAAAATGCCCCGAAAACAGCGCATATTCATTCGTTTTTTATGCAAAACACGCCCTGTGTATCCGTCTACGCGCACACGCTCGCGCGTTACCAATAAAGGAACATATCTCGCGCCCACTCTCCGCTCCCCCCCGCTATACTCACGGGGGTTGCATAAATAAAACGCCACCCGAGGGCACTTTTTCGGCTTTTTTGCGCTTGCCCGAAAAAAAGTTTAAAAAGATTGAAAAAAGCCCTTGACTTTAGCACGGTAAAGTGTTAAAATGTGTAGGTATTTCAACAACAGGAGAGCTTTGGCATGTTTGATACGAAAAACGAATCCTTAAATCGCTTATTTGAAGCGATCTTGAAGCTTGAAACAACCGAGGAATGCGAGTGCTTTTTTGAGGACATTTGCACTGTAAAGGAATTGCGTGAGATCGCCCAGCGTCTTGACGTGGCGCTTTACCTTTCGCAGGGCAAAAACTATCAGGTCATCTCTACCCTCACGGGTGCCAGCACAGCCACCATCAGCCGTGTGAATAAGTGCCTGAATTACGGCAGTGGCGGCTACGTGCAGATGCTGAAAAAGCTGGCTGACGGGGAGAAAAAATCATGAATACAAGCAAGATCTTACAAGGTGACGAGCGCGCAGCGCTCGCCCTGCGTGCGCTGTATCACAGCTATGGCTACACGCAGTATAAAATGAACAAATTTGAGGAATACGACCTCTACGTACAAAACAAAGACTTCCTGATATCGGATAACGTCATTACCTTTACCGATACCAGCGGCAAGCTGCTGGCCCTGAAGCCGGACGTAACGCTGTCGATCGTCAAAAACGCAGGGCTGCGCGGCAGTCTTGAAAAGGTGTACTATCAGGAAAACGTCTATCGCGTATCGGGTCGCACGCATGCCTTTCGCGAGATCATGCAGGTGGGGCTTGAGTGCATCGGTGCAGTCGACACCTACTGCATTTTTGAGGTGCTGACGCTGGCCGCCAAGAGCCTTGCCACGATCTCGGAGCATGCCGTGCTTGACGTATCTCACCTCGGCATCGTTTCGGCAGTGCTGGATGCCCTTTCGGTATCGGCCGACACACGCCGTGCCCTGCTCGGTGCCATCGGCGAGAAAAATCTGCACGAGGCAGCTGCCATTGCCACCGCCGCCGGTGTTTCACCCGAAAAAGTTGCGGTGCTGCAAACGCTGATCTCCTCCTACGGTGCCCCCCGTGACGTGTTGCCGGCACTCCTGCCCGCCCTTACGGGCATCGTTCCAAAGGAAACGCTTGACACCTTTACTGCCCTGCTGAATGCCCTTGAAAGCTCCCCCGTTGGCGCACTTGTGCGCGTTGATCTTTCCGTGGTGGGCGATATCGGCTACTACAACGGCATCGTATTCAAGGGGTTTGTTGCGGGCGTGCCCGAAAGCCTGCTGTCAGGCGGCGAATACAACGGTCTGATGCGCAAAATGGGCAAGAAGGAAAACGCCATCGGCTTTGCCGTTTACCTCGATGCGCTTGAGCGCTTTATGGAGGATAAGGAAAGCTATGACGTGGATACCGTGGTGCTGTACGATGCGCACACAAGCCCTGCCGTGCTGGCCGAGCAAATGGCTGCACTCGTCGCTGAGGGTAAAACCGCACTGGCGCAGCGCGAGGTACCCGAGCGGCTGCGCTATCGCACGCTGCTGAGCTTAACCGACGGGGAGGTGCAAAAATGAAGGAAATGCTAAACGTTGCCCTGCCCAAGGGGCGCCTTGGCGAAAAGGTCTTTGCCATGTTTGAAAAGGCGGGCTTTCCCTGCCCCGCCATTCACGAGGATAACCGCAAGCTGATCTTTGAAAATGAGGAGCTGGGGCTCCGCTTTTTCTGGGCTAAGCCCTCGGACGTACCGATCTACGTGGAGCGCGGTGTGGCCGACATCGGTGTCGCGGGCAAGGATATCTTACTTGAATATCGCCCCGACGTATACGAGCTCCTTGACCTCAAGCTCGGCAAATGCCGTATGGCCGTGGCCGCCCCCAAGGATTTTCACGACGATCCGCGTCGCACCCTGCGCGTTGCCACCAAATTTTCGCGCATCGCAAAAAATTATTATGAGGGGCTGGGGCGTGACATTGACATCATTCACTTGAACGGCAGTATCGAAATCGCCCCCATCATCGGCCTTTCCGACGTGATCGTGGATATTGTGGAAACAGGCACGACCCTACGCGAGAATAACCTTGAGGTCTTTGCCACGGTAGTACCCATCAGCGCGCGTCTGATCGCCAACAAGGCCGGCTTTAAATTCAAAAACGCAACCATTGAACAAATCGTGCGCGGTATTGCCGCGCAGGTGGAGAACTGATATGATCAAAATTTTAAAATACGGCGAGGTGCCGAACAGCGAGATCTTTGCACGCACCGAGCCCACGGCGAACGTAGCCGATATCGTAGCCGATATTATTGCCACCGTACAGCGTGACGGTGACAAGGCACTGTTTACCTTCACCGAAAAATTTGACAAAGCAAAGCTAACGGCCCTTCAGGTCACCCCACAGGAGCGTGCCGCGGCTCTTTGTGAGATCGAGCCCAAATTTTTAGAGGTGCTGCGCCGCGCCGCCGCCAACATCCGCCGCTTTCACGAGCGGCAGGTACGCAACAGCTTTATTCTGAATGAGGAAAACGGTGTGGTCGTGGGGCAAAAGATCATTCCCATTGACCGCGCGGGTCTTTACGTGCCGGGTGGCACCGCCGCCTACCCCTCCACGGTCTTAATGGACGCCATTCCCGCCAAGATCGCGGGCTGCCGCGAGGTCGTGATGGTGACCCCTCCCCAGGCAAACGGCAAGGTCAATCCCGTGATCTTAACCGCCGCTGAGGTTGCAGGCGTTGACCGCATCTTCAAGGTGGGTGGCGCCCAGGCCATCGCGGCGCTTGCCTACGGCACCGAGAGTATTCCGCGCGTGGATAAGATCGTCGGCCCCGGAAACGCCTTTGTGGCAGAAGCCAAAAAACAGGTTTTTGGCCGCGTGTCGATCGATATGATCGCAGGCCCCAGCGAGATCCTGGTCGTGGCAGACGGCACGGCCAACCCTGCCTTTGTCGCGGCAGACCTTTTGTCGCAGGCCGAGCACGATAAGCTGGCCAGCGCTGTGCTGATCACCGACAGCGAAGCCCTTGCCAACGCCGTCAATGCCGAGCTGGAAAGACAGATCCCGCTTCTGCCCCGTGCCGAGATCGCACGCACCTCGATCGACAACAATGGCAAGATCATTGTGGTAAACGACCTCAAGACCGCCATTGACGTGTCAAACGAGCTCGCCCCCGAGCACTTGGAGCTTGCCGTTGACAATCCCTTTGATTATCTTGACGGCGTGCGTCACGCAGGCTCGGTCTTTATGGGTAAATACTGCCCCGAGGCACTGGGCGATTATCTCGCAGGCCCCAACCACACGCTGCCCACCAGCGGCACCGCACGCTTCTCAAACCCCTTGTCGGTAGACGATTTTATCAAAAAGACCCAGTATACCTACTATACGAAGGAGGCGTTCCTGCGCGTCGCCGAGGATCTTGCCTATTTCGCAGGCAAGGAAGGGCTTGATGCACACGCAAGAAGCGCTACCATTCGTCTTGAAGAGAATTAACCCCCATAACGGGGCTGTTTATACCAAGGAGAACCCATGAGCAAGTTTTTCACAAATCGCCTTGCTGCTCTTACCCCCTATACCCCCGGTGAGCAGCCGCGCGACAGAAAATACATCAAATTAAACACCAACGAATCCCCCTTTCCCCCCTCGCAAAGGGCGCAGGAGGCGGCAGCCGAGGCTGCCAAAAGCTTGCAGCTTTACCCCGATCCCACGTATCTTGCCCTGCATACCGCCATTGCCGACTATCACGGCCTTAGCACCGACGAGGTGCTGGTTACAAACGGCTCGGACGAGATCCTGAATTTCGCCTTTATGGCCTTTTGCGACGAGCAGAGCCCCGCTGTTTTCCCCGATATTACCTACGGCTTTTACAGCGTGTTTGCCACGCTCAACCACGTACCCTACACGGAGATCCCCTTGCAGGCCGATTTCTCGCTTGACAGGGCCGCGATGATGGCACAAAGGGGCACGCTTTTTATCGCCAACCCCAATGCCCCGACAGGCCTTGCCCTCTCGGCAGCGGAAATAGAAGAGATCGTCGCCGCCAACCGAGAGCGCGTCGTCGTGGTTGACGAGGCCTACGTTGATTTTGGCGGTGAGAGCGTGGTGTCGCTCGTGCGCAAATACGACAATCTGCTCGTCACGCGCACCTTTTCCAAATCCCGCTCAATGGCGGGCGCGCGCCTTGGCTACGGCGTTGGGTGTCCTGCGCTGATCGCAGACCTCAATACCGTCAAATATTCCACCAACCCCTACAACGTCAACAGCATGTCAGCGGCCGCAGGCCTTGGCGTGATGGCTGACGAGGCTTATACGCAGCAGAACTGCAAAACCATTATCAAAAACCGAGAAAGCACCCAAACGGCACTGAAAAGCCTTGGTTTTGAGGTCACCGATTCGCGCGGCAACTTCATGTTTGTGCGTCACCCCCGTTTTGACGGAAAGACCATTTACAGCGCCCTGCGGGAGCGCGGGATCCTCGTGCGCCACTTCAGCAGGGCACCCATTGCCGATTACAACCGCATTACCGTTGGCACCGCCGAGGAAATGGCGGCACTGGTAGCGGCTCTTTCTGAGATCACAAAGGAGTAAGTCATGAAAAACACGGCAACCATTACAAGAAAAACCGCAGAAACCGACATTGAGCTGACGCTTTCCCGCGGTACGGGTATAGCAAGCATTGACACGGGCTGTGGCTTTCTTGACCATATGCTCACACTCTTTACCCGCCACGGCGGCTTTGATCTCACGCTCAAATGCGTAGGAGATCTGCACGTAGATGCCCACCACACCGCCGAGGATATCGGCATTTGCCTCGGGCGTGCCATCGGCGAGCTGGCAGGCGACAAAAAGGGGCTTGCACGCTACGGCTACATGATCTTACCCATGGACGAGGCGCTGATCCTCTCGGCCGTTGACCTGTCGGGGCGCGCCTACCTTGGATACGATGCCGAAATGCCCAATGCACAGGTCGGCACGTTTGATACCGAGCTTGTAGAGGAGTTTTGGCTGGCGTTTGTGCGCGAGGCAAGGATCACCCTGCATATCGGGCAGCTCGCAGGCAACAACACGCACCACATTATTGAAGGCATTTTCAAATCGGTGGCACACAGCCTGAAAAAGGCACTCACCCCCGACGAAAGCCTTGGCGGCACCGTGCTTTCAACCAAAGAGGTGCTCTGATGGTAGCCATTATCGATTACGGCGTCGGCAATCTCTTTTCGCTCAGCAGCTCTCTTTGTGCCATTGGCGTCAAAGCACAGGTCACGGCCGACCCCGACGTGATCCGCGCAGCCTCACACGTCATTTTACCCGGTGTCGGCGCTTTTGGTGACGCCGCCGCCAAGCTGCGCGCAAGCGGCCTTGACCGCATCGTGCTGGAGGAAGCAGCCAAGGGCAAGCCCGTGATGGGTATTTGCCTTGGTATGCAGCTTTTATTTGACAAAAGCTTTGAATACGGTGAGCACGCAGGCCTCTCGCTCATCAAGGGTGAGATCCGCCCCATTGCCGACGTCATTCCCGAAGATCTGAAAATCCCCCATATCGGCTGGAACGCCCTTTCCTTCGGTGAGAAGAAGCACCCGCTTTTCAAATATCTTCACGAGGGGGATTGCGTGTATTTCGTACATTCCTATTACGGTGCCAACTGTGAGGAGAGCGTGATCGCCACCGCTGAATACGGTGTGCCGCTGACGGCGGCTGTTGCCGACAAAAACGTGATGGGCTGTCAGTTTCACCCCGAAAAAAGCGGCAAGGCAGGCCTTTCTATACTGCGCGCCTTTTGTGAAATGGAGGGCACGGCATGCTGATCTTCCCTGCGATCGATCTATACGGCGGTAAGGCCGTGCGCCTTTTCAAGGGCGACTACGCACAAATGACAGTCTATCACGATAACCCCGTGGCGGTAGCGCGCGATTTTGTGACGGCGGGCGCCACGCACGTGCATCTGGTGGATCTTGAGGGTGCACGCGACGGCAACACACCAAACCTCGGTACCGTGCTTGCCATCAAAAGAGAATGTGGGCTATTTTGCGAGATCGGCGGCGGCGTGCGCAGCATGGAAGTAGTCAAGCGCTACATAGACGCGGGGCTTGACCGCGTCATTCTCGGCACCGCTGCGGTTTCAAGCCCCGCGTTTTTGCGTGAGGCGGTTGCCGCCTACGGTGATAAGATCGCCGTTGGCGTTGACATAAAGGACGGGTTTGTGGCAGTCAAGGGCTGGACCGAAAAATCGAGCGAGAACGCACTGGATTTTTGCCAAAAGATGCAGGAATGGGGCGTAAAAACCCTCATTTGCACCGATATCTCGCGCGACGGTGCCATGCGCGGCGCCAACCACGCGCTTTATAGAGCCTTAAAGGAGCGCTTCGGTATGCAGATCGTGGCATCGGGCGGCGTTTCCTCAATGGAGGACGTGACTGCCCTTACCGAGATGGATCTCTACGGTGCCATTATCGGCAAGGCTTATTACACAGGCGCCATTGACCTGAAAACTGCAATAGAGGTGGCAAAATGATTACAAAGCGCATTATTCCCTGCCTTGACGTGCGCGACGGGCGCGTGGTCAAGGGTGTGAACTTTGAAGGACTTGCCGACGTTTCCTCTCCCGTAGAGCTCGCGCGCTATTACAGCGACCACGGGGCGGACGAGCTGGTATTTTACGATATCACGGCCTCGGCCGAGGGGCGCCGTCTTTTTACCGATATTTTAACCGAGGTAGCAAGCAAGATCTTTATTCCCCTGACGGTCGGCGGCGGCATCAACACGCTTGACGACTTTGACCGTGTACTGAAATGCGGTGCTGATAAGGTCAGCGTCAATTCGGGCGCCATTCGCAATCCCCGCCTCATCGAGGAGGCCGCCAAGCGCTACGGCAATCAATGCGTGGTGATCTCCGCGGACGTCAAGCGTGTGGACGGCAGCTTTCGCGTATTTGCCAAGGGCGGACGTGAAAATACGGGCATGGAGGCCATTTCCTGGATCCGCCACTGTGTCGATCTGGGTGCCGGCGAGGTCGTGCTCAACTCGATCGACACCGACGGTGTCAAGCGCGGCTTTGACCTTGAGATGCTGGCGGCCGTGTGTGCCGCCGTGCAGGTGCCCGTCATCGCCTCGGGCGGTGCCGGTAAAATTGAAGATTTTATCACGCTGTTCAACACCCTGCCCGGTGTGGATGCAGGCCTTGCCGCCTCCATTTTCCACTTTGGCGAGGTAAGGTTCAGCGACCTGAAGGACGCTATGAAAAAAGCGGGCATTCCCGCAAGAATATAAGAGAGGTAACTATGATAACCCCAAATTTCAGTATAGATGAATTAAAATTTGACGAAAAGGGTCTGATCCCCGCTATCGTGGTGGACGCCGTCAGCAAGCAGGTGCTGACACTTGCATATATGAACCGTGAAAGCCTGCAGATCACACTCGAAAAGGAGCTGACCTGCTTTTTCAGCCGCTCTCGCCAGAAGCTGTGGCTGAAGGGTGAGCACAGCGGCAATATTCAGCACGTGGTTTCGATCACCGCCGACTGCGATAAGGACGCCCTGCAGGTCATGGTAGAGCCCGAGGGCCCTGCCTGTCACCTTGGCACCAAGAGCTGCTTCAGCTTCCCGTTTGGCGAAAGCGAGGAGCGCCACGAATTTTCACTTGAGGGCTTGATGAAGCTCATCGAGGGCAGAAAGACCGAGAAAAAAGAGGGCTCGTATACCACGTATCTCTTTGAAAAGGGTCTTGATAAGATCCTCAAAAAGGTTGGAGAGGAGTGCACCGAGGTCATCATTGCCGCCAAGGCAGAGGACCGCGCCGAAACCGTCTACGAGATCTCCGACCTTGTTTACCACGTCATGGTTCTGATGATCGAAGCAGGCATTTCGCTGGAGGATATCCACCGCGAGCTTGCCTCTCGCCACGTCATCGACCACAAGGTCAAACAGGAAAAGATGACGAAATAAACACCGTTCCTGACTATAACGCAAATTCCCCGTTGCCGCTGCAACGGGGAATTTTTATGTATGTGTTTGTTTTTTTGCCAAGAGCCGATCGATCACACGCTGCAGCTGCGGCACAGTACGGTACAGGCACCAGCAAAGAAGAATTGAAGCCAATCCATCCACAGCCCAGCTGATGATCTGTCCCATGAAAACACCCTCAAGCTGCCACACAGGCACCAGGAGCATCGTGGCCACGTAGCGTACAACGCTGCCAAGGACCGTGACCGACAAAACAGCGCGCATTCGGGCAAGGCTGCGCATATAGGCGTGCAGCACGTGTCCTATCATCTGCACGTAAATAAAGGGAAGATAGTAAACAGCGTAATGAACAGCCTGCTGATATGCTTCCCCTACGTACCCTGTGGGGAAAAACAGCGACACCACCTGCGGCGCGAACAGGGCAACAAACGCCACGGGCGGCAGCAGCAAGACTGCGTTCAACACGTAACTGCACGGAATACCGCGCCGTATCTTGCGAGGATCCCCCTCCCCTGCACATTGTCCAACGTAACAGCCAAAGCCTGAGGTAATGGCGGAAAGCCCCGCCCAGGAAAAGCTATACAGACGGTTGGTCACGTTATAGGCAGTTGTGGCGGCAGCACCGAGCGCGTTGACAGCGGGTGCGATCAAAAAGGCAACGCCGTGAAATGCCATCATCTGAAGTGCGGCAGGCACCGTATAGCGCCAGGAGCGGGCAAGACACCGAAAATCCGGGCGATAGGAGATCGGCTCGCTCGGCATTTCCCTGAAAGCGCGACAGACCATCCAGATATAGATCACGGTTGCCACCGCGGCCGATAGCACCGTAGAAAGAGCCAGACCCGCCACGCCCATATCAAACACCAGCACCGTCAGTAAGTTACCGCCAATGTTCAGTACCATTGATAACAGGGAGACATAAAGTGAAAAGGAGGTAACGCCAAGCGCATGCAGCACGCCGATCAGTATACCGTTCAGATATAGAACGACGTATCCTGCGGTATACACGACAAAATACTGCTCCGCCTGCCCGTATATGATCGCGTCGACCTGCAGGTATCTCATAATGGGGTGACGCAACGCAATTGAAAAAATACTGATAAGCAGGGCAAACACAACGACCACCCACGAGGCACCCATCACGTCACGCTTGACCTCGGCATATTGCCGCTTGCCAAACAGATGCGAAATATAAACGGCAAAGCCTGCTACAAATCCCGAATTCAGCCTGCTGAAAAGCATCTCAAACGAGCCCGTGGCACTGATCGCACCCAGCGCGTATTCACCGATCAGCTTTCCCGCGATCATACCGTCTACTGTACTGTATGCCTGCGAAAGCAAGGAGGAAAGCATCAACGGAACGGCATAGATAAAGAGGTTCTTGTATATATTACCCTGCGTGATATTTTTGGTTGCCTTCATTTTTTATCATCTCCTTGACGACGGGGCATCCGCTTGCTATAATTAGTATAGCACTTTCTCAAACCATGTCAATTACGTTTAAAAAAATGATAAATTCTCAAAATTTCTCAAATCAAAAGGAGGGTATTATGTCACAAAAGCTGCGCCACGAACAAATTCTGCATATTTTAGAAGCACGCGGCTTCGTTACCGTGCGATACCTGACCGAGGCGCTGCAATACAGCTCCGCTACGATCAACCGCGATCTCAACGCCCTGCAAAACGTAGGGCTGGTCAAACGCAGCTACGGGGGTGTTGAGGCCGCTAAGCGCGCTCACCTGCCTGCCTTTATACAGCGGCAGTTTTATATGAAAAAAGAAAAACGCTGCATTGCCAAGGCGGCGGCTGCCTTAGTCAAGGAGGGCGAAACGCTTTTTTTGAGCGGCGGCACGACCGTGCAGCACATGGCACCGTTTCTTGTGCAAAAAAAGCCTGCGCGCGTCATTACAAACAATATGCATCTCGCCATCGACCTCGCCGAGGGCGCCTTTGAGGTGATCTGCCTTGGCGGCACCGTCACGGAAAAGCCCTACGTGCTGGCGGGCGAGACCACGATAGAGCAGGCCCTGTATTATCAGCCCGATAAAATGTTTTTCTCCGTCGAGGCCGTCACGCACGAAGGTCTGATCGGCGGTCACAACGCGTTGCTTCGCATCATGCAGAAAAGCAGCACCGAGGTTTGGCTGCTGACCGACCGCACCAAGCTTTGCCGGCACGTATCGGACGTCTTATTTGATTTTTCGGCACTGACGGGCGTCATTGCGGATTACCCATTCCCCGACGAGCTGAAGACGCGTTACCCGAGCGTGCAATTTCTCCTGCTCGACCCCGCGGCGCAGACGCTCTCCCAAAAAGAATAACCGAGAAAGCAAAGAGCCCCGCTGCCAATGGCAGCAGGGCTCTTCCTCATATATTCACAGCGTATAACGCAAATCTGCACGAAAACTCTATAAATATATATGAGAACTCTTGCGAGATTTTCACCGCTTACTTTGCATAATCCACGGCGCGGCTCTCGCGGATCAGATTGACCTTGATCTGGCCGGGGTACTTGACCTCGTCCTGGATCTTCTTGGCCATTTCACGTGCAATAAACTTCATGCCCTCGTCGGTTACGTCCTCAGGCTTCACCATAACGCGCAGCTCGCGGCCTGCCTGAATGGCAAAGGCCTTTTCCACGCCCTCAAAGCCCTTGGCGATCTCCTCAAGCTTTTCAAGACGCTTAATGTAGTTTTCAAGGTCCTCGCGACGGGCACCGGGGCGCGATGCGGAAATGGCATCGGCGGCCTGTACGAGAATGGCGATCACAGTCTGGGGCTCTACGTCGTTGTGATGCGCCTCGATCGCGTGAATGACCTCACGGCTTTCCTTATACTTGCGTGCAACGTTCACGCCAAGCTCGATATGCGTGCCCTCCACATCGTGGGGGAAGGCCTTACCGATATCGTGCAAAAGGCCTGCGCGCTTTGCGGCGGCGGCATCAACGCCAAGCTCCTCAGCCATAATGCCGGCAAGGAACGCCACCTCGATCGAATGCTTTAATACGTTTTGTCCGTAGCTGGTGCGGTAACGCAGACGGCCAAGGAGTCTGACAAGCTCGGGGTGCAGGTTGGGGATACCCACCTCATACGTCGCGCGCTCGCCTGCCTGCTTGACAACAGCGTCAACCTCGCGGCGGCATTTCTCCACCATTTCCTCGATGCGTGCAGGGTGAATACGTCCGTCGGCAATCAGCTTTTCCAGCGTCAGTCTTGCCACCTCGCGGCGCACGGGGTCAAAGCCCGAAAGGGTAATGGCCTCGGGGGTATCGTCAATGATCAGCTCAACGCCCGTCAGGGTCTCAAGCTTTTGAATGTTGCGGCCCTCGCGGCCGATAATGCGACCCTTCATCTCGTCGCTGGGGATCTGCACCACGGAGATCGTGGCCTCTGCCACGTGGTCGGTGGCACAGCGCTGGATAGCAAGGGAAAGAATGTTGCGCGCTTTGGTCTCAGCCTCGTCCTTAAACTGAGCGTCAAGCTCGTCAAGGCGCTGGGCAAGCTCGTGCTTAGCCTCGCCCTCCACACGCTCGATCAGCTCCTCCTTCGCCTCCTCGGCGGTAAGACCTGCAAGAGTTTCCAGCACACGCTTGTGCTCGGCAAGGGTGGCCTCGATCTCGGCACGCACCTCGTCATTTTCCTGCAGCTTCTGGTCAAGTCGCTCGTTTTTACGCTCCAGCGCTTCAGACTTCTGGTCAAGGTTTTCTTCCTTTTGCGTCAGTCTTCGTTCCATACGGGTGATCTCCGCACGGCGCTCTTTCATTTCCGCTTCACTTTCGTTACGGCGTTGCAAAATTTCTTCTTTGGCTTCAAGCAGCTTTTCCTTTTTCATCTGCTCCGCTTGCTGCTGGCAATCAGTTAAAATACGCTTCGCCTCAGCCTCAGCAGAACCGATCTTCTTTTCTGCGATCATGCGGCGCAGTAAAAATCCCACGCCAAAGCCCACCGCAAGGGCAGCTGCAATCAAAGCAATAACAAGTCCCGGTTGCATCAGTAAACTACCTCCTTTTTCATTTTTTTATTTTATATACAGCAGTAAATTGCTACCCCATTGTATATACTATTTAATTATACACTTATATTTTGTAAAAGTCAAGAAGAAGGCGGGCATTTTCTTTTCTATTTTTGTGAAAAACAGCGATTGACAAGCGCCCCGCTATCCTATATAATGAAGATGTGATCGGGCAACTGTGCCCGAAATAAATCTAAGGAGTGTTCGCCATGACCAGCACCAAAATTCGCCTTTCTACCATTGCCGACGTACGTGATTTTGTCAATATCGTTGCAAAAAGCGATATCGACGTTGATCTGCAATCGGGCAGATACGTCGTTGACGGCAAATCCATTATGGGCATTTTCAGCCTTGATCTGCTCTCCCCCATCACCCTGACCGCACATTCCGACGATACCGACGAGCTGTTTGCTGAGCTCGATCGCTTTATCATCAAATAAAAAAGCACAAAGCAACGAGCCGCATGCATTTCGGCTCGCTGCTTTTTTGCACGTGAAAATCAAATCGCAAAAGCAAAAAACATTGCCGTAACGGGTTGACAAGACAAAATAAGTGTTATAAAATGAAGGCAATATCCGGGCGGGAGTCCCACTATCCAATAGGAGGAAAATAAAATGGAAACACGATGGCTCTATCACACAAGCGAGACCTTCCCCATTCTGGTTGAGGAATCGAAAGGCGTCTGCGTCATTCCTATGGGTTGCTCGGAAAAGCACGGCCTGCATCTGCCCCTCGGCACCGACTGCTTTGAGGCAGAGGGCACCGTTCTTGAAGCGGCAAAGCTGGAAACGGTATGCGTTTTTCCCACCTTCGTCTTTGGCGATTACAGCATCGCCTCCCCCATCACACCAAAGGGGAGCGTGCCTCCCGGCACCATCACGCTGCCTGTGGAGACCGAAATACTGCTGCTTGAGCAGCTGTGCGAGCAGATCGCCCGCAACGGCATGAAAAAGATCCTCATTGCCAACGCCCACGGCGGCAACAGCGCTTGGCTCTCCACGTTCCTGAGGAAAATGTATAACAAAAAACACGATTTCGTGTGCGCGGTATACGGCTGCCGCTCCAGTCAATCGACAAAGCGGCTTTACGAGTATCTGCAGGAGCACGGCCGCGGGTCTGTGCCCTACCTCACCGCAGCGGATGAGGACTACCTGCTGGAGTTCCACGCCACTCCCAAGGTAACGGGACACGCCTGCATCGGCGAAAGTGCTGTGACTATGGGCGTCTGTCCCGAAACGGTGCATCTTGACCGCCTTGGCATTGAAAGTGGACTTCCCACCCACGTGGCAGATTACCTCAAGGACGCGGGCATTCAGATCGCCGATTACGGCTGGACCCAGAACTACCCCTACAACTATAGCGGTCACGATCCCGTAGGACTGACCGAAACCATTGGAAAGGCCGCGCTTTGGATCCAGGCGCAAACCATGGCACGCGCCTTTAAGGTATTTAAGGATGATGAAAATGTCCTCAAGTGGCATCAGGAGATGCAGAAAGGCTGGTAAAATCATGGAAACAAGATGGCTCTATCACACAAGTGAAACGTTTCCCACATTGGTGGAAGAATCCAAGGGTGTATGCGTCATTCCCATGGGGTGTGTGGAAAAGCACGGCCTGCATTTGCCCTTAGGACAGGATATCATTCAGGCCTCCTATATCACGCACATGGCCTCACAGCTTGAAACGGTATGCGTTTTTCCCGATTTCACCTTCGGTGATTACTGCAACGCTGCCCCCTGTCAACCCGCAGGTACCATCACGCTGCCCGTAGAGACCGAAACGCTGCTCCTCGAGCAGCTTTGCGAGCAGATCTCCCGCAACGGCATGAAAAAGATCCTCATTCTCAACGCCCACGGCGGCAATAAGGTCTGGCTTTCCACGTTCCTTAGAAAAATGTATAACACGAAGCATGACTTCGTGTTAGGCGTGATATTCATAGATCTCCCCGCGCCCCACAAGATGGCACAGGTCCTGCTTGAAAAGGGTAGCGGCGCGCTGGATGGCCTTACCCCCGAGGACGAGGCGCTGATACTCAAATATCACAAGCAAAGCATGAAGCTGGGGCACGGCTGCTTTAGCGAGACCGCTTTTATGATGGGCATCGCCCCCGAGGCAGTACACCTTGAGCGCCTCGGGATCGAATGCGGCTTGCCCAATCATAAGACTGATTATTTGAAGGAGGTCGGCCTGCGGATCGTCAATGACGGCTGGGACGTGGAATATCCCAACAACTATGACGGTGACGACCCCGTTGGCTGCAACGAGCGTATCGGCAAGGTGGCGCTGCGCATGGAGGCCGAGCGTGTGGCCCATGCCTTCAAGGTCTTCAAGGAGGACGAAAACGTCCTCAAATGGCATGCGGAAATGCAGAAAGGTTGGTAAACATGTACAAGTCCATCGAAGAGCTGATGCAGGCGGCCGGCTGCACGGCCTGGCCTACCCGTTGGAACGAGATTTTTGACACCGTTATGGCAGATTTTGATCAAAACGGCTGTTACATGACCGATCCCGCCTACTACGATATGCTTCACGAAAAATACGGTGTGCTGAACAAGTACCTTGATCTGTTCAAGGAGGCCGCTGTGGCGGTTGGCAAGCGTGAGCCGCTGGCACGCCTTTTGGCACTGCTGGTAGCCGCCCTTCAGGACAGGGCACACATTGACGCCGACCTGAAGGAATTCAAGCAACCTCTCTCCCCCGAGGGTACGCACGATCTCGCCGTTGATATGCTGACGGGACTTGCTTTATTTGCGATGGTGCCCTACACGGCAAAAAAGCTTGCACACCGCAATCTTCCCGCCGATATTTTTCACTATATCATCAACAACTGCGAAATGTGCGTTGATTACTACAAGGCACGCTATGGGGCGCCCGGCTGTAATCTCATTACCTGGTATCAGCTCCCCATTGAAGGACATTTATTCCGTATCGGCCGCCTTGAGATCCAGCTTTGCAACACCTTCCGCGGCGGCTCCGTCTTTGCAAACGATAAGGGCGAGCGCATCACGCTTTGTCACGATAAGCGTATTCACTGCGACGGCTTCCCACTTGGCTCATATGGCTTTGAGGAGGAAGCGGGTGCTTTTGATGCAACCCTTACCGAAACCGACACGGCTTACGTCGGTTACCCTTATCTGCCAAACGGCTATATCTCAAAGAGCACCGTAACGCTTTTAAAATCCGAGTGGAAGCAGGTCCTGACCAATGGCGACCCCGTCATCGCACTGCATATTCCCGCGGGCGGCGGCCTTTCCCCCGAGATCGTTGACGAAACGCTGGCAAAAACAAAAGATTTTGTCGCCGTACATTACTCCGATATTCCCTACAAGGCCTTTACCTGCAGCAGCTGGCTGCTTGACCCACAGCTGGTAGATCTGGCAGGGGCAGACTCAAACATTGCCAAATTCTGCAAGCGCTTCACTCCTATGGCCCAAAAAAGCCAAGGCAACGGCGTTATGAATTTTATCTTTTTTGATCCCGACCGTCGTATCCCCCTCCAAGATCTGCCCGAGGATACGCGCTTGCAGCGCGCCCTGAAGCAGCACTACTTAAATGGCCGCGTCATTTACGAAATGTACGGTTATTTCTTCTAAAAAAACACCCCGTGTGGCCATTTTGTGACCACACGGGGTTGTTTTATGATACGGGCACAGCCTCTTCGCTGTCGGCGGTGACAGGCTCCTCGGCGGCGCCGTCATCTCCCTCATCGACGGGCTCCTTTAAATGTGAGAGGTCCATTTTCGGCTTGCGCGACAAGCGCACCTCACTGGTTTCCAGCGTATCGAAAAGCACCTTGATCGGGTGGATCTCGATCTCCTTTCCCTCAGCGATCATAGCCTCGGCCATAGCAAGGCGCTGGTCGCCCTCCTCGCCGCAATCATAGGTAAATAGGATATCGGCTGCACGGGTAGAAAGCGTGTAACGCCCGCCCTCGTTCACGATCATCTGTACCAGATACAGCATCTCGTTGAAATGATGGCGCTGATACCCAAGGCTGACCGTCACGGTATGACCCGTCAGCAGCGGCGGCTTGCGCGTCTTTTTGGGCTTAACGGTCTCAAGATATTTCACGAAAAGCGCGGCATTCTCCGACCCTGCCTCCATCATATTGGCAGTATCGGGCTCCTGCGGCCGCTTCTCCTCACCCTTCCCCTTTTTGCTGCGACGGCGCTTTTTCTTGACGGCCTCACCCTCAGGCTTCTTCCAGCCGTATTCCATCGTAAAGCCCTCGGTACGGCCACCGCACTCGGGATACATTTCAAGAAGCTCGGGGAGGTTTTTGCCGTGATAAGCGGCGATCGCCTTTAAGATCAGCATGGTGTTATAGGCATCCTCGTCGCTGCGATGCAGGTTCTCGGGCTCGATGCCGCACCAGGAAAGCAAGCTGTCCTCCAGATTCTTCGCGGTATTGTTTTCGGGCTGACGGGCATAGATCTGCTGCACGTCAAAAAAGCGGTAGGTAAAGGGCGTGAGGCCATAGCGCTTACAGTCGTCCTGTAAGAAATGCACGTCATTGGTAACGGCATAGCCGATAACCACCGTCTCGCTGTCCTCAAACATTTCACGAAAGCGCTCGTAAAAATCGGGGAACGGAGGCTGATCGGCAAAGATCTCGCGCGGATATGCCATCATCTTTTTCGCCACGTACCAATCAAAGCGGTCGCGCGGATTGATCAACACGTCCTCTTTGTCGTGCAGAACATTAAAATTTTCATCGGTGATACAGTAACCAAGGCTGAAAATTTTGGCACAGTTGTTATAGCAATTGGCACATTCGATATCAAAAAACAAATACTTCATCGAAAACTCACATTCATTTTACAAAATCCATAATATCAAGCTGCATCATCGGCAGGAGCCTTGTCAGCAGCACGCGATAGCGCATATAAGCGTGATAGCGCAGCCCCTTTTCAAGCAGCACGTCGTCAACGTGCACGTCGGCGGGGTCCGTCACTGCCCCCGCGGCACGCATCAGACGCATCATTGTCGCATCGTCGGGCAGCATTTCCTTGATCATGGCGCGGATCTGAGGCCAGCACTCCTTCAGGCGTGCAGGCGCGACCTTATCGGTGATGCTGGGCGTGTTGACCTTTTCAAGGTCAGCGAGCTGCGATTTATCAAAGGCGGCGCGCACCTCGTCCCAGTCGGTAGGATCGGGAATGGCATCAATATCCGTCACACGGTCGGCAAGGTTGTGGTAAATACGGTTGATCAGCACCGTGGCAACGCCCACCTTCTTGCCGTGGAACTCGGGCCAGATGCCGCGTGCCAGCTTATAGCACTCCCAATAGTGAGAGACCACGTGCTCAGCACCCGAGGCAGGACGCGAGGAGTTGGCAAGCTTCATGGCAACACCCGACAAAATAAGCCCCTCCATCACGCTGGCAACGGCGTTCTCATCGTCAGTCTGCAGGCGCTCGGCCTCGGCGACGATCTTGGCAACACCCTGCATGGTAAGATCGGCGATCGCAGGGCAATAATATTCACCCGTCAAAAGCTCGGAAATGCGCCAATCGAGGATACCGATATACTTCGCCATCATATCGCCAAAGCCTGCGGCCTTGAGCTCTGCGGGTGCCTTGGCAAGCACCGCGGTATCGGCAAGGATGACCGAGGGCTGCTCCACGTACCAAGAATTTTTGAAGTTGTTTTCTACGATCGGGGCGGAGTCCGAGGCAAAGCCGTCCATTGAGGGGGCAGTGCCAAAAATGCAGAACTGCTTGCCCTTGTTAAAGGACGCCACACGGCAAATATCGTTGACCGACCCCGTACCGAGTGCCAGCACACCGTCGACGTCATCAAGCAACGCCTCCACCTCACGCACCTGCTCGATCTTTGCATAAGTCATCGTATCGTAAACCAGGCGCTTTAACACAAAGCCCGCCTCAACCAAGCTATCCATGACCTGGGGGGCAGCCGCCAGCGCGTGGCTGTCGGTGACTACCAACAGATTTTGAGGAAAGTCAAGCCCCTTTAAAATAGCGCCGCAACGCAGGGCCACACCGTGACCGATCTCCACGTGGCGCAGGGCCACCTTATGTTCTCTGCCGCACGGGCAATTTTCAAGAGAAGAAAGAATAGCTTTTAAATCCAACATTTTCATTCCTTTCTGCTGTCTTTAAATTTCACACTAAATTTTATTATATAATAGCACACACGGTTTGTCAAGGCGAAAAACGCCGCCGCACGCGAAAAATTACACCGCAGCACTTGCTTTTTTGAAAAACCCTTGCTATAATGAAGCTATCTTAGAACACACAATCGAGGTGCCTTATGAAATTCAACTTAAGAGAAGACGCCGCCCGAAATATGATGCTTGTTGCGCACCGCGGCTTTTGGGGCGGAAACATTCCCTGCAACACCGTCCCTGCCTTTGATACTGCCCTGCGTCACGGCGCCGACATGATAGAAATAGACCTTGATCGCACCGCCGACGGCAAGCTGGTGATCTTTCACCCCGGTATGGAGCAGGCTTTGCTTGGCTTCAGCGAGTCGATCGAGCGACTGCCCTTTGACTTTGTCAAGCAACTGCGCTATATCAATATCGACAACGTGCCTACCCAATTCGGCATTCCCACCTTTGATGAGATCCTCGAGCGCTACAAGGACAAGTGCTATATCAACGTGGATAAATTCTGGACGCATCCGCGCGAGATCTCCGACGCCATTCGCGCCCACGGCATGGCCGACCAGATGGTCGTCAAGGCCAAGCCGAAAAAGGAAATGCTTGATATCGTGGAGGAATTTTGCGCCGATATGCCCTATATGGCGATCATCTCCGACGAAAAGGAGCTGGAGCTGCTGAAGGGCAGACGCTTAAATTTTGTGGGCAGCGAGGTCTTGTTCCGCGAGGATACGGCGCGTGTGGCTTCTGCTGAGTTTATCAAGGAGCGACATGATAAGGGCGAGATCGTATGGTGCAACTCCATCGTTTATAACTACCGCACCGTGATTGCCGCCGACCGCACCGATGACCGCGCAATGTGCGGCGACCCTGAGGGCAGCTGGGGGTGGATCGCCGACCGCGGCTTTGACCTGATGCAGACCGATATGGTGCTGGAGGCCGCGCTCTTCCTTGAAAAGACCGGGCGCCGTAAGCGCAGGTGAGTGCCCTATGCTGAAAAAAGTAAGAATCGCCATCAAGACCACACAGCGCGAGCTTGCCACCTCTTTGTTTCATCAAAAGCAAGTGGGGGAGGTATCAAGCGACCCCAGCACGATCGAGCTGATGATGGAAGGACGCTATCACGACGACGGCACACGCGTCACCATTTCCTACAAGGAAGGCGAGCTGACGGGCATGAAGGATGCGCGCACCTCGATCTCGTTTCAAAAAAGCGAGCCCCATCTTGTCACCATGACACGCGACGGCACCGCACGCACGGCTATGATCTTTGAAGCGGGGCGACGCCACCTTTGTATCTATCAAACACCCTATATGCCCTTTGAATTGGCCGTCGCCACCAAAAAGGTTCAAAACCGTATTGAAGAAAACGGCACGCTACACCTCGTTTACACGGCAGAGATCAAGGGGGCAAACGGGCAATACACCGACTTTACCATGACACTGTTGCCGGACCTTGGCAAGCCGCTTGGCACATGATAAACAAAAAAGAGCAGACGTTAGCGCCGGTCCGTTAAGGACATCACGCTAACGTCTGCTCTTTTTTAATTTTTGGCACAGATCATCGCTTTAAGCTCCTTCGCGGTATGAACGACTGTTTTTGCACCCCGTTCACGCAGAAACGCTTCGTCGCGAAAGCCCCATGACACGAGAATGGCATCGACCCCCGCATTGGCGGCGGTCAGAATATCGACGTCCGAGTCACCAATATAAACCGTATCTGCCGCGGTCGCGCCACACTGCTTCATAATGGCAAACAGTGCATCAGGTGCGGGTTTTTTAGGGATACCCTCCTTTTCACGCTCGCCCGCCACCACGTCAAACACCCCGGGGAAATACTCATGGCAAAGCGCTTGCGTTGCAAAATCCGCTTTGTTTGAAAGCACCGCCGTTTTCACCCCTGCCGCACGCAGTGATGCCAGCATTTCGGAAATCCCCTCATACGGTGCGGTTTTATCGGCACAGTGCAGGGCGTAATATGCCTCAAACGCGCTCAAAACGCGCGCGACCTCTGCGACAGCGATGCCATTGGGTACCGCGCGCTCGATCAGCTTTTTTATCCCGTTGCCAACAAAGGAGCATACCGTCTGCTTCGTGTGCGTCGGATAACCGTTTGCGGCAAGCACCGCATTGACGGAATCCGCCAGATCATCCAGCGTGTCAAGCACCGTCCCGTCAAGATCAAAGATCGCCAAGCGATAGCGATAACTCATACCGTCAGCCCTCCTTTTTCAGCTTGCCGTCGGCAATAGCCTCTATCACCGCAGCAAGCAGACCCTCACTGCTATCGCACAAAACAAAATCCGACACCTCTTTTACGCGTGGGAGAGCATTGGCGGGGCAGACTGCAATATCGGCACTCTCCAGCATCTCAATATCGTTTTCAAAATCGCCGCACGCAATCACGGTACGCGCGCCGAGATCACAGACCTCACGCAGCTTTTCAAGGCCCGTGCCCTTGTGGCAGTCACGGTAAAAGACCTCAAGTAAACGGTCACCCGATTTCAACGCCATCAGGCGGTGCCCCGCAAAATGCAACTCAAACGACGCGCGGATCTGCGCCAGCTCCTCCCCCTCGCCGCGAAATACCAGCTTATACCAATCGTCAAGCGGCCAATCGGCAAGATCGGGTAAAACCTCAAAGGCCGCACGGCCATACATGGCAAAATCCTGCGCCATATTCCCGTTTGCGCCCAATGTACGCATACCCTTTGGTCCCGACACGCGCCAGGCGGCTTGCGGGCAATAGCACGCAATAAAATCAAGCAATTCTTGCGCATGCGCAGGCTCAATAAAGGTCTCCATCATGGTTTTTCTTGCCCCGTGCTCGTACAAATACGAGCCGTTGCACAAAACGGCAGGGGCATTGATCAGGCGCCCGAGCTGCGGGATCAGCCCCCCCGCAGTTTCCTTGATGCGCCCTGTGGCGATCGTAAAAAGGCCGCCGTTTGCAACAAAATCCTCTACCGCCTCTATATTTTTCGGCACAGTATTGCCATGATGCAAAAAGGTGCCGTCAAGGTCGGTCAAGATCGCATAGTTTGAAAAATCCATCACGTACATTCCCTTTCCAAGATCTCAAGCAAGGTGGAAAAAGCGGCAGGGAGCGGTGCCTCAAAGCTCATGCGCTGACCCGTTTTGGGGTGCGTGAGCGACAAGCGGCGCGCAAACAGGCACTGACCGCTGATCAGCGCCTTGTGCCTGGCCTCGAATTTGGTGCCGCTCCCACCGTATACGGGGTCACCCAGCAACGGGTGCCCCAGCGAAGACATGTGCACACGGATCTGATGCGTACGCCCTGTTTCCAGCTGACATTCAATATGTGTCATACCGCCAAAGCGCGAAAGCACGCGATAGTGCGTCACGGCCTCTCTGCCCTCTCCCGGCTTGCGCGTGATCGCCATACGCTTGCGATCGACGGGGTGACGCCCGATGGGGGCGTTTACCGTGCCGCTATCCTCCCTAAAATTTCCAAGGGCGATCGCCTCGTAAACACGGCTGACCTCATGTACCTTCAGCTGCTCGGAAAGCGCTGCGTGTGCAGCGTCGTTTTTGGCCACCACCAGCAGCCCTGCCGTATCCTTGTCGATGCGATGCACGATACCCGGGCGCTCCACGCCACCGATGCCCGACAAAGACCCCCTGCAATGATAGAGCAAGGCGTTGACAAGCGTGCCGCTTTCATTGCCGGCCGCAGGGTGTACCACCATGCCGCTCGGCTTATTTACCACCACGATATCCTCGTCCTCGTAAATAATATCAAGCGGAATATCCTCGGGCTGCGCCTCGGCAGGTACGGGGGCGGGTTGCGTGAGCGTTACGCTTTCGCCGCCGCGCATGGCATATTTTTTATTTACCTCACCAAAGGAAAGCGATACCATGCCCTCGGCGATCAAGCGCTGTGCAGCCGCGCGCGAAACGCCAAACGCCTCGGCAACAAAGCTGTCAAGTCGCTTGCCGCGATCAGCCTCGGTTGCAACAATGCTTACGACCTCACTCATGCTCAACCTCCGTTTTTTCCGAGGAAGCGGCACGCTTGTCCTTAGCAAGCCTTGCCTCGTGCAGCATATCAAGGAGCACGTCAAGCACAAAAAGCGCAGCACCCACGCACACGGCGGCGTCTGCCACGTTAAAGACCCAGACCCAAAAATCAAAGGCGCAAAAATCAATAAAATCCACCACAAAGCCAAGACGGACACGGTCGATCATATTGCCAATACCGCCACCGACAATCAGGGCAAGCCCCACGCGCGACAGGGGGCGCCTCACGTAGCGGAACAAATAAAAGCACAAAAGCCCGATGCCCACCACCGACAGCACGATAAATACCCAGCGCTTATCGGCAAGCAGACCAAAGGCCATGCCCCTGTTTTCAACGTACGTGAAATTCAAAATGCCCTTGATCAGCACTACGCGCCCTTCATACAAATACGTCAGCACCAGCAGCTTACTGATCTGATCAAGCAGCACGACAAGCACAATGATGCAAGCAGCCAAAATCATTCCTAACATACCTACTCCTTAAAAGTGCCGCAACTGTCTTTTGACACTTGCGGCACTTGTCGTATCAAGCTTATTTGCCGAGTACGGCACGGCAACGGGGGCACAGGCACCCATCCTCCTCGCTGCTCACACCCTCGGTGGTGTAGTTCCAGCAGCGGTCACATTTCTCACCTGCGGCCTCGCTGACCACAACGCCGATGGGATAGCCCTCCTCTACAACGGCACCCTCGGGTGCTGCGGCATTTTCAAGAGTCACCTGCGACACGATGAATACCGTGGGCAGATCCTTAGCAAAGGCGCTCAGCAACGCAAAGGAGTCGGCGTCGGGTGCATACACCGTCACAGCCGCATCCAGCGATTTACCGATGCGCTTTTCGGCACGTGCGATCTCAAGCGCCTTCATGACAGGCTCGCGCAGCGCGAACAGGCGGTCCCACTTCTCGCGCACGTCGGCAAAGGACAGCGCCTCGTCATAGGTAGGAAGATCGTTGAGGAACACGCTCTCGGCAACGTCACCCTCGGCGCGCGGCATAGCCTGCCAGATCTCTTCGGCGGTGAAGGAGATCAGAGGCGCCAGCAGACGCGTCAGTGCGCTGATGATATAGTACATGGCACTCTGCGCAGAACGGCGTGCAAAGGAGGTAGCGCCCTCGGCATACACACGGTCCTTGGTGATATCGATATACAGCTTAGACAGCTCTACCGTGCAGAAGTTGTTCACGTCGTGATAAATGGTGTGGAACTCGTACGCATCGTATGCAGCACGGGCACGCGCCACAAGATCGTTCATCGTGGAAACGATCCACTTATCAATATCCAGCATCTTGTCGGCAGGTACCATGTCGGTCTCGGGATTGAAATCGTAAAGGTCAGCCAGCAGGAAGCGGGCGGTGTTACGGATCTTGCGGTACGCATCGGAAAGCTGCTTGAAGATCGCTTCGGAAGCGCGCACGTCTACGTGATAATCACTGGAGGCAACCCACAAACGGAGCAGATCGGCACCGTATTTTTTGATCATATCAAGAGGATCGACACCGTTGCCGAGCGACTTATGCATCGCGCGCCCCTCACCGTCAACGACCCAACCGTGCGTCAGGACCGTGCGGAAGGGTGCTTCGCCCTTGCCCGTAGAGCCAACGGCCGTCAGAAGCGAGGACTGGAACCAACCGCGGTACTGGTCGGCGCCCTCAAGATATACGTCAGCAGGCCACTCGCCCTCACCGAGCACGGCAAAGTGCGTAGAGCCCGAATCAAACCAACCGTCAAGGGTGTTGGTCTCCTTGGTGAAGTGCTTGCCGCCGCAGTGCGGGCAGGCAAAGCCACGGGGCAGCATATCGGCAGCCTCGGTATCAAACCACGCGTTTGAGCCCTTGGCGGCAAAAAGCTTGGCAACGGCATCGACCGTTTCATCATTGCAGATCGGCTTACCGCAATCCTCACAGTAGAATACGGGGATCGGCAGGCCCCAATGACGCTGACGGGAGATGCACCAGTCGGCACGCTCGCGCACCATTGACTTGATGCGCTCACCGCCCCACTCGGGCAGCCATTGCACGTTGTCACAGGCCTCGGCGGCCTCGTTTTTAAAGGCGTCGACCGAGCAGAACCACTGGGGCGTTGCACGGAAGATAATGGGCGACTTGCAGCGCCAGCAGTGCGGATACTCGTGCTCGATCTCCTCACTGGCAAAGAGTGCGCCGCTCTCCTTCATATCGGCAAGAATGGCCACGTTACTCTCATCGTAGCGGAGCCCTGCAAACTTGCCTGCTTCAGCGGTCTGATAGCCGCGGTCGTCAACGGGAACGAAGACGTCAATGTTATAGCGACGGCAGGTCTGATAGTCGTCAGCGCCGAAGCCGGGGGCGGTGTGCACGCAGCCCGTACCGCTCTCCATGGTGACGTAATCGGCATTGACTACGGTAGAAAGACGGTCAAGGAAGGGGTGCTGTGCCGTCATATACTCAAATTCCTTACCCGGCATCGTGCGTACCACCTCGTAATCGGTAATACCGCCCTGCGCCATGGTCTTGGCAAGCAGCGCCTGTGCTACGATATAGCAAGCACCGTCAGCAGCCTTGGCCACTACGTAATCTTCCACGGGATTGAGGGCAATGGCAATGTTGCCGGGCAGCGTCCAGGTGGTGGTCGTCCAGATCACAAAATACGTGTTGGAGAGATCTAAACCGCCAAGCTTGCCCTTGTCGTCGGCGACACGGAATTTGACGTAAATAGAGGTGCAGGCATCGGTCTGGTATTCGATCTCAGCCTCGGCCAGCGCCGTTTCGTCCTTCGGGCACCAATAAACGGGCTTCAGGCCCTTGTAGATATAGCCCTTCTTATACATCTCACCGAATACGCGCACCTCTCTTGCCTCAAATTCGGGTGCCATGGTGAGGTAGGGATTTGCCCAGTCGCCCGTGATACCGAGGCGCTTGAACTGATCCATTTGAATATTCACAAAGTTCTCGGCAAACTGATAGCAGGCACTGCGGAACTCGGAGATCGACATTTTCTTGCGGTCAAGCTTATTCTTCTTGATGATCGCACTCTCAATGGGCATGCCATGGTTATCCCAACCGGGGATATAGGGCACGCGATAGCCCATCATGCTACGCGACTTATTGATAAAATCCTTCAGGATCTTATTCAGCGCGTGGCCCATATGAATATTGCCGTTTGAGAAGGGAGGGCCGTCGTGCAGCACGAAGGTGGGCTTCCCTGCGCGCGCCTCCTGCATGCGGTCATAAAGCTTCAGCTCACGCCAGTATTCAAGCATTTGCGGCTCGCGCTTGGGGAGCTCGGCACGCATTGCAAACGTGGTGTTTGGAAGATTGAGTGATGCACTGTAATCTTTTGCCATGATCTTTTTTACTCCTGTATGTTTACTAAACTGTAATTATAATTGGCGGTCGAAGGACGACCGATCATTGATACTGATCCGCTATGAGGCGGTAACGCCCCTTCTTGGTCTTATCCGAAAGTGAGCGGATCACAAACTTCCCGTAGCCGCGCACCGAAAGCACTGCGCCTTCGGGCACCTCACGGTCATATTTTTCAAGGGGCTCGTAATCCATTTGCACCAGCTCTCTTGCAAACAGCGCTTGCGCGCGCTCACGCGAAAGATGGCACAGCGCCGCCACCACGGCATCTGCACGCGGCGAGGCAACGGTATCGCAAAGGGGCTTAAAGCTCCGCCCCCCATTAAAATCGGGCGGCAGGGTCACCTCCCCCACCGACACGGTATCGCGCGCCACGCGCACGAGATTTTCCTTTAAAAACGTGGCCATCACACTGTCGCAAAACAAGACGGCGCCCCCATCGGGCAGCACGCAGATATCCCCCAAGGCCTCGCGCTTGATGCCGAGATTTAACACGGCCCCCAGATAATCGCGGTGCGTTGCGGTGTGAAATCCGCTGCCCTTCACCAAAAGCGGCACCACCGCTTCACCAAGCGCCTCGGCAAGCACCTCGCGACGCACGTCGTCGTCAAGCTCGGCCATGTAGTCGGGCAGGAAAAACGCCCTTGCACGCTCGGCATCGGGATATCCGCCGCAAAACAAAGGGGTTTGCTTTTGCGGAAGCCTTATCTTTAGCATGCGCTGCTCCTGAGGCGTGAGAAACGGGCCGTAGGCCACCTCACCGCCCGCAGCACGCCTTGCGAGATCTGCAGCACGCGCCAGAAGCGCGTCGATTTCTTTTTCTGTCATACAAACATTGAAATGGCACTGATCACCAAAAACGCGATGAAAAAGGGCACGTCAAGCACGCTGTTCTGAAACCAGCCGAAGCGGTCGCATAGCGCGCGCACGGGCACGATCACGGGCTCGGTAACAAGGGCGGTAAAGCGCGTGATGGGATTTTGCTCATCAACGGGCAAAAAGGAAAGCACGGCGCGCATAAAAAAGCAAAGCTTTAAAAAGGTCAACAGCGCGCTGACCGTTCCTACCAACAACGCAACGGCAATATGCATAATTCTTATGCTATCAGTATTCCTCGTCGCCGTCCTCGCCCGTTACCTCACCGCTGCGGGGAGAAAGCACGAGCGTGGTCTTGGTGACGCGACGGAATTCACCGTCAAGCACCTCAAGCGCACCGAGCAAAAAGTCGATCAGGCGCATAGCGGAGGCACGCTCCAGATCCTCAATATTCATCACAACGGTATAGCCGTCCATCAGATACCCTGCAATAGCGGGGCCGTCGTCATAGTTGCGGGGCTTCACGACCTTGAGCATATTCCCCGTAGCGGCGCTTTGCGTGGGGCGCTTGGCGGGCTGCTGACTCTCGGTATTTTCGCCGAGGTCGTCTACTACACCGTCCTCCTCGTCCTCATCGCCGCGGTAAAAGCCTGCGTCGTAATCCTCGTAGCTTTCGTAATCGCTTCTCTTGTTCTTAGCAAATGGGTTTTTCATATGTACCTCCCTGATTTATGTTCATTTATTGTTCTTCCTTCAAAAACAGGCGTCGGCCGACACGCACGAGTGAGGCACCCTCGGCCACCGCCTCGGGAAAGCTCTCAGACATGCCCATTGAAAGCTGCGGCTCACCCTGCTTGCCAAGCGTGTGCCAGATCTGCTCCGCCAGCCGGCGTGCAGCCTTGAAATACGGACGGTACTCCTCCGCCCTCTCGCAGTGCGGTGCCATAGTCATCAGCCCCTGTAAGGCAAGATGCGGCAGCGCCTCGATCTCCCGACAAAGCACCTCTGCCTGCTCGGGCATCACGCCGCCCTTGGCGGGCTCGCGCCCGATATTGACCTCAACAAACACACGCAAGATAAGGTCGTGCTTTGCCGCATGGCGCTCAAGCTCCAGAGCAAGCTCTGTGCTATCCACCGAGTGAACGGCATAGACCTTATCGATGATATACTTGATCTTATTTTTTTGCAGCGTACCGATAAAATGCACGCGCGGGGCGTATGCCTCATAAAGCGGCAAATGCGCCAGCAGCTGCTGCACACGGTTTTCACCAACGTCGGACACACCCAGTGAAAGCAGCGTGTCAAGCTCCTGCTCATCGGCATATTTTACTGCGGCGATCAGCGTGGTTTTCCCTACGCGTCCTGCCGCCTGCTCGGCACGGGCAAGCGTATCCCTGACGACTGTAAGATTTTTTTCCACGTACTCCGTCATGACAGCACCTTCCCATCAAATATACGGCGCGAGGTGATCACGACCTCCTCACCCGCTTGCAAATAGCCCTCCTCGGTGCGAGGGGCAACCAGGCAGCAGCCGTCACGCTCGGCTGTCACCTCAACCGCGCGGAAGCGCGCCTGACCGTCTACGGCAACAAACACGCCCTGCTTACCGTTTTCCTCACGCAGCGCGACCATCGGCACCAAGATGCCGCTTTGCACGCCCACGGTAATACGGATCTCCCCGCTTCTTGCGAAATCGGCAGGAGGTGGCGTGCCGTCGGCACGGAAGATCACCAGCGCCTCACCCGTAGCATCGGGATCGGTCACACGCGCCACTGTCAGCGCCCTGCTTTCGCCCGTACGCAAAAAATCAATTTCGTATACGCGATCCGGAGCAAAGCGCTCTGCCTCACCCACGGACAGCGGCACGGCCAGATACCAGCTATTGCTCACCAGCAGTCTGCCGATCATAGGCGACGTGCTCTGAGGCGACAGCAAAAGCGCACGAAGGCCGCCCGGGGTCAGCGTATCTACCGCTGCAATGCCCATCACGCTCTCATATCCATCTACCGTACGGTAAAACGTGCCCGACACGGGGGCGCTCACCTGCTCACTGGCATTCAGATCGTTTGCGATCAGTGCGGCGAGCTCGGCCTGCAACAGGGCAATGCGCGCTTCGCGCGCCGCCTTTTCCTCCCGACGTGCCGCGATCAGTGCAAGCGCCGCCTGCACGCTTTCCACGTCTGCGTCGGTGCCGGGGATCTCCCCACCCGAAAGCGAGGACATTACCGTATGATATGAGCCGAAATAATCGGGCAAATACGTAGGATCGTCGACGGCCTGCAAGCGCTCGATCTCATCAAAAAGAGCTGCCGCCTGCGCACGCGTGCCCGTATTGGCACCGTCGCGATAGACCGTAGCCAGCACGTCACCCGCACTCAAGTGCGTGCCATTTGCCGCCGTGTAAAGCACGGGGCCGTTGTCCTGGCTTGTCAGAGGGATCTCATCACGGAACATATAGCCCGTCGCACACACGACCTCGTCAAGCGTCGCCATCGCGGCAGGCTCCTGTCGCAAAGCGGCCTCGGTGCGCGCAGTTTCAAAAAAGAGAATGCCCCACAGTAAGAGCGAGAGCAACAGCACGACAAGAATCTGAAGCACCAGCCTCACGCCCTGCCCCTTTCGCACCTTTGCCACGGCAATCCCTCCTTTCGCGCGCGTATATGGTGGCGCGCACAAACAACGATATAATATTATATCATATTATGCGCGCGCCGTCACAATATCTACTGCATTGTTTACAATTTCTTCAAAATTTCGCATCATACCTGCACGATCCGCCAAAATCGGCGTCACGTAGGACTTGGCAGAAAACCACGTGATCTGACGCTTTGCGTAGCGGCGCGTGGCCTGCTTGAGATCTGCCACGGCCTCATCAAGCGTACGCGTGCCGTCAAGATACGGCAGCAGCTCCTTATAGCCGATAGCGGCAGCGGCTGTGCCCGACGTTTTGAACACACCTCGGTCCCGCAAGGCACGCGTTTCCTCAACAAGCCCCTGCTTTATCATCTGCTCCACACGTGCCTCAATACGGCGATATAAGAGCTCACGGTCCTCAAAGCAAAGATACAACACCGTGGCATCGTAACGCATCGGCTGCGTGCGTGAGCGGCGATCCCACTCGGTTTTTGTTACCCCCGTTGTGCGGTATATTTCAAGCGCGCGGATCACACGCCGCACGTTGGAGGGGTGCGTGGCAGCAGCACTTTCGGGGTCAACGGCAGCCAGCTCGGCATGCAGCGCCTCGTTTCCCTCACAGGTAGCACGCGCGAGCAGCGCCTCACGCAGGGCAGCGTCACCGCCGGGCGATTCGGGCATACCGCGCAAAAAGGCGTCAAGATACAGGCCCGTTCCGCCGCAAAGGATCGGCAGCTTGCCGCGCGCCAGAATATCCCCGACGGCGCGCTCGGCCGCCTCCAGATATGCCACCATAGAAAAATCCTCGGTAGGGTCTGCTACGTCAAGCAAATGATAAGGGATCTCGCGGAGCGTCGCGGCGTCGGGCTTGGCCGTGCCGATATCCATACCGCGATAGACCTGCATCGAATCGCAGGAGACCACCTCGCCGCCAAGGCGCTTACACAGCGCCTCCGCCAAGGCGGATTTGCCGCTGGCGGTGGGGCCGACGATGGCGAGTATTTTCGGCTTTTTCAACACCGTTATCACTCCTTTCAAAAATGCCGTTGCCCGTTTTTGGGCAACGGCAGGGCTTTTTTATCGTCACAAAAGATCAATGCCGTGCTTCAATGCCGGCAAAATATCACTCAAAAAGCTGCTATCCGAAAAAACGAACCAAAGAACAAGCGCCACGACGATCACGCCGATCACAAACTTTGCCAGCTTACCCAGCAAACGCATGGCAAGATAGATGGCAAGCACCGCCACCAGAACGGCAACCGCCGCAACGGCCACGTCAACCAGTATTTGTACGTCAAACACAGCACTTCTCCTTTCGTTTTTTTAAACAATAACAGTATTATACCAAAAGATGCGCAAAAAGTCTATAACCGCAGAAAAATTTTTTATACCTCACCCTCGGCAATACGCGAAGCAGCACGGTACATTCTGTCAAGATATTCGTCGTAGGATATGTTCTTATAGGTTTCAAGGTAACCGTCGTGATACTCCACTAAGCGCAGATCGGAAGCGATCTTCACACCGCGCGCCTCCCACATGGCCTGCAATGCCTTGGCATCATACCCGGGATAAGAGCGGCGCTTGCAGTAATCCACCTCCAGCAATACACGCTTTTCAAATGGGGCGGTCTTCAAGAGATCGTCCACGATACGCCCCCAATCGGCCACGCCGTCAAAGGGCAACAAATGAATATCCTCAAGGCCGTCGTTATCGTCAAGATGCATCGTGACCATACGGTGACCGTAACGCCCCATCACGTCAAAGTGCGGGGTGAAGCAAGCCCAGTGTCCGCTATCTACGCAAAAGCCGATATGCGGACTGTCAATGGCGTCCAGCACAGCAACCAGGTGCTCCTCGGTGACTGAATTTTCAAGCGCGAGGCAGAAATCGTTCTGCTCGGCGCAGGCGGCGATTCTCTTAAAGCGCTCAATACCAAGATCGGTGATCTCGGGCGTTGGCGCGTGAGAGCCCCACGTAACGTGCGTAATGCCGATCTTGATGCCCATCTTGGCACATAATTCAATTTCGCGGCAGTATCTATCAAGCACGTCCTCACCCTCAAGGCAGTCACGCCACAGCTGATTGGTGGCAGCACCCGTCAAATGCACGTTGTCAATTTGCAATCCGTAATGCTCGGCAAGGCGGGGTGTGACCGCACTCTCGGCAGTGGCATAAATGCCACCGGCTGAAAGCGCCACAAACGAGAAGCCCGCTTCGCGGAACAGGCGCAAGCGATCGCGCACCGAGAGCTTGGCAGCGGCGGGTAAATAGCCGCCCAGTTGTTTTTTGGTTGTTGACATAGAAAAGCCTCACTTTCCATCACTTTAAAAGGTACCTCAGAGCATTGCACTTTCGCGGACGACCGATGGTCGCCCCTACGCATTTTTACATGATGATGCGTCCGCGGACGACCGATGGTCGCCCCTACGCGTTTTTCATTATGATGATTTCACGGACGACCGATGGTCGCCCTACGCATTTTTACATGATGATGCGTCCGCGGACGACCGATGGTCGCCCCTACACATTAGGAGAAATCGTCGTAGGCAAGGCGTAAGGGCGCGAGCGAGATGAAGCCGTAGTTACCTACGGCGATTTGAGCGAGTCGCCCGACAACGAAGCATACGGCGATTTATACAATCAGCATCGCATCGCCGAAGGAGAAAAATCTATACTCCTCCTTCACCGCCGTTTTATAGGCATTCAAAACCGCTTCGCGGTCATAAAAGGCGGATACCAGCATCACAAGCGTGCTTTCGGGTAAATGAAAGTTTGTGATCAGCGCGTCCACCGCCTTAAAGCGGTACCCGGGGTAGATAAAAATACCCGTATCCCCACACACGGGGTGCACAATTCCCGCTTCGTCCGTCACACTTTCCAGGGTGCGGCAGGAGGTGGTGCCCACAGCGATCACGCGCCCGCCGGCGGCGCGGCGCTCATTGATCAGACGGGCGCTCTCTTCACTCACCGAAATATATTCGGTGTGCATAACGTGCTCATCAAGCTTTTCTACCTTGACAGGGCGGAAGGTACCAAGCCCCACGTGCAGCATCACCGGCGCGATCGCCACGCCCTTCTCACGCACACGCGCCAGCAATTCGGGGGTAAAATGCAGCCCTGCCGTCGGAGCGGCAGCAGACCCCTCCTCACGCGCATACACCGTCTGATAACGGCTCTTATCCTCCAAACGCTCGGTAATATACGGTGGCAACGGCATCATACCGATCTCGTGCAAAATGCTGTAAATATTCTCATACCGTTCACGGTCATATTCAAATTCGATCAGACGGTTGCCCTCCGCCACGATCTCCCTTACGGTCGCCGTCAGAAGCCCGTCACCAAACACGAGTCGCGCACCCACACGTGCACGCTTGCCCGGTTTTACCAGCGTTTCCCACGTATCCAGCGCGCGCTGGCGGAGCAGCAGCAGCTCGATCTTTGCCTCAGGACGTCCCTCTGCGTAACCGTAAAGGCGGGCCGGAATGACCTTGGAGTCATTGATCACCAGCACGTCACCCTCGCGAAGATAGTCCACGATATCGTAAAAATGGCGGTGCTCAAGCGTGCCCGCGGCGCGGTCAAGCACCATCAGGCGCGAGGCATCGCGTCTTGCGAGCGGGTGCTGTGCGATCAGCCTTTCAGGCAGATCGTAGTAAAAATCTTTGGTGGCAAGGTTTGTTTTCACCTTTTCGTTTACAATAACTTCGGACATACGTACCCTTTCGATGAGATTCAAGAGAATTTTCAAAAAATCGTTGACAAGCGTGCACGATTGTGCTAATATGAAAAAGAAGACCAAACAGGTCGGAAAAACATAATATAATGATAGAGGCGCATGCTGCGACCTCGGAGGGGCAAGGCCGCCGCGGCCGCTTGAGCCTTACCGGGAGCGTGGCGTGCCGAAGTGAGTCACGGCGGCACGTGGCTTGCTGGTTCGCACGGTTCAGAGCTGTGGAACTGTCGTCAAACTTTGATGGAGAGCTATCTGTATATGTGCGATAAGCGGTGTCTTATCTTATTATAGTACAAATACAGCTGGTTTTCAACCAGTTTTTTTATTTTTTGTGTTTTTCCCACAGAAAGGAAAGAGCTATGAGCAAACTCAAACCCACCATTTTCACAGGCGCTGCCACAGCCATCATCACCCCCTTCAAGAACGGCGTAATGGATCTTGACACGATGGGTACACACATCGAACAGCAAATTGCCGCAGGCATTGACGCACTGGTCATTGCAGGCACCACGGGCGAGGCCTCTACCCTCTCGCACGAGGAGCACTGCGAGCTGCTGCGCTATGCCGCCGAAAAGGTCGACGGACGCGTGCCGATCATTGCGGGCACAGGCAGTAACGACACGGCCTACGGCATCGAGCTCTCGCGCTACGCCTGCGACGTCGGCTATGACGCGCTGCTGATCGTGACCCCCTACTACAACAAGGCAACCCCCAAGGGTCTGATCCAAAACTTCCTTCATACGGCAGACGCCACCAACAAGCCCATCATTCTTTATAACGTCCCCTCGCGCACGGGCGTCAATATCCCGATCTCGGTGTACCGCGAGGTAGCCAAGCATGAGCGCATCGTGGCCGCCAAGGAGGCCTCGGGCAACCTTTCCGCCATCGCACAGCTCCTTGACGAATGCGGTGACAGCCTTGACGTTTATTCGGGCAACGACGACCAGATCGTGCCGATCATGTCGCTCGGCGGCAAGGGTGTCATTTCGGTGGTATCGAACATTCTGCCGAAACAGACGCACGACCTTTGCGCCGCTTGCCTTGCCGGCGACTTCAAGACAGGCGCTGACATGCAGCTCAAATATCTCAAGCTGATCAACACGCTGTTCTGTGAGGTCAACCCCATTCCCGTCAAGACTGCTTGCGGTCTGATGGGGCTTTGCAACGGCGAGCTCCGCCTGCCCCTGTGCGAGATGGAGCCCGAAAACCGTGAAAAGCTGATCCGCGTCATGCAGGCCTACGGCCTTATCTGATCCCGAAAGGAAGTTTAAATATGCTAAATATTCTGCTTTGCGGCTGCGGCGGCAGAATGGGCGCGGCGCTCAGCGCCGCAGCCTCCGCCGCAGGTGACCGCATCGTGGCGGGTGTGGATATTCACCCCACGGAAGCGGGCTCCTACCCCGTTTATACCTCCCCTGAGGAATTTGAAGGGAAGGCCGACGTGATCGTGGATTTCTCGCACCATTCGGCACTTTCTTCCCTGCTTGCCTATGCCGAGCGCACGGGAACACCGCTGGTGGTCTGCACCACGGGCCACACGGAGGAGGAGCTTGCCGAGATGCGCGAGGCCGCTGCGCGCGTGCCCGTATTCTTCTCGCGCAACATGTCGCTTGGCATCAATTTACTGATGGCCCTGTGCCGCCGCGCCGCCGCGACCCTCGGGGCGGATTTTGACGTAGAGATCATCGAAAAGCACCACAATAAGAAGTTAGATGCCCCCAGCGGCACTGCCCTGATGCTGGCAGACTGCATCAAGGAGGCTGATGCCGACACCCCCCACCCCTACGTATATGAGCGTCACAGCGAGCGCCGCGCACGCGAGCGCGGTGAGATCGGCATTTCTGCCGTTCGCGGCGGCACGATCGTGGGCGAGCACGAGGTGCTGTTCTGCGGCAAGGACGAGGTCATTACTCTGGCACACAGCGCGACCTCCCGCGAGGTGTTTGCCACGGGCGCCCTGCGTGCTGCGCACTTTATGGTCGGCCGCGCACCCGGATTTTACAATATGGACGACGTCGTAAACAACCTTTAACGCATACCGATTATCACCAAAAGCGCACACGGTAAGGCTTTGGCGCGTTCTCCGTTACGGATGACGTGCTAAGACCCCACCGTGTGCGTTTTGTGTTGATTTTCTGAAATTTTTACACCCTCTTGACTAAATATGCTAAGATATTTTATAATGTTGTACAAGAAACCCATCACAGGAGGGCTTATGATACGTAGAAAAAAGATCCTGCGCGTACGTCTGCTTTACGTCGTGCTGGCGGTAGTGCTGATCGCCGTGGCCGCTATTCTTATCGTGTATTTTTCAAACAAAAACCAAAAGGGCACCTTTGCCGAGGCTACCGTAGTACGTGCCTCGCTTTCAAGCAACCTCTCTTCAACGGGCAATATCACCAATATGGCCTTTGATACCGAGGTGCCGTTGGCCGCCCTGGTGCTTGAAAATGCCGACAAGCTCTCGGAAATTACCGAAAACAATTATACCGTCAATCTCATCAAGCTGCTGTCCGAGGGCAGCCAGGGGCCGATCCTTTACCGCGTCAGCTGGATCGACGAAACGATGATCGGTAAGAAAACGACCTTTTCTACCGAGGACGCAGCCAAAAATATTATCACGCTGGTTCCGATCTATTTTGACTGGGAAAAAGCAAGCGATCGCTGGGCGGTGGAGGTTTCCATGGGCACCACCGACGCCGAGAACGTCAAGGAATACGTCGTATCGCTTCTGCTCCGCGAGGGCTTTTCCAACGTTGACCCCTCCGCCTTCCCCGACGATTTCTGGCGCGAGGACACCGCTGCCGCGAAGACCATCACCAGCACGCGCCTCGGCACGCTCATCTTAAACGAGCTCGAGCACGTGGATGCCATTGAGTTCACCATCTCGCATCTCACCTGGCAAAAGGGCGACGTGCTTTTGCTTGACAACAACCTTTTCACGCTGTCGTACAGCGAGCTCTTTGTTTCCTTTGCGCTGTCAGAGTATGACGTCGCCAGCATTCACGCCCGTTTGCAAAATGACGAGCGCGTTTATGCGTCGGTCAGCATCAACGCCTTGGCAGGGCGCATGATGATCTCCGAGATCATTACCATTGAGCAGGGCAAGACCGTATCGGGCGTCGCTTATTTCACGCTCCTTGCCCGTCTGGTATTCCCCGATATCATTACCAACCCCGACGGCACCACCCTTGACAGCTATACCTATTACGACGCCTTTTTAAGTGATAACAACGTAGCGTATCTGGGGCTTGACCTGTCGGACAATCTCACCGAGGAGGAGATCCTTGAGGGCTATTCGGCGATCGTTGCCGCGCAAAAGACCGTTGTACAAAACACTCTGATCGTACCCACCAAATGCATTTATTACGACGATGCCAAGCGCCCCTACGTGGCTGTGCTTGATGCAGACAAGAAGGAAAAACGCGTGTATATCAAGATCACGCTGTCAACAGGCACCGACGCCGCGGTGGTCGCGGCTGACGGCTACACGCTAAATGAGGGTGACGTTTTGCGTTATATTGCCGACTCTACTCTGATCGACTCGCTGTTTTAATGGAAAATAACCGACACCTGCTCTCACTTGAGGGCATTCAGAAGACCTACGTCATGGGTGACGTGCTCTTTCCCGTGCTCCACGATATCACCCTTTCGGTGGATGCGGGAGAGTTCGTATCGATCCTCGGCCCCTCGGGGTCGGGCAAATCCACCCTGATGAACATTATCGGCTGTCTTGACGTTGCCGACAGCGGCACGTATACCATCGGGCGCCATAACGTAGTAGGCCTGCGTGAGCGCGACATGGCACGTATCCGCAACCGCGATATCGGGTTTGTGTTTCAGAGCTTTCAGCTCCTGCCGCGTATCTCGGCGCTGGAAAACGTAATGCTCCCTCTCATCTACGCCAAGGTGCCGCGCGCACAGCGCCTCACACGCGCCATGGCAGAGCTTGAGCGCGTAGGGCTTGCCGACAAGGCGCACAACCTCCCCCGTCAGCTTTCGGGCGGTCAGCAGCAGCGTGTGGCGATCGCACGTGCGTTGGTCACGCGTCCCCGCATTTTGCTTGCCGACGAGCCAACGGGTGCCCTTGACCGCACCACGGGTGCACAAATTATGGATATTTTCAAATCCCTGAACGAAGAGGGCATCACCATCGTGATGATCACACACGACCACAAGGTGGCCTCGTGCGCCTCGCGCATCGTATACATCCTTGACGGTCATCTTTACAGCGCCGAGGAATACCACGCGCTGTACGGCGAATAAGGGGGTGAAAGTATGTTCTTGTTCAGCACCATTCGCATGAGCTTTTCTAATCTGCGTGCCAATGCCATGCGCACGTTTCTCACGATGCTTGGCGTCATCATCGGCATCACCTCGATCCTCGCACTTCTGACGATCGGGCGCGGTGTGACCGATTCGGTGATCGATCAGCTGTCAGGTCTTGGCGGCAACCGCGCCACCGTAACACTGGAAAACACCACGGTAAAGGCAGGCTTTACCGACGAGGAGATGGCACGCTTTGCCGCCCTTGAGGGTGTTGACGGTATAGCACCGCAGCTTTCCTCCTCCCGTGCAGTCACCCTACTACCCGACCTTACCCAAAGCAACTACGACGGCCCCTACACGACGCAACGCCGTATCATGGGCGTCAACGACTTTTACTTCTCCACCTATACCAAAAACGCAGGCCTGCTGTACGGGCGCAGCATCAGCGCCGATGACGTGGCGCATCGCACGAGTGTGTGCGTGCTCGGTTACGACTTCTGGCAACGCCACTACGGCAACTACGCGCCCATTGGCGAGGTCCTGATGATCAACAATTCCCCCTGCACCGTTGTTGGCGTTATGAATAAATTGGTGGGAATTGACGTATCGGGCAATAACGCCGTGATCGTACCCTACACCACCGCCTCGCAAACCTTTGCGATGGGTCTGCCCAGCAGCTTTGACGTTGTCATCTCCTCAGGCGCTAATGCTGACGAGGTGATCGAGCGCATTGAAAATCTCTGCGCTCAATTACTCAACTCAAACGACAAGGACACCTACCGCGTTGTCAACCAGGAGGAGGTCCTTGATATGGTGCTGACCATCACCGACCTGGTGCTCGGTATGCTGGCCGGCATTGCCGTCATTGCTCTGGTGGTGGGCGGTATCGGCATCATGAATATGATGCTTGTGACCGTATCCGAGCGTACCGCCGAGATCGGTTTACGTAAGGCACTTGGCGCACGTCCTGCGGTTATTTTGCTGCAATTCCTCATAGAGGCCATGATCATCAGCCTGTTCGGCGGTCTTATCGGTGTGCTTTTGGGTCTTGGCGCCTCGTATGTCGCCTCGCTGCTGATCGGTTACACCTTCAGCTTCAATCCCGCCACAGCCGCTCTCGCCCTGCTCTTCTCGCTGGCCGTTGGCGTGATCTTCGGTCTGTTGCCCGCCAGACGTGCCGCGAAAATGAATCCCATTGAGGCATTGCGCGCCACGTAAAAAGCATCAGGCACCTGAAAAGCCAAATGCCTCGGCGCAAAAGTGGGCGATAACAGATCCCCCGTTATACCAACAAAAAAGGGTGTGCGACGCACTGCGTCGCACACCCTTTTTAATTATTTTGGTAGCCGCACGGGAGCCGAACCCACAAGCCCTGCGGGTACAAATCCATCAAAGATGGGGTATTGCTCTTTTGCCAGATGCGCACGGTACGCCTGCTCGCTTTTCACGGTATAGACAAACGAGGCCGCGCCAAAGAGCACAAGGCCGCACCGCAGTGCCGCACGGCGCGGATATTTTTGATCCCACGCGTGAAATTGCGGGCGGCAAAGAAAGGTCAGCAGCAATGCGGAAAGCGCAAAATTCAAGATACGTGAGCCGCTTTTCTTTTCTTTGATCAGATCGGTGGAAAGCAGCCCCCGCACCACGTCGGGACGGTGCTTTTTGAACCAGCGCAAAAGAAGCGGATTAAAGCTTTCCACGCACCATTCCCCCTCATAACCCTCAAGGGCGGCAGCAACACGCGGACAAAGTGATACGTTTCCGTTTTCCCCCTTCAGCTCGATCAGAAGCGGCACGCGTCCTGCCACCACCGTCAGCACCTCCCTTAAGGTAGGGATCCCTTCATCGGTACCGTCAAGCTTCAGCGCACCAAGGTCAGCCGCGCTGAGATCGGCTAATTTTTGCTCGGTTTTACACATACGTGTGAGAGTATAATCGTGAAAGACCATCACCTCACCGTCGCTTGAAAGCTGCACGTCAAGCTCAATGGCAAATCCCTGCTCGGCAGCAAGACGAAAGGCCGTGAGCGAATTTTCGGGCACACCCTGCCCCCAAAGTCCGCGGTGCGCGTAACCGCGCAAAAAGGGCTTCACTGCCGCGCGACGGGCGCGCGGCGCGATCAAAAACAACCACAGGGCAAGCAGAACAAGCAGTGCCGCACCGCAACAAACAAGCACCGTTACAACGGGGGGCATTACTCGGCACCTCCGACACCCTCAAGCACGGTAGCCATCGCCTCGGGCTTGGCATCGCCGTGGCGCACGAAGAACATTGTCAGGAACGCCAAAGCCACGAATATCGCGGCATACGGGAAGAGCGTGCGCCAGCTGACGTAATCAAGGAACAGACCGGACAGGATCGGAGTCACCACCTGTGCTGCCATGCTGGCCGTATAATAAAAGCCCGTATATTTACCGACGTTACCGCCGCGCGACAGCTCAACCACCATCGGATAGGAGTTGACGTTGATGGTCGCCCAGCCGATACCCGCCGTCGCGAAAAGCAGGGGCATAAGGATCTGCTTGACTGTCTCGGGGCTGTCGGCACTGAGGAAGGAAGCAAAGAAGAACGAGGCACCGAGGATCACTACGCCGCCAAGGATCATCTTTTTTCTGCCAAGCTTAGCGGAAAGGAGCCCCACGGGCAAATAGGCGGCGATCGCCGCGCCCTGTGCAATCAGGAGCGTGGTATTATAATCCACGTTCAGCACGGTGCTGGCATATACCGAGTATTTGCTCGTCACGGCATTGTAGCCCATGAACCAGAACACAACCGAGGCAAGAATCAAAAGCAACGATATTTTTTCGCCGCGCGTCAGCGCCCGCACAGGGGCCGCGGGCTTGTCCCCCTCCTCGCGGTCAAGTCCAAGACGGGCGCTTTCCGCCTCCATATCGGCAGCCCAGCGCACCTCACGCACCTTGAAAAGGAACACGGCAAGGCCCACCAGCATAATACCTGCCACTACTGAGAAAAACACGGTATAATTCATCAGGGCATTTTTCGCCTTGCCCGTACCGAACACGATACCGAGCAGCAAGACCAGAATGCCACCCGCCGTGCCCATCAGATTGATCACGGCATTGGCCTTGGAGCGTAGCGGCTTGACCGTCACGTCAGGCATCAGTGCCACGGCGGGCGAGCGGAAGGTGCCCATAGCGATCAACGCAAAGAAGAGCAATATCATGAAAACGATCAGCGCGGAATTGTCGCGCGCCGTGACGGCGGCGACATACGCCTGCCTTGCAGGCACCACGATATTGCTGTAATCGGGATTGGTCACGCTCTCTCCCTTTTCATCAAGCACGGTCATGGGGATATCCACAAAATCGGCACGCGAGATCAGCTCCTGCAAGGGGCGCTTTTCCTGCACGATCGTATCGGCCGTAAAATCCGCCACAGACGGGTTAGCCTCCCACAGCACCTCAAGGGACGCCGTATAAGCCTCGCCCTCGGTGCCCGACACGGCCTCGATCTTTTTCAGCTGCGCGCTATCGGCCACCGACAGCGACACCAGCAGGATCGCGGCGCAAACAGTACCGATCACAATAAAGGGTGTGCGGCGCCCAAAGCGGCTGTTCACCTTGTCGGAAATGGCACCGAAGATCGGCAAAAGTACCAGCGCAAACACGTTATCAAGCGCCATAATGGCACCCGACCAGGTTTGTGCCAGACCGAATTTATCGGTTAAAATTTTAGGCACGATGGTATCGTACGCCTGCCAGAAGGCCGTGATCAGGAAAAAGGCAAAGCCCACAAAGATCACGCGTTTATAATTGAGTTTCAACACCAACACTCTCCTTATTTTTTTCTTTTAGCATCGCCCATACGCGAAGCGCGGCCACTTGCGTTTTGCCGTCGGGCAGATTGCCCGACATAACCTCCTCGACAAGGGCCTCGAGGGGCATACGAAAGACCTCCAAAAATTCATCGTCATCGGTCTGCTGCTCGGTAAAACTAAGACCCGTAGCCAGATATAAACGAATACGCTCGTCAAGAATCGCGGGCGAGCCGTAATAATCGCCAAGATAGGTAAGGTCCGCTGCAACAGCCCCCGTTTCTTCTCTTAGCTCACGCAGCGCCGCCTTGCGCGGATCCTCCTCGGGGCTATCAAGCTTGCCTGCGGGGATCTCCACCAAAATATCACCGAACGGGTAGCGGAATTGACGCTCTAAAATGACCTCCCCCTCGTCGGTCAAGGGCAGGATCGCCACAGCACCGATGTGGTGTACGTATTCACGCACCGCCCCTTCCCCGTTCGGGAGTGCGACCTCATCGCGGCGTACGTGCAGCACCTTGCCGTCAAATATTGACTCGGAGCTGAGCTTTTTCTCTTCTAAATTCATACAATTGTCAACCTCACTGAGTAATTGATAAGACATATAGTATTATACTCCATTTTTACGTATTTGTAAACCCCATGCCAAAAAAGTCAACGGCTGATTTTTCCATTTTGACACAAGCGGGCGGGGGGTCATGGCACAAAATGGCGCCGCATGGGCAAAAAAGCCGTGTAAAACACGGCTTTTTTATACCATTACGGCACCTTTTAAAATTCAGCGATCTCTTCAAGCGCCTGCTTGATCTCGCGCACCGTATAACCGTATCGCATCAATACCGCAGCAAAGCGGGCGATATCTTCCTCCTCCTGCGGCAGCTCCATGTGGCGTTTTTTAATGAGTTTTGCACACCGTTTGGCGGCATTTTCACCGCGAAGCATCTCCTTGACGCCCTCCAATGCCGCACCGCGGTATCCCTTGGCGGCAAGGTCCTGCAAAATACGCTTATCTCCCCAGAGCTTTGCAAGATCACCTCGCATCGCCGCCAATGCACTCTCGGTCTCATCAAGATACCCTTCGCTTGCCAGCAGATCGGCAGCCTCTCTTGCTGTCGCCGCCGACACGCCGCGCACACGCATCTTTTCTATCAGTCGGGCACGCGACACACCGCTATATGAAAGCAGGCGCAGCCCCAGCGTTACCGCCTCGCAAACGCTTGCTTCGTGCACAAATTCCGCATACGTATCGGGGGATACCGTGCCGCAAACGGGCACGTATCCGAGGCGTGCCGCGAAAACGCAGAGCGTTTCGCGGCGCTTGTCCTCGCCCTCACCCCGCGTCACGTCAAGCAGCAGACGCGCGCCGCCATCGGCGGCGCGCACAGCGCACAGCATGATCTTTTCGTTAATTGTCATCGTCCATCTTCAGGGCGCGAAGGTCAAAATCCTCTTCCTCCTCGTCATCTACGTCAAAGGCCTCTTCATTCACGCTCATCTGCTCACTGGCGGCGCGGATCTTACCCTCGATCTCCTCAAACAGGGCCGTGTCGCTTTCAAGCATCTTGCGGATATTGTCCTTGCCCTGTCCCAGGCGTTCACCGTTGTAGGAGAACCACGACCCGCTCTTCTGGATCACGTCAAGGGCAAGACCGATATCCACAAGCTCACCCGCGCGGGAGATGCCCTTACCGTAAAGAATGTCAAACTCTGCTACGCGGAAGGGGGGCGCCACCTTATTCTTCACGATCTTGCATTTCACGTGGTTTCCGTAAATGTCATTGCCGTTTTTCAGCTGCTCGGTCTTGCGCACGTCAATGCGCACAGAGGCATAAAACTTCAGCGCACGACCGCCCGTGGTGGTTTCGGGATTTCCGTACATTACGCCAACCTTTTCACGCAGCTGGTTAATAAAGATCACGACGGCATTGCTCTTTGAGATCACGGCGGAGAGCTTACGCATGGCCTGCGACATCAAGCGTGCCTGCACGCCCACCTGCGACTGACCCATATCACCCTCGATCTCCTGACGGGGCACAAGGGCCGCCACCGAGTCGATGACCACCACGTCAATGGCACCCGAGCGCACCAACGCCTCGGTGATATCCAGCGCCTCCTCGCCGCAATCGGGCTGAGACACAAGCAGATTATCAATATCTACACCCAGCGCCTTTGCGTATACGGGATCCAGTGCGTGCTCTGCATCAATGAAGGCAGCCTGACCGCCTGTTTTTTGCACCTCGGCCACAATGTGGAGAGCCACCGTCGTTTTACCCGAGGATTCAGGGCCAAAGATCTCAATGATACGTCCGCGCGGCACACCGCCGATGCCGAGTGCCATATCAAGCGACAGAGAGCCCGTATGCACGGCCTGCACCTCCATATGGGTATTCTCACCCAGCTTCATGATCGTGCCTGCACCAAAATCGCGTTCCAGCTGCTTGATCGCGGTTTCAAGAGCCTTTTTTCTTTCGTTTGCATCAACGCCTGCTGCTACGGCCGTTTTCTTTGTGCTTGCTTTCATATCGGTTACCTTCCATTCTGCAAATTTGATCCAAGAAGGGCTGCACGCCCTTAACTGTACCCATTATACACGCCTTTTTACCGCTTGTCAAGGGTTTTTGAAGATATTTTTTCCAAAAGCGGAAAAATTTTTTTATTGAGCCGTTTTGGAAGATCAAATCAATACTTTAAATTTTCCCAAACAAGCATATATGAGCAGATGATGGCTTCAAATCCAAGCCAATACCCGGGGAGTACGCCAAGCACACCGCTTCCACGCACACGCGGCGCCTTACGCACGCGCGTACGTTTATATAAGATAGAAGCACCCCCCAAGCACGCACCGGGGTTGCGACACCCGAAGCGCGCACACGCGCAGATCCTTTATCGGCGTGCAAGGCGCTCGCTACGAGCAGAAAAGCAGGCGTTAAGCGACGCCAACAACCGCGATATGTCCATACTGCCGGCCTTTGCCGCCTTTCCATTTTCCAATTTATTACTTAAATTTTCCAATTTTATTTTTTGCGGATTGCGTTTTTTCTAAAAAACACGTAAAAGAGGGGCGATTGCTCGTCAATCGCCCCTCTTTTTATCCTATTGTTACGCTTTTTCAAACATATCCGCCAACACGCGCGCCACGCGTGCCAGCTCCTTTAAGGTAGCCTCACCCTCGTCAAGCGGCGCGCCATACACAAACGCGTCGGCCTCCATGGTAAAGTATCCGCCATAACCGATCTCCTTCAGCGCCCGAACGATCGGTTCAAACGCGATCGAAGCGGTAAAGGGGAGCTTATGCTGATCGTTTTTCTTGTCATTATCGTGAATGTGCAAGCCCTTCAGGCGATCTGCCCCCAGAGCATAGATCATTTCGGTAGCCGAGGTGTCAAGGCCCTGCACCTCTGCATGCGCCACGTCAAGCAGCGCCACCAGATAAGGATCGCCGATCTCGTCGATCACGCTGATAAAGCGAGCGGGATCGGAGCAATAATGCGGCGCATACAGCCCCGTGCTCTTATCGCGATAGGCAATATTTTCCGCCGCCATCCTGACGCCGCACGCTTTTGCAAAGGGGAGCAGATCCAGATACATTTCGATCATCTCCTCGCGTGTGTTGCCGTCGGGGTGTATCACGCAGATCTCAGCGCCCACCTCGGCAGAAAGCTCCAGTGCACGCCTGAGCCAATCGCGCATGCCCGCGACGTGGCAGGGATACGGGGCGTGCGACTGGTTGCAGACCATGCCAAACGCCTCGCCGATCTGTTTCAGCTCGCGCGCCTTTTTCAGGTATTGGGGGCCGCGAAACACATCGTCGCTGTCCTTGATACATCCGTTTTTCCAATCATAGCGCGCCAGATTAAACATTGACAGGTCCCACGCGTCAAATCCCGCGCGGCCGATCAACTCCACACCCTTTTCATAACCGCCAAAACGCGAAGCCGAGCCAAGATCGGTTGAAATCCTCATGTTGCTACCTCTCACTTATTGAAAATCGATGGTAATGTCCGCTGCATGCGAAGCACCCGCAGGCAAGCGGAACATATTGCACTTTTCCTCCAGCGCAACAGACCCCTCCTGCGTAGCCATGCCCCACCAGGGCTCAATGCAAACAAAGGGGCCGTCGTTATCACTGCTCCAGATGCCGAGGTAGGGGGCATCACCGTAGGTGACGGTCACGCTGCGCGCCGATTTATCCGAGCAAAGCGTAACGCTTTGTGCCATACCGGTAAGGAACACACCGTCAATGCGAAACAGGTCGTGCGAAAGCGGGAAACGGCGGCTGTTCTCCAAAGGATATGCCACGCGCTTGCCGCTGTCCTGCAAAGCATCGGTGAAGATCACCGAATCGGGATAGCAGGGCTTGTCAAATTCTAAGCGCCAATCCGAGAAATCACTCTCCCCGTCAAGCGGAATGTTGAATCCGGGGTGACCGCCAAAGGTCGCGGGCAAGAGCTCTGTGCCCTTGTTTTCCACCGAAAGGCGGCAATTCAGTCGCGTATCGGAGAGCGTATAGGTGATGGCAAAAACAAAGTCAAAGGGGTATTGCTTTTTGGTCTGCTCGTTTGCCGTCAGTGAGAGAGTGAGCGCGGTATCGCTTACCTCACTTGCTTCAAATTCGCTGGCCTGTGCAAAGCCGTGGCAGTCCATGGCAAAGATCTTGCCACCGTAGGTATACCGGCCGTTCGGTAATCTGCCGCAGATCGGAAAGAGCCATGGAGCCGTATCCTCCCAATACCGTTCGTCGCCCTGCCACATATATTCACAGCCGTCAGCCCCAACGACCGAGGTCAACACGGCACCAAAGCTTGAAATCTTTACGGTAAGCTTATCGTTTTTCAATACGTAAATCATAAAAATCTCCTTTCATGCAGGCACGCGCCCACACTTGCTACAAGTATTATAGCACATTCAAACGCAAGGTGCAACAAAATAGCAGAAAAGTTATAAACTTCAGCCACGCTGTGCACGGGGCGTTTTTCCCGTGTGCTGCTTGATCAGACGGCTAAAATAGTTCACGTCCTCAATGCCCACCAAGGCCCCCACCTCGCACACGGCAAGATCGGTTGAGGCAAGCAGATCCAGTGCGGCATGGATCCTCAGCTCCAGCACATAGCGCTTCGGACTCGTGCCCGTGGCTTGCTTAAAGGCGTGCGCAAAGCGCCCGACACTCAGATGACACATAGCGGCATAAAAGGCCACGTCGTGTGCCTCGTTATAATGACGGTGCATATGACGCAGCACCTCAGCGATCCCCTCGCTGCGCGCGGCCCGCACCACGCCGTCACCCTTCGCACTCCGCGCGGCAAGCGACACAAACTGTACCAAGAGCGCCGCCGCACTTTCCGTGTAGTAAGGCTTTTTGAGGCAAAACTCATCGACCATATCACGGAAAAGGCGCTCCAAGCGCTTGCCGCTGCCCACAAAGATCGCGCGCTCACGTGCCAGCCCCAGCGCCGTCAGCAGCTCCTGCACGCAGGTTCCCGAAAAATGCACGAATGCCGAAACGGTCTCATCAGCGGCAAGAAAATCATACTCCTGTCGCTCGTGCGGACGGTACAAAATCAGATGCCCCGCTTCATAACGCACACGCGCGCCCCCGTCGGTTACGTAGCAAGCGCCGCGCAATATATATAAAAGATGGTAATCCGCGCGCCCCGCGGGGCGCACCATGCGGCGGTCACGCACACCAAGATCCTGGATATTACAGTTATTGATCTCCAAAAAGCGTGCTGAAATTTTTTCGCTGTTTAACTTCATAGCGTCACCTCAGTCTTATTTTAGCAAAGGCGGCACCGTTTGTCAATAGCAGTTTTGTGCTATAAAACGGCAGTTTGGTGAATGGTAATCACAGCACGCGCGTGCTATACTTGTATTGATCCCACATACAAAGGAGAGAAAATATGTTAAACTTTGCTGTCATTGGCTACGGCAACCGCATCAGCGGCATTGTAGACAAGCTTTCAGAAAGCGGCGAAGCGCGTCTGTGCGCCGTCATGGATACCGACCTTGAGGCCGCCAAGCAAAAAGACCGAGAAAAGGGCTATGAAAACGTCAATTATTATACCGACGCCGAGGAGATGCTGAAAAGCGAAAAGCTTGACGGCGTGCTGATCGGCACGCGCTGTAATCTGCACACCGAATACGCCGTGCTGGTAGCAAAATACAATCTCCCCCTCTTTCTTGAAAAGCCGGTCTCCACGACCGAGGCACAGCTCGACACACTAAAAACCATTCTGCCCACCATGAACGAAAAAACCGTGGTTTCCTTCCCCTTGCGCACCTCGGCGCTTCTCTTGAAGGTCAAGGAGCTTACAGACGCAGGCAAGATCGGCAGCATCGAGCACGTACAGGCCTACAACAACGTGCCCTACGGACGCGGCTACTACCACAAATGGTATCGCGAGGAAAAGGAAACGGGAGGCCAGTGGCTGCAAAAGGCCACACACGACCTTGACTATATCACCTATCTCTTAGGAGCATTGAAGCCCGTACGCATCTGCGCGGCAAAATCACAGCGCGTATTTGGGGGCGATGAGCCCGCAGGTAAGCTTTGCGCCGAGTGCGACAAGACCAAGACCTGCCCGGAAAGCCCCTACAACGTCAAAAAGAACGGTGACCGCTATATTATCGGCCCCTATTGCTGCTTTGCCAAGGACGTGACGATCGAGGATAGCGGCAGCTGTATTCTCGAATACGAAAACGGCATGCACGTGGTGTACACCCAGAACTTTGTGGCACGCAACGGCGCCGGCAAGCGCGGCGCGCGCCTGATCGGCTTTAAGGGCACGCTTGAATTTGACTGGGTCACCAGCACCATTCACGTTTACCGCCACCAGGAAAATATCACCGAGGAATACCGCATCAACGGGGCAAGCGGCTCACACTTCGGGGGCGACCGCAACCTGGTTGAAAACTTTATCGACGTCATGAAGGGCACCGCCACCTCGATCGCCCCTCTCGCTGAGGGTATTTTCAGCGCGCATCTCTGCCTTGCCGCCAAAAAGTCCTCAAACGAGCACGTTTTTGTCGAGGTATGATTTAAAAACGAGGTTTACTATGGAAAGATCCTATTATCAGCAAGCCAACGAAACGATCAAGGAGCTGTGTCGTATCGCCGACCTGCCAAAAGGCAGCATTCTTGTCATCGGCTGCTCCACCAGCGAGATCATCGGTGAGCGGATCGGCACCCATTCCGCGCCCGACGTGGCAAGGGAGGTCTTTGACGGCCTTTACGATTATGCCAAGGAAAGGGGCATCTATCTCGCCGTACAGTGCTGTGAACACCTGAACCGCGCCATCGTGATCGAAAGCGCCGCACTCCCCTTTGCCGAACGTGTCAACGTTGTGCCGCAGCCCAAGGCGGGCGGCTCCATGGCGACCGCCGCCTATGCCGCCTTTGAGGCACCCATTGTAGTAGAGGAGGTCAAGGCCGACGCGGGACTCGATATTGGTCTCACCCTGATCGGTATGCACTTAAAAAAGGTTGCCGTCCCCGTCAGGCTCCAAAGCAACCGCATTGGCAGCGCGCTTGTCGTGGCCGCACGCACACGCCCGAAATTCATCGGCGGCAGCCGTGCCGTCTACGACGACACCATGCTCTGATCATAACAAAAAAAGCACCGCGTACAGCGTACCTGCCATAGAGCAGGTACGCAACGAAATTTGCCCTTGCGGGCAAGTGAAATCGCTTCGCGATGAAATATTTGCTTCGCAAATGTGAAATGTTCGCTACGCGAACGTGGGCAAATTTCATTTCACATCGAGCAAAGCGAGATATTTCACAATGTGCAATAGCACATTATTTCACGTTTTGCGAAAGCAAAACATTTCACTACATGCGTTTGTGACCACAAATGCAGTGCTTGT
>SVTG01000026.1 GCA_015063895.1 Oscillospiraceae bacterium | reverse complement strand
AGACACCGCTTCAGCGGTAGCCCGTAGAAGCGGTGCGGTTGGCAGATCCTTCGAGCACGAAAGTGCTGCCGGTAATGGCCCCTTATAGGGGCGGTGCAAGCCACCGGCTAAGCCGGTGGTCCTGACTTCTTGACAAGCACTGCATCTGTGTTCACAGATGCTATTTTATTTGGTGATATGTTTGCTATCGCAAACGCGATATATTTTCGCTCACGCTCAAATGCGATATAACCTCCCTGTTTGCTGCGCAAACGAACGGTCGGTTGCGATATGATATAAATCCCTTCACGCCCGAGAGGGCATATCGCATCGAAGATATATCTCACGCGGCACGCGTATATCGCAAATCCCGCAAGGGATTTATATCGCTGCGTAGTGTCCTTAAGGGCACTACGCTAACGTTGCGGTCTTTTTTAGCGGCATCACCGATCGGTGCTCGTTTACTTTTCAAACGACTCGGCGTAGTGCCACTTTCTTGCCTGATAGAACATATCCGCATCCAGCTTGAGGTAGTACTCAAACTCAGGCTGCGTGAAGGTCCACGGCACGGTCATGAAGCCCTTGAGAAGCTCGGGGTTCAGTTTTTCCTTACACCAGCCCATGGTCTCAAACTCATTGTGGCCAAGGGGATTGCCCCAGATAGAGCCGGTGGGCACCTGGTCAAAGCCCATTTCGTCAAGATCAAGATAGGTTTGAATACAGGTCTTGTAGTAATCGCTGAGCGTGCCGGTAAAGTTGCGATAATACCAGTTCGACTGCAGCACCGATTTTGGCATATACTTCACGAACAGGTCGGGGTGGTGCCAGTAGTAATCCGACCATACCCACGGACGGGCGCCGTGCTTTTCGCACTCTTTGAAAAAGAAGTAGCAATCGTGCCACCAAAGCTCCTCGTTGCGGACCAGGGCGAACGCCTGTCTTGTTTGGTGGTTGTAGGTCTCCTCGTCGAGGCCGAGGTGGAACAGACGCGGATTGCCAAAGACCTCGCAAACCTCGGCAATGAGGTCGGCGCACACCTTATAGTAGGTGGGGGTGCTGATCATGTAACGGTATTGCTTCATCCACACGCAGTGCCCGGCAGAGAAATTCAGCTTCGGGATGGGCTCGATGCCCTTGGCGCGCATTTCGTCAAGCTTTTTCTTAAGAAAATCCTTGTCCCATGCGTCGGGGGCAGAGATCTCGGGATGGCTTTCGTATTTCATACCGTCGCCCACATCGATCACGACCATATTGAACTGACGCTCGGCAATAAAGTCCACCATCATATCCCAGGTCTTGAGATCGGTGTCGTTGTTTTCGGTCGGGTAGTAGGCGCGCAGGTAGGGGCTGCGTGCGGCAGACCCGGGCGGATCCCACATGTGGTTACTTAATTGCAGAAAGTAAGACCAGATCATTGGCTTCATAGCGGTTCTCCTTTGGAATTTTTTATTTTTTGATTATTCTTCAAAAAGATCATAGGATTCCACGATCCACTTTGCCGTATCGTAAAGCATAGCGGCAATGTGGCGCTGCATGGCCAGCGTGGGATTTTTCAGCTTCAGGGTGGTGTTCTCATCGCCGAAGTGCCTTCTGGCGCCATACCAACGCAGCTCGTCACAGCATTCCAGCGTAAAATAGCCGCCAAAGCCCACGTCGATCAGCGCATGCATCACCTCGTCGTGATTGAGGCTTCCCATAAACGGCATGATGTGGTCATCCCGCTCTCCGCGGTTGTCGTTATAATGGATCGCCCAAAGCTTGTCACCGACAGCTAAGATCGACTCATACTGCGGCCCCACCATATTGGCGTGGCCCGTGTCCCAGCAGCCGCCGAATTGCGGGTGCCCTACGTAGTCGATAAATTCGCGCATATCCTGACCGGTGTAAAGATAGTAGCAGCCCTTGCCCGTGTTTTGCTCGGAGGAATTTTCGCAAAGCACGTTCACACCGCAACGCTCCATCGCGGGGAAGAGCTTTTCATAGAGGGGCTTGTTGAGTGCAAACCATTCCTCCTTGCCGATATCTCGGCGGGCACCGGGGTGTACAACGGTGTTTTTGATGCCAAGCACACCGCAGACCTCAATGGAGCGGATCGTGGATTTTACAAGGTATTCCACACGTGCCTCATCCTGCCAAAGCAGATTGCCGCCGGGAGAGTGTGCCTGCACAAAGGTCATGCCCAGCTCATCGGCCAGAGCCTTCAGCTTCAGGGTGTACTCGCGCCAATCGTCCTGCATCAGGGGGGAGTCCGGTGCGAGGTGATACATACTCAGATCAATATAGCGAAAGCCTGCACGGTGCAGCTCACGAATACGGTCCTCATAGCTGTTGCAGAAATATTGAAAGTCACCTGTTGTTGTTGCGATCTTCATTTCAAATCTCCTTAAAACAATGAATCGCGCCGCAGCCGCCGCGTTTTGGCACGGTTGCCGCGGCATATCTTATGAAAGGGTTTCCGGATAGAATTTCTTGCGTGCCTCAAAGAGCAGGTGTGCGTCGTTCTTGAGGAAATATTCAAGGTAAGGCTGCGTCCAGCACCACGGTACGGTGATAAAGCCCTTGAGAAGGTCGGGATTCAGCTTGTCGCGGCACCAGCCAACGGTCTCGTATTCATTCGTGCCGAAGGGAAGAGCCCATGTAGAGGCGGTGGGAACCTGGTCAAAGCCCATTTCGTCAAGATCAAGATAGGTCTGCACGCGCACGCGCTGGATCTCGTTTGGGGGGGATACCAGGCTGCGGTAGCACCAGTTCGACTGCAGCACCGATTTGGGCATGTTCTTCTTAAAGAGCTCGGGGTGATGCCAGTAGTAGTCGGACCATACCCAGGGCCTTGCGCCGTGCTTTTCGCACTCCTTGAAGAAGAAGAATGCGTCGTGCCACCAATGCTCGCCCTGGCGGACGACGGCCACGTTTTGGGTCGTCTGATGCCCGACGTCCTCCTCGTCAAGACCGACGTGAATGAGGCGCGGGTAGTCAAAGGCCTCTAAGACCTCGGCAATCAGATCTGCGCACACCTTGTAGTAGGTGGGGGAGCTGATCATGTAGCGATATTGCTTGAGCCACGTGCAATGGCCCGTAGAGAAGTTTAGTTTCGGAATGGGCTCAATGCCCTTAGAGCGGATCTCGTCAAGCTTTTTCTTGAGAAAATCCTTATCCCACGCGTCGGGGGCGGAAATTTCGGGGTGGCTTTCGTACTGGATGGCATCGCCCACGTCAATAACCACCATATTGTATTTGCGCTCAGCGATGAAGTCGATCAGCTTGTCCCAGGTTTCGATATCGGTGCCGTTCTCTTCCTTTGTGCCGCCGTTGGTAATGTAGGGGCTGGCATCGGGGAGACCGATGGGATCCCACATATGGTTGCTCAGCTGTAAAAAATACGACCAGATCATAGGCTTCATAGGCATTCTCCTTTTATGTTAAGTGATGGAAGGAAGTGTCCTCAAGGGTATTGTAACGCCGTGCGGGGGGAATGTCAATACAATTAAATATCTTTTTCGTTCAATTTTGAATTCGCGCGCGGGAGGATGGTTTACAGACTGTTTAAAAACTCCTTGGTGACGGCCACCGAGATTTTGGCGGCAACCCCAACAAACTCGGAAAATTCCATGCCGTCGCCGCCGTCGGAAATGGCGCGCAATACGGAGAAGGGCACGCCGTTGACAAAGGCCACGTGGCCGATGGCAGCACCCTCCATTTCACAGGCTACGGCATCAAATTCCCGCACAAGCTTTTCCTTGACGTGGGCGTCTGATACAAAAAGGTCGCCCGAGGCAACTGTGCCGACGATGCCGTTCAGCTCCTCCTTGGCGGTGGCCTCACAAAGAGCTTTCGTCAGGCGCGCGTCGGTTTTGATTTTGATGACGTTGAGCCCCGATAAAAGCCCGCGTGGGTCACCCAGAGCGGTGGTGTTCATATCGTGCTGCACGACCTCGTCGGCAACCACCACGTCACCGACCTCCAGCATCGGCGAAAGGCCGCCGGCAACGCCCGTATTCAGCAGGGCGGTGACACCGAACCGTAAGATCATTGCCTCGGCGCAAATGGCGGCAAATACCTTGCCGACGCCGCACGTGGCAACGACAACCTCCTTGCCGCAAAGGTGGCCCTGTGTAAAGGTGATGCCGCTGACGGTGCTTGTTTTTGTTTGTGTCATTTCGGCAACGAGCCCTGCGGTTTCAACCTCCATGGCGCCGATAATGCCGATGATCTCTTTATTGCTCATATTCAAAGCCTCCTGTCTGTCCTTCAAGTGTGATAAGATAGGCGGCGCACTCCTTTTTAGCATCGTCAACGCTCAGATTGACATAGTTGCCGCATTCCTTTCGCGTGTTACCGAACATAGGACCATTGTGTGTGATCACGGCGCGCAGGGCGGTCAGCACCGCCTTCTTTACGCGCTCCGGCGTGAGGCCCCGTGTCAGCAGATAAAAGCCTGTCTGGCAGCCCATCGGGCCAAAGTAAACGACGTGTCCGCCAATCTCGCTGTTGCGCAGGTAGGTGGCCATCATGTGCTCCACGGAGTGCATGGTACAAGTATCCATATAAGCGCCGTCGTTGGGCTTTCTCGTGCGCAGGTCAAAGGTGATAATGTCACCGTCGATGCGGGATACGTACATACCGGGCTTGATCTTGTCGTGATCAACGGTAAAGCTTGCAATGGTATTCATAAAAAGCACTCCTTTGTTATTTTGTATTTGCCGTGCGGCGATAATCGCTCGGTGTGATGCCCATTTGCCGCACAAAGGCGCGGTTAAAGGTGCGTGAGGTATTAAAGCCGACAAGGCTTGCAATTTCAGTGATGGGGGTGGTGCTGTGCCGCAGATAGCGGCATGCATAGGAGATACGCAGGGAATTGATATAGTCGTTAAAGCCGATCAGCAGCTTGTCCGAAAACAAATGGGAGATGTAGTATTTGCTGATATGCAGATCGCGCGCGAGGACCGAGAGCGAAAGCTCGTTCTGGTAGTGCTGCATGCAATAGGAAATGATGCTTTTCAGCGTTTGCGATTCGGTGGAGGAGTGGGTCGCAAGCTCGGTTTTGGAGAGCACCAGGGAAAACAGCGCGAGCAGGTAGCCCTGCTGCAAGCTGGCCGTGAAGAGATCTTTTTTCTCCGGCACAGTCATGATCTTATCGATCAGGTAACGTACGTCCGGGTCGTTTGAAAGACCTTTGATGAGATTGGAGCGCGGCACCGAGCCCGTAAAGGTCTCGGCAAGAGAGGGCGCCAGCGTGGGGCTTACGATAAAAATGAAAAATTTTTCGGGCGCCGTTGATTCGTAACGATGTATCTGGTTCGGGAAGGCGATAAACGCGTCACCCGATGAGATCCTGCATTGCTCGGTGTCGGCAAATGCAAGGGTGTCGCCCTCTATCATAAAGACCAGCTCGATGTGATTATGCAGATGGGCGGAGCAACCGAGTCGCCGCGGATTTTTACAGCAATCGGTCACCGAAAAATCGGTTTTTCGGTTTTCGTAGTAAAAAGCGAGCACAGCTTCATCTCCTTTTCCTTAAAATTCTCGGGTGCAGCGCGGTCAGCACCTCCCAGGGAATGGTGTCAAGTGCTGCCGCTATAGGGCGCGGATCGGAAAATATGATAGCGCGATCACCGACCTCCACGGGTGTGCCCGTGAGATCAAGGGCCATCATATCCATGCAAATATGTCCCGCTACGGGTGTGGAAAACGGCTTGCCTCGATGAAAAACAGTGACACGTCCTACTGCTTTTTCAAAGCGACGGGGCAGCCCGTCGCCGTAGCCGATGGGTAAAATGCCGATTTTTGAGGGGCGCGAGGCAACAAAGGCGCCGCCGTAGCCAACCGCTGTGCCCGCCGTGATTTTGCGCAGCTGTATCACAGGCGCCGTCAGCGTTAAGGCGGGGCGGAGGGGAAGGGCGGTCTTTACGGGGGGAATGCCGTAGAGGGCGAGCCCCACGCGTACGCCGTCAAGTGCGGTTTCGGGCAAGCGCAGCAGCGCGGCCGAGGCCGCCGCGTGTGAAAATAAGGAAAGCCCCTTCTCGCGCAGCGCGCGGCGACAGGTAAGAAAGTTAAAAAACGCATTACGTGTGGCATCTAAATCGCAGTCGGCAACGGCAAAATGCGTGAAGATACCGCAAGGGATCAGGTGAGGGAGGGTAGCGGCACGTAGCAGCCCCTTGAGATCGGTCGCGGCAAAGCCGAGGCGGCACATGCCGGTATCTACCTTTAAGTGTATTTTGACAAAGCAACGCGTGGCAGCTGCGCTTTTTGAGAGCCTTGCGGCGTATTCGGTGCTGAAGACCGTTTGCGTGAGGTGGAGCCGCGCGAGAACCCCGGCGGCCTCGGGTGGTGTGTGACCGAGAATTAAAATTTCTGCGTGCGGTGCGTAGCGCCGCACAGCGCAGGCTTCCCTTAGTGTGGCAACGGCAAAAAAACGGCACCCTGCCCTTAAAAGCGGCACAACGGTGTGCAAAAACCCGTGTCCGTAGGCGTTTGCCTTGACAACGGCGATGGTCTGCACGTTGGGTGTGGTCGCGTGTGCTGCGGCAAGCGCGTGCAGGCGGCGGTAATTGTGCTGTAATGCTGTTTCGTCAATTTCGGCAACGGCTCTGCCGCAATCGGTGCAATACATAGTTTCTCCTTTCATCATAGCACAAAAAATGTCCGATTACAAGTGATATACAGTATTTTTTCGCAATTATTAGCATATAATTTAGCAAAAACAGGGTGAAGGAGTGTTGGCATGCGTCGTTTGCTTTTTGTCGTTTTGCTAATTTTTTGTCTTTGCTTTTCTGCGTGTGGGCAGAAAAAAGCAGATTTTTCCGATATACTGACGGGGCCGCTTGAGGCCGAGCTTGCAGGGGAGGCGTGCGGGATCGCTTTTGAAGGAAAATTGGTGGTTGCGACGTGCGGTGAGGCGGGTATTGCGCCTGCCACGCTGACATTTTATGCGCCGCGCGAGCTGGCGGGCACACAGCTGACTCGTGATGAAACGGGCGCCGTAACGCTGAGCTACGACGGTGTCAGCCTGGGCGACGCTCACGGTGTTGGCATCGTGCTGCTTTCGCTTTTCCCGGGTGCCGAGCAGGTCAAGCACGTAGCGCTCAACGAAGCGGGCAATACCGTGGTGCTGTTTGAAGGTGCCGAGATCGAATTTTCCGAAAGCGGTGTGCCGCTTCGTGTAAAGACCGCGGACGTCACGGCACAGATACTGAGCTGGAATAAGCCGTAATGGTATGAAAAAAGCACTTATGAAGCCCTGTTGGCTTCATAAGTGCTGTGCTTTTTGATCTGCTTGATATTACATAAATGCCCGATAGGCAGCGTAGGCGGAGGGGAGCGCAAATGCAACGTCTATTTTTTCGCGCGGCGCGAAAAACAGCGTGTGTGGCAGCAGTGCGGCGGCGCTTTCGTCAAGTAAGATCTCAAACCCCGTCATGTGCCATTCAAGGTGCGTGAAAATATGCTTGGCATCACCGAGGGGTGCGATGCGTAAGGGGCGGAGGCCTGCCGTTGAAAGTTGCTCGCGCACCTCGTCAGCGCTTAGCTTGCCCGGGAGGCTGGGTGGCTCAAAAAGACCGGCAAGCAACCCCGTTTCGGGGCGTTTTTGCAAAGCAACACGGTCGGCAATGCGCAAAATGAGCACGGTTTTTTCTTCGCGCTTGCGCTTCGGTGGCTTTTTGCGGATCGGCAAAGCGGTCTGCATACCCTTTACTAGGGCCCTGCAATGTGCACGTAGAGGACAGGCCTCGCAGTGCGGCGCGCCGTTTGGCAAGCATACCGTGGCGCCGAGCTCCATGAGTGCTTGATTGAGGGCTGCCGGCGGCAGGCGATCGATCTGTGCTTGTACTGCTGCGGTCAGCTCTTTCTTTGCCAGGGGGGAGAGCACGTCCCTTTCGTAGCATAACAGGCGTGCCGCGACGCGTAAAACGTTGCCGTCAACGGCAGGGTAGGGTAGGTCAAAGGCAAAGGAGGCAATAGCGCCCGCGGTATAGTCGCCGATACCGCAAAGTGCGCGGATACCCTCATACGTGGTGGGAAAAACGCCCCCGTGTGCCGTCATGACCGTGCGTGCGGCCTTTGCCATATTGCGTACGCGACTGTAATAGCCAAGCCCCTCCCAGAGCTTGAGCAAAAGGGGCTCCTCGGCATTTGCCAGTGCCGAAACAGTGGGCAACGTATCAAGAAAACGGGCATAATAGGGCAAAACTGCCGTGGCACGGGTCTGTTGGAGCATGATTTCCGACACCCAGATGCGATACGGATCCTTGGTGTGGCGCCACGGCAGGTCGCGCTTGTTCTTTTCGTACCACGCAAGCAGCGGTGTAAGATCGGGTAAGCGTAACACGTTGATGCTCCTTTCTTTCGTGTGTTTTAAAAAATTCGCAGGGCTTTCGGGAACAGGGCATGCTTTTGCTTGTGAAAAAGCAGAGGAAGAGGGGCCCGCTTTTTTAAAAGGGGCCCCTCTTCCTCCCCGCTTTTATTTCAAAAAGCCGCCGATGATCTGCTCCTCGGCCTCCTTTTCGGTAAGTCCGAGGGTCATGAGCTTGATCAGCTGCTCGCCCGCGATCTTACCGATGGCCGCCTCGTGAATGAGCGATGCGTCGGGATGGTTTGCCATGATTTCGGGTACGGCGGAAACGCTGGCGCCGTCCATGATGATCGCGTCGCATTCTGTGTGACCCGAGCATACGTTGTTGCCGTTGATATGCGATACAAAGAGCTGAGTCGAGTTATCACGCGCAACGGAGCGAGAAATAACGTGCGTACCGCAGTCGCGACCGTTGAGATCCACCTCAAAGTAGGTTTCGGCGTGCTGGCTACCGTGAGTCATGATCTTTTCGCGAACGATCAGCGTTGCCTTGTCGGCAAGCCTCGCTGTGGTTTTGCGCTTGGTGCTGTCCACGCCCTTGATCTGCGCGGTCTCCATTTCCATATACGCACCCTCGGCAAGCTCAACCACGGAGGTGGGATTCATGAGGTTTTTGCCGTTGCCGTCCCCCTCGCCGTAGTGCTTTTCGATATACTTTACGCGTGCGTTTTTAGCGAGATAAAAGGCGTGGATGCCGCTGTGCTCGCTGTCTGCCTTGCCGCCGTTGTGGATACCGCACCCTGCAACAATGGTGACGTCACAATCCTCACCGATGTGAAAATCGTTATAGACCAGCTCCTTGATGCCCGACTGCGCCAGCAGCACGGGGATATGCAGGCTTTCCTTTTTGGTGCCGGGCTTTACGTAGATATCGATACCCGGCTTGTCCTCCTTGGCCACGATCTCAATGTTTTCGGAGTTGCTTTTGCCGAACATTTTGCCGTCAACGCGCAGGGAATAGGCGCCCTGAGGAATTTCGTGGATATCGGCCACCTGCGCCAGGAGATTTTGCTTGATACTGTCTAACTGTGCCATATCAGTTCACCTCCGTAAAGCGGCAGCCCGCCACGGTGCCGAACAGCTTTGGGAGCACGTCTTCCTTTTTGCCCTCAGCGGCAATTTTACCGTCGGCAACCATCACGACCTTGTCGGCAATGTTGAGAATACGCTCCTGGTGCGAAATGATCAGAATGCTGCCCTTGGTTTTTTCGTGCATTTTTTCGAATACCTTAATGAGGTTCTGGAAGCTCCACAGGTCAATGCCTGCCTCGGGCTCGTCAAAGACCGAAAGCTTGGTGCCGCGGGCAAGAATTTCCGCAATCTCAATGCGCTTGAGCTCGCCGCCCGACAGCGAGGCGTTGACCTCGCGGTTGATATACTCCTTGGCGCAAAGACCGACCTCGGAGAGGTAGGAGCAGGCGGCGGACACCGAGATCTTTTCGCCTGCTGCCAGCGAGATCAGATCCTTGACCGTCAGGCCCTTAAAGCGCACGGGCTGCTGAAAGGCAAAGCTGATGCCGCGTTTTGCGCGCTCGGTGATCGAAAGGTCGGTGATGTCCTCGCCGTCAAACAAAATGCGCCCCGCTGTGGGTGTAATGATGCCGGCAATGATCTTTGCAAGCGTGGATTTACCGCTGCCGTTGGGGCCTGTGATCGCCACAAAGCGCTCGGAGATCTTTAAATTTATATCGTTTAAAATTTCGGTTTTTCCGCCGGTTTCCTCGGGCGCGGAAAAGCTGATGTGTTGTAATTCCAGCATAGAAGCTCCCTCATACAATATAATCTAAATCATTATACCACGAACCCCGAAAAAATTCAAGCATTGACGCGTTTTTTTACCATCTTGTCGCAAAAAGGTGAAAAGCACTATATTTTTTGTTAAAATTTTGTCAAAAATGGCAAGAAGATTGTCGCTTTATTTGCGCTTTGCCCCTTGACGGTCAAAAAGCGTTGTGTTATAATATATAATGATAATTTGCGGCGTGCTTACGCGCGCACGTGTATCTAACATTTTTCTTCAGGAGGAACAACATGGAATACCGTATTGAACACGACTCCATGGGTGAGGTAAAAGTACCCGCCGACCGTTACTGGGCAGCGCAGACCGAGCGCAGCCATCAGAACTTCCCGATCGGCGTAGGCATTGAGACCATGCCCCGCGAGATCACCAAGGCCTTCGGTGTGCTGAAAAAGGCAGCTGCGATCGCCAACAACGCACTCAAGCCCGAGAAGATGACCGATGAAAAGCTGGCTGCTATCAAGCAGGCCTGCGACGAGGTCATGTCCGGGTCTCTCAACGATCATTTCCCGCTGGTCGTTTGGCAGACGGGTTCGGGCACGCAGTCCAACATGAACGCCAACGAGGTTATTGCAAACCGCGCCAATGAGATCGCAGGCAAAAAGCTTTGCCATCCCAATGACGATATCAATATGAGCCAGTCCTCGAACGACACCTTCCCCACCGCGATGCACATTGCTGCCGTTGCGGCTATTGAGGATAAGCTGTTTCCCGCTATCGATCTTTTGGTAGATACCTTCAAGCGTCTTGAAAAGGAAAACGAGGGGATCGTAAAGAGCGGCCGTACGCACCTGCAGGACGCGACCCCTATCACCTTCTCGCAGGAGATCTCGGGCTGGCGCACCAGCCTTGAGCGCGACAAGGAGCTGCTGGCAGCCTCCCTGCCCACTCTCAAGGAGCTGGCACTTGGCGGTACTGCCGTCGGTACCGGTTTGAATACCCCCAAGGGCTTTGACGTCAAGGTGGCCGAGGCGGTTTCTGAGATCACGGGCAAGAGCTTTAAGACCGCAGGTAACAAATTCCATGCCCTTACCTCTAAAGACGAGATCGTGTTTGCACACGGCGCCATCAAGGCACTTGCCTGCGACATGATGAAGATCGCAAACGACGTGCGTTGGCTGGCCTCCGGCCCCCGCCTCGGTCTTGGCGAGATCCGCATTCCCGAGAACGAGCCCGGCTCCTCCATCATGCCCGGCAAGGTGAACCCCACACAGTGTGAGGCTGTCACGATGGTGGCAGTGCAGGTGATGGGTAACGACGTGGCTGTCGGTATGGCTGCATCGCAGGGCAACTTCGAGCTCAACGTCTTCATGCCCGTTTGTATCTACAACTTCCTCCAGTCCGCACGTCTCCTGGCCGAGGCTATCGTTTCCTTCAATAACAACTGTGCTGTCGGCATCGTTGCAAACAAGGAAAAGATGCACGGAAACCTGCACAACTCCTTGATGCTGGTCACGGCCCTTAACCCTTACATCGGTTATGAGAACGCCGCTAAGACCGCTAAGAAGGCATACAAGGAAAACATCTCTCTTAAGGAAGCGTGCGTAGCCCTCGGGTTCCTCACGGCCGAGAGATTTGATGAGGTATTCCATCCCGAGCAAATGGTCTGATCGCTTGCGCTTTTTGCGAATAGCGCGCGCCCCTGCGCGGCGACGTACGCAGTACGCCCTGCCTTACACGGGCACGTGCTCTTCATCAAAAATCGCGGCGCGACACAGCTTGCACTTTTGCGAATAGCGCGCGCCCCTGCGTGGCGACGTACGTAGTACGCCCTGCCTTGCACGGGCACGTGCTCTTCATCAAAAATCGCGGCGCGACAGTGCAAGAAAGCACCGTACAACGTAGTATTTTGATAGGCCGAAAGGTCATCTAAAATAAATCGCAGGGTGGCTTGCCGCCCTGCAACAAGATAATCGAGCCAAATTTACAAGAAGGGAAAATGCACATGAAATTCAGTTATTATCCCGGCTGTACGCTGAAAACGAAAGCCAAAGACCTGGATGCATACGCACGTGCCGCGGCTGTGGCACTTGGCGTAGACCTCTGTGAGCTGCCCGAGTGGCAGTGCTGTGGCGCAGTGTATCCCATGGCAAAGGACGAGATCGCTACCAAGCTTTCCGCTGTGCGCGCATTGATGAACGCACGCGACCTCGGCACCGATCTGGTGACCCTTTGCTCCGCTTGCCACAACGTTATCAAGCAGGTCAACAACGACATGAAGACCGATGAGGACATCGCGCTTCGCGTCAACAATTACATCAAGCCCGACGTGCCCTACACGGGCGAAACGAGCGTTTTGCACTTCCTTGAGGTGCTGCGTGACCGTGTCGGCTTCGACGAGCTGAAGAAAAAGGTCGTCAACCCCCTGACGGGCCGCAAGATCGGCGCTTATTACGGGTGCCTGTTGCTTCGCCCCTCAAATGTGATGGCGATGGACGACCCCGAAAACCCCACCATTCTTGAGGACTTTATCCGCGCCATTGGCGCAGAGCCTGTGATCTACGGCATGCGCAATGAGTGCTGTGGCGGCTACGTGACCCTTGAAAATAAGGGTGAAGCGCAGCGCCGTAGCAACGTGGTGCTGGAAAGCGCTAAGGCAAAGGGCGCTGACACGGTGGTGACCGCGTGCCCCCTGTGCCTTTACAACCTCAAAAAGAACGGCGGCTGCGACGACGTGAGCGTTGTTTACTTTACCGAGCTGCTTGCAGAAGCGCTTGGCGTGAAATAAGGAGGAAATACTGATGAGCCACAATAAAAATGCAGCCGCAGTAGAGCAGATCCTGCGCTCCTCCGGTGTTGACGTACGCAAGTGCATGCGTTGCGGCAAATGTACCGCTACCTGCCCCGCGTTTGACGAGATGGAATACCATCCCCACCAGTTCGTTTACATGGTGGAAAAGGGCCAGATCGACAAGCTGGCGGCTTCCCCCTCTATCTGGCATTGCCTTTCCTGCTTTGCCTGCATGGAGCGTTGCCCCCGTCAGGTCGAGCCCGCTAAGCTCATTGAGGCGGTGCGCCTTTCGGTGATCCGCGAAAAGGGTCAGAACCACCTCAAGCCCGAGGATGTTCCCGCAATGCTTGACGAGGACCTGCCGCAGCAGGCGATCACCAGCGCATTCCGCAAATACAGCAAATAAGGAGGAGAGGCGAAAATGCAAAGAATTGGCGTATTTATTTGTCATTGCGGTACCAACATTGCGGCTACCGTTGACGTGAAGGCCGTTGCCGAGGCACTTTCTCATGAGCCCGGCGTCGTGTTCTCCACCGACTACCAGTACATGTGCTCCGAGTCGGGCCAGACGCTGATGCGTGAGGCGATCCGTGAGCATAAGCTTACCGGTGTTGTTGTCTGCTCTTGCTCGCCCCGTATGCACGAGGCAACCTTCCGCAAGGCGGCAGAAAAAGAGGGGCTTAACCCCTACATGGTTGAAATTGCCAATATTCGTGAGCAGGTATCCTGGATCCACAAGGATATGGCACAGGCAACCGAAAAGGCAATTATCCTCGGCCGTGCGGCCATTGCAAAGGTACACCTGAACAAGCCCCTGAAGGCAGGTGAGAGCCCCGTTACCAAGCGTGCGCTGGTGATCGGCGGCGGTATTGCCGGTATTCAGACTGCTCTTGATATTGCCGAGGCAGGCTTTGAGGTCGATATCGTTGAAAAGCAGCCCACCATCGGCGGTAAGATGGCGCAGATCGACAAGACCTTCCCGACGCTTGACTGTGCCGCTTGTATCCTGACGCCCAAGATGGTTGACGTTGCACAAAATGAGAAGATTAAGATCTTCTCTTACAGTGAGGTTGAGTCTGTAAAGGGCTTCGTCGGTAACTTCAAGGTAGCCATTCGTAAGAAGGCACGCTACGTTGATGAGGATAAGTGCACGGGCTGTGGCCTTTGCACTGAGAAGTGCCCTCAGAAGAAGGTCCCCAACGAGTTCAATATGGGCTTTGATACCCGTCGTGCCGTTTACATTCCCTTCGCACAGGCAGTGCCGAAGGTTGCCACCATTGATGCCAACAACTGCACGATGATGAAGAGCGGCAAGTGCGGTCTTTGTGCAAAGCTCTGCACCGCAGGTGCTATTGATTACAAGCAGCAGGATCAGATCGTTGAGCGCGAGTATGGCGCTATCGTGGCTGCAACCGGCTTCAATCCCTTGAAGCCCGATAAGTTCAACGAGCTTGGCTACGCTACGTGCCAGGACGTTGTGACCTCTCTTGAGCTTGAGCGTTTGATGAACGCCGCAGGCCCCACCGCAGGCACCCTGCTTCGTCCCTCGGACAAGACGCACCCTCACACCATCGTATTCGTGCAGTGCGTAGGCTCCCGTTGTGACGTAGAGAACGAACGCGGTAAGTCCTACTGCTCGAAGATCTGCTGCATGTACACGGCAAAGCACGCCATGCTGATCCGTGAGAAATATCCCGACACCGAGGTTTACGTATTCTACATTGACGTACGTACCCCCGGTAAGAACTTTGACGAGTTCTATCGCCGCGCGGTAGAGCAGTACGGTGTACATTACATTAAGGGTCAGGTTGGCAAGGTCGTAGAAGAGAACGGCACCCTGAAGGTACAGGCAAGCGACCTGCTTTCGGGTGAGCAGCTGCACATTGATGCAGACCTGGTGGTTCTGGCAACCGCGGTTGAGCCCGACAAGAGCGCCCGCTCGATCGCCACGATGCTGACTGCCAGCATGGATACCAACGACTTCTTTACCGAGGCGCATGCAAAGCTGCGTCCCGTAGAATCTCCGACGGCCGGCATCTTCCTTTCGGGTGTATGCCAAGGCCCCAAGGATATTCCCGAAACCGTATCGCAGGCAAGTGCCGCGGCCGCCAAGGTCATCGGTCTGCTTGCTAAGGATAAGCTCACGTGCAACCCCTGCGTTGCCAACTCCAACGAGATGCTGTGTAACGGCTGCTCGTCGTGTGAAAAGGTTTGTCCTTACGGCGCTATCACCTATTCCGATAAGGAATTCCGCGGCCCGAACCGCACCACCCTTATCCGTCGTGTTGCAACCGTTAACGAGGCTGTTTGCCAGGGTTGCGGCGCTTGTACCGTTGCTTGTCCCTCCGGTGCAATGGATCTCAAGGGCTTCTCTAACAGACAAATTATGGCGGAGGTTGACGCAATATGCAAGATGTAAAAGAATTCAGACCTAAAATCGTAGCGTTTTGCTGCAACTGGTGCTCTTATGCAGGCGCTGACCTTGCAGGCTCCAGCCGCTTGGTTTACCCCGCAGACGTAAAAATTATCCGCGTACCCTGCTCGTGCCGCGTAAACCCCCTGTTTATTCTGCGTGCATTCCAGCGCGGGGCTGACGGTGTGATCATGGCAGGCTGTCACCCCGGTGACTGTCACTACACCAGCGGTAACTATTTTGCCCGTCGCCGCATGACTTTGCTGTTCTCGATGCTTGATTATCTCGGTATTGAGCGTGAGCGTACCCGTGTAGAGTGGATCTCTGCTGCGGAGGGTGCAAAGTTTGCTAAGACCATGAATGAATTTGTTGCAACCGTGGCAGCACTCGGTGAGAACAAGAGATTGGAGGACCTCCGATGCAAGAAATGATGAAAAACCGCGCCTATGCATTGCTTGAGAACGGCACCGTTGATCGCGTGCTCGGTTGGACGCGTGGCGAATTCGCCTACGATATGACGCCCGCCGTATTCCGCAGTGCCGACGAGGTGAAAAAGGGTTTTGTTTATAATGATTTCTGCGCCGCAAACCTTTCCAAATATTTGGTAAAGGAGTGCCGCGCCGGCGGTAAGATCCTGGTATTTTTGAAGCCCTGCGATACATACAGCTTCAATCAGCTGCTTGCCGAGCACCGCATCAAGCGCGAGATGATCTACGTGGTTGGTATCGAGTGCTTCGGTAAGGCAGACGTTGAGAAGGTCAAGGAGATGGGCTTTGAGGGTATCACCGGCATTACCGCGAAGGACGGTGTTTACACGGTTTCCACCATCTACGGCGACAAGGCGATCAAGCCTGCTGACGTGATGGCTGAAAGATGCCTTGCCTGCAAGAGCAAGAAGCACGTGGTTTACGATGAGCTCATCGGCAACGAGGGCGAGGTCGTTGAGGATTGTAACCGCTTTGATATGGTGGCAAAGCTCGAGGCAATGACACCCGACGAGCGCTATGAGTTCTGGCGCGGGGAGCTTTCCCGTTGCATTCGCTGCAACGCTTGCCGTAACGTATGTCCCGCTTGCACCTGCGAGCAGTGCATTTTCGACAACCCCAACTCGGGCGTATCCCAGAAGGCGGCTGTCAACTCCTTTGAGGAGAATATGTTCCATATCATTCGCGCCTTCCACGTGGCAGGTCGCTGCACCGACTGCGGTGAATGCTCTCGCGTATGTCCCCAGCACATTCCGCTGCACCTGCTGAACCGTAAGTTCATCAAGGACGTGAATACGTTCTACGGTGACTACCAGGCAGGCGAGAATCCTGAGGCAAAGCCGCCTCTTGGTAAATATGAGAAGAACGATATCGAGCCCGGTGAGGCAGGAGGTGCAAAAGAATGAAAAAACTCTGTCTTACAAAGCTGAATGATTTCTTTGCTGCAGTTGCGGCAAAGCAGGCGCTTTATCTGCCCGTTAATAATAAGGTAGGAAAAGCCGAGTTCAAGAAGTGGGAGAGCGGCGTTGAAATGAGCAAGGCTCTCAACACCCTTCGTTCCGCTAAGGATTTCTTCTTCCCCCAGACCGAAAACCTGATGGAATTCAAAATGGAAGGGAAGAGCATCGAGGTGATCGACACCCGTGAGGAGTGCGAGGATTTTGTGGTGTTCGGCGTGCGCGCCTGTGACGCTGCCAGCTTCGCGATCCTTGACAGCGTTTACCTTGTTGACCCCGTTGACAGCTACTACAAGAGCCGCCGCGAGCACGGCACCGTTGTGACCATGGCCTGCGGTAAGCCTGCCGAGACCTGCTTCTGCGGTACCTTCGGTATTGACGCTGCCGATCCCGCCGGTGACGTGACCGCGTGGGAGGTAGAGGGCGCTTACATGCTGCGTGCCAACACCGAAAAGGGTGAGGCGCTGCTGGCATCGGTTGCCGATCTGCTTGAGGAGGGCTGTGAGAAGGCCGTTGAGGAGGCGCAGGCCAAGACCCGTGCGATCATGGCTAAGCTGCCGCTTGCCGGTCTGAAGCTTGACGGCGTTGGCGCCGGCAAGACCAAGGAGCTCTTTGACCGCCCCGAATGGAAGACCCTTTCCGAGTCCTGCCTTGGCTGTGGCACCTGCACCTTTGTGTGCCCCACCTGCCAGTGCTATGACGTGCGCGACTTTGATAGCGGTAACGGTATCAAGCGCTTCCGTTGCTGGGACTCCTGCATGTATTCCGATTTCACCCTGATGGCTCACGGCAACTCCCGTAACTCTCAGGTAGAGCGTTTCCGTCAGCGCTTTATGCACAAGCTTGTGTATTATCCCGATAGAAACAACGGCACCTTCGGGTGCGTCGGCTGCGGCAGATGCCTTGCCCGCTGCCCGATCTCGATGAACATTGTAAAGGTAGCAAAAACGTTGGGAGGTAAGAAGTAATGAATACCGAAACCTTGATTCCTTATGCAGGTATTGTAACTGAAATTACACAGCAGACCCCCGACGTAAAGACCTTCCGCGTGGAGGCCCCCGGCGGTGGCAAGCTGTTTGAGCACAAGCCCGGCCAGTGCGCAATGCTCTCTGTTCCCGGTATCAGCGAGGCTATGATCTCGATCACCTCCTCCCCGACGAACACCGAGTACATGGAGTTCAGCGTGAAGAAGTGTGGGTGCCTGACCGAATGGCTTCACTCGATGGAGGTCGGTCAGATGATCACCGTGCGTGGCCCCTACGGCCGCCACTTCCCCGTGTATGACGAGCTGCTTGGCAAGGATCTGCTGATCATTGCCGGCGGTATCGGCCTTGCACCCGTGCGGTCGGTCATCAATTATGTGCGTGACAACCGCGACAAGTTCGGCACGGTTGATATCGTTTACGGCTCACGCTCCAAGGACGACCTTGTTTACTACAAGGAGATCGTTGAGGAGTGGATGACGACCCCCGGCTTTAACGTGCACCTCACCATTGACAATCCTCAGGAGGGTTGGGGTGGTCACGTAGGCTTTGTTCCCAACTTTGTAAAGGAACTGAACCCCGATCTTAAGAAGACCGTTTTGATGTGCGGACCTCCCATCATGATCAAATTCACTCTGGGTGGCCTGATGGAGCTTGGCTTCAGGAAGGAGCAGGTCTACACCACCATGGAGCTTCGTATGAAATGCGGTATCGGCAAATGCGGCCGTTGCAACATTGGCAATAAGTACGTGTGCAAGGACGGGCCCGTATTCCGCTTTGACGAGCTTGATGAACTTCCCAACGAATACTAATAAGGAGAAAGCACAACAATGGAAAAAATGGTTAATATTTACCTTTACGGTAAAAAATATGAAGTGCCTGCCAGCCTGACGATTATGAACGCCATGGAGTATGCGGGTTATCAGCTGGTTCGCGGCGTTGGTTGCCGTTGCGGCTTCTGCGGCGCCTGCGCTACCATCTATCGTATCAAGGGCCAGAACGAGCTTAAGACCTGCCTTGCTTGCCAGACTAAGGTTGAGGACAATATGTATATTGCAACGTTGCCCTTCTTCCCGCTCGTGAAGCAGCCGTACGATATCAACAAGGTAAAGCCCACTGAGCAGATCATGATGCAGCTTTACCCTGAGATCTACGCTTGCGTTGGCTGTAACGCCTGCACCAAGGCCTGCACGCAGGACCTCAAGGTTATGCAGTACATTGCGTATGCACAGCGTGGCGAGTACGAGAAGTGCGCTGAGGAGTCCTTTGACTGCGTCATGTGCGGTGTATGCTCCTCCCGTTGCCCTGCCGGCATTACCCATCCTCAGGTTGGCCTGCTTGCACGCCGTCTGACGGGTAAATACCTTGCTCCCGAGACCCAGCACCTGCTTGAGCGCGTAGCAGAGATCGAGGGTGGCGATTGCGAGGCAGCTCTGCAGGATATTATGGCAAAGACCGCCGAGGAGCTCAAGGAGCTCTACAACAACCGCGATTTTGAGCAATAAGGAGGGCGCATACTATGTATACACAGGAAATGTTAGAATCCATCAAAAAGGTGGAGGCAACGCGTGCTGAGCGCCTTGCAAACGTAAAAGCAGGTATTCATCCCCGCCGTATGACGGCTGAGGAAAAGGTTCAGGTCAAGATGGAGAACCACCCCGACTATATTGCATCGCAGTTTGCTGAGCTTGCAATCGGCCCCAACAAGGGTGAAAAGGTTCCGCTTGAGCTTGCAGAGATTCTGCAGGGCAATCCCCGTGTGAACCCCAAGGATATTGACCTTAGCAAGATTGATTACGACGTTGACGTGCTGGTTATCGGTGGTGGCGGCTCCGGCTCTGCTGCAGCTATCATGGCACACGAGAACGGCGCAAACGTGATGATCGTGACCAAGCTCCGTCACGGTGATGCAAACACCATGATGGCAGAGGGCGGTATCCAGGCAGCTGACAAGCCCAACGACAGCCCTGCACAGCACTACCTTGACGTTATGGGTGGCGGTCACTTCAAGAACGTGCCCGAGCTTGTTAAGAAGCTGGTAAACGACGCGCCCATCTGCATTAAGTGGCTCAATGACCTCGGCGTTATGTTTGATAAAGAGGCTGATGGCACCATGGTAACCACCCACGGCGGCGGTACCTCCCGCAAGCGTATGCACGCCTGCAAGGACTACTCGGGTGCCGAGATCATGCGCGTGCTTCGTGACGAGGTACAAAACCGTCAGATCCCCGTAGTTGACTTTACCTCTGCCATTGAGATCATCAAGGATGAGAAGGGTAGAGCAGCAGGCGCGGTTCTGCTTAACATGGAAACTCAGGAGATCAAGATCGCACGCGCTAAGACCGTGGTTATCGCTACGGGCGGTGCCGGCCGTATGCACTATCAGGGCTTCCCCACCTCCAATCACTACGGTGCAACCGCTGACGGTCTGGTGCTTGCTTACCGTGCAGGCGCCCCCCTTCTTTACGCTTACACCCTGCAGTATCACCCCACGGGTGCTGCATACCCCAGCCAGATCTTTGGCGCGCTCGTTACCGAGAAGGTTCGTTCGATCGGTGCACAGCTTGTCAACAAGGACGGCGAGCCCTTTATGTACTCGCTTGAGACCCGTGACATCTGCGCTTCGGGTGTTATCCGTGAGTGCAAGCGCGGCAATGGCGTTGACACCTTCAACGGCGGTCAGGGCGTATGGCTTGACTCTCCGATGATCGATATGATCCATGGCGAGGGCACCATTGAGAAGCGCATTCCCGCTATGCTTCGTATGTATCTTAAGTACGGTATCGATATGCGCAAGCAGCCGATCCTGATCTACCCCACGCTTCACTACCAGAACGGCGGTATCAAGATCGGTGTGAACGGCATGTCCGAGGTAGAGAACCTGTTTGTTGCAGGTGAGGCTGTTGGCGGTATCCACGGCGAGAACCGTTTGATGGGCAACTCCTTGCTCGATATTATCGTGTTCGGTCGCAACGCAGGCGTAAATGCCGCTGCTGCTGCCAAGGCCGTGACCCCCGGCAAGAAGCTGAATCTCAACCACGTGAAGAGCTTTATGAAGGAAATGAAGGAGGCAGGCATCAAGACCGACGTCGTATCTCCTAAGCTCCTTCCTCGCTACACCCACGGCAACCCCGTGTTTGACGAGCCCAACGCAAAGCTGATGAAGTAATCGCTATCCCACACCCGCCCCGAGGGGGGCGGGTGTGGGGCAAACCCCACGGGCGTATATTTACTGTGCAGAAGCAGGGATTTAGTCCCCAAACGTGATGAAAAACACAGCTTCTGCGCGGCAGATAGCCGCTCTACAACCACAAATTTGGAGGAAAATTTAAAATGGTTCTCTTTGGAGAAACACTGAAGATCCAGGGCGTTACGTTCCTTG
>SVTG01000025.1 GCA_015063895.1 Oscillospiraceae bacterium | reverse complement strand
AGACGAGCCCAGCAGGGGGAGCCAAGAAAAAAGACCGTTTTCGAACGGTCTTTTTTCTATCCAATCCGAAGGATTGGTATGGAATCACCCGCAGGGTGCATGGAATCCGTCGCAAAGCGACGGTATGACAGCATGCGTCAGCGTGTATTTCTCCTTCGGATTGATTACATTCAACACTTCGTGTTGATTCCATACAAGGCTTTGCCTTGATTCCATACCGCAGACAAGCTGCGGATTTCATACATGGCTTCGCCGTGATTTTACGAGTTACAATTTTGTACTATGACCCCAAAACGAAAACCCGCCCTTGTGGCGGGTTTTTGTTTTGGCTGCCATGTCGAACTGGCGACGCAGACTTGTTTTGCAGCATTGCAAGAGAAGCATTTTTAAAATAGTCGTTTAAAATATCGGAATGCCCCATTCTTGAAAAAAGTTTAGCAGTCATATCTTGATTTCGCTAAAAAGCCGTGATATAATCAATGTGTGCCTTGCATAATGGCAATTTTATTCTTTTAAAAGGAGAGAAACATGTTACTTTCTGCAAATATGATTGGCGTTCACAACGTGTTTGGCATCAGAAAAACCTTTGATCTGTTTGCACAGGCAGGCTTTGAGGGCATGGATTTCAATAACGATCTGGCCGAGTACCGCACAGCAGAGCATGACGAGCAGTTTTACCGCGAGCTGGGGGATTATGCCAGAAGTCAGGGTGTTGCTATTTGTCAGGCACACGCACCGTTTCCTTCAAGCTATACCGATGAGGAAAAGTCTGCTGCAAGATTTGAGGAAATTGTGCAGGCTATGAAAAATGCGTCTTATTTGGGTGCTCCCATGATCGTGGTGCATCCCTGCACGCATCTTGATTTTAACGTTGAGGGCAACCCCGAGATCCTGTTTGAGTATAATCTGAGCTTTTATAGAAAGCTCATTCCCTATGCACGCGAATACGGCATCAAAATTGCGATTGAAAATATCGGTTATTTTTCGGTAACCTCAGCCCCCGACAGATGGTGTAAGCTTTACGATACCTTAAACGATCCCGTATTTACCGTTTGCTTTGACGTAGGTCACTGTCTGCTACAGGGTGTTGATCCTGCCGAGGGTATCAGAGCGATGGGCGAGCGCCTTGTTGACGGCTGCACGCATATTCACGATAATTCCGGTGATAAGGATGCACATACTTTGCCTTTTTACGGCAAGGTCGATTGGGAGAGCGTGATGAAAGCACTGGCAGAGATCGGCTATCGCGGGGAACTGAATTATGAGGCCTCGTGCTTTATGTCGGGTGTCCCTGCTGCCCTGCGCCCCAATGCCCTTGCATATATGGCACAGGTAGGGCATTACCTCATTGATAGATTTGAGTATTACAAAAACGAGAAATAAGCAAAGGAGCGCCAAAATGGAATGTCGTAAGAGCTTGGATACACTTTGTGCAGCATTGGCATATGCCATGGGGGTAGAGGCCCCGCAGCTTGCCGCTGCGAAAAACGAGGAGCTGTCCCGTTACGTTGATGAGGTCTTTGGCGGTGCTAAGGCTGACCGCGTGGTGATGTATAATCCCGATGCCGTTGCGCAGTGGATATGTGAAAAGTATCCCCAATACGTTGCCAAGGTTGAAGAAAACTCTGAAAAAAAGATCTATTTATCAAGCGTGATGCCTTCCGTCACGCCCGTATGCTTTGGCACGATGTATACCGGGGCGCAGCCGAGTGTGCACGGTATTCAAAAATATGAAAAGCCCGTGATCACCATTGACACGCTGTTTGACCGTTTGATCGCGGCAGGTAAAAAGGTAGCCTTTATTACATACGGTTCCTGTAGCCTTAGTAGGATCTATCTTGAAAGAGAGATTGATTACTATCATTTTGAGAAAGGCGGCATTGAAGCGGTAAACGCCAAAGCAATGGAGGTCATTTTGCGTGACGAGCATGATTTCATTGTGATATATAACGGCAATTACGACAGCGTGATGCACAAAAACGGTCCTGAAAGTGCGAGAGCCCTTGCCGAGCTGCGTTTGAACGACCATGTTTTTGCCGCAATATCGAATTTGGTAAAATCTCATTGGCAGCATCACAACACGTTGGTTGGCTTTGCTATGGATCATGGCTGTCACGAGATCGACGGTGAGTGTGGCTCACACGGCCTTGATATGCCTGAGGATATCGAGATCGTTCATTTTTACAAGGGATATCCTGCAAGCAAATTAGTAGGGAATTAAACCGAAAAAGCTGAGATAAAAAACGCTTGCGGCAGTTGCCGCAAGCGTTTTTTTATTTTCTTTTATATTCTGAGGGGGCTGAGCCCGTGTGCTTCTTGAAAAAGACCGAAAAATAATTAGGAGAGGAAAAATTCATCTTATCGGCAATTTCGGTGGCAGAGTGTCCCTCGTCAAGCAGACGTGCGGCGTGGCGCACGCGCAGGTGCGTATAATATGCTTTTGGGGAAAGGCCCGCATATTTTTTAAACAGCTGCTTGATATAGCTTACGCTGATATTACATTCCTTGGCAAAATCAGCCAGCGTCAGATTTTCAAATACACCGTGTGTCATAGCGGAAACCACACGGCGGTATTCGGTGGCGGCAGGGGAGTTGTCAAGGCGGCGCTCTGCTGTTTCGCTGCCAAGACGGATCAAAAAGGCACAAAGCTGATTGGCCACCTCTTGCCCAAGATAGGTATTGCCCGTTTCCTCTAAGAATTGCATGATCTTTTTGACGATCGCCTCGTATTCCTGCTTGTCGGGCTCGCTCAATACAAAGATACCCTTTTTCAGCTCCTCGGGCAGTGCGCCCACGGTGCCAAAGGTCATGATCAAGCCGCTTGGTGTGGTGTTTTCTGTACTGGCGATACGGTGAAACTCCATCGGTGCGTGCAGAAGCATATTATTTTTTTCAAGTGTATAAACCTTTTCGTCCTCCGTAGCCTCCACCTTGCCCGAGGTTACCAGTACGATCTCCCACAAGTCGTGGCTTTCGCCGTGAAATTGATAGTGCTCGTCCCAGGAAAACGCAAAGGCGCTGTAAAAGCCCGTAATAGAAAAATGATGTGTAATTGGTTTGAAAAACATTCTTACCTCTCTTAGTGCCTAAAATCATAAATCTTATGTCTTTTTGTGTATTGTCTTATGATTTTAAACTTGATAAAATGATTATACAGCAACGACCGCAATATGTCAATAGGAAGGTGCAAAAATATGAAAGAAAAAGTTAAAATTGGTTATATCGGCCTTGGCCGCCGCGGCACTTACGTGTTGAAAAAGAACTTTTCCTGCATGGAGGACGTAGAGGTTACCGCTATTTGTGACCAGTCCGTTGCCCGTATGGAGGAGGCACGCAAGTTCGTGATCGAGAATAATCATCACGATCCGATCATGACCACCAACTATAAGGATATTATCAATAATCCCGAGATCGATGCCGTGATCATCATGATCGGCTGGAGCGGCAGACCTGCTATGGCTGTTGAGGCGATGAATGCAGGCAAGTATACCGCGATCGAGGTAGGCTGCTCCGATACGCTGCAGGAGTGCTATGACATCGTGGAGGCTTACGAGAGAACGGGCAGTCCCATTATGATGCTGGAGAACTGCTGCTACGGTCGCCGTGAAATGATGGTGTTGAATATGGTCAAGCAGGGTTTGTTTGGCGATATTATCCATTGCACGGGTGGCTATCATCACTATCTCAATGAGGTAGAGTTGTTTAAGGATATCGACAAGGAGGAGATCCCGCACTACCGCCTTGCCAAATACCGTGATATGAACCGTGAAAACTACCCCACGCACGAGCTTGGCCCGATCGCCAAGGTGCTGAGTATCAACCGTGGCAACCGCTTTGTATCGCTGACCTCGTTTGGCTCCAAGAGCCTTGGCATCAAGACCTACGCACGCGATCATATCGGTGCTGACAGCGTATATGCCACCACTGATTATAAGCAAAGCGATATTGTAAACACGTTCCTCACCTGCGCCAACGGTGAGACGGTGATGATTACGCTTGACACCACCCTGCCTCGCGCTTATTACAGCCGTAACTTCTCGGTGCGCGGCACCAAGGGCATGTCCTCTGAGGAGCGCCGTGTTGTCTATCTTGACAGCATGGAGGAGCGCATTGAGGATAACGAGGAAGAAATGTTTGCCAAGTACGACCACCCCTTGCATGCGGAATACGTGGTAAAGGGTGTTAAGGAAGGTCACGGCGGTATGGACTGGCTGGTTTGCCGCGCCTTTATTGAGGCGGTGAAGAATGGCACCAACACGCCCATTGATGCATATGATACTGCTACTTGGCTGGCAGTAGGCGCTCTTTCCGAGCAGTCTATTGCAAACGGTAGCACACCGGTTGAATTCCCTGACTTTACGGGCGGCAAGTGGCAAAACCGCGAGCCCGTGGTCAAGTGCAAATTCTGCCTGGATGAGATCGTAAAGGACGAGAGCGTTTCCGTGGTTTAATGACAAAAGCCCTCCGCGCGGCATTACCGCGCGGAGGGCTTTTTATCGCTTTTGGTATTTAGCTCTTGCTTGCCAAAAAGGCGGTATATTGGTCGGCAAGATACTTTTCCATTACGGGCATAAAGCCTTTCATGCCTGCCTCGTTTAAGTGGCTGATATCTGTTGGAGATTTACAATATCTTTGACGGAACGTGGGGTCGTCCATATGCACGCCCGTCACGCTTTCGTCCATGCCATTAAAGCAGGGGATACCCTGTAAACGGCACATTTCTATCATGGCGTTGCCAAAATCCGCTTGTGTATGCTCCGTGACGGGGTTGGTTTGCTGATGCCCCCATACCGTGATACCGATGATCAGGGCATTCGGAAAAAGCTCCTGTAAGCGGTCAATACAGTAATTGACGGCACCGCAAAAGGTACCCTTATCCTGATTGCTGAGCGATGCAGCGCCAAGCGACACCTCGCGCGTAAAATCGTTGCGCCCACCGTCAAAAAGCACGATATCCACGTTTTCGCGCGCATTTACAAGTGCTTTTTGGGCATTGGGGTCAGTCAGGCGCTCGGTCATGGGGTGAAAGGCCTTCCTGTCACCGTGATAGGTGTGAGAGGGGTTGGAAATGGTTGACAGACTATTGGACACAGTGCTGCCGCTGATACCGTGGTTGTCAAGCTCCATATCGTATTTATAGGCGAGCAGGTCGATCCAAAGGCGATCCCTGACGCTGCTATCGTCAAAATAGCTGTCGCCGATCACCACCACGTTCAGCTCCTCCAGCACGTCATACCAGGCAGCCTCGGTCGAGGCGGCCAGATACTGCGCGAGGTCCAGCTTTTTGTAATATGCCTCGTTGGATACCAGCGTGCCCTTCTTGCCAAGGTCCTCGAGATACACCTTGGCAAAATCGATCTTGCGGGCATTTTTTGCAGTTTGGCCGGAGCGGTAGCAAAGGCGCACGTATTCGTTATCAAACGAGGAGGTATAGGTGTAGCGCACGTAGGCGTTTTCGTTATCAACCAGCGCGATCTCAAGCGCGCGGCCGTCCTTGCCCTCATAGTGATCGCCGGGGTTTTGCAAGACCCATTCGCCGCTTTTTTCAATCCAATGGGAGAGCACAAAAACGTTGTTTCCTGCGCGGTCGGTATCAAGCATATCCTCGCTGTTGTCATCGGTAAACGTCAGGGTGGTGCCGGCCTTCGGGATATGAATGATATCGCTGTATGAATAGCCGTCAACGCCCGCCTTCAGTGTGCAGGGGTCCGATTTATCGGAGCTTGATGTGACAACGCCGTGATGCCACGTCACGGCGATTTCATTTGCCTCTAATTTGGGCTTGCAAGCCGCAAAAAGCGGCAAGAGCATCATCAGCGCGAGTAAAAGAGAAAGTGTTGAAAAAACGCGTTTTTTGGGCATGTGGAGCCTCCTTTTGGGGTAATGTCCTTGCTTGTGTGGTGTTACCCTATTATAGCATGAAATGAAATATCTGTCAACGAAAAAGGGGCGGTTTGCCGCCCCTTCTCGGTGTAAAGGATTATTGAGCGCCCATAGGAGGCTGCTGCGGATTAAAGCCGCCGGCGGGGGCGAAGGGATTCAGACCGCTTTTGACGCAGGTGTTGTATTCGTTGCCTACGGCGTTGCAGGCCTCGAAGAGCTTGTGGTATGCAATAAATACCAGGAAGGTACAAACAAACATACCGAGCAGATACCACAGCAAGAAGGTGCTGCCGCTAATATCCACCTGATTTAGGCCCCGGCGTGCTGCCGCGCGGCTGACGCGCTCGCTGACGCCATACCACCAGACAATGGCATAAATGCCGCAGGTGACGATCGAGAGCAAAATGTAAACAAGAAGCCCCTGGGTGGTCTTGCCATCGTCTGCACACATGGTATTGACGTCCCTGGCGAGCTCATAAATGTAAATGAGGCCGTAAATACCGAAGGTAAGGAGCGAGAGCAGAATGTAGACGAGGATAGAACGGTCTGTTTTGACGAGTTTCATAGTGTTTTCCTTTCATTGTTAAAAAATATATGGGTAAAATTTATGAAAACCAATGTAAAAGACGCATGACCCATTGCCCGATCAAACCGTTTTGAGGCTGAAATACCACCACGTCGGTGTCAAGCACCAGCATGCGGTACAGCCACACGGTCAGCAGACAGACAGCGCCTGCGAGCAGTAGGGCGCGAAATGCTTTTTTGCGTTGCTTGACCGCCAGCACGGTGCATACTGCTACAAAGGGTATGAGCAAAAATACCAACGGGTGATAAGAAAGCGCCGTGGCGGGGCGGAACGTGAGAAGATAAAACAGCGCCCGTGACATGCCGCACCCGGGGCAGGAGATACCGAGCACGTGCTTGATGGGGCAGGTAATGCCCACAGCAAGGAGCACAAGATAAAGAAACGCGATCAGCAGCGCGGCAAGCAGGGCTGATTTGTATTTATTGAAAAAAGCCTTCATTTTCTACCCCTTTTGCCCTTGTGTGTGCTGCTTACATTATAGCACGGTGCTCCGGTGATGTCAAGTGTGCAAGATTTGCAAAAAATATATTGTGTTTTTGGGAAAAATATGATAGTATAAGAATAGCGAAACGAATAGGGGGAAAGGTATGCAGCTTGTATTACTGACCGCTCTCGGTGTGGGCGGTGCCACGGTGCTCGGCGCACTGCTTGGGTTTATATTTAAGCGTTTTTCGCACACGTTTTCGGATATCGTGCTCTCCTTTGCCGCCGGTGTGATGCTGGCAGCCGCCGTGATTGGGCTGATCATGCCGTCGCTTGAATATGGTGGCGATTGGGGGCTGCTTATCACCGTTACGGGTATTTTTGTGGGTGCCTTGTGCCTGAATCTGATTGACAAATTGGTGCCGCATCTGCATAAAATGGTGGCATCTCCCGACGAGGAGGAGCATCATAATAAAAACCTCGGCAAGGTGCTGCTGTTCGTCATGGCAATCGCCATTCATAATCTGCCAGAGGGTATTGCCGCAGGCGTTGGCTTTGGGGCAGGGGATACCGCGGGTGCGCTGATCATTGCAGGCGGTATTGCGCTGCAAAATATCCCCGAGGGTATGGTGATCATCGGCCCGATGCTGGCCGCAGGCGTAAAGCCCCATAAAACGCTGCTGATCGCGATGATGACGGGCGTCGTTGAGGTGGTTGGTACGTTGATCGGCTATTTTGCCGTGAGTATTGCTTCGGCCGTATTGCCCTTTGCGCTCGCCTTTGCGGGCGGCACGATGCTTTACGTGATCAGCGATGAGATGATCCCCGAAACGCACGCACACGGCCACCAGCGGGGCGCCACGTATGCGTTGCTTGTCGGCTTTTGTCTGATGCTTGCCACTGACGTTTTGCTGGGATAATTTTAAAATACGTTATGACAGAAAAAGGGACGGAGAAATTTCTCCGTCCCTTTCGGGTTATTTTACAGCGTGTGCTGCTCAATATTAGTGGAAGTACTCCGTCAGCACTCCCGTTTGCATTGTGTGGCCCGACGTCGGGTCCGGAACGGCTACGTGAATGGTAAGGTAGTCACCCGAGAAGAACTTGTTGCAGTTCTCGCCTGTGGCAGTGATGTCAACAGGCGGCTGGGCAAACGCAGTGCCGTTGAGCGCAGTGCCCTCAATGTAGGTGGCATAACCGCCGGCAGAGGACTCAAGCAGAGGCGCACCGTACTGGCCGAAGCCTGCGGTGAAATGCTGCTGGACTGCCGTAGCCGAGGCATTGTAAACACACTGACCGTCAATGGTGAAGGTGTCCTTGGGAGACATCGACAGGAAAAGGAGGTTGGCCTTGGCCTGATCCAGCGTGCCCTCGGGTGTCTGTGTAGTGGTGAAGTAGGAGGGCTTGCTCAGTGCCTGTCCATACCCTGCAATGGGTGCATTCAGCGCCATCAGGCTACTTGCGGGGCCAGTCATATTAAAGGCTTGGAACCAAGCCTCGGTACCGTTGGAGTATGCCCACATTTCGGTGTTGGCATCAACCACGATATCCACGCGGCCGTTCTTGTTGTATTCCTCGATCAAGCCGTTGGAGGTTTCGATCTGCGACATGAATACAGGACCGCCGCACTTGGTGAGAATGGAGTCAGTTACGTTGATCTTGATGGTCTGGTGACCCGGCAGGGGAGCAATATTGCCGTGATCACCGGGCAGGTCCTCCTGAATGTCGTTGTTTACCCAGACGTAAATGTGGCCCTGCCATGCGTTGTTGAAGAAGACCTTATCCAAATTAACAGTCTGGTTATCGTCTTGTACGATCACCGAGTTGTTAAAGGCCTCGATAGCGGTGTTTTTAATGGTCGCGGTATTGTACTGCGTGTTAAGGGCAGCCAGTGCCAGCATGTGGTCACGGTTCTGGCCGGCATCATTGGTGCTGGCGTCATTACCGAAGAAGGATACGTTCTCGATCAGGGCAGTGTACTGCGAGTGATCGTAGGTAGCAAATTCCTGCTCGGTGTTAAAGACCTCATGGTCTACCACAAAGGCGAAGAGCTTATCGTTGGAAACGTCCTCGCCGTACTCCGCTACGGTCGCATCACAAGCATCGGGCATCTGACGGCAGTTGATCTGGAAGTAGTTGCCGTGCAGCGTGAAGTTGGGGCTGGTGCTGGTCATCTGATGGTAATATACATTAAAGTTGCCGTTATGGAATGCCTTGCTGCCTGCCTGCGGATGGTTTGTGGGGTAGGTGTAGCAAAAATCGGCGGGAATGTCGGCTACGGTGGGGGTCAGGTTTCTGTGCAGCACGAGGCCTTTGAGGTAGTGACCACCGTAGGTCTCGTAGTAGTTTGCACCGTACTGGTTGTTGATAAAGGTTCTTACCATCTCAACCTGATTGGTAGTATGACCGAGGAAGGTGTCGGCGTAGTTGGTAAGCAGATTCAGCTCCTTGGCGTCGGTGACGTTGTAGCCGCTGACGACCTCAACTACGATGCTCTGCGTGAAGGCAGCCACGTCCTCGTCTGCTACGCCGTAGTAGGGGCGGGTAGAGATGCGGAAGGTCTTGCCGATCGCTTCAGCGGTGAAGTCAAAGGTGTTGTTTGCCTCGTCCACGGTCACGTACTCAGCGCCGACAAGGGTCTCGGTGGTGCCGTTGATGAGGTGCACGGTCGAAAGGCTGGTGTACTTGCTTGCAAAGCTCACCATCTCCATATTCTGGTCAAGAATGATGAGGTCAAGACGAAGCTGGAAGGGGTTGGCGTCGCCTACCTTGTAGGCGGCGTCGTGGATCTTGAATTTGTCAAGCTTAGCCTGTGCGCGGGAGTCAAGGATCCAGTCGGGCAGCTCGGTGCCGCGGATCTTGTGACCGATCTCGTCAATATCACTGGGTTTAATGGTAGCAGCCTCTACCTCGATCTCAACGGTGATGGAAAAGCCCTCATAGGTGATGGTCAGCTGCTTTTTACCAACGGTGGTGGTATCAATGGTGCTGAAGGTAAGGTCAGCCGCGGTCAGATCCTTGGTGCTGCCGTCGTTGTAGGTAGCGGTGGCAGTAACCTTGGAAAAGTCAGGGGTCTGGTTTTGCGTGCATTTGTAGCTCATGCCGCCCGTCAGGGACAGCTTTTCGATTTCCTTGTCACCGCTACAGGAGGCAAGGAGTGCACAAATCAAAAGAAGTGCAACGGAAATGATCAGTAGTTTACGTTTCATGATAAAGAAATTCCTTTCTTAAGCAGCTTACCAGGTGATAAGCGTGATGGTGGCAGAAGCGCCACTGCCGTCTTTTGCAACTAATTTTACTTTTAACGTGCCTCCTCTCTTTGAAAATGTTACAACACCGTTTTCGTCAACCGAAATCGATGATTTGTCAGCCTTTTCGTGGTCGTAGATGAAATCCACCTTGGAATTGGTGGCATTGTCGGGGTGAACGCGATATTGGATCTGATAGGCGTAATTGCCCTGCTCGTCGGGGAGAATGACCACGTATTTTTCTCCCTTATCGTTGGTTTTGATGTTGTCGCCAAGCAGCTCGATCTGCTCGGTATAAACGATCTCAAAAAAGTTTTGATATTGCAGGCCGAAGAAGCTGACCAGCGCAATAGATGCCACGTAAATAATGGCAATCAGAATAACAACAGATTTTTTCATATTACTTCTCCTTGTAGTACAGCTTGATTTTTGAGAAGAACATGTTTAAGCGGTAAAGGAGTACGGCAAGCGCTACCGCCAAGAACTTCACGTATACGCTGATGGCGCCCGAGCTTTCCAGCATCAGAACGAACAGCAGTGCCGCAATGGCAAAGGAGAAGAGGAATGCCGTCAGAGTTGCGCGTGTTTCGTTGATATTATCCTCGCTGGCGCCTACCGTGGCATAAAGCTCTGTCTGCGGATTCATCAGATCCTGCTCTGCACAGAACAGCAGGTGAGCAAGATACACGGCAAGGATCGCTACGGTCAGCAGCACGGTTTGCAACGTGCCAAGCGAGGCCGTCAGCATCAGCACCACAAAGGTGGCAATGACGGTCAGCAGCATAAAGGAAACGTTGGGGAAGAGCTTGGCCAGCAGCAACGGCCAGTAACGGGCAGGTTGAACCTTGATCAGATAGGAACTGCGCCCGTCGCGCGAATAGATGCTGGCAATGTAGCAGTTGGAATTGAGGAGGATCAGCAGCATGATAAGGGCGTTGAAGGCCACTACCATGTAGTTGCCCATAGCACGGGTGTTCATCGCGAGGAAAATCTTATTCAAAAGGAAGATCAGCATCGGCAGGGCGATGAGAATGCCGACGTTTGCAAACAGGCGCGCCGCACCCTTCACAGCACCCAGGATCTCGATCCAGATGGCGGAGATGGGGCGGGGAAGCACGCGGTTTTTCTTCGGGCGCACAAAGTGCTTGGCGTGCTCAAAGGGCTTGCTTGCCATCTTGTAGAAGGTGGGACGCACCAATACAAGACCAAGGGCAAAGCATACGGCAGTTACACCGAACAAAATAGAAAAACGGAAGAGCGTGGGGCCGAAGAGCAGCAGCGGCACCATGCTGTGAAGCTCGCCGATGATCATTTGCGTAATGCCAAAGGCCAGCGACATTTTGGCAACGTAGGCATTGAGAAAATCCTGAATATCCCAATAGGTCGTGCCCCAGGTGGCTACCAGGTTGATGTTTTCGGGAATCAGGGAGATCGCAAAGAAGAGCGCCCACGTGGAAAGTCCAACGACTGCTACAAGGCAGGAGATCTGCAGCCATTTGCGCTGGCGGAAGATACTGCTGATCCACATGGCAGGGATCGAGAGGATAGAACCGATGCCTACCGTGAACAGCGAGGTCAGCAGAATGCAGACCAGCAGCCACGGGTAGAATTTAAAGGGGAAGGCGTGCGTGATAAAGTACGCCAGGAACAAGGGCACAACAAAGGAAAAGTTGCGCTTTATTTCAAAGATGAAGAAGATAATAAGCTTTGAGAGATAGACCTGGATCGGCAGACACGGGAGTGTCAGCAGGATCGCGTTGTCACGCGAGAAATACAGCGCCTTCGTCAGACCAATGGTACAGGATACCACCGAGGCTGCAAGCATGATCGTGAACACCAGTGAGATCACCGAAGGGGGCACGCTGCTTGTCAGCGAAAACAGGTTCAAAAACTTGGCAACGATAAGGAACGCGCCGCAAAGTGCGGTCACCAGCGCAAATTTCAAGATGGCCGCGACGATCGATACCAAAACCTTGAAAAGGTTTACGTTTTGTATCTCAAATCGCGTGAAATTCAGCTGCTCCTTCAGTTGCATCTTAACGAGAATGAGCAGATTTCTCATGCAGTGGGTGCTCCTTTGTCGTCGGTAGCGGTCAGCGAAAGGCTGTCCTCGGTGTGGTCGGAGTATTCCTGACCGATCACGTCAAGGTAGAAGCGCTCCAGCTCAATGCCTTCGGCCTCCAGCTCGTCTACACGGCGGCAGGCACGCAGCTTGCCTTTTTTGATAATAGCGATGCGGTCGCAGATCTTTTCCACCACGTCAATGATGTGCGAGCTGAAGAAGACGATATTACCTGCGGCAGCGTGCTCCTTCATGCAAAGCTTGACCTCGTGGATACTGTTGGGGTCAAGACCCGTCAGCGGCTCGTCCAGGATCCATACCTTGGGGTTGTGCACAAGAGCAGCCATAATGGTGATCTTCTGCTTCATGCCATGCGAGTAGGTCTTCATCTGGTTGTCAAAGGAATTGGTCAGCTGGAAGCGATTTACCAGCTTTTCAATGACCGAATCACGGTATTCCTTGCTGACCTGATAAAGGTCGGCGATGTAGTTGATATATTCGCGGCCCGTCAGATTTTCGTAAAGGGCATAGTGATCGGGCACGTAGCCGATGCGCAGCTTTGCCTGTACGGCCTGCTTTTCTACGTGGTAGCCGCACACCTCAATGTCACCCTCGGTGAGGGGTTGAATACCGACAATGCTCTTGATAATGGTAGATTTACCCGCCCCGTTGGGGCCAAGGAAGCCGAAGATCTCGCCACCCTTTACCTCAAAGGATACGTGTCTTACCGAATAGAAATCGTTGTTGCCGTATCTCTTACAGAAATCACGCAGCACAAGGCTGGGGGAACCGTCGCCGGAAAGCGGTTCGTCAACGTTTTTGCCGCCAAGGAATGCGGTCAGCTCTTTTTTCATCATTTTATAACTTTTCTCTCTTTCGCGTCTGTCTTCTGCTGCATCCCAGATCGAGAACAGCACGGTGTAAAGGAACCACAGTCCCACGGTCATGGCAATGAAGATCACCAGGAACAGCGCCTGATAAATAGGCATAAAGGTCAGGGTATGCTTGCCTAGCTCAACTGTAACGGTAAACTCCTGTGTGCGCTCGGCCCATTTGCCGAGGTTGGAAACGATAAAGTCGTCGTTTAAGTAGAAGAAGTCACTTTTCTCACCTGTCATGCTTGTAAACAAGGGGTTGCAGATCAGCATGGCGATGTAGTAGACCACAAGGGCTGCCAGCGCCGCGCACCACTCGCGGAATTTCGGGCGGTTGAATATCTTCAGCGCGACCAGCAGAATGGGCATGTAGAATGCGGAATAGTGGTTGATCCAGAAAATGATCGAGGAATTCTCAATCAGGTTCATATCCTCAAGGTCGGGCATGACCATAGCAAGGAACGCGCCGATCACGTTGATGAACAAACAGAAGTTGTAAAGGCGCCGCATCGAGAAAATGAGGCACAGGGGCACCAGGAACATGGCCGTATGGCAAAGGTGAAGCGGCCAGCCCGTGGGCGTGAGAAAATCGGAAAGCTCCCAGCTGCCAAGGAAGACAAACAGTGAGGTGACCGAAAGATAAAGCATAGCGCCCCGCTTGACGTCCTCAGCCTTATCCTTGAAGGCGTGGAAAATGAGGAAGGGAATGATGATCGAGAAATAGAGCACCAAACGGTGTTCCGGGGTAAACCCTTCAAACTCAAGTGCAGGATCCACATAGCCAAGCAATGCCTGCGGTACGTAGGCGGGCATGATGGACAGCAGCATAAACGGTAAGGCGTACAGGAGTGTCAGCCAGTCCTTTTTCAGGGGCAGGTGCCAATCCTCTCGCCAGGTGTGCGCAGACAGCGCGAGGATAAGAGCCAGCTCTACGATGATAAAGGGGAAGCGCAGGTCGGTTTGAGCAACGCCCATGATCGCACCAAGATAGGTACCTGCAAAGATCAAATCAAGAATAATGACAGGGGGAACGAAAAATTTAGTGAGATTTTTCAGTACCTTGAAAGGAAAGAAGGTAGAGAAAACGGCAAACCAGATCGCAGCGTGTGTCAGCCACACAAGGATCACGGCAAGAACGGTTTGCGGTATGTTGTCACCGAAGGGTGAGAACATATTAAGCCCGCGCACGTCATAGATTGCCACTTCTTTAAAAAGATGTATAAAAAAGGCAACAGCGACAAGTAAAAGAGCCATCCCCTTGGTAAGATGGTGACTAAACTTGCCGCATTTCTTTAAAATTTCTATGCTAAACATTAGGGCTGCTGCGCCTAATATGGTTGCTGCGATATAAATCAGGTGTATCATAAAAACGCTCCATTATTTTCGCTTTGACAACATTATACACGATTTGCGCGCGTATTTCAATCGTTTTGGCATCATATCGGCGCTTTGCACAGTTCGGTTGGCAGTTGGGTATGCAATTTGTAGTAAAAACGACCGTGTTTTTTGGTGATAATGACTGTTTTTTTGCCACGCTGTGCAAAATGTACATAAACAAAACGCGCGCGTTAATACGCGCGCGTGTGTTGAGAGCGGTGTTTTTTGTCGTTTTGTAGCGACAAAGACGGATCGGGGCAAAGTGACAAGGGCAGTATCCCGCTCCCGTGTCGCTTTTTGATCTTGGCGATCATTTTTCTATCATTTTTAGGATGCTTGCAGCAGTCAGGTTGATCTGCTCATGATGGGAGATGCGCGGCGTGCCGTCGCCGTCCTGTGCACCGTACATGCCAAAATAGGCGTGGCAGCCACCGTCAATCGTTACCTCAGTAAAATCCGCGGGGAGATTTGATCTGTTCTTTGCATATTTCTCACGGTTCAATACATGGTCCTCGCTGCCGTAGACCGAAAGCACGTCAAGGTCGGTACCCGAAAGGTCGGCAGTCGCGTAAGAGCCGAGTAGGACCAGGCCCTTGTATTCGTCGGTGTGATCTGCAAGGTAGGAGGCGGCCATTGAGCCACCCAGAGAATGTCCGCCAATGTACCAGCTCTGGATCTGAGGATACTGTGGCTGTATGCCCTGTGCTGCATTTACGTCAAATACAGCAAGACGAAACGGCATTTTGATCAGTATGCAAAGCACACCCTCGCGGGCCAGTGCGGCCATAAGCGGTTGATACGCATTGTGATCCACCTTGCCGCCGGGGTAGAAGATCAGGCCTGCCGTAGCGTGCTGTGGCTCAAAAACGACGCTGCCGTTGTCAAGAGTTGAAACCGAAATACCCTCCTCGGGTGAAAATGCCGCCACGGCTCCCTCGTCTGCGCGGTAATAATCCGCAAGATAGAGGGCACACGCCCCGAAGAGCAGGGCAAGCAGCACGATGAGTGAAAGTGCTACGGTGTATATTTTTTTATGGGCTTTAGCCATTGCGTATGCCTCCCGTTTGGTGAATTACAGTATCATTATAGCAAAATACCGCAAACTTTTCAAGGCTTTGTGTGCTTTATCGGTTTAGGGTACTGCATCATAACTGTGTTGACATTCTGCAAATTTTGTAGTAGAATATCAATATTATATGAAAGGAGGTCACGGTATGCGATTTTGGACAGCCGTACACCTGAAGATCCAGCTTCCGCTGATGGTGCTGATGGTGATCGTCGCGTGGGTTTTACGCCGCGTGTTGAAAAATAAAGAAGAGCGCGTGCGTATGATCCCGTTTCAGATCGTGGCCGCCGTGATCGCGGTGCTTGAGATCGTCAAGCAGGTAAAAAGCCTTTCTGACGGATACGACCTTTGGCATTTGCCGCTTCACGTTTGTTCCATCATTACCTTTTTACTGCCCGTGGTGGCCTTTTACCGCGGTCGTTATCAGCAGTCGTTACGGGGTGTAGCCGCCGCATTCACGGCAGGACTGATTGTCCTGATGCTGGTTTATCCTAACGGTATTTATTCCGATTCGGCACTGTTAGGTACCTTTCAGAGCTTTGGCTATTTTCATATCACCGTCTTTCATTTTCTTGCCGTATTTGCGGGCTTTTTGATCTTCGCACTTGATCTGCACACGCCGCAGCCGCGCAGCGATATGAAAGCAGCGTGTGCCGTTATGCTTTGCTATTGCGCGGTAGCGTCGGTGGTGGCCAATGTGTTAAAGATCAATTTTCATAATTTTTATCGCTGCATTTTAGACCCCATTGAGCAGCTGCGTCTTTGGTTCTGCGCGCATCTCGGTGCTTTTGGCGGGCAGGCGCTTTACGTGTTTTTGTTTTCCCTTGTCAATGTGTCGGGTGTGCTGCTTTGTTATGGGATCTATTGCTTGCTTTGTCGCGCAAAGCAGCGTTTTTCAAGGCAGCAACAGGCAACGCTCAGCGACGATGAAAAGGTTTTGACGGCCGCAGGAGAGATCTTAAAGGAGCATCAGGCGGCATTTGAGGAGCTGGCAAAATGATCAGATTAGATCAAGAGCAGGTGCTGAGACTACATACGCTCCTGACCGAGCAGACAGGTGGCGATCCCTCGCTGCGCGACGCGGGGCTTCTCGAAAGCGCGCTTGCCTCTGTATACCAGACCTTTGACGGGGTAGAGCTGTATCCTACGCTTCTGCAAAAGGCGGCACGGCTGGGCTTTGCGCTCATCTCCAACCACGCCTTTGTTGACGGCAATAAGCGCATCGGCGTGCTGGTGATGCTGACCTTTCTTGCCGTGAATGGTGTGCCCGTGAGCCTTACCGATGCCGATATCGTCAAAATCGGCCTTGGCATTGCCGACGGCAGTATGAAATACGAGGAGCTGCTTGTGTTTTTACAGGCGCGTTGTGCGTAAAATATTGACGTTATCTGCGCCAACGGGTAAAGAAATTTGAAGAAATGCCCGATATTTTTTATGAAAGATTTTCAAAGGAGAGAATATATGAACTTTACCGAAATTGCACAGCAAAGACAGTCCTGTCGTAGCTACGACCCTACCCGAACGGTAGAGGAGGAAAAGCTTTCGGCAATTCTCGCTGCTGCACGCCTGGCGCCCTCGGCGTGCAACGGACAGCCGTATCATATCACCGTTTGCAAGGGTGAGGCGGCAAAGCGAGCTGCAAGGGCCACACAGGGAATGGGTATGAATACATTCGCCACCGATGCGCCCGTGCTGCTGGTGATCTCGGAAAGATCCTACGTTGCAACGGCAGCACTTGGTGCCAAGGTAAAGGGAAACGATTACCGTTCCATCGATATCGGTATCCTTTCGGCCTATATCACGGCGGAAGCAACAGCGCAGGGGATTTCGAGCTGCATTCTTGGTTGGCTTGACGATAAAAAGCTTCGTGAGCTTTGCCATCTGGATGCCCCCGTGCGACTGGTGATCACCCTGGGGTATGCCAAGGAAGACGATCCGCTCCGCACCAAAAAGCGCAAGGAACTCAGCGACCTGGTGAGTGTGATCGACAACTGATCTGTTTCGTTTTTTAAATAAGGAAAAGGGACTTTCTTACAAGAAAGTCCCTTTTTAGCTGCTATTATTGCTGCTCTACCGTCGGTACGGCAGTTTCCATTTTTGCAAATATCCTATGATACAAGGCAAAGCCCATCATGAACTGGTCATAATAGGTCTCAAGCTCGCATTCGTGACGCCCAAAATCGGCAAGAAGCTCCTGGAAGCGAGTCAAAGCAATCTCACCCTCACCACGGCATTTGGCAAGCAGTGCAAAGGAAAGCTTTTCGCAGTATTCCATATAATAGCGCAGCAGCTTGTAGGCAATGGTTTGGGCGCGCATAGGCGTCACGCGGTGCGCCTGTAAAAAGTCGTTGTATTTTTTTGCGATCTCGGGCATGCGCTTCAGCTCCTCGGCAACGGCAGGATTATAGCGCTTTCCAACCTTCAGGTCGGCCGAGCGTTTGCCGCTCAGATAATGCACGTCCATCGCGGCGCCGATTTCTTCAAGCAGCTTGACCACCGTGCACCAGTCCTCGCCGTAAGCGTGACTGAAGTAATCCTCAAGCAGCGCTTCAAAGGATAGGGAGGTGTCAAACTGAAGCTGCCCGTAAAGGAAGAAGGCGAAGCCGTTGGGCCAGAAGGAGCGCTGCGAGCAGTCGTTGATCAGACCGTTCAGGCCGTGGTGCTTATAGTTGATGATGTCATCGTAAACTACCTTGGCGAAGTGGAACACACCGGGGTCAAGGTATTGGTCAACGTAAAAATGATATTCGTAGAGCAGCGCGCGCACGCGGCACATTTTCTGCCAGTCTATGCCGCATTTGACGTACTGATTCACATCTGTAAAGAGTACGTTTTTGTTGCGCTGATAGGGGGGATAGGTCACGTCGGAAATGTCCTGTTTCACTGCCTTGGTATAGTCACGGGAAATGGGCGCCACCAAAAGGCTGAAGCGCTTGGGGTTCTTCAGCTTTTCAAACAAGGGGGGCCAGGAGGTATCCACGTAGCAGATGAAAACGATGCGTGTGGAAAGACCTTTTTCGGCAAGCATCTCGTCAAGCTCGTTCATCATCATAACGTAGAAGTCCGAGGGGGTCTTCTTTTTGCATTCCTCGCACTCGCAGTGGTTGTTGAATTGGTCGGCCAGCCAAACGTGGAGATAGTCTACGTTTTGGTGCTTTTCAGCGTAGTCGACAATGGCGCGATTGGCAATTTGGCGTGCGACGGGGTTGGACATGCAGATATTGGTGTCATACGGACGGTTTTTACCCTGGAACAGCCCGCGCTGACCGTCGGTCAAAGCATAATATTGCTTCATTTCCTCAGGAATTACGTACTGACTGCCCGATTCGGTAGGCACCGACGTAAGACCAAAGGGCTCCGCCGTCCAGCCGTGACCCATATCGTGAAATTGCAGACCGCGTTTGGAGATCTCCGTCTCGCATTGGCGCTTCCATTGCAGGGCAGTGGAGGGAGAAATAGGCTCTGGCTCGCGGGCGGGATTTTCATCGCGGTTATAATAGCGATTGTAGTAGCCCTTCGGATTGAAGAACTCGATCATGAAAACGTTCAAGCCGATCTTGGGTGTGAAATCGATGACCTCCATCATGTTTTTTTGGAATTCTGCCCCCTCGTTACACTGTCCGCGGTAGCGGCAATCTGCCATCTTGTGGTAGTAGGTGGGCTTTACGTCTTGCATGGGAATGTATTCGCCGTCAACTCCGGGGAAAAGCCAGCGGCAACCGTTTTCCTGTAAGAAGCGGTAGACGGCAAACAGGACCGAACGGGGATTGGAGCCGGCAAGTATGCCACCCTCGGCATCGGTGTCCACGTGAACGATATCGTCTAACTCTACGTCCTCAGCTTCGTCTGTGGCAAGACCGAAATCGGGCATCAAGCCAAGGCGGAAGCCGCTTTTGGCATCGGGGGCGTAGGAAATTACGATCTCGCCGCATTCGGGCATCATCATACGAAGATATTTTTTCAGCTCCTCGGCCGCAAAATCCACAGTGGGATGAGAGGTGATTTTGTAAATGCTATACATAGGGGCCTTCCTTTCGGTCATTCTTGAAAAATGTGGCGCATACCAATCTTCAGCCATTATAGCACACCCGTAAAAGTTTGTAAAGAGGCAAGTTTTATTCAGAAAAGATAGGTAAATAATAACGGTGAATTTACAAACGGAGGTATTTATGTGTACGGCTATTTGCTATAGAAGCAATGATTCATATTTTGGCAGAAATCTGGATCTCGACCGTGGATATGGGGAAAAAGTTGTGATCACTCCGCGAAATTATGTAATTGATATGCGGTGCGAAAAGCCGATCCGATCGCATTATGCGATGATCGGTATGGCCACTGTTGTGGAGGATTTTCCGCTGTACTATGAGGCTACGAATGAGAAAGGACTGAGCATGGCCGCCCTAAACTTTCCCGAAAATGCCGTTTACGGCAATTTTAGGGAAGGGAAGGATAATGTCACGCCTTTTGAATTCATTCCTTGGATAGTAGCGCAATGCGCGTGTATCGAAGAAGTAAGAAGCCTGCTTTTTAAAATCAATTTGGTCCATATCCATTTTAGCGAGCAGCTGCCGCTCTCACCGTTGCATTGGATGATCAGCGATAAAAAATGCAGCATCGTGGTGGAACCCCTTAGGGAAGGTCTTAAAATATACGAAGATCCGTTTGAGGTCTTAACCAATAATCCGCCTTTTGCATTTCACCAGGCTAATGTGAGCCATTATATGGGGCTTAGTGCTTTTCCTGCATGCAGTCAATTCAGGGAAAGCATACCTGTGGAAAACTATAGCCTGGGATTGGGTGCATGGGGCTTGCCCGGGGACTTTTCAAGCGCCTCGCGGTTTATAAGGGCTCTTTTCGTAAAGGAAAACTCGGTATCGGAGCGGGACGAAAAATCGGCCGTGACTCAGTTTTTCCATATTTTGAATTCGGTTGCCATGCCAAAGGGATGCGTTCACACCGCAGGCGGCTTTGCATATACGCGCTACGGCAGCTGTTGTAATGTGGATCGCGGGATTTATTATTACACGACCTATGGTTATATGGAACCGATCTCAATTCATATGCATGATGTTGACTTGAATCGATCGTGCTTATATACCAGCGAAGTAAAGGGGATATGAAGAGGTGGGTATCTGCCCGATGCCCGCTTTCCTCCGCAGGATCGGGATATTGTCAATTTCAATATAAAACACATTCTTCCAAGATCAGCGTTATCATTTGTTTTCTGTATTTCAATGCTCCTGTGATAGGATCGCTTTTCAAAGTTTCACTGTATTTTGTTGCAAGGGAGCAGCTCTTATGGTATAATATCGGCTGAAGGCAATGTCAAGCCGCCTCAAAAGGCAAGGGCTTATCAAATGCTTTGAAATATGAGGTTCGTTAGGAAAAATTATGGAAGAATTTTTGATCAAAATATTCGTATGCTTCATTGCGGGCGCAGGTGCGGGTATAGGCACGGGCTTTGCGGGCATGAGTGCTGCTGCAGTGATCGGCCCCATACTGGCCACCTTTTTGGGTATGCCCGCCTACGCGGCTGTGGGTATCGGGCTGATCAGCGATGTGCTGGCAAGCGCCGTCAGCGCCTATACCTATCATAAAAGCGGCAATCTGGATATAAAAAACAGCTTGCCGCTGATGCTCAGCGTTCTTACCGCAACGGTTGTTGGCAGCCTTGTGGCAAGCTTGCTGCCCGATCGGGCAATGAGCAGCACCATGCAGATCGCCATGATCGTGATCGGCTTGCGCTTTCTTTTGAAGCCCGTTCACACGACAAGAGAGCAAATGGAGGCGCTTACTCCCAACAACAGGCTGATCAAGGCAATCGTTGGCGGCATCTTTGTCGGCTTTATCTGTGGCTTTGTCGGTGCAGGCGGCGGTATGATGATGCTGTTTGTGTTGACTACGTTCCTTGGCTATCCGATGCATATGGCGGTAGGTACCAGCGTGTTCATCATGACGTTTACGGCCCTCACGGGCGGTATCAGTCATTTTGTCATTGACGGCATGCCTGACGTCCTTTGCCTTGTGTTATGCGCTGTGTTCACGTTGCTTTGGGCAAGAATTGCCGCCCAAATTGCCAACAGGGCAGATGCAAAGCTGCTAAATCGCGTGGTCGGCGTCGTGATGATCGTCACAAGTGTTGTTATTTTGGCGGTGAATTGCATTTGATAAAGCCAACGGCATGAAGCATATCCGCTTCCACGTCCTGCGAGATTTTGAGAAGGTGGGATTTGAACCCATACGCCGCGTCAACGACCCACGAGATTTCGAGTCCGTTCGGTAACTTGGAAGTTATCGAACAATGCTACCTCAATCCCGCCATATTTTAGAAGTTGTTTTCCAACTCTTAAATACTTCCGCTACGTTGAGTTCTCTCCTTGAATTTTGGA
>SVTG01000006.1 GCA_015063895.1 Oscillospiraceae bacterium | reverse complement strand
AGGAAGCATCGTGCGTACGGGCATACGGAATGCCTGCCGCTTGGAAATGATGCAGATTGGTGATGCGCTGGTCAGCGGCAAATTTATAAACAGGGCCGTTGTTGACGCTGTGCATCGGCTTGACGGGACCTGCATTTTTGGCAAAATCTACGCAAACAGTATTCATATTATCCCCCTAAAGATATGATGGTAAGGCCATTATATCACGCGAAAAAATGCCTGTCAAGCAAGCGTGGCATTTCGGAAAATTTTTCTGCTTTTCCCCTGCTCCGCCCCGAAAAACAGCAAAAAAAGAAAACCGCCGCGGCGGATCCCACGGCGATTGACATTTACGCAAAATAGGCAACGGCGAGCTCTACGACGAGGTTGTAGGAATACACTCCCGCCTCGTTGCCGTGTATTTTAAGATACGTATCGTTGACGGCCCCCGATACGCTTGAGGCGGCCGAGTCACGCAAGGGCTCAAAGAATGCGGCATAGGCGCGCAGCTCACCCTTGACGACGGGCAAAAGGTTTTTTGCGATCTCCATATAGGCCTCGCGGTCGACCTCCCACAGGGCGTTTGCCACGTATTCATACAAATTCAGATACGCGCTGTAACAAATATAAGGATCGTTTGTCGCAACGCACGCAAGAAACGCGACAAAATTCGCCTCGTCCTCACGGGCAATGCCGCGCTGATGCGCCAGCTCGTGTGCGGCGGTAAAGGGCTGTGTATACGGGGGAAAATCAACGTTTATATTAGACTCGCCCGTAAAATAGGTGTAAACGCCCGTAATATGCGTATAGGACATGGCGCGGCTGGCAAGCACGGGCTTGACGCGACTTTTCAAGGGCTGAATGAAGTCGTAGGCAACAGACACCTCACCGTACCCGTCCATGAGCTTCGTGTTGAGCGCACCCAGGTCATACGGCATCAGGGAAAACCCGTTTTCCGCAAATGAAACACCCTCGGCGGCGGCATTGACCTCGGTGACAAGGCAGGAAAGCGTGTGGGCCAGCGTTTCCCCTGTTACCTCCCTTGGCGTGAGTGACAGGCGCCTGTCAAGCGTTGGGGTGTGATAGCCCGTACCGAAGGAAAAGACAAAAAGACTGAACAGCAGACTGACGCACGAGAGAAGTGAAAGCAAAAATCGCCCCGTATCACGCCACGTATCACAGTAACGCCGCCACGCAAGCACCCCGATCGCCACCACGGCAAGGGGCAGCGCATAAAGCAGGATTTCGGCAAGAGAAAAGGGCAGCCACGAGGTCAGGTGCGCAAGAAGCGCGCGCACGGCGGCACCCACGGTGCCGTTAAACCAAGCGGCAAAGGTGGGCGAAAGCACTGCCACAAGATAAACGAGCAAGGAAAGTGCCAGCACGCCGTAAAAAACAAGTGCATAGCGTGGCAAAAAACGCTTTTTTTCAGCAGTACTGTTTTGCAAGGGCACGCCCCTCCTCTCCAAAAATATCGGCAATCAGCCCTACCATATCGGGGGCAAGCGGTGCTCTTACCGTCACGGGCATACCGTTTGGCGCCACAAACGAGAGCGTGGCCGCATGCAGGGCGTGGCGCCCGATCCCGTGGCGCGGTGCACCGTAAAGATCATCACCCAAAATAGGGGTGCCAAGCGACGCCATATGCACGCGAAGCTGATGCGTGCGCCCCGTTTGCGGCTGTAACAGCACGAGCGTGTGCCCGTTTTTGACAGCCAAAGGCTTGACGTGAGTCACGGCGATATCGCCCTCCCCCACCGCGCACACCTCGCGCGTAATGACGCTTTCATTTTGGCGTCTGATGCCCGTTTTTAATACCGTTTCGCCACTTATTTCACCGCACACCACGGCAATATAGGCCTTTTGCATCTCGCCTGCGGCAATTTGCCCTGCGAGCTGTGCCGCCGCGTGTGCGTGCTTTGCCACCAGCACCACGCCTGAGGTATTGCGGTCAAGGCGGTTGACGAAGCGCGGTGAAAAGCGCGGCGTTGCCGCGCGGTATTGCCAGACTATGACGTTGGCAAGCGTATCGTCAAAATGGCCGTGTGAGGGGTGCGTTGGCATAAAGGGCGGCTTGTTGAGCGCCACGAGATCGGGCGTATCAAGCAGCACCTCCACCTCCCTTTTAAGGGGCAGGAGTTTGGGGTTCACGGCCTCGTCAAAAAGAGCAAGGGAGAGCCGATCTCCCTCCTTTAAAACAGCGCGCACCGTCACACGCGTGCCGTTTAACAAAATACCGTCCTCACGCTGCTTTAAGCGTGTGCAGAGTGCCGATGAAATATGCTGCTTTTTCAAAAAATCCCGTACCGTTTTGCCACTATTTTGCCCGTCGATCCAAAAATCCATCAAACGCTCTCCTCACGGGGCAGATCAACCACCACGGGCGTGTGCGCGGTGGCAGGCAAAATTTTTTCAACAAGGTCGGCGATGCTGATGCGCAGGCTGCTGGTATTCACAAGTGGATGGCAGCCAAAATACTTCCCTGCCAGCACCTCGCGATCGATCACCAGCTGTACGGCGTTTTCACGGTCGTGCATCACGCCAAGGACGCTGGCAGACCCCGGGGCCGTGTGTAGCAGCTGCTCCATTTTGTCGGGCGGCCCGAAGGAAAGGCGCGCGGTGCCGAGCTGCGCCGAGAGATCCTTTGTTTTAAAGGGCTTGTCGCCCGGCATCATCAAAAGATAAAAGGCGGTGCCCTGCCTGTTTGTCAAAAATAAATTTTTACAGATTGTGGCTTCCAGCGCCCGATCGATCTCCTCGCACACCGCCATTGTCATGGCAGGCGCGTGATCAACGCGGTGATAAGAAATACCCAAAGCATCTAAAAAATCGTAAGCGCCAAGCTCCCGCTCGGTGCGATCGGCGGTGCTTTGGGGTCTACCCTCGTATAGGATCATCGTATACCTCACAGTTCAAAATAGGGGAAAACGCCCACGTCAGTGGGCGTTTTCGTGTTTAATGCATCTTACCGTCGCGCAACAGGCGGCGGATAATATCGGTAAAGGTCTCAGCCTCCATCGCAAAGCCAAGGTCGTTTGGATGGCAGCCGTCAACCGTACAGCAGTCGCTGTATGGGCCGTGGAACACGCTTTCGCCATCCACGAACCACACCAGATCATCCCCTTCTGCCTTAGCACGGTGGTAGGTGTCGATCACCACCTCGCGACGGCGGCTGGTCTGATTTTCGCTCAGATCGTCAGCGTGCTGATTGATATGGTGAAAATCCACGCGGGAGGCCATCACGATCGGCAGCGCGGGACGCGCCTCGCGAATGCGCTTATAAAAGACGTAATGGCGGTCACGCAGGCTTGCAAGCGTGCCGTGATTATAGTCGTGCTCCATCACCAAAACGGAGGGATCCAGGCTGATGATATAATCAGCCATGGCGTCCTCGCCGCGTGCACCGTCGGAGAAGCCGAGGTTGATATGATCGATGTTAAAGGCGCGGCTGAGCATGGCGCAATACGCGTTGCCTGGGCGTGAGGCACACGCGCCCTGCACGTGCGAGCCGCCGTAAAAGACCATAGGGCGGATCCGGCGATAGGGTGCGCCCTCCCCCAGATAAGAGCCCTCCTTGACACCGACGAACAGGTTGTCAAGTGGGTTGTAAAGCGGGAAATTGATGGTGATATAGCGCAGCCCCGGGGTGTAAAAATCAATTTTAGATTCATAGCCCCCCTCCATGCGGTAGGGCGGTACAAAGGTGCGGTAATACAGGCTTTCGCTGCCGTCGGGGGCATCGATATACACATCAAAGCCCGAGGTGCCCACCAGCGTCATATGCGAATAGTGCGAGATCTTAGGCATTTCGGCCTTGATCACAAGATAGGGCGAGTCGGTGGCAAAGCGCACGCGCCCGCCTGCGGGATGATGGTTCAACCTTGCCACATTTGGCCTGATCGCCTCGCCAACCTCATCGGGCATACGCTGAAAATGCGCTTGACCGACGGGATCGTACAATCCGTAGATCGAAAAGGGCGCACGGCGCACGTCAAACAGCTGAAGGTCGGTCGCATTCACCTTTTCGGCAACGGCCAGATTGCGGTCAAGCATTCCTATATTTTCTTCTTTCATCATTCGCACCTCCTCAATCGATTGCTGTGCCGATATAATAATAGCTGTAGGGGGCAACGGGGAGCGTGAGCTGCAGATCGCCCGTGGCGGTAAAGCTGAAGAGCTTGGTGAAGGTATTTGCCTCGTCTACCACGCGGATCTCAAGCTCCTTCCCCGCGACACCCTTGAGCGTCAGCGACACCGTGTCGGCCTCGTCGGTGTAGTGTGAGAGCAAAAGCCCCACTCCCTGCTCACCCTTGGCGGCGGTGGCGTATAGGTTTTCCCCCTCGCACAAAGCGGGCAGCGCCTGCCCCATACGGTACAGCGCATTGAAGGACTTGAAGGCATAAAAGGGCTTCAGAGGGCGCACGCTTGCCTTGCCGTGTGTACCGATAAACATTTTGTCGACCTCAAAGATGCCGCACCATTCCTTGACGACGTCAGCCTCAAAATAGTTGGCAACGGTAACGCTTGTGTGGCTTTGCAGATAGGCCAGCGTGGCCGCACACTGCGCAGCACCGATATGTCCCTTCAGCTTGACGTAGCTGGCGGGCTGATCGCGCCAATCCTCCATATAGTTCCACTCGTCAAACACACTTTCCGCATCGGCATAACCGTAGCGCTGCAAAAGCTCATCGGCCTTGGCGGCGTGCGCGGCAAGGGCAGAAAGATCGGCATAATAGCGGTGCCAGGAATAAAAATCAAGCGGCACACGCCAGGGCTTTGCGGTGATATACTTGAAAAATCCCTCAATAAATTCGTTGTGCGCCTTCGTCCAGCCACACCCACCGATCTTCAGGTGCGGAAAGCACCCCTTCAGGTGTGTGGCGGCAACGCAGTAAAGCTCATAAAAAGCCTCGGGCGTGCCCTGCCACTGATTGCGGCTGCTGCCGTCGGCCTCGTTCCAGATCTCCCAGTAACGGATATTGTAGTGAAAGCCGTCGGCCCACCCCTCGGTGTAGTGACGAATGATATGCTCGCACACACGTGCCCATTTTTCGTAATCCTTCGGGGGGTAGATATGGCGCTTGATGGGGGCGTGCTCAATAGAGGGGCCAAGGCGGAACAAGGGCTCGGCACCGACCTCGACACAGGCCTTGACGTAAAGATCCGTCAGACCGAAATTGTAGCTTTCGGGCTTGGTCTCATCGGCATCAAAATCACGGAACAGGCAGTTGATATCCACAAATTCACCGGAGCCGTAGGGATATTCCACGTCGTGCAGTCGGGCAAAGGGAAAGCCTGCCTCCAGGAACTGGGGGCGGGCATCATAGGTAAAGACCTTGGTCATAGGACCCGAGTTCACACCGTGCAGCGGGCGCACAGGGCCGCAGGAGGCGGCGGAAAAATCAACGCTTACGTGTTTCATGGCTAAGCTCCTTCAAATCTTTCAATCATGCAAGGGATATTCCCACTTGCTTTCATAGTACCACATTTTCCCCACACGTGTCAAGCAGAAGCGAAAAGAAACATTTTCTGATTTCGCACAGCCGCGCCTGCTCTTTGAACGGCGGGGCGCGTTTTGTAAAATGAAAACCACGCGATAGTCGCGTGGTTCCATAAAGGCTTTGTCGATGAGCAAAAAGCAAATAAAAATTCAGCGTAGAATGACCTTGTGTCAAAGGCTCCCTTGTGCAAAGGGAGCTGTCAGCGAAGCTGACTGAGGGATTGTTTTGCGTAGATTATCGCTTTTTACAATCCCTCCGTCACGGCAAGCCGTGCCACCTCCCTTTACACAAGGGAGGCTTGGTTTTAGTCCCGCTCAAAGCGGGGTTTCGTAACAAATGCATGGCTGGCAGGCCAATAAAAGACGCACTTGTGCGTAGCCTGTAGTATTAGGGCTATGCCCGAAACTGAAATACGACCCGCTATGCGGGTGGATTATTATTGAATCAAAAGTCTACAAATAGTGGAGTTTTTTGTAAATTTCTTCAAACAGTAGGTTGAAAGCAGGAACGATTTGTGGTATAATACTCTCAAAGATGCCGATGCAAGCGACTACGTCCCCCAAAACAGGGCGCCGCTGCCAAGGCACGAAAGGAGATCCTATGCAAGAGCTATGCCATACCGTTGCCGCCAATCTGAAGCGACATAGAAAGGCGCTTTCCATGACTCAGGCCGCATTGGCCGAGGCCATCGGCTATTCGGAAAAGGCCGTGAGCAAATGGGAAAGCGGAAAGGGGCTGCCCCCCACCGCCATTCTCCCAAGCCTTGCCGCGGTGCTGCGCACCACACCAACCGCTCTGCTGACAACCGAGGCCGCCACACAGCTCTTTCTCGGCATTGACGGCGGCGGCACCAAAACCGAATTTATTTTAGCAGACAGCGAGGGGACCCTGCTCCGCCGCACGGTGCTGGGTGCCTCCAACCCCAACGACGTGGGAATGTCTGCCATGCAGGAGGTGCTACGTCGGGGCATTATGGAGGTTGCAAGCGAGTACGCGCCCGAAAGCATTTCGGTGTTTGCGGGCATTGCGGGCGGCACCACTTCCGACGTGGCAAAAAAGATCCACGATTTTCTTTCTCGCTTCGGCTTTGCCGCGGTCGGCAACGGCAGCGACGCGCAAAACGCCATTTCGGCAGGTCTTGGCACCGAGGACGGTGTGGCCCTCATTATGGGCACGGGATCGGTCGCCTTTGCGCAAAAATCGGGGACGCTGCACCGCATCGGCGGCTACGGCTACCTCTTAGGGGATGCCGGCAGCGGCTATGCCCTTGGCAGAGATGCCATTTTGGCCGCCCTGCAGCAGGAGGACGGCAGCGGCGAGCCGACCGCACTTCACGGGCTTGTGCTCGGTAAATGCGGGGGGGAGCACGTGCTGCCCGCGCTGGGTGAATTTTACCGCGGCGGCAAGACCTATATCGCACAGTATGCGCCCCTGCTCTTTGAGGCGGCACGGGGTGGCGACAGCGTAGCTCTGAGCATTCTCAAAACGCAACTAAAGGAGATCGCCAAGCTGATCGCGGGCGCTGCCAAAAGGCTGCAAGCCGATACCGCGTCGGTGGTGCTCTGCGGCGGTCTTGCCACGGCACACCAAGATATGATCCTGCCGCTGCTTGAAGCATATCTCGCCGAGGGCGACGTCGCCTATCGGCTGCGTATATGCACCTGCACCATGGCCGAGGGGGCACTCTACCTCGCCGGAATGAAAAGAAAGGACGAACTATCATGCTGAACACCGAAAAACGCAATCCCCTTACCACACACATTGACAAAATGAGCACCGCCGAGATGCTGGCGGTCATGCAATCAGAATACCAAAAGGCCACCGAGGCCGTGGCGCCCGAGCTGCCCGCCATCGGCGCGGCGATCGACGCCATTTCCGCGCGCATGAAAAAGGGTGGGCGCCTGTTTTACACCGGCTGCGGCACCTCGGGGCGCCTTGGTGTGATAGACGCCTCGGAATGCCCCCCGACCTACGGCATCGATCACGGTATCGTGGTCGGCATTATGGCAGGCGGTGACGGTGCGATCCGTCGCGCGGTAGAGGGCGCCGAGGACAGCCGCGAGGCAGGGCGTCTGGAGCTTGCCGCCTTTGAGATCAACGAAAACGACAGCCTTGTCGGCATTTCGGTGGCGGGGGGCGCGCAGTACGTGCTGGGAGCCCTTGAGCTGGCACGCGAAAAGGGCGCGCTGACCGTAGCGCTTTCCTGCAATGCAGGCTGCCCCATTGAAGAGATCGCGGACATTGCCATTCACCCCGATACGGGTGCGGAGGTCGTGACGGGCTCCACGCGTATGAAGGCGGGCTCGGCACACAAAATGATCTTAAATATGATCTCCACCGCCGTGATGGTAAAGCAAGGGCACGTGTATGAAAATATGATGATCAACCTGCGCCCCGCCAACGTCAAGCTAAGAGACCGCATGATCCGTATTTTAGTGGAGATCACCGCACTCCCCTACGCCGATGCCGAGGCGCTGCTGGAGGCAAACGAATTCAGCCTCAAGCGAGCGCTTGCCGCCTTTGAGAAGCAATAAGGCGGCACACGATATGGAAAAACAGTTTATGGAGAAGCCGGAAACGGCAGCCCTTCGGGAGCGCAAGCGCATTGCCAGCTGGTGGCTCCGCTTTGAGGATCTCAACTGGCCAAGCACTGACAATCACGACCGCATCAAGCGGCGTGCCGAGGCCATGGCGAAGGCAAACGTGACCACGGCCATGATCTTCGGCACCCATTTCCGTTGGGATTTTCTGCCTTATTTCACAATTCTGCACGACTACCTGGCCACAGTAGCAGGGGAGCTGAAGCAATACGGCTTGGAGCTTTACGACCACCACTCAGTCAACCTTGTGCACCGCTACGGCACCCGTGAGGAGATGCGTCACGTGATCCTGCACAGCGGCCCTCACCTGCCCTTTTCCCCCTCCTTTGAGGCGGCAGCCACGTGGGAATATAACGGCAGCAAGCTCAACGACTGGCGCATGATCGACGTCGTTACCCGCCAACCGCTGTGGTATCCTCAATACGCCTCAGAGGGCTTTTGCATCCGCAATCCGCAATTCATCGAGGCCTATCGGCTGTACCTGACAAGGCTGATCGCCGAGACGGGCATCAGCGGCATTTCTGCCGACGATCCCCTGCACTATATGCGCTACCGTTCCTGCGCCTGCCCCCACTGCCTGGCGGAATTCAAGCGCCGCACAGGTGAGGAGCTGCCCCCTGTCACCGATCTTGGATTTTGGGGCAACTGGGCAAATCCGGCATGGCGCGCATGGATCGATATGCGCTTTGATGCGGCCGTTGATTTCTTTAACAGCATCAAAAGCGCCTTTCCCCCCGCGTTTCGCGTCACAACCTGCGGTGCTAACTCCGCCGCCGCAGGTGCCAACGGCACCGCCTCCGATGCACGCTGCTTTACAGCCGGCTGTAATTACGTCAATCTCGAAATGAGCGGCAACACGCCTCCTTATAAAAAAGACCCCTTGACCGTCAACCACAGTATTGCATCGCGTTTGCTGGGCTCCTCCCACCATCAGGCTGTCGCCCGCGAACGGGATATCCAATGCTTTGCCACGGGCTTCGGCTTTACGGAGGAAACTGCCAATATCGTATGGGCAGTAAACAAGCTGCTTGGCTCTGATTGCTGGTTCTCAACACTGAAGGATCGCCTAGGGCTCCCTGATAACATACTGCGCACCCTCCCCGACGAAAGCGACGTGGTGGGGCATGCCTTTGGCTATGAAAAGACGCATGCCGAGCTGTTTGACGGCAAGCCCATCGGTCAGCTGGGTGTATACTTCTCCTATGAAACGCGCAAGCATACCTATTTCGGCAACCTCTCAAACGGCTACTACAAGGATTACAGCACCTCGCTGAAGGTACTGCTGGATCGGGGCATTAACCCGCATACCGTATTTGATTTTCCCGCGGATGCCACGGTTTATCCCGTCATCCTTATTCCCTCGGCTGCCGCCATGACGCCACAAGAGATTGCAGCCATCGACGCTTACGTGAAGGCCGGCGGCAGGATCGTTGCAAGCGGCCCCTGCGCACATCCGCTTTGTAAAAATGAATGGAAGCTCCCCTCCCGCCCGACGCTTGAAGCACCCGAAGACTTTTTTGGCGGCGTACCCGACGGCGTTTGGTACAAGGACGCGGATTGGATCACCCAAACGAAGCTCCCCCCTTGCGCCGAGGCGAACGAATGGAAAACACCGGCAAACGGTATACATTATCATCCCCACCGCATCAGCGACGGAACCTTCACCGAGGAGCTGGTGGAGCTGGTGCAACGCTACGCAAGGCCCATGCCCATCAAGACGCTTGACACCTCGGGATACCTTGTGACGATGTTTGAAACCGCAAACGACATCACCGTTCACCTGCTGGCCGAGGATTTTGAAACCGATATCGACCACCACCTCGATGAGATCCGCTTTCACCGCAGCCGTGTGAACCTGATCAATCGGGTAACGCCCGTGAACGTCAGCGACACCGTTACCCTTGCAGCAAAGGCGCCCCCCGCCGTTTATCTGCCCTTCAGCTGTGAAAAGGCAAGCACCGCGTGCCAAAACGGGCGCGTTGCGGTGCATTTGCCACACGGCACCGCCTATGCCGTTTTGCAATTTTCAAAAAACGATCTATAACAAAAAAGAACTCTGCCGTAGCAGAGTTCTTTTTTTGCCCAGCTCAAATTCAGCTATACTTGAGCCTCTTTTTCTTTATAAAATCAATGCCTCTTCATCCGAATTTGTTTTTTTAGCACCGATGCCAACAAAATACGTAGCAACCAGCAATAAGGTGACAAGAATTCCCACAATATTGCCCATACCTATACGCGTTGCAATTGTATATTCCAAATTTACCATATTGAAAAAGTAATTTTGCATACACACACATACAATCATTGCTACAATATTCAAAACAGCCAAAGCAATGCAGAATATTTTGGTAACTTGTATGGTTTTGCGCTTCTCATATCCCAACAGCAAATAACCCATACTATTACAAAACAGCAGCAAAGCGCTAAAACCAAGAAGTGCTGTTAAAATGTAGATGCCCGCAATACCCTTTACGCACTGCACGTTTATAATCGACATAGCGGTTGCATGTCGTGTCATACGCTTGATAATACCGTCTGCTGCACCGCGTTTCACAGAATCGGATGACACACTTGCTGTGGATTCCAAAAAGGAGTCCAATTTTTCTTTCCCCTCGCTCACACGCTTAGCGTTACTTTCATTTTTTTCGTTTTCTTCATACCACGCAAATTCTTCCTCTGTAAAAACATAATCAGCAAAGTATTCTGCATGAAATGAACGCTTCACAGTTTTGGCATGATCATCGCCCGCAAAATCCAGCTTTAATTTCACGGAAAGCATTGGCATCACTAAAGTGACAACGAGCAGTAACGAGCTGATGGCAACCAACGCATATTTTACTACCAACGCGGGCTTTACACGCTTCCGTGCTCTTTCCACAGAAATCCTTTGTATGACAAAAAACACCAACGCAGACAACGAGATCAGCAATGTTAAAATCAAACCGACTCCAAGCATCCTTTTGCTTATCATTAAATTCATAAAACCATCATAGTCCGTCATGGCAAATGACGCGATCAATGCTAAACACGGTATTGCACTTAAAAGATAAAAGCATTGGCGTATGAAACTTCTTTTACGCATAAACGTATTTATCATATTTAAAAGCGAAAATAGAACAAAACCGAACACTGCAATCGTATAAAGCGCAGAAGATACAAAAGATACAATTGTTATGATATCAATTTTATTATCTTCCAGCATCAGATTAATACGAAAGTAATAATGAACGAAATCATCAGAGATTTTTTGCGCCTGACGATTTGGCTTGGTATTTGAGGGCCAAATATCATCATCCTCCAGCAGCTCGCCCTTTTCATAAAACATCTCAAAGGCATACGTATCCTTCACATTTTCCTGTGTTCGCGTGCGAAAGGATTCCACAAAATAAATATACGAATCCACAACGTCAGCTTGATAGAACAAGTCACCCTCATTATTGGGAATGGCAAATTTGGTTAATGGCAAAAAGGAAAAAACACACAAAATAAGCGAAAGACAAAACAGCACTACTGCACGTGCAGTGGAAGAAAGCTGCCAAACACTCTGATGATCTTGATTATCCAAACGTTGCTTTGTTTTTTTAAACATACGTCTGCCGCAATTTGAGCAGAATTCATCGGCAAGTGTCAGTGCCTCTCCACAAATAGGGCAAATTATTTTCGTATCGTTCATATCTCAACCTCCTACTGTAGTTATCTATATTTTATCTCATTTTGAGATAAATGTCAATATCTCATTTTGTGATTTGTATAATTAAAACAATGAACAACAAATACGGGGGGCTGCTCATGCGATTGAAGGATTTACGCGAAGATAACGATTTAAAGCAAACCACCGTAGCAGATTTTTTGCATATTAAGCAAAACACCTATTCACAATATGAAAACGGTCAGCGGCAGCTCCCCATTCCTCTTTTGATTAAATTGGCTAAATATTATAATGTTTCCACGGATTATATTTTAGGACTGACCGACCGTAAAGATCTCAAATAATGACACCAATCATGCCCTCGCATAGCGGGAGGTATTTCATAGCCTTCCTCCGAGAGGAAGGTGGCACGCAAATGCGTGACGGAAGGATTGTAAAAAGCGATAATCTACACAAAACAATCCCTCAGTCAGCTTTGCTGACAGCTCCCTTTGCACAAGGGAGCCTTTGACACAAGATCATTCTACGCTGAATTTTTATTTGCTTTCTGCTCACCGGCAATAGCCTCTTTTGAGCCACGCGGCTATCGCGTGGTTTTCTATTACAACAAAAAAGAACTCTGCCGCGGCAGAGTTCTTTTTTTTGTTTTTGTTGGGAAGCAAGCCTTAGCCCTTGAAGTACTTGACAGCAGAGGCAAAGAGCTGCATATCGTACTCGCCGAGGACGTTGCGGTAAAGGTTCTTGCCGATACGCTCGCTGTGGCCCATCTTACCGAGCACGCGACCGTCGGGCGAGATGATGCCCTCAATAGCAGAAATAGAGCCGTTGGGGTTGAAGGCACTATCCATGGTGGGATTGCCTGCAAGATCCACGTACTGCGTGGCGATCTGGCCGTTGGCGGCGAGCTGCTTTACCAGCTCAGGAGAAGCGAGGAAGCGACCCTCGCCGTGCGAGATCGGCACGGTGTAGATATCACCCACGTTGGTAGCGGCAAGCCACGGCGACTTATTGGTTGCGACGCGCGTGCGCACCAGCATCGACTGGTGACGGCCGATCACGTTATAGGTAAGCGTCGGGCAATCGGCATCGGTATCAATGATCTTACCATAGGGCACAAGACCGAGCTTGATGAGCGCCTGGAAGCCATTGCAAATACCGAGCATCAGACCGTCGCGCTTGTCAAGCAGGCTTGTCACCTGCTCCTTGACGGCAGGGTTGCGGAAGAAGGCGGTAATAAACTTAGCGGAGCCGTCGGGCTCGTCACCCCCCGAGAAGCCGCCGGGGATAAATACCATTTGCGCCCCCGCGAGCTTTTGGGCAACCGTCTCAACGCTCTTTGCCACGTCGTCGGCGGTGAGGTTGCGAATGACCACGATCTCGGCCTCGGCACCTGCATTCATCAGCGCACGTGCGGAATCATACTCGCAGTTAGTGCCCGGGAACACGGGAATGATGGCCTTGGGGCGTGCACACTTCACAGCGGGTGCTGCGGTGTAGCCCTTGGTATAGCTAAAGGCTTCGGCCGTCTTTTCTTTGGCCTCGGCACGGGTGGGATATACACCCTCAAGCACAGCCTCATTGATGGCAAGAAGCTCCTGAAGCGTTGCCTTGTCGCCGTCAAGATCAACGGCAGCCTCAGCGGTCGTTTCACCGATCTTCATCGCGTAAGGAAGGTCTACCTCCTCGGTAAGCTCAGCAACAAGGAAGCCGTACATCGCGCTCTGATACCACTGATCGCCTACGGTACCGCAGGACTTGAAGCCGATATTGTTACCAAAGCCCATCTTCATCACGGCCTCGGCAATGCCGTTCTCCACAGCCCATGCAGCCTTGACCTTACCGGCCTTGTGCAGATCGTGGAAGGCCTCCCATGCGGCCTTTTGGCTTGCAGCGCCCTTTGCGGTGGGGGCGATGAGGTAAACGGGGTGACCTGCCTCCTTGAACTCGGGGGTGATCACGTTATGTGCCTGAATGGGTGCGATCGCGAAGGAGATCAGCGTCGGGGGCACGTCCATATCAAGGAAGGTACCCGACATCGAGTCCTTACCGCCGATCGCGGCAGCACCCAGCTCAAGCTGGGCATCCATGGCGCCAAGCAGTGCCGCAAAGGGCTTGCCCCAGCGTGTGGGCTCTTGGCGAAGCTTTTCAAAAAACTCCTGCAGGGTAAGGTATGCCTTGCTATAAAGACACCCTGCTGCCACCAGCTTGTTCATCGAATGATACACAGCGGCATAAGCGCCCGTGTAGGGATCGACCGACATCATATCGGGGTCAAGCGCCCAGGAGAAGACGCTGGCCTGTGCAGTTTCCTGCCCCGGCAGCACGGGCAGCAATGCTGCCATCGACTGGGCGGGGGTGCGCTGCGTCTTGCCGCCGAAGGGCATCGTAACAGACCCGGCACCGATCGACGCATCAAAGCGCTCGACAAGGCCACGGCGGCTGGCGGTCTTGAGGTCGCCCGCCATCTCGCGCAAGCTCTTGTACAGGGGCTTCGCGAGAACCGTAAGATCCTTTCCATCCACGGCAAGGGTGGTGTGCTTATCGGCACCGTTGGTATTCAGGAACGCGCGGGAGAGGTCGGCAATGGTCTGCCCCTTCCAGCTCATCACCATGCGGGGTGCCTCGGTGACGACTGCCACACGGTAAGCCTCCAGGTTTTCGGCCGAGGCGTATGCGATAAAGCGATCGGCGTCCTTTGCCTCCACCACAACGGCCATACGCTCCTGCGATTCGGAAATGGCAAGCTCAGTGCCGTCAAGTCCGTCGTACTTCTTGCGTACGGCGTCAAGATCGATCTGAAGACCGTCGGCCAGCTCGCCGATGGCAACCGATACACCGCCTGCACCAAAGTCGTTGCAGCGCTTAACAAGGCGCGTGACCTCGGCATTGCGGAACAGACGCTGGATCTTTCTCTCCTCGGGGGCGTTACCCTTTTGCACCTCGGAGGCCATGGTCGTCAGCGACTTCATATTGTGGCTCTTGGAGGAGCCCGTAGCACCGCCGATACCGTCGCGGCCCGTACGGCCACCGAGAAGAATGATCACGTCACCGGGGGCGGGACGCTCACGGCGCACGTTGGCGGCAGGCGCAGCAGCCACCACGGCACCGCACTCCATACGCTTGGCAACGTAACCCTCGTGATAGACCTCGGCCACGTGACCCGTGGCAAGACCGATCTGGTTACCGTAGGAGGAATAGCCGGCAGCAGCGGTCTGCGCGATCTTGCGCTGCGGCAGCTTGCCGGGAATGGTTTCGGACAAGGCACGGCGGGGATCGCCGCCGCCCGTCACACGCATTGCCTGATGCACGTACGCGCGACCCGACAGCGGGTCACGGATACAGCCGCCGATACAGGTAGCGGCACCGCCGAAGGGCTCGATCTCGGTGGGGTGGTTGTGCGTTTCGTTTTTAAACATAAGGAGCCAGTCCTCGGGAACGCCGTTCACCTTGGCGGTCACGTGGATCGAGCAAGCGTTGATCTCCTCGCTCTCGTCAAGCTCGGGGAGCATACCGCGCTTCTTTAACACCTTAGTGGCGATGGTGGCAATATCCATGAGGGTCTGGGGGCGCTTGGCAGCCTTCTCCTCACCGTAGACCTCTACGCGTGCCGCAAGATAGCGCTCGTAAGCGGCGGCCACGGCAGGGTCGCTGATGCGCACGTCGTCAATATGCGTTGAGAAGGTGGTATGACGGCAGTGATCCGACCAGTAGGTATCGACCACGCGGATCTCGGTAATGGTGGGATCGCGCTTTTCCTCATCGCGGAAATAGGCCTGCAGGAACTTGAGGTCGTCAAGGTCCATCGCGAGCCCTAAACTATCCAGCAGGTCGGAAAGCCCCTTTTCGTCAAGGGCGATAAAGCCCGTGACGGTCGCTACCTTAGAGGGAATGGCATATTCGGTGGCAAGTGTTTCGGGCTTCTCAAGCGAGGCCTCGCGGCTCTCCACGGCGTTGATCACGTACTTCTTGACGGTTTCCACGTCAGTGTCAGAGAGTGTGCCCTCCAGCACGTAGACCTTTGCGGAGCGCACCATGGGACGCTCACCCTGGCTTTGCAGCTGCACACACTGTGCGGCCGAGTCGGCACGCTGATCAAACTGACCGGGCAGAGGCTCAACGGCAAACACCTTGCCGCCCTTGGCGTCAAGCGTATCGCTGACAAGGTCAAGCTGGGGCTCGGAGAAGATGGTTTGCACGGCCTTCTCAAAGAGTGCCTGCTCAATATTCTCTACGTCATAGCGATTGATCACGCGCACGCCCGTAAGGCCCTTGATGCCGACAAGCGTCGTCAGCTCGCCAAGCAGAGCCTTTGCCTCGTTGGCAAGCTCCTTCTTTTTCTCTACATATACTCTATATACCATTATTTTTCCTCCGTATAGGCAGCGAGTGCGCGCTTGCCGATGTCGTGGCGATAAAATGCATTGTCAAAGTGGACCTCATCCACGCGGCTGTAAGCGAGCGCGATCGCATCGGTGAGGGTCTTGGCCATCGCCGTTACGCCCAGCACGCGGCCGCCGTTGGTGACGACCTGCCCCTCCTTGATGGCGGCGCCTGCCACAAATACGTGGGGACGGGCGGCCTCGCTCATGGTGATGGGAAAGCCCTTTTCATATTTTTGGGGATAGCCCTCGGAGGCCATGACCACGCAGCACGCAGACCCCTTGGCAAATTTCACCTCAACCTCGTCAAGGCGTTCCTCGGTGACGGCCTGCATCACCGTGAGAAGATCGCTTTCAAGCAGGGGCAGCACCACCTGCGTTTCGGGGTCGCCGAAGCGGCAGTTATATTCAATGACCTTGGGCCCCTTGGGGGTGAGCATCAAGCCGAAGTACAAGCACCCCTTGAAGGTTCTGCCCTCGGCGTTCATCGCGGCCATCGTGGGCAGGAAGATCGTTTCCATACATTCCTTTGCCACAGCCTCGGTGTAATAGGGGTTGGGGGCAACCGTGCCCATACCGCCCGTATTCAGACCCTCGTCGTTATCGTGCGCACGCTTGTGGTCCATAGAGGAGACCATCGGCACCATCGTCTTGCCGTCGGTAAAGGCCAGCACGGACACCTCGGGACCCGTCAAAAACTCCTCCACCACGATCTGGTTGCCACTCTTGCCGAAGACCTTATCCTCCATGATCGAACGTACGGCGTCCATGGCCTCCTCGCGCGTGGTGGCGATGATCACGCCCTTACCGAGCGCCAGGCCGTCGGCCTTGACAACGATCGGGATCTCGGCGGTCTTTAAGTATTGAAGCGCCTTGGCAGGATCGTCAAAGACCTCGTAGGTGGCGGTGGGGATCCCGTATTTTTTCATCAGATTTTTGGAAAAGACCTTACTGCCCTCAATGATGGCGGCGGCCTTGTTCGGGCCGAAGCAAGGAATACCCTTTTCACTTAAAGCGTCGACGGCGCCGAGCACCAGCGGATCGTCGGGGGCCACAACGGCGTAATCAATGCCGTTTTCCACGGCAAAGGCAACGATCTTATCAATTTCGGTGGCACCGATGGGCACCAGCACGGCATCGTCCTTCATACCGCCGTTGCCGGGCAGCGCGTAAATCGTTTCTACAGTCTTATTTTTTGCAAGCGAGCGAATGATGGCGTGCTCACGGCCACCACCGCCTACGACCATTATCTTCATAGGTGTGCTCCTTTATCAGTGATACAGGGGGAATTTTTCGCAAAGTGCCGTGACCTCTTGTGTCACACGCTCGCGATTTCCCTCAAAGTCGGCGGCCACGTCGCGCATCCAGCCTGCGATCAGACGCATCTCCTCAAGGCCGAAGCCGCGGGTGGTGACGGCAGGCGTGCCTACGCGGATACCGCTGGTAACGAAGGGCTTTTCGGGGTCGTTGGGGATCGCGTTCTTATTGACGGTGATATGCACCTCGTCAAGGCGCTTTTCCATCTCCTTGCCCGTGATGCCGAAGGGGCGCAGATCAATGAGCATCAAATGGTTATCGGTATCGCCCGATACCACGCGGAAGCCTGCGGCCTTGAGGCTGTTGCAAAGCTCCTTGGCGTTTGCCACCACATTTTTCTGATAGGTAACGAACGAAGGGTCAAGTGCCTCACCGAGTGCCACGGCCTTGGCGGCGATGATATGCATCAGGGGCCCGCCCTGCGTGCCGGGGAATACGGCCTTATCAATCTGCTTTGCCAGCTCCTCGCGGCAAAGAATGAGCCCCCCGCGCGGACCGCGCAGCGTTTTGTGCGTGGTGGTGGTCACCACGTCGGCGAAGGGTACGGGAGAGGGGTGCAGACCCGCAGCCACCAGGCCTGCGATATGTGCCATATCCACCATATAATAGGCGCCGACCTCTTTTGCGATCTTGCCGATGGCCTCAAAGTCGATGGTGCGCGAATAGGCGCTGGCGCCTGCCACGAGCAGCTTGGGGTGGCACTCCAGTGCCACGCGGCGGATCTCGTCATAGTCAAGCATCTCGGTCTCGTCGCTGACGCTGTAGGGCACGACGTTGAAATACTTGCCCGAAATGTTAACGGGCGAGCCGTGGGAAAGGTGTCCGCCGTGGGCGAGGTTCAGACCCATGACGGTGTCACCCGGGTTGCAGAGCGCAAAAAATACGGCAAGGTTTGCGTTTGCGCCGCTGTGGGGCTGCACGTTTGCGTGCTCGGCACCGAACAGCTTTTTGGCGCGCTCGCGCGCGATATCCTCCACGATATCCACGCACTGACAGCCGCCGTAATAGCGCTTGCCGGGGTAGCCCTCGGCATATTTGTTGGTCAGCACCGTGCCTGCGGCCATCAGCACGGCCTTCGACACGATATTTTCAGAAGCGATCAGCTCAATATTGTGGCGCTGACGCGTGAGCTCCAGCGTGCAGCCCTCATAGACCTCTTTGTCGTAATTTACCAGTTCATCAAAAAAATTCATCGTTTTCTCCTATCAATGGTGGAACAAACGCATGCCCGTAAAGGCCATGGTCATACCGTATTTATCGCAGCACTCGATCACGAGATCATCGCGGATCGAGCCGCCGGGCTGTGCAATGTAAGAAACACCGCTCTTTTTGCAGCGCTCTACGTTATCGCTGAACGGGAAGAAGGCGTCAGACCCGCACGCAACACCCGTAATAGTATCCAGATAGGCGCGCTGCTCGGCAGCGGTGAAGGGCGCGGGCTGCTCGGTAAAGTACTTCTGCCAATTCCCTTCCGCACACACGTCCTCCTCATTCTGGTTGATATAACCGTCGATGACGTTGTCGCGGTCGGGGCGACCGAGCGTATCCTTGAAGGGCAGAGCCAGCACCTTGTCGTGCTGACGCAGGAACCACGTATCGGCCTTACCGCCTGCAAGGCGTGTGCAATGCACGCGCGACTGCTGCCCTGCACCGACGCCGATCGCCTGTCCGTCAACGGCGTAGCACACCGAGTTGGATTGCGTGTACTTCAGGGTGATGAGCGCCACAATGAGATCGCGCACGGCGCTCTCGGGCAGCTCCTTATTGGCAGTCACGATATTTTCAAGGAGTGCGGCGTTGATCTCAAAATTGTTTCTGCCCTGCTGAAAGGTAATGCCGAACACCTGCTTTTCCTCAACAGGGTCGGGCACGTAATCGGGATCGATCTCAACGATATTGTAATTGCCCTTTTTCTTGGTCTTCAGGATCTCCAGCGCCTCGGGCTCGTAGCCGGGGGCGATGATGCCGTCGGAGACCTCGCGCTTGAGCATCAGGGCCGTGGTCACGTCGCACACGTCGGAGAGTGCCACCCAGTCACCAAACGAGCACATACGGTCGGTGCCGCGTGCGCGCGCATACGCACAAGCGAGAAGCGAGTCGTCAAGGCCCTCGATATCATCGACGAAGCAGGCCTTCTTCAGCTTATCGGAAAGCTTGACGCCGACAGCCGCCGAGGTGGGGCTGACGTGCTTGAAGGAGGTCACGGCGGGGAGCCCTAAGGCAGCCTTTAATTCCTTGACAAGCTGCCAGGAGTTGAAGGCATCGAGAAAGTTGATATAGCCGGGGCGACCCGAGAGGATCTTGATCGGCAGATCGCTGCCGTCGTGCATATAAATTTTAGACGGCTTCTGGTTGGGGTTACAGCCGTATTTCAGTTCAAATTCCTTCATTTCCCTCTCCTTATTTGTTTTTATTGGTGATGATCTCGGTGGGTGCGGAGCCGTCAAGCGGCACGACGCGCACGAACAGCGACACCTTGTTATCGGGGTTGAGGTTCTTCCACACGAGGTCGGATAGCTCCTCGGCGGTATTGGGGAGTGCGACCTCCTCGGGCTCGCCGTAGAACGAGGGAATGGGATCGCCGTCGCACTTATAGGTATGGATAAAATGACCGATCCCCGCACGGGGGGTATAGCGATAGAAGTAACGGTTGCACGCGGCAGGGTTGCCGTTGGCGCTCTTCAGGATCGAAAGCGAATAGCTGAAGTCGCCCTCGCCGTAGTACAGCACGCCCGAGATACGGGGGGTGTAGTTGGGGCAATCGGGCTCAAATTCGCGGGTCATGAGGGCGTCCTCAAAGCTCTTGCCCGCTACCATGTGGTCATAGACCGTATCGGTCTGGTCGCCGTTGGTCACAATATCGGCCTTCGGCAGCGCGAGGTAGGGGTTATAAATGATCAGGCTGGGGTCGGAGAGTTTGCTCTCGTCAAACGCCTTGGTGCGCATACCACCCTCAAAGCGCTCAAAAATGCGGTTGCGGCTGTTTTCACTGCGCCCCATGATAAAGTAAGCGATCATCGCGTTTTTGCCGTCGGCGGACTGACCCACCACAATGCCGCGACCGGGATAGGTATTCTCACGAAGAAGCTTCTTCAAATCAAACAATGCCATCGTCTTCACACTTTCTTCTGTTTTATTTCTTTGGCAACCAGCTCGGTCGCACGCGGCAGGATCTGCCATTCGGCCTGCTCCATCACACGGCGCTGCAGGATCTCGGGGGTATCCCCCTCCTCGATCGCTACCGCCTTTTGCAAAATGATGCGACCGCCGTCGGGAATTTCATTGACGAAGTGCACGGTGGCACCCGTTACCTTGACGCCGTAGGCAAGAGCCGCCTCGTGCACACGGAGCCCGTAAAAGCCCTCTCCGCAAAACGAAGGGATCAGCGAGGGGTGCACGTTTAAAATACGCTCGGCATACGCGTCGGTCACGCGCCTCGTCAGGATCACCATAAAGCCCGCCAGCACGATCAGATCGATCTCCTCGGCGGCAAGGGTCCGCAGCAGCTGATCCTCAAACGCCTCCTGCCCGCCAAGTGCCTTTTTATCGATGACGACCGTTTTGATGCCCGCGTTTTGCGCGCGCGTGAGGGCATACGCCCCCTCTTTGTTGGAAATGACAAGCGAGAGCTTGCCGCTTTTGATGATCCCCGCCTGCTGCGCGTCGATCAGGGCTTGCAGATTCGTGCCGCCCCCCGACACCAGCACGGCGATCCTGACGTCGCGGCTCATTGCAGGATCACCTTATCCTCACCCGCCACGATCTTACCGATCAGGTAAGCGTCCTCGCCGTTTGCGCGCAGGATCTCAAGTGCCGTATCCGCCTCGGCGGCAGGCACCACGATGCTCATACCGACACCCATATTGTAGGTGTTGTACATATCGCGCTCGGGAATATTGCCCGTCTTCATAATGAGGTCAAAGATCGGCAGGACCTTCACCGCGCTCTTATCAATGACGGCGCAAAGCCCGTCGGGAATGCTGCGCGGAATATTTTCGTAGAAGCCGCCGCCCGTGATATGCGAAATGCCCTTGACGTTCACCTTTTCAAGCAAAGCCAAAACGGACTTGACGTAGATCCTGGTGGGGGTCAGCAGCGTTTCGGCAACCGTCTTGCCCCCGAGGGCCGCGCAGGGCTCGTAAAGAGCGGGGGGATTGTGATCAATGTCAAAGACCTTACGGATCAGCGAGAAGCCGTTTGAGTGAATGCCCGAGGAGGCCAGCGCGATCACCACGTCGCCTGCGGCCATCTTGGTCTTATCCAGGATCTTCTTTTTGTCGACCACGCCCACAGCAAACCCTGCAAGGTCGTAGTCCTCCACGGGCATAAGGCCCGGGTGCTCGGCAGTTTCGCCGCCGATGAGCGCCGCGCCCGACTGCACGCACCCCTCGGCTACGCCACCGACGATGGCGGCGATCTTCTCGGGTACGTTTTTGCCGCACGCAATATAGTCAAGGAAGAAAAGGGGCTTTGCGCCGACACAGATAATGTCGTTGACGCACATCGCAACGGCATCGATACCGATGGTATCGTGCTTGTCCATCAGGATCGCCAGCTTGACCTTGGTACCGCAGCCGTCGGTGCCCGATACCAGCACGGGCTCCTCCATGCCTGCCATATTGAGGCCAAAGCAGCCGCCAAAGCCGCCCACGTCGTCAAGGCACCCCTCGTTTTTGGTGCGTGCCACGTGCTTTTTCATCAATTCAACGGCCTTGTAGCCTGCGGTAATATCTACACCGGCAGCGGCGTAGCTTTCAGATTTCGATTGATTGTGCATCATAGTCTTTATTCCTTTCCGTTCCAACAGTATGTACAAAGTTTGCAGGGCTCAAGGCCGATGGCCTTGATCACGCCCTCAAGGGACTGAAATTCAAGCGAGTTGAAATGCATTCTCTCGCAGATGACGCGGCGCAGATTTTTGCCGCGCTCGGTATTGCCGTCGATATATTCCTCAATGTGCTTCTCGCCCTCCTCACCCTCAAGCTCAAGTATCACGCGACGGGCCAGCAGCTCCATATCGTTTTTGGCATTGGTGAAATTGAGGTACTTGCAACGGTACATGATGGGCGGACAGGCCGAGCGCATATGCACCGACTTGGCGCCGCTGTTAAAGAGGAAATCCACGGTGCTCTTGAGCTGTGTGCCGCGCACGATGGAATCGTCAACGAACAAGAGGTTTTTATCGTGAATGAGATCGCGCACGGGCACCTGCTTCATTTTGGCGACGCGGCTGCGTTCGACCTGCTTGCCCGCCGTAAAGCTGCGCGACCACGTAGGCGTATATTTGAGGAAGGGGCGCGCAAAGGGAACGGTGCTCTGATTGGCGTAGCCGATGGCGTGAGGCGTACCCGAGTCGGGCATGCCCGCGATCGAATCGACCTGCGGCAGCGTCCCTGCCTTTTGCTCGGCCTCGGCCATGATGGCGCCGTTGCGATAGCGCATGCACTCCACGTTCACGCCCTCGTAGGAGGAGGGAGAATAGCCGTAGTAGGACCACAGGAACGAGCAGATCTTCATCTCCTTGCCGGGGGCCACCAGCTGACGCGAGCCCTCGTGCGTGATCTCCACGATCTCGCCCGGCCCCAGCTCACGATAGACCGTATAGCCAAGCTTTTCGGCGGCAAAGCTCTCAAAGCTGACGCAATAAGCGTCCTCTCCCTTGCCGAGGATCACGGGCAGACGCCCCAATTTATCGCGCGCGGCGATGATGCTGCCGCCCTCGCGCAGGATCAGCACCGTCATAGACCCCTCGATCTCACTTTGGGCAAAGCGGATACCCTCTACAAAATCGCTTTTCTGGTCGATCAGTGCCGCGATCAGCTCGGTGGGGTTGACAGCACCGCCCGTCATCGCATCGAAGTGACCGCCGCTGGTCTTGAAGTATTTTTTGATCAGCGCATCGGCATTCGTCACGGCGCCAATATTGCAGATGGCGTAAGTGCCGTGATGCGAGCGAATGAGCAGGGGCTGGGGCTCACCGTCACTGATACAGCCGATGGCAGAGCACCCACGCATCTCCTCAAACACGTGCTCAAACTTCGTGCGGAAGGGTGAATTTTGAATATTGTGGATCTCGCGCTGCAGACCGATCTCCCTATCGTAGACGGCAAGGCCTGCGCGCGCTGTGCCGAGGTGAGAATGATAGTCGGTACCGAAAAAAGCATCTACGAGCGCATCACCGCGCGCGGCAACACCGAAATAACCGCCCATACGCTACACCTCAAAGCGCGCCGTAGGCAGCAAACTCTGCCTCGACGGCGGCGTTCTTCTCAAGCACCTTTGCCTGATCGGCAGCGCGCTTGGCGGCCAGCTTTTCTGCCAGCTCCTCATCGTACACGGCAAACATCTCACAGCAAAGCAGTGCTGCGTTGACAGCACCGTTGATCGCCACGGTGGCAACGGGAATGCCCGAGGGCATTTGAACGGTAGACAGGAGCGCATCCATACCGTCGAGATTGGTCGACTTACAGGGCACGCCGATCACGGGCAGAGTGGTGTACGCTGCCATCACACCGCCAAGGTGTGCGGCCATACCCGCTGCGGCAATGATCGCGCCGAACCCTTTCTCTCGCGCGCTGCGCGCGAAGGCGGCGGCCGCATCGGGCGTGCGATGGGCAGACATCACGTGCACCTCAAAGGGCACACCGAATGCGGCAAGCGTATCCGCTGCCTTACGCATGATGGGCAGGTCGCTGTCGCTGCCCATGATAATTCCGACTTTCTTCTTCATAAGTTACCTCCCGTGATCTTCACCGAATAGATTGAAAAGTAAAAAAAGACACACCTGTTCCGCTTGGAATTGCAGTGTGCCCAGACGGACGGCGTGGGGCGGTGAGGCCCCCGATATTATTTCTGCTCCCCTGTGGTACTCCACATTTCCGTCAGTCACAGAAACCGCTTTTTTACGTCCTCTTTATATTAACATATAACATATTATTTGTCAAGCGTACTTTCGTCAAAATTCGCACAAGTTTTTGCTCATTGACCCTCTCTCATGAAAATATTGAAAAAAATACACGCGCCTTATTTTCTTTTGCGCGCTTTTCTGCTATAATAGCGATATAAGCTGTACCCTTCCCGCCGCGGGCAGAATGCCGCGACGTTCTTCAAAGCAATTTTGGCAGAGGTAATTATGAAAAGCAAACAGGTAAGCATCATTTGCAACGGAATAAGGAAGCGCGTGCCGATCGGCACGCGCCTCGCCGACGCCTTTTTCGTGGATACCCCCTGCGCCGGACACGGAACGTGCGGAAAATGCAAGGTCATCGCCACCGGGGATCTTTCCGAAATGAGTGCGGCCGAGCGCGCGCATCTGACCGAGCGCGAATGCGCCGATGGCGTGCGTCTTGCCTGCTTCACCTTCATTATGGGCGAATGCACCGTGCAGGACCTGCACGCAACGGGTAAGACCGAGATCCTGACGGGCGGTGTGCGGGCTGACCTTACACTCTGCCCTACCTTTTTACACTACGGCGCCGCCATCGATATCGGTACGACGACCGTTGCGGCCAAGGTGTTTGACGTAAACGGCATCTGTCTTGCCGACACAGCGTGCCTGAATCCCCAGATCGGCTTCGGCGCCGACGTGATCTCGCGCATAGAGGCTGCCCTTGACGGCAAGCAGCAGGCACTGGCCGACGCGGTGCGGGGGGCATTGAACGACGCCCTGTGCACTCTGAAAGAGGCCTTACCGCAAAACGGCGAGATCGATCGCATCGTCATCACGGGCAATACCGCGATGCTGCATCTGCTGACGCTGACCGCTACCGAGCCGCTTTCGCACGCGCCCTTCCAGGCAAAACGCCTGTTTGGTGAGACGCTTTCCGCGCGGGACCTCGGGCTTGTAGATGCGGCCGAGGGTGCCACGGTATATCTGCCGCCCTGCATTTCGGCCTTTATCGGCGCGGATACCACCTGCGCCCTGCTGGCATCGGGGATATGTCGGGACACGAAAACGGCACTGCTTGCCGACATCGGCACCAACGGTGAGATGGCGCTTTGGAGGGAAGGTCACCTGACGGTCTGCTCCACTGCCGCAGGCCCCGCCTTTGAGGGCGTGGGCATTTCTATGGGCATGCGCGCCACCGCAGGGGCCGTCAACGCCGTCGCGATCGTCAACGGGCGGCTGCACGCCACGACCGTCGGTGATCTGCCCCCCGTTGGCATTTGCGGCAGCGGACTGGTAGATGCGGTTGCCTGCTTGCTCGAGCTTGAGGAGCTTGACGAGAGCGGATATCTTGCCGACGAAAGGATCGCAGTGGCCCCGCCCGTGTATCTGACAAGCCAGGATATCCGCGCGCTGCAGCCGGCCAAAAGCGCGATCTCCAGCGGTATTCTCACGATGCTTGACGCACGGGGGTGCACCGTAGAGGACGTGGAGAGCTTTTGCGTTGCAGGCTGCTTTGGCAGCTATCTGAACCTATCGCACGCCGAGCGCATCGGTCTTATACCAAAGGGACTTTCGCCGAAGGCGAAGGTCATCGGCAACGCCGCCATCGAGGGCGCCGCTATGCTGCTGCTTGACAAAAGAGCCGCTGACGAGGCCGACCGCATCGCGCGAGAGGCGCAGCTGCTGGAGCTGGCGACCAACCCTGTTTTTGCGGATGCCTTTATGGCGAATATGCTGTTTTGACCGTGATACAAAAAACGAGGGCTCGCGCCCTCGTTTTATTTTTTTCTTCAATTTTTCCAAAATTACGACAAAATTTTCTAAATTTCGTTTTTGAACCGTCAAGTAAATTCTAATTTTTACTTTTCGGGCAGGATGGGATAGAGCTGGATCATATTGCCGCCGTCTACCACCAGCTCGGCACCCGTGGTGTTTTTGGATTGATCCGAGCCAAAGTAATACACCGCATTGGCAATATCCTCAAAATCGGCGATATCGCCAAGAGGGGTATAGTTGGAAAGCGCCGCGCGGCAGTTGTTATAGTTATTCTCCCAACGGTCGGTCTTGATCATACCCGGCAGCACGGCGTTCACGCGAATACCGTACTTGCCAAGGTCAAAGGCCAGCGCACGCATCAGACCAAGCGCCCCCGACTTGGAGGTGGTATAGGCAATGCGGTCGGGAATGGCGCGGTAGGCGGTATTGGAGTTGACGAACACAATAGAGCCCCCCTGCCCCTTTTGAGTCAGTCTTGCGGCCATCGCCTCGGCAAGTGCATAGCTTGCCACGACGTTGGTATTGATGACGTTGATAAAATCGGAGAGCGGATTTTTAAAGATCTGCTGGCGAATACCGAGATTGGCGGCGTTGAGCACAAGACACCTGACAAGCACCCCCTTGGCATCAAGATCGGCAAACATGGCATGGATCCCGGCTTCGTTGACGGTATTATCCTCATTCACGAGCGCCAGCGCATAGCCCTCCACGCGCACGGCGGGATAAGCGGCGCGCAGGGCGGCGACGGCACGTGCCTTGCTTTCCTCCCCACGGCTGGTGATGACAACGTCATACCCCTCCGAGGCAAATTTTTTCGCCACGCCAAAGCCCGTGTTGACGGTAGCGCCCGTGATCAGAACGGTTTTGCTCATATTCTTTACCTCTTAAAAATAAAATTTGGTTTCGGGCGGACGGATATCGGTCAGCGCGCCCGTATAGTGGCGGAGCGTGTGCGGCACATAAGGGTGCTTCAGGCACTCCTGCTCATTGATCTCAATGCCAAGACCCGGCTTTGAGGGAATCGTGATATAGCCGTCCTTGTAGCTTAGCTCCTCATTGACCACGTCGGCACGCCACGTGACGTCGCTGTACATGATCTCAAGAATAGAGAAGTTGGGGCAGCAGGCAGCAAGCTGCAGGGTTGCCGCATTGGCAACGGGGCCCGAGGGATTGTGGGGGGCAAAGGGGATATAATAGGCCTCGGCAACGGCGGCGATCTTCTTGAGCTCCATGATACCGCCTGCGTGGCTGATATCGGGCTGAATGTAATCGGCGGCGCGCATCTCAAAGAGATCCTTGTAGGATTTCAGGGTGTAAAGACGCTCACCCGCGGAGATCGCGACGGGAGATTTTTCACGCACCGCCTTTAAGGCCTCCAGATTATCGGGCGGCACAGGCTCCTCAAAGAGCATGGGCTTAAACTGCGCAAGCTCCTTGGCGATCTTGATGCCCGTCGGCACGTTGAAGCGTCCGTGCCCCTCGATCAGAAGATCGACCTCGTTGCCGACTGCCTCGCGCACGGCGGCAACACACCGCAGCGCGGTGTCAAGATCTTTATTGGAGATCTCCAAATAATTTTTACCGAACGGATCCCATTTCATGGCGGTGATGCCGCGCTTGACGGCAATTTTGGCCTTTTCGCCAAACTCCTCGGGGGTCTTGGCACCTGCGAACCAGCCGTTGACGTAGATACGCACCTTGTCGTTGACACGTCCGCCGAGCAGCTGATATACCGGCACGCCGAGGTGCTTACCGAGGATATCCCAAAGCGCCATTTCCACGGCGGAGAGTGCAGACATCAACACGGGCCCACCGCGCCAATAGGCGTCGCGGTAGATATCGTGAAAGTGCCTTTCTATGTCAAGGGGATTTTTGCCCACAAGGTATTCCTTGATATGCTCAACGGCACCCGTGAAGGCCTTTTCCTTATATTCAAGCGTGCCCTCACCCACACCCGTGATCCCCTCGTCGGTGTAGATCTTAACGAACATCCAGTTGGTGCGGAAGCAATCTACCGCAAAAATTTTTACGTCCGTAACCTTCATTGTTTTTCTCCCTTCAGATCGATCTCGCGGTAAAGCACGGGTATGACGCGGTTTTCAAATAAAAACAGCGAGGCAGGATCCAGCTCGTCAAACATGCCGAAATGCAACGGCACGGCGATCTTGGCACCCGTGTTGCGACAAAAGCGCGCGGCATCTGCCGCATTCATATTATTTCCTACCCCATTGATGGGGCAAAATACCACGTCAAGGTGCTTTGGCAGATCGGCAAATATCTCGCTGTTATACAGCGTATCGCCCGTGATATAATAGGTCCTATCCTCAACCAGGTCCTCCAACACGTAGCCAAGCGCATACGGGTCACTGTGGGCGGCCTTAACGGCCGTAATACGCATACCGTTTGCCGTCCATTCACAGTGGCGCGTCATCTCCACGTAGTAGTGCACGCCCCCGTGAGCACGCGCCTTGTTCCACGCGGTGGTGGGCGCCAAAACCGTGATGCGCTTGTCGGTCTTCGCAAAAAAGCGGGGCGCGGTTTCGGGGTCGTAGTGATCCAGGTGATCGTGCGTGATCAGCAGCACGTCGGGTGTGATATCAAAAAAGCGCTCGTCCACGGGCACACGGCGGTAATTGGCGGGATTGACCTTCGCGACGCTGTCGGAAAGATAGGGATCTACCATCAGGGTAAGCCCCTCGCGCTCAAAAAGCAGCCCCGCTTGTCCAAGCCAAGTAATTTTCATAAAAGCTCCTTTACTTTTTAAAAATTTCGTGCTATAATCAAGTTGTTCCTTTTATCATTATATCACTCCAAAACAGCACACATATAGCCCAATTTTCACTTTTTTTAGCACGATCTTACGATTTCGGAGGTTTTTATATGCTACTGCGCACCAAGGAGCTTCAATGCGGTGTTTTCGATTCCCTGCTTTTGCGGCGCGGACAGCGAAAAAGCGAGGAGCGCCCCGTACAATTTTTTGAGCTGGAGCTCTTTCACGGAAAGGGCGGCACCAGCCATATCGGTCAGTCACCCTACCCTTGCCGTCGCGGCATGCTGCTTTGCGCCAAGCCCGGGCAGACGCGCCACAGCGATTTCCCCCTGCGTTGCAGCTTTATCCGCATCGCACCGGGCAAGGACCGCGACGTCGATGCCATTTTATCGGAGGCACCCGATTGCTTTTATATTGAAGACGAGGGTACGGTGCTTGAGCTGATGGGGGTGTTTCAACGCCTTGCTTCGCTTTGTATGGGGGCAGATGCACACGCGTGGGATACGGCGCGCGCCAACGCAACGCTCCTTGAGATACTGTGGCGCTGTATGCAGCTTTGGCATCGCGATGAGGCACAAACGGTGGGCGTTTCGGTCTCGCGCCTTGCACGTGAGGCCTACGAATATATTTACGAGCACTATACCGATGCCTGTCCGCTCGGTGAGATCGCCGCCATGCTGCACGTTTCCCCCAATTATCTGCACACAGTCTTCAAGCGCGAGATCGGCAAGACGCCCCTGGCACTGGTGCAGTATATGCGCGTGGAAAAGGCCAAAAAGCTGATCCTCACGGGCGAGTATTCCATGCTGGAGATCGCCATGGAAACGGGATTTTCCTCACAGTCACACTTCAACAAGGTCTTCAAGGCACACACCGGTAAAACGCCGATCGCATGGCGCGAGGCGCTGATCAGCGGCTATTGAAGCCCTTCTTCACTTGCCCCAAAAGAGCCCCCCTGCGTTTTTTTCGCTCAGGGGGGTTGACAAACCTTGCGCCATCTGCTATAATACCGCTTGTATCCTGTGAGGGAGTAGTAAGCGCGATAAACCGCGTAGTATGTCAACACAATGGTGCGATGCGCATCTGGCATGCTTTAAATTGCGAGACTCAAGTGTGGCAAAACGCTACATTTGGGTTTTTTTATTTGTCAGTCAAAAGGAGACTACCCGATGCTAACACTCGGCTTTTTTATCACCAATATCCTGCTTGGCGTAGGGCTGGCCATGGACGCGTTCTCGGTGTCGCTTGCAAACGGCCTTGCCGACCACGCCATGAAGCACCGCCGCATGCTGCTGATGGCAGGCACCTTTGCCCTTTTTCAGGCGCTGATGCCCTTTATCGGCTGGCTTTGCGTACATACCCTGGCCGAGCAGTTTGAGGCTTTTGCAAAATTTATCCCCTGGATCGCGCTGGCATTGCTCTCCTTTATCGGCGGCAAAATGCTCTTTGAAGGCATCAAGGCCTGTCGCGAGGGGTGTGACGAGTGCGCGGCCGTGGCTGCGCGCCTGTCGCTCGGTGCCCTTCTGGTGCAAGGCGTTGCCACCTCGATCGATGCGCTTTCCGTTGGGTTTACCATTGCAGAATACGGCATCGGTGAGGCGCTGCTGGCCGTTTTGCTGATCGCCGCCGTCACCTTTGTCATCTGCCTTGGCGGCATTCTCATTGGCAAAAAATTCGGCGCAGGGCTTTCGGGAAAGGCCACCGTCCTCGGCGGCGCCATTCTCGTGGCGATCGGCATTTTCATCTTCATCAAGGGCATGCTTGGCGCCTGATCCCTGTAAAAAAACGCCCCGTTACCTGGGTAACGGGGCGTTTTTTCTTATTACATTCCGCGTGCCTTCAGATCCCCTACGAGTTCAACATAAAATTCACGCACATCAAATTCAAGTAGATTTTCGCGGAACAGGTCGATCACATCACCGTGCGAGATGCCACGCTTGCCCTCAACACTCAGCAGACGGTACCGCTCACCGAATGCAAACGATCCCTCGCCCACCAAGCCATCATTCTCACCGTCAAAATACTGCACAAAGCGATAGCAAAGGTTTAAAGGAAAGGGCGCTGATGCGGCATTGTTCATCTTTGAACCGATGCTCTGACAAAAGACGCCGTCGGGTGCGGGATAGGCCGCATCGCGCGCGGTGCAGACCTCGGCGGTAAGATCGGTGACAGCAGCAAGAAAATCGGGGCTGGAGTCCCCCAGCTTTTTGGCTGCACGCTCATACCCCTGCGCAATATGGCGCTGCATCTCGGGCGGCGCCATATCAAGCAGGCGCTCGGCAAACAAGCACCCACGGTGGGGCGTATTGACAGTAGTGAGTGACGCCACCATTGGGGCAAGGCCCAACTCGGCCATCGCAAAGCGGCAGTCAAGCCCACCCTTGGAGTGGGCAATGATATTGACCTTATCGCACCCTGTTTCACGCAGGATCTCTTGTACACGTACGGTGATCTCAGCGGCGCTGTCCGCTACCGAAGCAGCAGATTGATGATTGCCGTAATAGACCGTGGCGCCGTGCAATCTCAGTTCCTCGGGAATACGCCCCCAGTAATTAAAATGCTTCCAATCACGGAAAAAGACTCCGTGCACCAGTAAAATGGGGTATTTAGTCCGGCACAGGCGCTCTGCCAAGCGCGCTTCGTTTTTTCTATCGTGAGCAAGCTCAGTGCTGATCTCGTTTACCACCACAATGATAATACGTCTTAGCATCACAAGATTCAAAATCGGCACAAGACCGCACAAAATTCCCAACGCACGATGTCTGATGCCCAGTTGATATGAGGCGAGATAAACCGAAAGAATCCCGTTCCAGAATAAAAGGATAAACGCGCTCGCAGCAAACAGCACACTCCACCCGAGTGACGGCGTTAAGCCGCGGCGCACGAGCAAAACCGCGTGATAGGCCAACGAGGGCAGCAGCGCATACACAAACATGAGCAAGCACAAGGCACCGTGATGCACTACACGGAAGCGAAAGCGTCGAAATGACGGCCAAAGCACCCCGACCAAAAGCTGCAGCAGAATGGCAAGCACAAAAAACGGCACACGCGCCCAAGCATAGCGTGCCAGCAGCAAATAGGCATTCGCCTGCAGAAAAAACAGCAGCGTATAGCATAAGCACCGTATATTTACGTATTTTCGCACCGTTTCACCCCCTTTTTCTTATTATAGCATAAGCTTATCCTCATTGCAACAAAAAAGATCCCGTGCAAAGTGCACAGTACGGGATCTTTTTTAGCCATACTTACATTGAGAAATTCCCTTATCGCGTCTGACACTTACAGACAGTAGATTACGGATGCCACGCGCTTGGCGGCGTCGGCGATCGATTCGATCGTAACGTATTCGTTTTTGGTATGGATCGGGCCACCCGCAACGCCGATCGCATCCACGCAAGGAATGCCGTGCTCGGTCACGTATGCGGCATCAGACCCACCGTTTGCCTCACGTGGGGCAAGCGTGGGTAAGCCGTTTGCGGCGTAAACGGTATTCATTTTATCAAGCAGCTGCTTGTTTTTCTCACAGTATGCCATCGGGGGACGGTAGCTGATCTCGCGCCACTCGCAGCGGCACCCCTCCACAGACACGCTATCGGCCACGCGCTGCACGGTTTCCAGCGCCTCACGCTTTTGTGCCTCGTTGGCAAAGCGGATATCCGCCACGAACTCGCAATGATCGGGCACGGTATTGGCGGCACTGCCGCCGCTGATCAGGCCGCAGTTACAGGTAAGCCCTGCCGCGTCCTTCATTTTTTCAAGCTCGATAATTTTATGCGCCGCCTCGGCAATGGCACTGGCACCGTCTTGACACTCGGAGGAATGTGCCGCCTTACCGTATACGGTGAAGCGCACGCGCCAGATACCCTTACGCGCCAGCACGGCCGTGCCCTCTTTGATACCCTCTAAGTTGAAAAACGCCACGCAATCCTTGGCCTTTTGGCAAATATACAGGATCGTTTCCTTATTGCTGGGTGTGCTGCCCTTTTCCTCATCGGACTGCAGCAGCAGCATCACGGGGCGCTGATCAAAGCCCACCTCGGTCAAGGCGTCCATGGCCAGCATACCTGCCACCACGCCACCCTTACAGTCTCTGGTGCCGGGGCCGTGGAGCCTGTCACCCTCGCGGCGCACCAAGGGCTGCTCCCAGCTACCGACGGGAAAAACCGTATCCATGTGCGCTGAAATGGCAACGGGGGCGCCCTTGGCGTCGGGGTTTATGGTGATGCACACGGCATCGCCGGACACGTTCTGACGGCAGACCTCCACCTTCCAGCCGCGCTGCTCTGCAGCACGGATAAAATACTGCCCTACCCGATCAACGCCCTCCTTATTATCGGTGGGACTCTCGATACGGCACACGTCGGCCAGCATATCGGTATACGGCGCCTTGATACGGTCAATGACCGAAAACAACTGTTGACATTTCATAAGGTTACCTCGGTTGATCAAATTTAAAGCAAGCAGGCGCGCAGCTCCTCCTGCGTTTTGGAGCTGATATACGCGGGGGCAATATCCAGCACGGTCTTGCAGCCCGTCACGTGCTCCGCGTGCAGGCGGTATGCGGCACGGGCATAGGCCACCAGCACCGAAGCGGTAAATTCGGGGTTGGAATCAAGCTTTAAGCTATACTCCACCACGTGACGGTGCGCACCGTCGGGGCCTGTTCTGCCCGTACGGATCACGCGACCGCCGTGCGGGATGCCGCTGTGATCTCTTGCCAGCTCCTCGGCGCTGACAAAGGTCACGGTGGTATCGTAATCGGCAAAATAATTAGGCATTTCCTTGATCTCTTTTTCAATTTTTGCAAGATCCGCGCCCTCCTTTGCCACCACAAAGCACTCACGCGTATGCTTTTCGCGCGCCGTCAGCTGCGGCGCTTCTCCTGCGCGCACGGTAGCCAGTGCCGCCTCTACGGGCACGGTATACTGTCTTGCATCAAGCACGCCGTCGATACGGCGAATGGCGTCGGAGTGCCCCTGGCTGACACCCGGGCCCCAGAAGGTATAGGTCTGGCCCTCGGGCAGGATCGCGTCTGCCAGCAAACGGCTGAGCGAAAACATACCGGGGTCCCACCCCACCGAAATGATGCCGACCCTGCCGCCGCTCTTAGCCGCGCGGTCAACGTTTTCGTAGTGCTGCGGAATATTGGCGTGCGTATCAAAGCTATCCACCACGTTAAAATGCTCGGCAAGCATCGGGGTTTGCACAGGCAGATCGGTGGCGCTGCCGCCGCACAGGATCATCACGTCGATCTTATTCTTCATCTCCAGCACGCTGTCGGCGGGGAGCACCGCAGTATCGGGGAACAGCGTCTTTACAAGTGCCGGCGCGCGGCGCGTAAATACCGCCACCAGCTCCATATCCCGATTTTGGCGGATCGCCGCCTCTACACCACGGCCAAGATTGCCGTAGCCGAAAATACCAATACGAATTTTCATAAAAAATTCCTTCCGTTACAAGTAGGCAAGCGTGAATAATCCGAACTCGGTTTCAAGAGGCAAATATCCGCATCTGCATCAGAGAATTTTCTTATAATATCCGCATATTATCGCAAAAATTCTCTTTGCATCTGCGAAGATTTGCTCTCTTGAAACTCGGGGGACCCTCAAGCTTTGATTTTTTGAGTGATTTTTTTACTTGGTGCTCGCCGCCAAGTGTGGACTTTGCAAGAGTGACAAGTACAAAAAGCGCCAAAAAGCAAGGCTTGAGGGCGGGTTCGGATTATTCACTCTTGCCTACAAGGGTTACCTGCGCGCGTGCGCACAGATCTTTACCTTCACATTATAGCACAAGCCCCAAGGGCAAGTCAATTATTTTTTGCAGCTTTCAAAAATCTTTTTAAAGGGGCGCCATGCAGCTGCATGGCGCCCCCTTTGTCTTACAGGTTCTTCTTATATTTTTCGTGACAGATATCCTTCATGGCGCAACCCGCGCATCCGCCGCACCCACCGCGCCCTGCGCGCCGTGCGCGCACGCGGAAATAGACAACGGCGCCGACCGCCAGCAAAAGCACGGCGATCACGAGAATATTGCCCCAGTTTTCAGCAAGCCACTCAAGCATAGCACTACCTCACTGCTGTAAAGCGCCTTTGCCTGCACGCGCCGCACGGTTGGGGCGCAGCAGCAGGTAAAGGAACAGGAGCACGACAAGCACCGACACCGCAACGCCCACGGCATTGGCCGTGACGTCAGCGGCGAACAGCGCGCCGACCTGGTAGATCACCAGCGACACAAGATAGGCAAACAGGCACTGATAGCCGATCGCAAAGGCCGTCCATTTGGCACTGTTCATCTCGCGCTTGATGGCACCCATCGCGGCGAAGCAAGGGGCGCAGAGCAGATTGAACACCAGGAACGAGAAGCCTGCAAGACGCGTCATATCCAGGAAGTCAAGCACGCCGAGCACGGCCACGATCTCCTCCTTGGCGACAAGACCCATAAAGGTCGCCACGGCGGTTTCAATGCTCGCAAAGCCGAGCGGTGCAAAGATCCACTTCACACCCTTGCCAAAGTACCCGAGCAGGCTGTCCTCCAGCTCCATTTCAAGCAGGAAGCCGAAGCCCCCGTCAACAACGCCGAGGTGCGAGAGCACCCAAATGACGATCGTTGACACCAAAATGATCGTGCCTGCCTTTTTGATAAACGCCCAGCCGCGGTCCCACATAGAGCGCAAAATGCTTGAGGCGGTGGGCATGTGGTATGCGGGCAGCTCCATCACAAACGGGGCGGGATCGCCTGCAAAAAGCTTGGTCTTTTTGAGAATAAGGCCCGAGCAGATCACCGCCGTGATACCGACGAAATAAGCCACGGGCGCCACCCACCAAGCACCGCCGAAAAGCGCACCTGCGATCAGAGCGATCACGGGGAGCTTCGCGCCGCAGGGCACGAAGGAGGTGGTAATGACGGTCATACGGCGATCGGCCTCGTTTTCGATCGTGCGGCTGGCCATAATACCCGGCACGCTACAGCCCGTACCGATCAGAAGCGGGATAAAGGATTTGCCCGAAAGCCCGAACTTACAGAAGATGCGGTCAAGCACGAAGGCAATACGCGACATATAGCCGCAGGCCTCAAGGAAGGCGAGGAACAAAAAGAGCACTAAGATCTGCGGCACGAAGCCGAGCACGGCACCGACACCGCCGACCATACCGTCGATCACGAGGCTGTAAAGCCAGGGGGACACGTTCATTTTTTCAAGCAAGGCCCCCAGCAGCACCGGGATACCCGGCACCCACACGCCAAAGTCCTCGCTCACGGGAGCGTTTTCAAGCTCTGCCTCCAGCCACGTATCGAGCGTGACCGTATTCCCTTCGGCGTCAATGCCTGTGACGATCTGACTGCCGTATGAGCCGATGGCCTCCTCAATGGCGCCCCACTCACGGGCACTCAACGCCTCCTTGAGGTCATCAAGGCCCCTGATATCGCTGCCCGTTGCCTCGGCAGCCTGCACGAAGCCCGCGGCGCGTTCTATGATCAGATGCTCGTCAACGTACTCCTCCAGCGCCTCCTCGTAGGCACTGCGACCGATGCCAAAGAGATACCACCCGTCACCAAACAGCCCGTCGTTGGTATAGTCGGTCATCCACGTGCCGACCGTCGACACCGAGATGAAATACACCAAAAACATGATGAGCGCGAAAATAGGCAGGGCGGCGAAGCGATTGGTCACCACACGGTCTATTTTTTCGGTGGTGGAGATGCCGACGCGGCGGCGCTTATAGCACCCCTTCAGCGCCTCGGTAATGTAATTGTAGCGCTCATTGATAATGATGCTTTCCGCATCGTCGTCAAACTCATGCTCAACGGTCTTGATATCCTTTTCAATATGTGTGAGAAGATCGGCGGAAACGTCAAGCTTTTCGATCACGCGCACGTCACGCTCAAAAATTTTGATCGCGTACCAGCGCTGCTGCTGCTCGGGCAAATGATGCACCACGGCCTCCTCAATATGCGCGAGAGCGTGCTCAACGATGCCCGAAAAATAACGGCGGCGCGGCTTGGCCTTTTTCTTAGCCATTTCGATCGCTATAGCGGCGGCTTTTTCAACCCCGTCTCCGCGCAAAGCCGAAATTTCCACCACGGGAGAATCCACCACGCGCGACAGCCCCTCAATGTCGATGCTATCGCCGTTTTTGCGCACGATATCCATCATATTGATGGCAACCACCACGGGAATGCCGATCTCGGTCAGCTGTGTGGTCAGATAAAGATTGCGTTCAAGATTCGTGCCGTCCACAATATTGAGAATGACGTCGGGACGCTCCTCAATGAGATACTTGCGCGCCACGATCTCCTCGGGCGTATAGGGGGAAAGCGAGTAAATACCGGGCAGGTCGGTGACGATCACACCCTCTTGCCCCTTGAGTCTGCCCTCCTTCTTCTCCACCGTGACACCGGGCCAGTTCCCCACGAACTGATTTGACCCCGTCAGGGCGTTAAAGAGCGTTGTCTTGCCGCTGTTCGGATTACCGGCAAGCGCAATTCTTAATTCCATGCTTGTTCTCCTCTTTTTAAAATGTTAGTTAAGACTAACTCAAAGCCTAAAAAAATAGCAGCTTTATTCTACCTCGATCATTTCGGCATCGGCCTTCCGCAGTGACAGCTCATACCCGCGCACCGTCAGCTCCATCGGGTCACCGAGCGGCGCCAGCTTACACACGCGCACCGTCACACCCTTGGTAAGACCCATATCCATAATGCGGCGCTTGATCGCCCCTTCACCGTGCAGCTTGACGACCCTTGCGGTCTTGCCCACAGCCACGTCCTTTAAGGTCTTCACGCAAACCTCTCCTTTCCGTGCGTTGTCCAAAACGCAAAATGTTAGGCTTGGCTAACTACATTTATTATAATGAGCCCAAAGTGCCTTGTCAAGCCATTTTGGGGCATTTTTCAACTTTTGTAATTTTTTACAATTTCAGGATTTTTCAGACCATTTTGATTTGTGCATTCTGCGCACGTGCACGCAAGAGCGCGCAAAAAACCTGCCGAAAAGCCGTGTAAATTCCACCGCCTTGCTTGACAACGCGCGCGTTATATTTTATAATAAAGTGATTGTTTATATTGGGAGGATTACTCACATGGTCAAATTAACCGAAACGGGTGTGTTTTTGGTTGACGGCAAGCCTGCCGCTACCGCACCCCTTACCGCCGACGAGGCGCGCAAAAACACGATCGCTTATTCGATCCTGCAAGCACACAACACCTCGGGTGACGCCGATAAATTACAGCTCCGCTTTGACGCGATGCTCTCACACGATATCACCTACGTCGGTATTATCCAGACGGCACGCGCGAGCGGTCTTACCGAATTTCCCATGCCCTACGCGATGACCAACTGCCACAACTCGCTTTGCGCGGTGGGCGGCACCATCAACGAGGACGACCACGTATTCGGTCTTTCCGCCGCCAAAAAATACGGCGGCATCTACGTGCCTGCCAACCAGAGCGTCATTCACTCCTTTGCCCGTGAGGAGATGGCAAGGTGCGGTGCGATGATCCTCGGCTCGGACAGCCACACCCGTTACGGCGCACTCGGCACGATGGCCGTGGGCGAGGGCGGACCTGAGCTTGTCAAGCAGCTTTTGAAGAACACCTACGATATCAACCGCCCCGAGGTGGTGCTGGTGTACCTCACCGGCAAGCCGAAAAAGGGCATCGGTCCGCACGACGTGGCCATCGCCCTGGTTGGCGCCACGTTTGAAAGCGGCTTTGTCAAAAACCGCGTGCTGGAGTTTGTCGGCCCCGGCGTGAAGGAATTGCCCATCGACTTCCGTAACGGCATTGACGTCATGACGACCGAAACCACGTGCCTGTCCTCGATCTGGGAGACCGACGAGGTGGTGGCACAGCACTACCGTGCACACGGGCGCCCCGAGGATTACCGCGAATTGAAGCCCGGCAAGGTTGCCTATTACGACCGCATGGTAAAGATCGATCTCTCAAAGATGGAATCGATGATCGCCCTGCCCTTCCATCCCTCAAGAGCCTATACCATTCACTACTTCAACGAGCACGCGCGGGAGCTTTTGGCCGAAGTTGAGGCCGAGGCAAAGGCCAAGTTTGGGGAAAAGGCCTCGCTTGACCTTGTCAGCAAGGTGCGCCCCGACGGGCGCGTGATGGCCGATCAGGGCATTATTGCAGGCTGTGCGGGCGGTATGTTTGACAGCATTGACGAGGCTGCCTCGATCTTAAAGACCGGCAACGTCGGCAACAGCTATTTCTCTCTTTCCGTCTATCCCACGAGCGTGCCCGTATCGCTGGAGCTGACGCGCATCGGCGTTTCGGCCGAGCTGCTGGCAAACGGTGCGGTCATCAAGCCCTCGTTCTGCGGCCCGTGCTTCGGTGCGGGTGACGTGCCTGCCAACAACGGCCTGTCGCTGCGCCACACCACCCGTAACTTCCCCAACCGCGAGGGCTCAAAGCCGGGTGAAGGACAGCTGTCGGGCGTAGCCCTTATGGACGCGCGCTCTATCGCCGCAACCGCCGCAAACGGCGGTATTATCACCGCTGCCACAGACCTTGATTACGCACACGAGGCACACACCTATCACTACGACCGCTCGGTTTACGAAAAGCGCTGCTACTTCGGCTTTGGGAAGGCCGACAAGGACGCCGACCTCATTTTTGGCCCGAATATCACCGACTGGCCCAAAATGTACGAGCTCTCAGAGAACCTTTTGGTGGAATTGGCCGCCGTCATTCACGACCCCGTCACCACCACCGACGAGCTGATCCCCTCGGGTGAGACCTCGTCTTACCGTTCAAACCCCTTGCGCCTGTCGGAATTTGCCCTCTCGCGCCGCTGCCCGCAGTACGTAGGGCGCTCCAAGGCGGTTGCAGCCGACGAGCAGAAGCGCCGCGCAGGTGAAATGCCCGAAAAGGTGCGCTTTGCCCTTTCTCGGGTGGGCGATGCCGACAAGCTCGCGCCCGTGACGCAATTCGGCTCGTGCGTATTTGCCAACCGCCCCGGCGACGGGTCGGCACGTGAGCAGGCTGCCTCCTGCCAGAAGGTGCTTGGCGGCTTTGCCAATATCTGCTACGAGTTTGCCACCAAGCGTTATCGCTCAAACTGCATCAACTGGGGCATTCTCCCCTTCACGCTTGAGGAGGGCGTACCCTTTACGTATGCGGAGGGTGACTTCGTATTCGTTGAGGGCGTGCGCGAAAAAATCGCCAAGGGCGAGGAGGTCTTCCCCGCGACCGTGATCCGCGCCGACGGCACCACCGAGGCCTTGACCCTTTACGTCAAGGGGCTGACGGAAAACGAAAAGGAAATCATTCTGCGCGGATGCCTGATGAACTACTACGCCGCACAAGCAAAATAATTTGAGGAAGCTATATGGAAAGAATACTTGGCGCCGCCCCCGCCTTTTGGAGTGCGGATCTTGAGGGCGAGCTTTCCAGCATCAAAAGGGCCGGCTTTGACGCAACCTTTCTTGACTGGAACCGTGAGGATATGAAAAAGGACGCCGACCTCGCGCGGCGATTGGGGCTTTTCGTACAGTCGATCCACTCCCCCTTTAGCGGCGATTGCCGCGTGGCGCATCTCTGGAAGGAGGGCAAAGAGGGTGTGGCGGTAAGAGATCTGCTGCTTGCTTGCCTGGAGGATTGCGCACGCTGCGAGATTCCCGTGATGGTCATTCACCCCTTTATCGGCTTCAAGGATCATACCCCGACCGACGTCGGCATTGAAAATTACGCAAAAATCGTCAAGCGTGCAAACGAGCTGGGTGTCACGCTGGGGTTTGAAAACGTGGAGGGCGAGGAATATCTTGCCGCCCTGATGCAGGCCTTTTGGAACGAGCCCTCGCTCGGCTTTTGCCTGGATACGGGGCACGAGCTCTGCTACAACGGCGGCAAGGATATGCTGGCGCTGTACGGCGAAAAGCTTTGCCACACGCATTTCAACGACAATCTCGGTGTATACGACCCCACCCTCACCTGGGAAAACGATCTGCATCTTGTGCCCCTTGACGGCATTGTTGATTTCAAAAACGTCATGCAACGTATTGAAAAAACGCCCTATCAGGGTCCGATCATATTTGAGCTCTCGGTTTCGAACAAGCCCGGGCGCCACGATCACGACCGTTACCGTGAGATGGGCTTTGATGGCTTTTACACCTTTGCCTACACACGCGCGCGGCAGGCAGTTTCCCTACGCTAAGGAGGTGAGCCTATGACGAAAAAAAAGATCGGCATCAACGCAATGACTGTGGTAAAGCTGCCCGCAGCCGACCACGTCGCGATGATCAAGAACGCAGGCTTTGACGCGTTTTTTAACTATTTTGACTACAACACCGAGGTGTGGGCCGAGGCCGCCGCAAAAAACGGACTGCTCTTCACCTCGATCCACGCGCCCTCCAGCCGTGAGCAGCATATCTGGAACGGCACGGAAAAGGGCGAGGTCGAAATGAAAAAGCTGTTCGACTGCCTTGCTGACTGCAAGCGCTTCGATATCCCCGTGATGGTGCTGCACACGATGAACGGCTTTGACGCCACCACCCCCGCAGCCCCCACCCAAACGGGGCTTGACGCGTATGCGCGCCTCGTTGACGAGGCGTGCCGCCTTGGCGTTACGTTGGCCTTTGAGAACACCGAGCGCGAGGAGTTTCTCGCGGCTGTAATGGAAAAATTCAAGGACGTGCCCGAGGTTGCCTTTTGTTACGATTCGGGGCACGAGCATTGTTATCAAAACAGCGATATGCTGACGCTCTACGGCGCGAGGCTCGTGCACACCCATCTTGACGACAATTTCGGCAAGACGGGTGACGTCGTCACGTGGTACGACGATTCGCACCTCCCCCCGCTTGACGGCACGGTGAACTGGGCACGCGTGATGCACAAGCTTGACAGCCTTGGCTACGACGGTGTGCTTTCACTGGAGCTGACCATGAAAAACAAGCCCGAGCGCCGCACGCACGACGGCTACGCCGAAACGCCCCCCGCCGATTATTACAGATTGGCGGCCGAGCGCGCAAGGCGGCTGATAAACGGCAATTTTTAATACGCGAGGCATGATGATGAAGCAAAGAAAAACCCGAGCCGAATCCTTTTTCGGCATTCACTGTGACTTTCACGCAAAGCCCTCCAAGGGCGACACCATCGGCACCGATCTCAAGGAGGAGGATATCCGCGAGATCTGCCGCACCTTAAAGCCCGATTTTATTCAGATCGACTGCAAGGGGCACCCCGGTTGGGCCTCCTACCCCACCAAGCTCGGCAACGCGATGCCGCACTTTGTCGGCGATCCGCTGGCGCTGTGGCGCCGCGTAACGCGCGAGGAGGGGGTAGCGCTGTATATGCACTATTCGGGCGTGTACGATATCAAATATTGCAACGAGCACCCCGAGGCCTGCACGATGAAGCCCGACGGCACGCTTGACGAGGGCACGACGCGCCTTGACAGCAAGTACGTTGACGAGCTGCTGATCCCGCAGCTGTGCGAGCTTGCCGAGGTCTATGACATTGACGGTGTGTGGATCGACGGCGAGTGCTGGCGCGTGAGCCCCGACTATCACCCCGAGACCCTGGAAAAATTTGAGAAAAAGACCGACATTGATCTTGGCGGTCGCGCACCCGTCACCCCCGAGGACCCCTATTTTTACGAATATATGGCGTATCATCGCGAGCTCTTTCTTGCCTATATGCGCCATTACGTCGATACCCTGCACGAAAGATTTCCAAAGCTCCAGATCTGCTCAAACTGGGCGTTCAGCGACTATATGCCCGAGGCGGTCAGTGTAAACGTTGACTACCTCTCAGGCGACCTTGACCCCAAACACTCGTACCATTCGGCACGCTATGCGGGCAGAGCGCTCGCCCAGCAGAATTTTGCGTGGGATTTAATGTCGTGGAACTTCCGCATCACCATCGGCGACCGTAACGCCTGCATCTCAAAGCACAAGACCCAGATCATGCAGGAGGCGGCAGCCGTCATTGCCCTTGGCGGTGCATACCAGAATTACGTCATGCAAAATAACGATGGCTCGCCCCAGATGCACGAGCTGCGCAATCTCGCTGACCTTGGCGAGTTTGTGCGCGCACGCAAGGATTACTGCTTCCGCGGTAAGGCCGTGCACCAGGCGGCGCTCCTGCTTTCCAATTACGATCGCATCCGTCAATGCACCACGCGCATCTATACCCGCGCGGGCTACAAGCGCGTGATGGGCATGACCGCGCTGCTTTGCGATATCGGACAGTCGCTGGAGATCATCAGCGAGCACACGCTGCTGAAGGGTACTGACGCTTACAAGATGATCGTGGTGCCCGAGCTTAGCTACGGGCTTGAAAAAGAGGTCATTGACGCCCTGCTGACTTATGCCAAGGAGGGCGGCGCACTGATGCTGACGGGCAAGAGGACCTGCGAGGTCTTTGCCGAAAACGGCGCCCCCTTCACGCCCTCCCCCCTGCCCGAATATTTTGCGCCGGGTGAGAAGGCCTACGACAACGGCGGCGATACCGGGCACGACACGAGCGCGGCCTTAAAGCACCGCAATTACGTATTCACCGAGGATAACAAATACTACGGCGCGCTCTTCTCCCCCACCTCGCCGGCGGCCGAAAACGCAACGGTCTTAGCGGAGGTCGCCCACACCGTGACCGAGAAGATGCAGCCGCTTGCCATTACCCTGCCCTACGGCAAGGGCAGCATCACGGCGATCGGCTTTGATATCGGCTCACAGTACCTTGAGGGCGCGCAATATCTGCACAGAAGCCTGATCAAAAACGCAGCCGACCGCCTTTACACGCCCCTTTGCCGCGTGGAGCGGGCGCTTGGTCTTGTGGAGATCGTCTGCCTTGAAAAGGACGGCAAGCTGATGCTACAGCTGGTAAACGGCAACGGCAGGCACACCGATCCCACCTCGGTCTCCGAGGACTTTATCCCGCCCGTGGTGGACGTAAAACTTTCAATTGCCCTGCCCCGCGCCCCCAAAAAGCTCGTTCTACAGCCCGCAGGACGAGAGCTTGCCTTTACGTACGAGAACGGTCGCGCCTATTTTGAGGTTGACCGCGTAAATATCCACGACATCGTTGAGGTTGTGGAATAAAACTGTTTATTCTAATTTTTCAAACTGTTCGGAGGTATTGAACTATGAAAAAAATTAAGATGACAACGCCGCTGGTTGAGATGGACGGCGACGAAATGACCCGTGTGCTCTGGCAGATGATCAAGGACGAGCTGCTGCTCCCCTTTGTTGATCTGAAGACCGAATACTATGACCTCGGGCTCCCCGAGCGCGAGCGCACCAAGGACAAGGTGACGTTTGAGAGCGCCTACGCCACGCAAAAATACGGTGTGGCCGTCAAATGCGCCACCATCACGCCGAACAAGCAGCGCGTGGAGGAATATAACCTCACCGAAATGTGGAAATCCCCCAACGGCACCATTCGTGCCATTCTTGACGGCACCGTGTTCCGTGCACCGATCCTCATTGACAGCATCAAGCCTGCCGTGAGGACCTGGCAAAAGCCCATCACCATTGCCCGTCACGCCTATGGCGATATCTACAAGGCAACCGAGTACCGCGTGCCTGCCAAGGGTAAGGCGGAGCTTGTCTTTACCGATAAACAGGGCAAGGAGACCTTCCGCGAAACGATCTACGACTTTGAGTGTGCAGGCGTTTTGCAGGGCTCCTACAATAAGGACAGCTCGATTCGCTCCTTTGCACATTCCTGCTTCCAGTACGCGCTGAACACCAAGCAGGACCTGTGGTTCTCTACCAAGGATACCATCTCCAAGCAGTACGATCAGACCTTTAAGCTCATTTTCCAGGAGATCTTTGACAGCGAATACAAGGCCAAATTTGAGGAGGCGGGCATCACCTACTTCTACACCCTCATTGACGACGCCGTAGCACGCGTGGTACGCAGCGAGGGCGGTTTTATCTGGGCCTGCAAGAACTACGACGGGGACGTCATGTCCGATATGGTTTCGACCGCCTTTGGGTCGCTCGCGATGATGACCTCGGTGCTGGTTTCGCCCGACGGCAAATACGAGTACGAGGCCGCACACGGCACCGTGACCCGTCACTATTACCGCTACCTCAAGGGTGAGGATACCTCCACCAACCCGATGGCCACCATCTATGCGTGGTCTGGCGCGCTTCGCAAGCGCGGCGAGCTTGACGGGCTTGCCGACCTTGTTAACTTTGCCGACAAGCTGGAGGCCGCCTGCATCAAGACCCTTGACGACGGCATTATGACCAAGGACCTCGTCGGGCTCGTTGTGCCCGGCACCAAGGCCACGGCCGTGAATTCGAGGAACTTTATCCTCGCCATTCGCGAGCGCCTTGAAAAGGCTTTAGCGTAAGTGAGAAAAAAGCCAAAGAGGGCAGGAACCCCTTTTGAAACAGGGGTTCCTGCCCTCTTGCTTTTTTGCCTTTGGCAAAAAAGCAATTCACCCACTTCCCGAAAACCTTGAAAAATGAAGAAGAACATCATCGCTATTGACGGCAAGAAAAAAACATGCTACAATGCACATAGGGGGTGAGCTTATGAAAAGAAAAGGCATACGGCTATATAATGTATTTTTCCCCGTGTGGCTGCTGTTTGCGCACCCGCTGCTGATCGCGGCGGCGTTGCCGATCAATCTGGTGGTGGATTTTTTGGTGGTATTCCTCGCCTTTAAGGCCATGAAGGTGGAAAACGCCGCCGAAATTCTGCCAAAGAAGATCTTTCGCACCTGGGGGCTTGGCTTTGCCGCCGATGCCATCGGCGCTGCGGTGCTGTTTTTCCTTTCGATCATTTTAGCCGAGATCGCGCCGAAAACCTATGACCTATTCGGCCACGCGCTGTTTTTAAATCCCTTCTCGTCCCCTCTCGCTCTTATCATGATGATACTGGTGGTGGCGCTTGTCGGTGTGCTTATTTACTTCTTTAACGCCTCTTACGTCTTTCACGACGCGCCGCTTACCCCACGCGAAAAGCATCGCGTATGCCTCTCACTTGCCATTGCTACCGCACCTTACCTCTTTTTCCTGCCCACAGCGTGGTTTGTTTAACCTTCATGAAATTAAAAGCCGACGGAAACAATTTCCGTCGGCTTTTTGTTTATTTTTTGCGTTTTTCTCTGAAGAAGCCTTGCAGGATCTCGCGGCAGTCGTCTTCAAGCACGCCTGTGGTGACGGTGGGAGTGCTGCCAAGCGGAAAGCGCGGCAGATTTAAAACCGACCCCATGGCACCTGCCACGGCGTCCTTCGCGCCGTAAACGATGCGCGACACACGTGCGGCAAGCAGGGCACCTGCGCACATGGGGCAGGGCTCCAGCGTTATATAAACCGTGGCGTCGGCAAGGCGCCAATCCTTGGCCGCCATGGAGATGGCGCGTACGGCCAGCAATTCGGCGTGGGCGGTGATATCCCCCGTTGCCTCACGTTGGTTGTGGGCGGCGGCCACGACCTTGTCACCCACCACGACGACCGCCCCCACGGGGGGCTCGCCTGCGTCGGCAGCCTTTTGTGCCTCGGCCAGGGCCAGGCGCATAAATGCCTCATCACGGGCAAGCTGTTCTTTTGCGTTTGTTTCTTTCATCATAGCACCATATTGAGTAAAAGGAGTGCCGCCATTTCAAGGGCCGCGAGAACCAAAAAAATGATCATCGGCGCGCTGAAAAAGAGCTTTACACGGCGTGAGAGCGGCAAGGGCAGATCGGTATACTCGGCATCGGTGGCAAGCGCGTGACCAAAGGCGCCGTCGCGCTTGACCTCCGCTCCTGTGCGGCGCGTGCGCAAAATAAGATACACGGCACAAGCACCACCCAGCACAAAGACAAACAGCTCGATCCACAATACCACCACGGGGTGGATCTCGGGCGACAGGCGCTCACCGAGCACAGTATACACGACGGCAAGGAAATTGTTGCACATGTGAATGATGACCGTGCACCAAAGCGAGCGCGTGTGTACGTAAATATATCCGAGCACCAGACCCGCTACCGTAGTGTAAAAGAACTGCGCGGGATTTTGGTGCATCACGCCGAACAAAAAGGCGCTGGCAACGACCGCCGTGGTGCGCCCGAAGGGCAGCATGTTTTTCAAAATGACACCGCGGAACAGCAGCTCCTCAATAAAGCCGGGCACGATCGCCATCGTAAACACCATCAATACCAGCTCCACGTTGGTGGTGGCACCCGTACCGACGCTGACAAGATCGGGGAGAATATCAAAGGAGATCAGATCCAGTAAATAAGAATTGACGTAGCCTGCGGCGCTGACAACAGCGATCGCCACAAAAATATAAAGCGGCACGTGGCGCGGCAAGGAAAAGCTGAGATCAAGGGGCTGATAATCCTTGTCGCGGCGCGCAAACAAATAAAAGCAAAAGGCAGGGGCGGCAAAGCACAGCGCATATAAAACGCCGTACAGCAATTCGTATACCACCACACCGTAAGGGTGCGGCATCAGATCGGTCAGCAGCGGAATGACTATGCCAACCAGCACCGAAAAGACCGTAAACGCCACGAAAAACACCAGCATAACGCCCCCAAGGCGTAAGGAAAGCGTGCGATAACGCGCCTCTATATCGGCGGCACTTTGATTTTGATAAGCTTCCTGATTCACGGCAATCTTCCCTCCCCTCTTTCTTGTTATCATCTACCATATTATTTTATCCTATTTTACGCCGAATGTCAAGAAATTTTCAAGCGACGGATATTTGGAGCTTGTGCAAACATTTTACGGACGACCGATGGTCGCCCCTACGGGCATATTTCCACAAACATGTCACGGACGACCGATGGTCGCCCCTACGGGCATATTTCCGCAAACATTTCACGGACGACCGATGGTCGCCCCTACGGGCATATTTCCGCAAACATTTCACGGACGACCGATGGTCGCCCCTACGGGCATATTTCCGCAAACATTTCACGGACGACCGATGGTCGCCCCTACGGGCATATACATTCACAATTTTTGATATTGCGAATAGTAAAACAAGCACCGCCTGTATCACTTCTCATTGACCGCGCCCTGTACGCAATGCTAATAGCCGCAGATTTGATGACAGAATTTGGTTTCTTGGAAGGAAGGCGTAGAAATCTACGTCGACTTCCAAGAAAACGAATAGCCCCCCACGGTTTGTGGGGGGCGTTCTGTCGCAAATATGCGGCTATTAGTGGACGATGCAGCGCTCGGTATCCTTATCAAAGATGTGGATACGGGACACGTCAATGGCCACCTGAATCTTGTCACCTGCGCGGCTCGTGGAACGAGAGGAAACGCGAGCGGTGATCTTGGTGGGATCCTTCGGGATAGACTTGTTGGAGCCGTCCTCTACAACCTTATCAAAGCTGTTGAGGTAGAGATAGATCTCAGCGCCCATCAACTCGGTCACGTCAACGTCAACGTCGATGCAGCTTTCGGGGAACATACCGAGGTGGCTGGGATCGTCGTGGATACATTCGGGACGAACGCCTGCCACAACCTCTTTGCCGATGTACGCATCAAGCTCACCCTCTGCATTCTTCTCTGCAGGGAGCTTGAGGGAGTTGCCGTCAAAGTTGAAGTAGATATCCTTGCTGCCCTTAGGCTGCGTGAGGGTACCGTTGATAAAGTTCATCTGAGGGGTGCCGATGAAGCCTGCTACGAAGATGTTGCAGGGGAAGTCGTAGAGGTGCTGAGGGGTATCGACCTGCTGGATCAGACCGTCCTTCATAACGACGATACGGGTTGCCATCGTCATAGCCTCTACCTGGTCGTGCGTTACGTAGATGAAGGTGGTACCAACGCTCTTGTGAAGCTTGGTCAGCTCGGTTCTCATCGTTGCACGGAGCTTAGCGTCCAGGTTGGAAAGGGGCTCGTCAAGCAGGAATACCATGGGGTTACGCACGATAGCACGGCCAAGTGCTACACGCTGCTTCTGACCGCCGGAAAGCGCCTTGGGCTTACGGTCAAGCAGGTGGGTGATATCAAGGATACGGGCAGCCTCTTCTACGCGGCGCTTGATCTCTTCCTTGGGGGTCTTGTTCAGCTTCAGACCGAATGCCATGTTATCAAACACGGTCATGTGGGGGTACAGAGCGTAGTTCTGGAACACCATCGCGATCTTACGGTCCTTGGGGGCAACGTCGTTTACCAGACGGTCGCCGATGAAAAGCTCACCCTCGGTGATCTCCTCAAGACCTGCGATCATACGAAGCGTGGTGGTTTTACCGCAACCGGAGGGACCTACGAACACGATAAACTCTTTATCGCGGATTTCCAGGTTAAAGTCGGAAACTGCGGTTACGCCGCCGGGGTATTTTTTGTAAATGTGACGAAGGGACAAACTTGCCATGATAAATCCTCCTTGTTCAGGGCAGACTACGCCCTGACATATATTTCTAACGAATACATTATACCAAAAAAACCGTCAGTTGGGAAGATGTGAAAACCACGAAAAAATATCACGTCGTTTGTGCAACATACACAACGCAAAAGTTGCGGTCTTCACACGCCAAACACTTTTGATGATTTTTTTGCTCGTTTTTGTTCATTTATGAACGTTTTAGCGTGTGAAAGTGCGTTTTTGTGCCATCAACCCTCGTTTTTCATGGTCTTCATGGAAAGCGCGATGCGCTTCTTTGCCACGTCGACCGACAGGACGCGCACACGCACGATATCACCCACCGAAACCACGTCGCGGGGGTGCTTTACGAATTTATCCGAGAGCTCGGAGATATGCACAAGGCCGTCCTGATGCACGCCGATATCGACAAATGCACCGAAGTCAATGACGTTACGTACGGTGCCCGAAAGGATCTGACCGGGCTTCAGGTCGGTCATTTCCAGCACGTCCTCGGAAAGCAAGGGGGGTGCGAAATCGTCACGCAGGTCGCGACCGGGCTTTTCAAGCTCGGCAGCGATATCCACCAGCGTCGGCTCACCGACACCGAGTGCGGCAGCCAGCTGCTTGGTGCCCTCCTTTGCCACCTGCTTTGACAGGCCCGTCAGCTTGCCCGCCCTCACGTCCTCCTCGGTATAACCGAAGTGTGCAAGGAGCGCACGCGCGGCGGCGTAGCTTTCGGGGTGCACGCCTGTGTTATCCAGCACCTCGTCGGAGCCCGGCACACGCAAAAAGCCCGCACATTGCTCGTAGGCCTTCGCACCGATGCGCGGCACCTTCAAGACCTCGGCACGGCTTTCAAATTCGCCGTTCTCCTCACGGTACTTAACGATATTTTTAGCGCTGACGGCATTGATGCCCGAAATATAAGAAAGCAAGGAATGCGAGGCGGTGTTGAGGTCAACGCCCACACGGTTTACGCAATCCTCCACCACGCCCGACAGTGCCTCGTCAAGGCGTGCGGGCTTCATGTCGTGCTGATACTGCCCGACACCGATCGCCTTGGGGTCGATCTTGACGAGCTCGGCGAGCGGGTCCTGCAAACGGCGCGCGATCGATACGGCCGAGCGCTGCATGACGTCAAATTCGGGAAATTCCTCAGCGGCCAGCTTGGAGGCGGAATAGACCGACGCACCCGACTCGCTGACAATGATATACTTGGTCTTTACGTTCATATCGCGCAGCAGCGAGGCGACAAATTTTTCGCTCTCGCGCGAGGCGGTACCGTTGCCGATGGCCACCACGTCCACGCCCCAACGCGTGATCAGACGCTTCATGATATCCTTAGCCTGATTTTCGCGGTGCAAATAGATCACGGCGGTATCAAGCACCTTGCCCGTCTTGTCGCATACGGCAAGCTTACAGCCGTGGGCATAACCGGGGTCAAAGCCAAGCACGGTCTTGCCCTTGATGGGGGCTTGCATCAGCAGATGCTGCAAATTATCGGAGAAAAGAACGATCGCGCCCTCGCTGGCGGTATCAAAAAGATCGTTGCGGATCTCGCGCTCCACCGACGGGGCAATCAGGCGCTCATAGCTGTCGGTCACGGCGGCAGCCACGTATTTTTTCGCGGGGCTGGCCTCGGCCTTGACCACAAGGCTGAACAGATAATTCAGCACGATGTCGGTCGGCACGGTAATGGCAACCTTCAAGAACTCCTCCTTTTCGCCGCGGTTGATCGCCAGCACGCGATGGGAGGGCAGCTTTTTGATGGGCTCGCTGTGCTCGTAATACTGCTCGTAGACCGAGGGCTCGTCCTTTGCCTTTTTGGTTTCGATCACGCCGTGTGCCACGGTCAGCGCGCGAATGCCCTTGCGGTATTCGGCGTTGTCGGAGATATCCTCGGCGATGATATCCATAGCACCCGCAAAGGCCTCCTCGGGGGTATTGACGCCCTTTTCGGCGTCCACCAGAGAAGCGGCAAGCTCGTCAAGCGACGGGGTGTAGTCGGGCGCCTGTGCCATCAGCGCCTCGGCCAGCGGCTCAAGCCCCTTTTCACGCGCCACCGATGCGCGCGTCTTGCGCTTGGGGCGGAAGGGACGGTAAATATCGTCAATTTCGGTGATGGTCAGGGCGTTGTCGATCGCCTTTTCAATTTCGGGGGTCAGCTTTTCCTGGGCGGCGATAAGGTTCTTTACCTCGGTGCGGCGCGCCTCGATATTGCGCAGATACTTGAGGCGCTCCTCCAGCTTGCGCAGCTGTGTGTCATCGAGCGACCCCGTTACCTCCTTGCGGTAACGCGAAATAAAGGGAATGGTGTTGCCCTCGTCCATCAGCGCCACGGTTTTTTCAACCTGTGGGACGGTGAGGGAAAGCTCCTTTGCCAGGGTTTCAAAAATAGACAGTGCCATATATCGGTTCCTTTCAATGAATTACAACGTTATTCTGCGGCGGCAAGCAGGGCTGCCTCCTCCTCGGGTGTGAGCGGTCGCCACGCGCCGCGTGCAAGATCCGGGGGTAAGGTAAGCGGGCCGAAGCTGATGCGCTCAAGATGCGTGATCTGATTGTGCAGTGCCAGCATCATACGCTTGATCTGATGATACTTGCCCTCCACCAGCGTGATCACGCCCGAGTGCATATCCTCGTGCAGGTCAATGTCGGCAGGCTTGGTTTCGTAGCCGTCCTCCAGCACCAGTCCTGCGCGAAAGCGTGCGCATTCCTCGGCGGTGAGCGGAAACTTCACCCTGAAATAATAGCGCTTGGTCACGTGCCGACGGGGCGAGAGCAGGCGGTGGGCAAGCTCACCGTCATCGGTGAGGAGCATGAGCCCCAGGGTGTTTTTGTCAAGACGTCCGCAGGGGAAAAGCCCGAGGTCGGTATATTTGTGGGGCAAAAGATCCAAAACGGTCTGCTCCCTGCCGTCGTCGGTGGCGCTGACGTAGCCCGCGGGCTTATTCAGCAGAATATAATGGTGGGCGCGGTAGGTGACCACGCGACCGCCGTATTCCACCACGTCACGCTCGGGGTCGATCTGGTGGGCTGCGTTCTTTGGCGGCACGCCGTTTACCAGCACACGGTGAGCGCGCACCGCTTTGGTGGCCTCGCTGCGCGTGGCGGTGGCGGTAACGCTTAAAAATTTATCAAGGCGCACGCAGCTCCCCTCCTTTGACAAAACATACACTGTATTTTACCATATTTTCTCGCATTTGTAAAGAGAAAAAGAACGCAAAAAACAAGAGAAAATTTTACGCTTTTGAATTGACACCCCCAAAAAATAATGTTAAGATATACTTGATAACGTCACGATGCTCAAAAGGAGAATTTTATCATGAATTTTAATTTTGACTGCCATCAGGACCCGCACAAGCTACATATAGGCACCGAGGCGCCGCGCGCTTATTTCGTGCCCTATGAAAGCGATGCGCGCGCCCTTGGCGATAACCGCGGTGCCAGCAGCTACTTCACCTCGCTTTGCGGTGATTGGGATTTTAAATTTTATCCCTCGCTTGCCGCCCTTGACGATTTCACCGCCCCCGATTTTTGCCGCAGTGCCATGGACAAGATACCCGTTCCGCGCTCCTGGCAGACCCTGCTCGGCCGCGGCTACGATACCCCCAACTACACAAACGTCAATTACCCCTTCCCCTTCCAGCCCCCTTTCGTGCCCGACAACAACCCCTGCGGACTTTACGTGCGCGATCTCACGGTTGACGAGGGCGTGCTTGCCGACAAGCGGCTTTACTTAAATTTTGAGGGCGTGGATTCCTGCTTTTATCTGTTTATCAACAACGCCTTCGTGGGGTACAGCCAGGTCAGCCATATGACCAGCGAATTTGAGGTGACCTCCTACCTGAAGGCAGGCAATAATACCGTGGCGGTCGTCGTATTGAAATGGTGCGACGGCAGCTATCTTGAGGACCAGGACAAATTCCGCTTCTCGGGGATCTTCCGCGAGGTCTATCTGCTGGCGCGCGACAAGGCACACGTAAGAGATATTGACGTGCGCACGGCGCTGACGGACAGCTTTGACGAGGGTCGCTGTGACGTCACGCTCACGACCGCAGGCGCGTGCGAGGTCGCGTGGCGCCTCGAATCGCCCGACGGGTGCTTGCTGGATAGCGGCACCGTCACGGCCGACGGCGAGGGAGCATTCAGCGCACAGGTCAAAAATCCCCTGCTGTGGAGCGACGAAACGCCCCATCTTTACCGCCTGCTTTTGAGGGCGGGCAAGGAGCATATCTGCTTGTTTATCGGTCTGCGCGATATCCGCATTGTGAACCGTGTGCTGCTGCTGAACGGACAAAAGGTCAAGGCCAAGGGCGTGAACCGCCACGACAGCCACCCCCATCTCGGTGCCGCGACGCCGATGGCGCACATGCTGGAGGACCTGGTGCTCTTAAAGCGCCACAACGTCAATACGATCAGAACCAGCCACTACCCGAACGATCCGCGCTTTTACGGGCTTTGCGACAGGTACGGCTTTATGGTGATCGACGAGACCGACCTTGAAACACACGGTACGGAATGGATCAACAACTGGGATTATTTCACCGACAGCGAGGAGTGGCACGATGCCCTGCTTGACCGCGTGACGCGCATGTATGAGCGTGATAAAAACCACCCGTGTGTGGTGATGTGGTCGCTTGGCAACGAATCGGGCACGGGCAAAAACCATGTGGCAATGGCCAACTACCTGCGCGCACGCGATCCCCGAAATTTGGTGCATTGCGAGGATATCTCAAGACGCCTGTCGAACGGCTGCAAGCGACTGCCCACACCCGTTGCCCCTGCCACGGGCGCGGCGATGCACACCGATCTCGTGTCGGTTGACAGCCGCATGTATCCCTCCCTTGGTGAGATCAAAGAGAAATATCTGACGAACAAGCACCTCAAAAACCCCTTCTTTTTGTGTGAATACAGCCACGCGATGGGCAACGGCCCCGGCGACCTCAAGGACTACTGGGAGCTGATCTACAAGCACGACTGCTTCTTCGGCGGGTGCGTGTGGGAGATGCTTGACCACGCTGTGGATATTTCAGACGACCCACACACACCGAAATTCGTCTACGGCGGCGATTTTGGCGATTACCCCAACGACGGCAACTTCTGCGTAGACGGTCTGGTATCCCCTACGCGCGTGCCGCACACGGGCATGAAGGAATATAAGGAAGTGATCAAGCCCTTTGCCATCAGCTACAGCGAGGGGCGCCTGCGCGTGAAAAATCTGCGCTATTTCACGACCCTTGCCGACCTTGATCTTTACTGGACGCTGGAGCGAAACGGCAAGGTCATCAACGAAGGGCGTATCCTTTCCCCCACGATCGCACCGCAAAAGAGCCGCACCTATACCCTGCCCCACTTCAATGCGGCTCTCTCGGGCGCATGGTGCACGCTGACGGTGCGCGCTACTCTGAACAAGACAACCGCCTGGGCACCCGTCGGCCACGAGGTCGGCTTTGTGCAATTCACGCTCTCAAAAAAGGAGACGGCGACACCTATTGCGACCGCGCACACCGCCACACTCCGTGAGGACCCGCACACGTACACGGTCAGCACCCCAAGCACCGTCTATACGGTCGACCGCCACCGCGGTCTGATCACCTCTGTTGTGCACGGCGGCACCGAGATGCTGGCGACGCCCCTGACGCTGACTGTCTGGCGTGCGCCCACGGACAACGACCGCACGATCAAAAACAAATGGATCAACGACGACCACCTTGACCGCGCGGACACGACCTGCCGCGGCGTGGTGGCACATGCCAACGAAAACGGCACCGTAACGGTAAAGGCGGCGTTAGCCCTGGGCGGCCCCATCGTGGAGCCTGCACTGACAAGTGCCGTGACCTATACCTTTATGGGTGACGGCAGCGTGGTGCTTTCGCTTGACACGGCGGTGCGCGATTTCGGGAAGCACGACGTGCTACCGCGCTTCGGGCTGGTATGTCAGCTGCCCGAAGGCTTTGAGGAGCTTTCCTACTTTGCCAAGGGGCCCGGCGCCTCCTATGAGGATCTGCGCCACTCCTCGCGCCTCGGGCACTTCACCACGACCGTGTGTGAGCATTTTGAGCACTTTGTGCGCCCACAGGAGAACATGGCGCACAACGGCTGCGAATGGGTCGGCGTTTCCAGTCGCGAGGGACACGCGCTGTTTGCCTTCTCCACGCGTCGGGATTTCAGCTTTAACTGCGCGCACTATACGGCAGAGCAGCTGACTGCGACCGCGCACGATTTTGAGCTGACGCCCCTGAAAACCACCGTCCTGAACCTTGATTACCGCCACAACGGTATCGGTTCTAACTCCTGCGGCCCCCAGCTTGAAAGCAAATATCGCTTCAGTGAAAAGCAATTTTTATTTGAGATCCGTCTGATGCCCGCGTTCCTTTGTGACGTGGAGCCCTTTGACGAAGCAAGAAAGGTTGGTAAGTGATATGAGAACCTATTTACTCCCCGCGAGCGGTCAGTTTTACAAGGCAAATCTCCATTGCCACACCGTGCTCTCCGATGGCCATAAGACCCCTGAGGAGATCAAGGAGATCTACAAAAATGCAGGCTATGCGGTGGTAGCCTACACCGACCACGACATTCTGATCCCCCACCCTGAGCTCTGTGACGATAGCTTTATTGCCCTGAACGCCTTTGAGGTTGAGCCCACCGAGCCGAAAACCCCCGGCAAGGAGCTTTACGCGCTGCGCAAGACCTGCCATATCTGCTGCATTGCCCTGGAGCAGGACAATATCACACAGCCCTGCTGGCACCGCACCAAATATCTGTTTGGCAATGCGGTCGAGCACCGCGACAAGGTCAGGTTTGATGAAAGTCAACCCGATTACGAGCGCCGATACAGCGGCGAGGGCATCAGCGAAATGATGCAGATCTACCGCGAAAACGGCTTTTTCGTGACCTACAATCACCCCACGTGGTCCAGCGAGCAATATACCGAATATACCAATTATCACGGCATGAACGCCTTTGAAATGTATAACGGCAGCTGCATTGTCGGCGGCTGGGACGAATACAACTCCCGCGTTTATGACGACATTCTGCGCGGCGGTGAGCGCATTTTCTGCATCGGTGCCGACGATAACCATAACGGCCGCCCCCTTGACTCGCGCAGATGCGATTCGTTTGTCGCCTTCACGATGATCAAGGCCGAGCACCTGACCTACCGCGACGTCACAAGGGCGCTGGAGGCAGGTCACTTCTACGCCTCCGAGGGGCCGCAGATCAACGCCCTTTATTATGAGGACGGCAAGGTAACGATAGAATGCTCCCCCGCCGACCGCATTTTTCTCACCACCGATATGCGCGCCGCGCGCATTGCCTTTGATGAGGGTGACGCGCCCTTGACAGGCGCCACCTTCACCGTACCCGAGAACTGCCGCTATTTCCGCCTGACGGTCGTGGATAAGAGCGGCAAGCACGCCAATACCAACGCGTATTTCACCGATACGCTGCACTAAAACCAAAATCGGCACAGGAATGGCTTCCTGTGCCGATTTTATATGGGGTTGGTATTACAGCTCCTCTACCGACACGACGCCCGAGATGCCCGAAAGGGCGGTCATCAGCTTATCGTGCGTCAGCTTTTTGGGCATATCCAGTGAAAAGATCGCGCAAGGGTTCTGCGAGGCAGCGCCCGACTTGGTGATCTGCAGGTCGCTGACGTTCACGTGATGCGTGCGCAGATATTCGGTCATCTGCAGCAGGCTCTCGTTCCCCTTATATTCTATGTAAAGATTGATATTGCGCGAGGTCGACATGATAAAGTATTCAAAGCGCGAAAGCAGCAGCTCAATCACGATGATCAGCACCGTTGCGATCAGCGCCGCCTCAAAGTAGCCGACACCAATGGCAAGGCCAACGACTGCCGACACGAAAAGTCCTGCCGCGGTAGTCAGACCCTTGACCTGACGGCGCTTGGTCACGATGATCGTACCTGCACCGATAAAGCCCATGCCTGCAATGACCTGTGCGCCAAGACGGGCAAGATCGGTAAACCACTGCATCTCCAGCAGCAGATACTGGCTCGTAAGAGTGGTGAGCGATGCACCAAGGCAAATGAGGATATGTGTGCGGAAGCCCGCAGGACGGCGCTTATATTCGCGCTCAATGCCGATCACACCGCCGCAGATCACGGCAAGCAGCATACGCGCAACAGCCCCCCACATATGAAATCCGTCAGCAAAGCGGAGATAATCTAAAAATTCAGCCACGGTTGCTTCCCTCCTTACAGTTCTTCAATGGCGCGCACGTTTTCAACACCCGCCACCACCGAAAGGGCGGTTGCGTGCGACATACGCTTGGGCAAGAGGACCGAGAATACAGCGCTTTGGTTGCCGCCGGGGTCCTTGCTTTTTTGAATCTCAACGTCAAAAATACGAATATCCTGCGCCTTGATGGCGGAGATCACGGCACCCACGTCGTCGGCGTGCTCAAACTCTACGTAAAGGTTGATATTGCGCACACGCGACACGATAAAGCGCTCAAGATGGGTAAAGATGGTGATCGTGGCGATGATCAGCACGCACGCAACGAATGCGCCCTCCACAAATCCCGCCCCGATGCAAAGGCCCATACAGGCAGAGGCCCAAAGGCCTGCCGCCGTGGTAAGGCCCTTTACCTGCTGGCGCCCCGTGACAATCACGGTGCCGGCACCGAGAAAGCCGATGCCGTTGATGATCTGCGCACCGAAGCGCGATACGTCCGTGGAGATGCTGCCGGGCGAATTCAGATCGCCGATCAGCGTCAGCCAATATTCGTTGATCATCATGGTCAGGTACTGGCTCATGATCATGGCAAGCGCGGCCGCAAGGCAGACCAGCATATGTGTGCGGAAGCCCGCAGGACGGCGCTTTTTGCCGCGCTCAATGCCGATGCAGCCACCGCAGAATGCCGCAATGCCGAGGCGCACCAGCGCCACCAGCGCAGCATTATCCGATGTAATCACCCTTAACGGGTCAAGAAAAGAAAACATGCAGCTTCCCTCAACTTTCCTCAAATAATTGCACCGTCACGACCTGCTCGGTCCATGCGGTACCGTTATAGCGCTTTAAGGTCACGGTGACCTCGGTGTAGACGGGATAACGGTTGACCTGGTCAATGATATCGTAGACCGTATACATGGCAAGGCCGTTGATGTGCGTGATCACGTCACCCACCTCAAGACGCCCTATGGCGTTGCTTTCATTGACACCAATGACGTAAACGCCGTCGTCGGGAATATAGGTATAGCCCGCTACCTCGCTCAGGGACTTCTGGCGGTTGGAGTCGGCAGGGTCGGAGTACCAATAGCCGCCCTCGATACCGATGCCGCCGATGCCAAGGAGCGAGCGACCCGTAGCTACGGGATTCGTACCCGTGAAGATGCCGTCCCGGATCAGGGCATCGATGATGATCTTCGCCCCGTCGATCGGGATCGCAAACCCGATACCGTCAAAGACCGTGCCGCCGAAATAAGAGACCTTCATCACCACTACGCCGATCACCTCGCCGTACATATTGGCAAGGGGGCCGCCCGAGTTACCGGGATTGACGCTGGTATCGGTCTGCAAAAGCGTCATCTTTTTATTGACCACGCCGCTCTCGTTATAAAGCGACACGATGCGGTTCGTGGCGGAGATCCTGCCAAAGGTTGCCGTGCCCCTGTAATCGATCTTGGCGGGGGTACCGACAGCCACGACGCTCTCACCGACAAGCGCGGCGGCGGAGCTGCCGAGCTTCACGGGGGTAAGCCCCGTTTTATTGATCTTGATGACGGCCAGATCTGCCATTTCATTGGTGCCGACCACGGTGGCGTCGACCGCCTCACCGTCGGGCAGGATCACCTGCACGGAGAGCGCCTCCTCCACCACGTGGTGGTTGGTGCAGATATATCCGTCGGCGGTATAGATAAAGCCCGAGCCGATCGCCGTGCCTGTTTCCAGGCGTACCACGACCGTCACGGTCGATCGCTTGACGACCTCAGCCGCCTCCTCGGGGGCGAGCAGCCCCTCCACGTCGGTATTATATTCCTTGACGAAGACCGTACGCTCGTGCATCACGGTGCGGTAGATCTTAAAGCCTGCATCACCAAGGAGCAGCAGCACGATCAGCACGGCGAGGAACACCGCCGTCACCGCCGCGAATACGCCGACAAAGCGCTTGGTTGCATGTGTTTTTTCGGGTGCGTGCTGCACGGGTGCATCGGGCGTCGCACCGAATTCCCAGTAAAGGGCAACGGGGGGCTCCTGTGACACCTTTGCGCTCTCCCCGTCCCCGTTTTCAGCCACGGGTGCGGCAGATACACTTTCCTCATCAACAGACGCCTCGGCATCGGGTGCCGCAGCGGTCATATCACCGGCCACAAACTCGGCTGCCTCGGGCGCGCCGGTCTCGGGCGTGCTCACCTCGGGCACGTGTGCCTGCGCCTTGGGCGTGGGGGTGCCGTTTTCATCGGCTCCCTGCCCTTCGGGCGGCAATATATTGCGGTTTTCTTCCATACAAGCTCCTTTCAAGCGGCCACACGGCCGCTGCGGGTATGATCAAAAAGACTTGCCTTGAAGATTATTTCAACTCAAATTTATAGCCAACGCCCCACACGGTGGTGAGCGCCCATTTATCGGACACGCCCGAGAGCTTTTCACGCAGACGCTTGATATGTACGTCAACGGTACGGCTATCACCGAGGAAGGCAAAATCCCACACGTGCTCAAGCAGCTTCTCGCGGCTGAACACACGGTTGGGGCTGGCGGCAAGACAATACAAAAGCTGCAGCTCCTTCGGGGGAATATCCACCTTTTCGCCGCGCAGCTTCAATTCAAAGCGCTCCTGGCTGATCTCAAAATTATCATAGCGGATCACGTCGCTGTGCACGGGCTCGCTGACCGCCGGGCGGCGCAGCAGGGCCTTGGCACGTGCGCGCAGCTCACCCGTATGAACGGGGGCGCTCATCACGTCGTCGGCACCCGCATCAAGCAGGGCGGCACGTGCGGCGGCATCGCCCGTATCCACCGTTAAAAGAAGCGGCACGTCGGTGCAGGACTTCAGATCGCGCACGTACTGCTCGGTATCACGGTCGGCGGGCAGGCTGCCCATCAGTAAAAGCGATGGGGCGAGCTCTCTTATTTTAAACAGCACGTCACCCTTATCGTAGCAGGGTGCCACGGCATAGCCCGCACGCTCAAGGTAGGGCTTGACCAGTTCGCAAACAGAGGGCTTATCAACAATCAGGATCGTTTTACCTTCAGGCATTTTATCCTCCCATGCGCGCAAAATAGGCGCGCTTTTTAGAATTGTTAACTATTATATCACATATGTTCCCTTTTGAAAACCCCTTTTTTGAAAAAAGTGTGAATACAAATTAAAAAAAATGTTACAACTTGTTTATTTTTATAAAGGCTATTGCAAAAAATGCCTAAATGCGTTATAATTAAATTTATGATTATTTCCGACACAAGGAGAATTACTTATGAAGCTTGGTATCGTGGGGCTGCCCAACGTCGGCAAAAGCACCCTGTTTAATGCCCTGACAAACGCGGGGGCCGAGTCCGCCAACTACCCCTTCTGCACCATTGAGCCGAACGTGGGTGTGGTGGCTGTGCCCGACGCACGTATGGATTATCTTTCCGCTATGTACGCACCCGAAAAATACACCCCTGCCGTGATCGAATTTGTGGATATCGCAGGTCTTGTGCGCGGCGCCTCCAAGGGCGAGGGGCTTGGCAACAAGTTTCTTTCTCACATTCGCGAGGTCGACGCCGTGATTCACGTGGTGCGCTGCTTTGAGGACGACAATATCATTCACGTTGACGGTGCCGTTGACCCCATTCGTGACCTTGAGACCATCAATCTTGAATTGATCTTCTCGGATATGGAAATGCTGGAGCGCCGCATGGACCGCACCAAAAAGGCGATGAAGGGTGACAAAACGCTGGCCGCCGAGCTTGCCGTTTTAGAGCGTCTTTACGCTGTGCTGGAGTCGGGCAAGACCGCACGCACCGCCGACCTCACCGAGGACGAGCGCGCCGTGCTGGCCGACACGCCGCTCTTAACGATGAAGCCCGTTATTTACGTGGCGAATATCGGCGAGGAGGACGTCGGAGACGAGCCGACCGCCAACCCCATGTACGCAAAGCTCAAGGCCTTTGCCGAGAGCGAAAACGCGGGCATTTTGCCCGTGTGCGCCCAGATCGAGGCCGAGATCGCAGAGCTCTCGGGCGAGGAAAAGCAGGCGTTTCTTGACGATCTCGGGATCCCCGAAAGCGGCCTTGACCGTCTGATCAAGGCAAGCTACTCTCTGCTGGGTCTGATCAGCTTTCTGACAGCCGGCCCCAAGGAGGTGCGTGCCTGGACCATTACGCGCGGCACCAAGGCACCGGGGGCGGCAGGCAAGATCCACTCCGACTTTGAGCGCGGCTTTATCCGTGCCGAGGTGGTGGCATTTGACGACCTGGAGCGCATCGGCTCGATGAACGGCGTCAAGGAGGCAGGCTTACTGCGCAGCGAGGGCAAGGAATACGTGATGCAGGACGGAGACATTGTTGTCTTCCGCTTTAACGTCTGATGCGCGCCCGTAAGAAAAAGCACGGTGCCGAGCGCATTGCCGCCTGTGCCGAATTGCTGATCGGGGACACCGCCAAGCTAAAAGAAGATCCCGATGCCTTTTTTGCAAAAAAGCGCCCCCTGCACCTTGAGATCGGGTGCGGCAAGGGCAGCTTTGCCTGCAGCGTATCGGCACAGCACCCCGAGGTCAATCTCATTGCCATGGAGGTCGTAGCCGACGTGATGGTGACAGCGCTTGAAAAGGCGATGGCCTGCCGCGACAAGCGCCCCGACAATCTGCGCTTTCTCATCGGCAATGCCGAAAATCTGACCGAGTGGTTCCCCGCGCACAGCGTTGACTGTCTTTACCTGAACTTCAGCGACCCGTGGCACAAGGCACGTCACGCCAAGCGGCGCCTGACGCACCGCGATTTCCTCGCGCGCTACCGTGAGGTGCTGAAGGTGGGCGGCGTGCTGCGCTTCAAGACCGACAACGTCAATTTGTTTGATTTTTCGCTCGAGGAATTTGCCGCCATGGGGCTCCGCACGGAAAATCTGACGCGCGATCTGCACAACAGCCCCTATAACGAGGGCAATATTATGACCGAGTATGAGAAAAGCTTTTCCGAAAAGGGCTTTCCCATTCACGCGGTCACCGTATATTTTGACTAAGACAAACATGCAAGCACGGCACCCCGCCCCTTGCAAGGAGTGAACGATGGAACATAAGCACCCGGAGCCCACGGGCGTTTTACTGATCAATAAGCCGGCAGGCCTCACCTCCCACGACGTGGTGGGGCGCATACGGCGCCTATACGGCACGCGGCGCGTCGGGCACACGGGCACGCTTGACCCGATGGCCACGGGCGTTCTGGTGCTGCTGCTCGGGCGCGCCGCCAAGGCTGCCGAATACCTTTCGGTACACGACAAGTGCTACGTGGCGACCTTGCGCCTTGGCATCACCACCGATACCGAGGATACCACGGGTGAAATTCTTACCACGTGTGCCGACTTACCTGCCGCCACGCGTGTCTTGGAGGCGGCAAGCGCCTACTGTGGGCGTTATAGGCAAACGCCTCCTATGTACAGCGCATTGAAGGTAAACGGTCAAAAGTTACTGGATCTGGCGCGGCGCGGCATTGAGATAGAGCGCGAGGCGCGCGAGGTCACGGTACACAAGCTGACCGTCACGCCGACCGAGCAGCCCGCATGCTACACGCTCACCGTCGCCTGCTCCGCAGGCACCTATATCCGCACACTTTGTGCCGATATCGGACGCGACCTCGGGTGCGGCGGCGCTATGGCGGCGCTTTGCCGTACCAAAACAGGCGACTTTGCACTTGACGATTGCTATACGTTGGAGGCGCTGGAGCAAATGGACGCAGCGGCACGCGAGGCGTGCCTGTTGCCCACCGAGCGCTTATTCGACGACCTCACGCCCGTGTGTCTGCCCCCGTTTTTTGAAAAGCTGGCGCGTAGCGGGTGCGAGATCTATCAAAGCAAGATCAAGACCGCGCACCCCGTCGGTGCACGCGTGCGCCTTTGCGACGAAAGGGGCAGCTTTTTTGCCATCGGCGAGGTGCGCACCTACGAGGGGGGCACCGCCATCAAGGCCGTCAAGACCTTCGTTTTATAATACGAAAACCAAAAAACAGCCGAAAACGTGCTACGTTTTCGGCTGTTTTTTATATGCAAAAGGATCTCGGCGCTATGTGAGGCCGTAAAAATCGGCGGCACGCAGGAACAGCACAGCACGAGCCTCCGCCTCGGCAAAGTCGGCATCGTCAAACAGGGAAAGCTCCTCACCCAGCGCCGCGGCAAAGCGGGCAGCGGTGCGGTTTTGCAGACAAAGCGTGCGTGCGTCGGTAAGCCCCATACAGCGTGTCAGGGCACCGTTTCGCGCGAAAAAGCGCACGGCACGGCCAAGATCGGCTGCGGTTGCCCCCTGCCCCGCAATGCCAAAAAGAAGACGTGAGGTGCCCGTTTGATCGGGAAAGGCACCGAGGAGCGCGGAAAGCCCCCCCTCGTACTGCGCGGGGGCAAGGGAGAGGCACGTCGGGGGCAGAGCCTGCCATTCCTCCAGATAAGAAAGCAGCTTTTGCAGCTCGGGCGGCGAAAAAGGGGCACTGACGGTATCGGTTTTCGGAGAAAGCTCCAGCAAAAACCGATAGCCGTGAGCGAGAGCCAGGCGCCCGAGTATACGCAGGATCTGCGCGTGTAAAAGAGCCGCCTCGTCGGTGCGCAAACGATGCCCCTTGCCGTCAAGTGCCGTCTTAAAGGCCTCGGCGGCGTGATAGGGATCGGGGCGGCAAAACGACGCGGTATCACAAAGAGAAAGCGCCACCACGCGCGCGCCGCGCGCCCTCGCACCGATCAGCAGCGCCTCCAGCGCCGCCTCCAGGGCAGCCAAGGTCGTGATCTCATTGCCGCTGTACGCGGCAAGTGCGGTAAGCGTTTGTAAAAAGTCGGGCGTGTGTGCCGACAACAGCGCGGGCAACGACACAAGCGGCACGCAGCTCTGCGGTAGCGCAACGCCCCGTGCGAGCTCCGTGGGTGTCACGTCCAGCACGCGCACGCCCATGCGTGCATACAGGTCCTTTGGTGAGAGCGGGGTATCTGCCAGCGCAGCAGCAGTCTCCTGCCAGATGGCGGCGGCGTTTTCGGGCGTGGGGGACAGCCGACAGCCAAGGGCTGCAAGGTCGGCGCAAAGCCCCTCCCCGATCGGTGTACCGCCCAGGCGCGGCAATGCCGCGAGAAGCACCGCAAGCTTTTCAAAATCAGCGGCGTTTTCGGGCAATTCCCCTGCGTTTTTCGCACCGTTTTGCAGCATACGTGCCATCACGGGTGAGGAAAACCACAGCTCACCGATATTCGCAAGGGGCCTTGTCATCCGCCCCCCGTCGGGCAGGTACACACCGCGTGCCACCTGTGGCATCGCCATGATCCTGTCTGTTAAAAAACCTTCTGCGGCCCCGGTATGCACACGACCACCTCCCTTTGCCTATTCCCGTAACATTATAGCACACGCCGCACGCTTTTGCAAGCGTCTTTTGCGCGCGCATATTTTTTGCGGCACCATCTTGATTTTTTGCAAAGCTTGTGCTATACTTTTATATTATATCATACGATAGAGGAGGTTGCTATGGCGGACATGACGTTTACCGATTTCAGCTTGCTGTTCCCGAGCAAGGCGGCAAAGTCGAAGGCTAGAGCCGAGGGGACAGGTGCCCATATTGACGATTTTACGTTAGAGGAGCTGGGGCTTGCTGAAATTCTACCGCTGAAAAACGCATCTCTTTGTGAATTTATCACTACCGACCCCGAGGTCATTCGTTACCGTGAAGCGATCTTTGCCGACCTGCTCGCACACAGCGAGATCACGGCCACCTTCGGCAAGCTCATGCCCGTGCTTTACGATATCATGGAGCTGCGCCGCCTTGACAGCGACAGCGGCGACACGGCGGATTACCTGACGGGCATTACCGAGATCGAGCTCTATATCACGAGCATCGACGTGCTTTACGAGGGGATCTGCCGCGAGAAAAAGACCTACCGCAGTGCGGCACTCAACGCCCTTGCCGATCATATCACCGAGCTGGTGGAGAGTGAATATTATACCGACCTGAACCGCCGCCTTGAGGAGCTGACGTCACGCGTGCGTGAGATCAAGAGCGTGACCCTCGGTGTCAACCTCGACGCGCAGCTCCGTCCGCGCGACGCAGGGGTCCTTGCGATCAACGCCGAGCCCTTTCATTCGGGCGACACGCTGCAAAAGATCCTGCGTCTGAATCTGAAAAACGACGCCTACACCTGCATTGCGGAGCTGGTTCCCTTCGGGAAAAAGCAAAACGAGAACCAAAAGACCGCCCTTTCCCTTGCCTTTACCTCGGCCATCAACGACGTCTACCGCCACTCCTTACGCTCGTGGAAAAAGATCGTGCAGGCATACGTGCTTGAAAACACCGATTTCTTACTGAATCTCTTGCCCGAATTTGAGTTTCTGGTCAAGGGCACCAACCTCGTGCGCGCGCTTGGCATCAAGGGCTGCACGCTGACCGTGCCCGAGATCAAGGAGCCCGACGAGCGCGCCTTTACGGCCACGGGCTTTTACAACCCCGCCGTGGCACTGAAGACCGACGACACGATGGTCAAAAACGACATTGATTTTGACAGGAAGGCCGGCATTTACGTGCTGACGGGTCCCAACCGCGGCGGTAAATCGGTGGTCACCTGTGCCGTCGGCATGATCCAGGCCATGGCACAGCTGGGGCTCCCCGTTCCTGCCGACAAGGCAACGCTCAGTCCCGTTGATGCCATCTTTACGCACTTCCCCACGGGCGCCGACGACACGATCGACAAGGGACGCCTTGGCGAGGAATGTGCCCGTCTTGGCGAGATCTTTGACGCCATCACCGACAAGAGCCTTGTGCTGCTTGACGAAACGCTTTCCTCTACCGGCTCCTTTGAAGCCTCTTACATTGCCGCCGAGGTGTTAGCGGGCCTTTCGATGGCACGCTGCCGCGCCATCTTCTCTACCCACTTGCACGAGCTGTCGGGCGAGATCGACGCCATCAACGCGCGCACCGTCCCCCAGGGCGGCGCACCGATCGACACGCTGGTGGCGGGCATTGAGGGCGAGGGGCGCCGCTCCTTCCGCATTCTGCGCCAGAAGCCGGACGGAAAGAGCTATGCACGCGACATTGCCGTAAAATACGGCCTCACCTACGATAACATTTTAAACAAACTAAATCACAACAAAACGGAGGGTTAAAAATGGATACCATTCTCACTTTACTTGAAAACGACGCTACCCTGACGGCCGAGCAGCTGGCCGTTATGTGCAATAAGGAAACGGGCGATATTAAAAAAGCGATCGCGGCCTACGAGAAGGACGGCGTGATCGTCGGCTATAAAACCATGATCGACTGGGATAAGACCGACCGTGAGTACGTGTCTGCCCTCATTGAGGTGAAGATCACCCCCCAGATGGATCGCGGCTTTGACCGTGTGGCCGAAAAGATCTACAGCTATCCCGAGGTACAGAGCCTGTATCTGATGTCGGGTGGGTACGATCTTTGCGTGCAGATCGAGGGCAAGACCATGAAGGAGGTTGCCTATTTCGTAGCAGGAAAGCTGGCAACCATTGAGGAGGTCGTTTCGACCGCTACGCACTTTGTGCTGCGCAAGTACAAGGACAAGGGCGTGGTCTACGGCATTGAGGAATGCGACGAGAGAGGAAACTGCAACTGATGATTGATTATTCCCAGGTTCTGTCAAAAACAGTGGTCGGATTAAAAAAATCCGGCATTCGTAAGTTCTTCGACCTGCTTGACGGTCGCAAGGACGTCATTGGTCTGACGGTCGGCCAGCCCGACTTCGTTACGCCCTGGCATATTCGCGAGGCAGGCATTGAAAGCCTGCAAAAGGGCAAGACCTACTATACCTCCAACGCCGGCATGCCCGAGATGCGTGCCGAGATCGCCGCTTATCTGAAGCGCCGCTTCTCGCTTTCCTATCAGGCCGAGGAGACCGTTGTGACCGTGGGCGGCAGTGAAGCCATTGACCTTGCCATTCGCGCCGTAGTGGAGCCCGGTGACGAGGTGATCGTGCCCACCCCCTGCTTTGTATGCTACGAGCCGATCGTGACCCTTTCGGGCGGTGTGCCCGTGGTAGTGAAGACCACGGTAAAGGACAAATTCAAACTGACCCCCGAGGCGCTGCGCGCCGCCATTACGCCGCGCACCAAGATGCTGGTGCTCCCCTACCCCAACAACCCGACGGGTGCCATTCTCACGCGCGAGGAGCTGGAGGGCATTGCCGAGGTGCTGCGCGGCACCAATATCGTAGTCCTCTCCGACGAGATCTACGCCGAGATGACCTACGGGCGCCACCACGTTTCGATCGCCGCGCTTGACGGCATGTGGGAGCGCACCATCATCGCCAGCGGATTTTCCAAGGCCTACGCGATGACGGGCTGGCGCATGGGCTATCTTGCAGCCCCGCTGCCCCTGACTGAGCAGATGCTCAAGATCCATCAGTACGCCATCATGTGTGCCCCGACCACCAGCCAGTTTGCCGCTATTGAGGCGCTGAAAAACGGTGATGAGGACATTGCCATGATGGTGGCCGAGTACGACCGCCGTCGCCGCTTTATCTACAAGGGTCTGACCGATATCGGCATTGACGTATTCGAGCCCGAGGGGGCCTTCTATATCTACCCCGAGGTCGGCAAATTCGGACTTGACGCCGAGACGTTTTGCGACCGCCTGCTAAACGAATACAAGTGCGCGATCGTACCCGGCAGCGCATTTGGCGAGGGTGGCGAGGACTTTGCACGCATCTCCTACGCCTATTCGGTCAAGCACATTGCCGAGGCGCTGAACCGCATCGAGACTTTTGTAAAAACGCTCAAAAAATAATACCCAAAAGGGCGGTCGCACAGCGCGACCGCCCTTTTTTCAGGTGGTGGAAAAGGCCCTGCCGACGGCATCCGCCAGCAGGTCGGCAAACAGGGGTACCAGCAGGTCAATTTCAGTAGGAGTAACGAAAAAACTCTTACCGTTATGCACCAAATCGGCAAATTCGGCGGTGTCACGGTCAATGCCGAAGCGCAGCAGCGCGTCACCGACCAACGTCTCGCTCCCCACCGCGGTCGGCACACCGAGTGAAAGCACGGGCACCCCCAGCGTTTTCGTATCCAGCGCCTCGGTGCCGCGCCCGATGCCCGCCCCCGGTAGGATCCCCGTATCCGCCAGCTGGACCGTAGCGCCCAGATGCGTCGTTTCACGGGCCGCCAGCGCATCGATCACCAAAACGAGATCGGGGGCGACAGCCGCCACGGCGCCGCGCACCAGCTCGCTTGTTTTCAACCCCGTTGCCGCAGTAACCCCCGGTGAGAAGGCGGCGATCCTGCAAAGCGCACCCGCCGCACAAAGCGGCGTTTTCTCACCGTTTCGCGTGATCGGCAGCCGCCGCACGGTGGCAGGCCCCAATGCGTCGGGCGTCATGTCGGCATTGCCAAGGCCTACGGCCAACAGGGTAAAGGCGGGCGTCACGCGCTTTGCCGTCATACGCTCAGCCATCTCGCGCAGCTCCACCCCGATGATACGTGCCGCGGCGGCGCTGTCGGCAAGCAGATCGTGCATCGGGTCGGGACAGGTAACCGTGACGTAGCGTCCGCAGGGCTTCCCCACCGCCCGTGCCGCCGCCTCGCTCTTGATCTGCACGTGCAGCACCTCGTGCCCCGACACCTCTCTTGTGCTCATCACCACACCTGTACAAGCTCCCTGTACCACACATTCGCGAGCGAGATCACTGCGCCAAAAGCCCATTTTCACCCCTCCTTGATTTTGAAATGCTACGTTAGTATTCCCTTTTACGCTTTCACTATGTGAAAGTTGCCCATTTTTGAAAAGAAATATTGTGCAAGTGTCCAAACCTTCGTGCATTGTTGTCAACACCGCTTGCAAACGGGGGGGAGTTGTGCTATAATGTTAACGTTAATATGGTATTGTATGGCAGCTTTGCCTCATTACCCTACCAAGGAGGATTACCAAAATGATGAAACGCATTGTGGCGATGGTGCTTTGCCTGGTATGCCTTGCGCTGTGCTTCACGGCCTGCGGCAAGGACGACAAGGGTGCTTCCATTCGCATGTATCTGAGCGAGCCGGTTTATGACGTTGACCCTCTCAACGCCTTTGACAACCAGGCAACGCTTCAAATTGTTTCCCTGATCTTTGAGGGTCTGTTCACCGCCGACGAGGACGGTGACGTCAAAAAGGCTCTGGTTGACGACTACGAATACGAGGTTGACAAGGATCTTGGCACCTACAAGCTGATCCTGACGCTGCGTGAGACCAAGTGGTCCGACGGTGTGCCTGTGACCGCCTCCGACGCACAGTACGCCTTCCTGCGTCTGTTCTCAAGCGCTGTGAATCACCCCGCAGTCGGCATGCTGTTTGACATCAAAAACGCCCGCGCTATCGCCGCAGGCGAGGACAGCGTTGACCATCTCGCCGTCACCGTGACCGACCCCCAGACGCTGGAGATCGAGTTTGAAAAGGATATTGACGTCGACGCCTTCCTGCCCGTGCTCACCAGCCCCGCCCTTTACCCCCTGCGCGCCGACAAGATCGATACGGGCAAGGTAGAGACGCCCGAGGGTAACATAGAGTCGGTATGGAGCAAGATCGGCGACGAGATCGTTTGCAGCGGTCCCTTTATGATCAACTCCATGGACTATAAGGCCAAGGACGGCTTCATGCTTGAGCGTAACGGCTATTACTACCGCGACCGCGAAAAGGACGATTACGATAAATACGTGCGTCCCTACCGTATCATCGTGGATTACTCCACCCCCGCCATTGACCAGCTCAAGAACTACAATACCGGTGAGGTCGGCAACATTTATTACATGGGCTACATTCCGCTCGCCGCACGCACCGACGAGTATGCCGACGTTCTCAAGAAGCTTGACGTTACGAACAGCAACTCTACCCACGTTTACTATATGAACCAAGCAATCGCCCCCTTTGATAATGCAAGCGCGAGAAAGGCACTTTCTCTGGCACTTGACCGTGAGGAGATGGCCAAGGCACTGGTTTATGCCGACGCCGCCGACGCACTGGTTCCCCAGTCTATTCTCTACCGCGCCGATAAGGGTGCTACCTTCCGCGACAAGGCAGAAAGCTATCTGCAGACCGCCGCCAATATCAACGAAGCAAAGCAGCTGCTCTCCTCTGCGGGCATCAATGCCTCCAGCTACTCCTTTACCCTGACGGTAAACGGCATCAGCGAGGAGCAGGTCAAGCTCGGCGAAATGGCCGTGGCTGCCTGGAAGGCACTGGGCTTCAAGGTAACCCTCAACAAGCTCGGCATTGAGCCGATCATCAAGGTAGAAAAGGGAGAGAGCGAGGAGGACAACAAGGAGGTCGCTACGGGCGCCTACAAGAGCCTGTACCGCGAGGCACTGCAAAGCGGCAGCTTCGATGTGATCGGCCTGGATCTTGTTTCCACCGCGCCTACCGCTATGTCGTATCTGGCACCCTTCGCTGCTGCCTTCTCGGGCAACGGCTACTCCGCCTCCGTCAACGGCGAGGGCAAGACCGTTTACACGATCAATCCCCACGTGACCGGCTACAACAGCGCGGATTACAATGCCAAGATCGATGCGGCACAAAACGCCAAGAACGAAAAGGAGCGCGCCAAGCTTCTGGTTGAGGCTGAGGCGATCCTTATGAACGATCTGCCCGTTATTCCCGTGGTCTACAACAAGAACACCGCCCTGGACGGCAAAAAGCTTTCGGGCGTGAAGGCAGGCTTCTTCTGCCCGCACGTGCTGACCGACGCGAAGCTTTCCGGTTATCGCAAGGTTGCCATTCGCGAGGGCTTTGTTGAAGAGGACTGATCCTCAAATTCAATTTAAAATACGCCCGCACACGTGTGGGTGATGTCCTTATCGGAGAATTTATAATAGGGATATGGGCATAGCCCGATGCATTTGTTAAACAAATGCGAAACTTGCGATAAAAACATAAAGAGAGAACAATGCGGAAAGAAAAACCGCTTTGCTCTCTCTTTTTCTGCTTTTAGTGATATTCTTTGCTCTCGCAAAGAGTGATATGATTGCTATCGCAATCGTGATATTGAAGCCTTGCGGCTTCAGTGATATTCTATTCGCCTAAAAGCTCGCGTAGCGAATATCACTCGGCGTAAGCCGAATAACACCGCGAAGCAATATCACTCGCCGCAGGCGAATAGAACTGGCGTGATACTCCGTCAAGAGTATCACGCCTATGCGGGCGTATTTTTTATAATTATATCTATATTTTCAATATAACTTATAGACAAGCCGCCAAAAATGTGGTATACTAATTTAATAATGGCAGAAATGGGGGCGCGAAATGATACCCGAGATCCTCAATATCACACCCGGCGGCTATGCCGCCAACTGCTATCTTGTGAGAAAGGGCGCCGATGCGGTGCTGATCGATTGCACGGCCCCCGCCGCCGACGTCAAAGCGCTGCTGACGAAAAAGGGTGCCACCCTGCGCGGCATTTTGCTCACACACGGACACTTTGACCACATGCTCACGCTTGACGCCGTCAAGCGCGAAACGAATGCCCCCGTTTATCTGGCCGCAGATGACAAGGATCTGCCCGAGGACGGCGAGAAAAATGCCTATACGGTCTTTTTCGGTATGCCGCAGGCCTACCCTGCCCCCGACGTGCTGTTTAACGACGGCGAGACGCTTTCCTTCGGCGCGCTGACTCTGCGTGCCATGGTGACGCCGGGGCACACGCGCGGCTCCTCGCTCTTCCTTTGCGAGGGGATCGCCTTTACGGGCGACACGATCTTTGCCGCAGGCTACGGGCGCTTTGACCTGTACGGTGGCGATGGCGAGGCACTGGCGGCATCGCTTGAAAGGATCGCCACGCTGCCACGGGATACCGTGATCTACCCCGGGCACGGCACGCATACCGCACTGGGTGCGGCGCTTGACCGTTTGTTTTAAACTTGTTTTGAAAGATAGAGGTACACTATGGATACGAAAGCACTTGCAGCACTCTTATTCCCGAACGTCACAAAAACGCCTGAGGATATGGAAGCACTCTTCCCCGCACGCACGCTGCCCGAGGGGGCGGTCGTTTCGCGCATGGCACCCAGCCCCACGGGCTTTGTGCACCTGGGCAACCTTGTGCAGGGTCTGACCTCCGAGCGCATGTGCCACCAGTCGGGGGGCACGCTTTTCCTGCGCGTGGAGGACACCGACGCCAAGCGCGAGGTCGCAGGCGCTGTGGAGGTGCTGATCGAATCCCTGAAGCATTACAGCATTCTCTTTGACGAGGGCGCCACGGTTGACGGCGATAACGGCATTTACGGCCCCTACCGCCAGCGCCGACGTGCCGCCATCTACCACGTATACGCCAAGCATCTTGTGGAGCTGGGGCTGGCTTACCCCTGCTTCTGCACCGAGGAGGAGCTGGCCGACATTCACGCCCGTCAGGAGGCTGAAAAGGCCAACTACGGCTACTTTGGCAAGTGGGCCGTGTGGCGTGACCGCCCGATGGAGGACATTGAAGCGGCGCTTGACAAGGGCATGCCGTGGGTGCTGCGCTTCCGTTCCACAGGCTCGCTTGACAACAAGATCAAATTTACCGACCTGATCAAGGGCAACCTTGAGCTGACCGAAAACGACATTGACCACGTGCTGCTGAAGTCCGACGGGATCCCAACCTACCACTTCGCACACGCCGTTGACGACCATCTGATGCGCACCACACACGTGGTACGCGGCGACGAGTGGCTGCCGACCCTGCCCTTCCACTTGCAGCTCTTCCGCGCTTTGGGCTTCAAGCCCCCGAAGTATCTGCATATCGGCCCCTTGATGAAGATGGACGGCGAATCCAAGCGCAAGCTCTCCAAGCGCAAGGACCCCGAGCTGGCTCTGACCTATTACCGCGAGGCGGGCTTCCCCGTAGCTTCGGTCTACGAATATCTGATGACGGTCCTGAACTCCAACTTTGAGGAGTGGCGCCGCCAGAACCCCGACGCACCCGTTGACAGCTTCAAATTCTCCTATAAAAAGATGAATCCCGCAGGGTCGCTGTTTGATGCGGCCAAGCTGCGTGACGTTTCCAAAAACGTCATCTCGCGCATGTCGGCCGACCGCATCTTTGAAGAGACCGTAGCCTGGGCAAAGGATTACGACACCGACCTTTACGAGCATCTGTGCGCAAACGAATCCTATGCCAAGGCGATCTTTGCCATCGGTCGCGGCGGCAAAAAGCCGCGCAAGGATTTTGCAGTTCTTCGTGACGTGCGCCCGTATCTTGACTTTTTCTACGACGACTGGTTCACCGTGACCGACGCCTACCCCGAGCAATTTGAAAAGGCCGATATCAAGGCGGCGCTCGCGGGCTTTTTGAAGACCTTTGACGCGCAGGACGATATGACCGTGTGGTTTGACAAGATCAAGGCCGTGGCCGACTCACTCGGCTTTGCCTCGGATATGAAGGCCTATAAGGAAAATCCCGAGGCCTGGCGCGGCAACGTGGCGGATATCAGCATGTTCCTGCGTGTGGCGGTCACGGGCCGTCAGAACTCGCCCGATATGTATGCCGCCATGCAGGTGCTGGGCAGTGATCGCGTCGTGGCACGTATTCAGAATATGATCGATAGTTTAAAATAACAGAGGTGTAAAAATGGAAGAGATCATCAGCAGTAATTTTATACACGATATCATTGACAAGGACCTGCAGGACAACCCCTCGTTGAAGATCCATACCCGCTTTCCCCCCGAGCCGAACGGCTATCTGCATATCGGCTCGGTAAAGGCGATCTGCATCAACACCGACGTTGCCAACAAATATGACGGCCTTTTCAACCTCCGCTACGACGATACCAACCCCGCTAAGGAGAGCGACGAGTTTGTGCGCTCGATCCGCGAGGACCTGGAGTGGCTGGGTGCCACCCCCACGGGCGGCGTCTTTTACGGCTCGGATTATTTTGGCAAGTGCTATGAATTTGCCGTACAGCTGATCCGCCAGGGCGATGCCTACGTGTGCGACCTCTCCAAGGACGACCTTGCCGATTACAAGGGCACCGACCGCGCCGTGGCCTCTAAGGAATCCCCCTACCGCAATCGCTCGGTGGAGGAAAACCTTGACCTTTTTGAGCGTATGAGAGCGGGTGAATTTCCCGACGGTGCGCGCACGCTGCGTGCCAAGATCGCCCCCTCCTCGGATAACCCCTATCTGCGCGACCCTGTCATTTACCGCATCAAGCACATTCACCATCACCGCCAGGGTGACGAGTGGTGCGTTTACCCGATGTACGATTTTGCCCACCCCATTCAGGACGCGCTGGAGGGCATCACCCACTCGCTTTGCTCGAGTGAGTTCCGCAATCACCGTCCGCTTTACGACTGGGTGGTGGATAAGATCGGCTTTGAAAAGAAGCCCCACCAGTGGGAGTTCGGCCGCATGAATATCACCTATACCGTGATGTCGAAGCGCTACCTCCGCCAGCTGGTTGAGGAAGGACACGTTGACGGCTGGGACGACCCCCGTCTGCCTACGCTTTGCGGTCTGCGCCGTCGCGGCTACACCCCCGAGGCACTCTTTACCTTTGTGCGCGAGGCGGGTGTGACCAACACCGACCACACGGTGGATATCCGTCAGCTGGAGGCGTGCGTGCGTGACGATCTGAACGAAAACGCCCTGCGTCGCGTGGCGGTCGTGGATCCCGTGAAGGTGATCATTGACAACTACCCCGAGGAGCGCGAGGAAATGATCGCACTGCCCAATCACCCGCAAAAGCCCGAGCTTGGCACGCGCCAGGTGCCGATGAGCCGCGAGATCTATATCGAGGCCGAGGATTTTGCCGAGGTACCGCCCCCCAAATTCTTCCGCCTGAAGCCCGACGGCGAGGTGCGCCTGATGGGCGGCTATATCATCAAGTATGCCGGCATTGAAAAGAACGACGACGGCAGCATCAAGTGCATTCACGCCACCGCCGACCTTGAGACCGGTAACGGCATGCCCGCAGACGGCCGCAAGATCAAGGGCACCATTCATTGGCTCTCCGCCAAGCACGCAAAGCCCGCCACCATGATGCTTTACGAGCGTCTGTTCGACATTGAAAACACCGCCGACGTGCCCGAGGGCAAGACCTATCTCGATTTCCTCAACAAGGATTCCCTGGCCCGTATGAGCGGCGCCTTCGTTGAGCCCTGTGTTGCCGATGCCAAGCCCGGTGATAAGTTCCAGTTTGTGCGCGTCGGATATTTCTGCAAGGACACGAAAAATCCCGACACCTTCAACCGCGTAGTCGGGTTAAAGGACAGCTTTCCCAAAAAATAACAGGAGGCAGCTACCATGAATACGATCAAGATCAACTGCGAAAAAAAGCCCTTGATGGTTGCGCACCGCGGCTGCAGCGGCCTTGAGAGCGAAAACACCAACGCCGCCTTTGTGGCAGCGGGCAATCGCTCGTATTACGGCATTGAGACCGACATTCACAAGACCGTTGACGGCAAATATATCGTCATTCACGACGATAACACCCGACGTGTGACGGGCGACAACGTAACGGTAGAGGCCACGACCTTTGACACCCTCAGACGCCTGACGGTCTTTGATAAGGCAAGCGGCAAAAAGAGCAGAAGCGACCTTTGTCTGCCCTCGCTTGAGGAATATATCGGCATTTGCAAAAAATACGAGAAATGCGCCGTACTGGAGCTGAAAAACGCCTTTGCCGAGGCCGATATCTACGAGATCTGCGATATCATTGAAGGGCTTGGATATCTGGAGCATACCACCTTTATCTCGTTTTGCTACGACAACCTCGTGTATCTGCACCGCAAGCACCCCGAGGCCAGCGCGCAGTTCCTGATCTCCACCTTTGACGAGGATCTGCTCGGGCGGTTGCTGGCAGGCAAATTTGACCTGGATATCAACTACAAGGCTCTGAGCGCCGAGAACATTGCCCTTTGCCACGAAAACGGCATTACGGTAAACGCCTGGACGGTTGACGACAAGGAAGCCGCCGAGCAGCTGGCCGCGTGGGGCGTGGATATGATCACCTCAAACATTCTTGAATAACGGCAGCTGCCGCAAACGAAAAAGCGCTTGATGCTTGGCGTGATACTCTTAGCGGAGTATCACGCCAGTTTTATTCGCCTTTGGCGAGTTGTATTGCTACGCAGTGATATTCGGCTTGCGCCGAGTGATATTCGCTACGCGAGTTTTGTGGCGAATAAAATATCACTGAAGCCGCAAGGCTTCAATATCACTATCGCGTCAGCGATAATATCACTCCGACGAAGTCGGAATATCACCCTTGCTTTCTCATCAGTATTATAGGGGTATGGGCTTAGCCCAAGTCTTTGTAATACAAAGGCGAAACTGGCGATAAAACGGAGCGGTAAATAAAATTTTAGTAAAGGGGCGATAGAATGTCATTGTTTAATTTTTTTAGAAAAAAGAAAGTGGACTTGACTGAAGATCAACGCAAATGGAATAAAATGTGGGAATTATGGGCTGCGGAACAAGCAGACGCTCCGTATGCTCAACTGATGACATATCAAAGCGAGATCAATAACGGAGGACATGATCAGTATTTCACAAATGCTGAAAATGCTACAGGTGTACAAAATGAGATGTCGGCTTTAGAAAATATTCTCCCTGCAATACATAAAGATAATCTTCAGAAAGCGTATAAAGCATATTTGGTGTTAAAAGAAAAAGAAGATGAACACGCTGAAGAAACTTTGGAGCAGTGTGACAATGTTTTTTATGAAAATGAAGCAGTACTTAATGAATTGTTAGAAAAATACGCTAAAACTATTGAATTGTAAAAGTCGATTTATCAAGAAAAAAGAGCCCCGACAGACTGTTAAAAAATCTGTCGGGGTTAATTATTTGTTTTCTGCGTATCAAATTTTGCTTGTCCGTAGGGGCGTTCTGTGAACGCCCGCGGGCGAACGCAGTTCGCCCCTACCGTGTGTTATACAATTTTTCCGATAAGAACATCAGCCCTTCGCATCAAGCGCTTTTTTTATGGATCCTTCGTGTCAAAGAAGCCCTTGAAGGCCGATACGGCGCTCGCGACGAACGCGGCGGCGCGGAAGGGCACGAGTGAGGCCTTTGTCAGACGCGTAAACACCTCGCGACGCACGGCCGAGCGCTCGGCCTCCACGGCCTCGCACTTGCGGCAAAGGCCTTTTAAGGTGCGCTGTACCTGCTGCGCCAGCAGCTTGCCCGGCAATACCTCGCCCTCCGCACCCTGCGGCAAAAACCGCTCACGCACCGTGCGGTGCGGCACGTGCACGTAGCAAAGGGGCTGATCGGGCACAACGTCGGTATCGTGCGTGCAATGATACCCGTAGGTCGCACGCGCCAGGATCTCCTTGCCGCGGCGGATATCCACCTTTTTGGCGCTGTTAGAGGTCGGAAGCGTCAGCGCCTCGGTGATCAGCAGATCCTCGCCCTCCAGCAGATTCACCCCGTAATGGGCATTGAAATCGGCGGCGGTCAGCGGATTGCCCGCCCGCTTTACCCACACCACAAGCGTGCTTTGGGGCGGTAGCGTATAGCCGTCAAGCGCCAGCACGCGATCCTCGGCGGGCACGGCACCCGCCCCTACGCCGCGCCACACGCCAAGCGAGTAGCCCTTCAGATCAATGGGGCGCTGCGTGTGGTTATAAAGCTCCACGTAGGCAAAGGGATTTTCTACCGTCACGCCCTCGTGCTCTACTGCCGAGGTCAGCGGCAGCAGCTTGGTAACCGTGAGGGGCGAGATCATCACGTAGCCCGTGTCGGCATAGCGCTCCTTGCCGCAATTACCCGACACCACAGCCACCACGCGGTGCCCCATCGGCACGTCGGGCAAGCGGCGCGATACGACGCGCACCTCACCCGGGGCAAGCTTACCGACGTGCACCTCCTCAAAGGGCGCCAGACGCCGCAGGGTAAATGCATTGTCACTCGTAAGATACAGATCCACCGTCACGTCAGAGAGCTGCCTGTCACCGGTGTTCTTCAGGCTTGCCAGCACCACGTGAGGGTGCTCGGGATCCTCGCTGATACCGTATTGCAGCTTCTGAAGCGTGAGTGCATCTCTGCCCTCCACAAAGACGGGGGCGGTCACCGTATAGGTGCTCGCGCCCATACCCGTGATGCGCAGATAATAGTAATCAAAATCGGGGGGAAGCTCCAGGCGCCAGCAAAATTCCGACAGCGCCCCTGCCTCGACCTCGGCCACCACGATATTATCCTCGGCCAGCAGCTCCAGCCGCCCGATACCGCACTCGTGCTCGGTCGTGACGTTGATCTCAACGTCAAGCTGTGTGGGCGCGTGCAAAACAGAGCCAAGCCACTCACCGTTTACGCGGTAATATACGCGCATGGTGCGGTCGTTGGTGGTATAGGTACGGCGACGGCGCATACCGTCAAGGATATTTTCACGCGTAAGGGCGGGCGCCAGCACGAAGCCCATGCCGCCCGAGCTGCCCCAGTCGGCACCGTGGTTATCCTCGTTGAGGAGCGGTGCCACGCGCCAGCCCTTGGCCAGCGCCAACGCATAGCCGGGGTGATGCCTGGGGCCGTTCATCTCGTAAAGTGCGTAGATCTCTTGCAGCGCCTCGCTGCAGGGACGAAATTCATTGGCATTTCCCCACGTGTCGCCCGGGTGATTGAACATGGCGATCGCCTCCGGGTGCTGCTCCAGCTGACTGTTAAACGAAGGCAGATCAACGCCCTCGGGATCATGGCAGGCCCACTCGGTGTTCAAAACATTGATATGCCCCCACAAGCCCGTGGCGTCACGCCAGGACATTTCAAAGCCGTAAAGGGCGGCAAATTTACCGGGATCGTTATAGCGATCGGCGATGGCACGCTGTGCCGCGTAATCCACAGGCTCATACAGATTGGAATGCTCGGTCACCGAGAAATAATCCATATGCGTGGTGTCACGTGCATAAAGATACGCCTCCTCGGGTGTGCCGCGTCCGTCGGAATCGAAGGTGTGGCTGTGCACCTGACCGCAATACAGGCTCATCTCCTTGCCGTCGCCGATGGCAAAATCATATTTTTCATAGGTGCGGTTACCGCGCATATCACGCAGCGTGATCTCTACGGTGTGCGTGCCGTACTCCAGATGCCCGGGGGTATACCGCACCCGCCCCTGCTCCCACGTGGCGTGCTCCGACACGTTCAGCCCGTCAAGACACAGAGCGCAAATACCGAGATTGACACCCGATATATCGTAATACGTGATAGAAATTTCGGGTGAGTGCTCGTTTTCAAGCACCCGATAGGGTGCGGGGGTGCAACAAAGGATCTCGGGGCCGCAGTTATCGCAAACCGCGCTGACAAGCGGCTTTTCGGGCGAACCGAGCGCAACGGCATAAAGCCCCCCCTGCACCTCAATATAATAATACAGCGCCTCGCCAAGACGCGAGAGCTTGGAAAAAGGCAAAATAACGGTAAAATGACCGTTGGTATCCATCGTTGCCACAAAAGGCTCGTACACGGTGCCGTTTTTCACAAAGACCCGTGCGCTGTTCACACAGCCGCCACCGATGACGGCAAAGGAAATACGCGCATCACCGTCGGCAAGATACGTGCGTGCCTGCGGCAGGATCGGCAATACGGTCGGTGCCTCACAGCAATCAAAATCAGGCTCGGATTGCCACTCACCCAAAAAGCCGGGTGTGGGGTAAGCCTTCGGGGTCACCAGTCGCCCCTCGCGCGGCGTGTCGGCTGAAAACTGCCAGACCGTAGACATACGGCAGCGCGCATCGCGGCGCTCGGGCACTTGCACGGGCTTGACAGCATACACCGCCTGTTCAATGCCCTTCCCATGCGGCACGATATACAAGGCATCGGCAAAATGAGAACGGCCGAATACAACGGCAGCCTCCTCCGCCTCTGCCACGGGTGTCAGGGCGACAAAGAAATATAGCAATAGACGGGTGGCAAGCTCGGCGCACGCCATCGGGTATCTTGCCTCATAAGCGTCATAAATTGCCGCCAGAGCCTCCTCGCGATTTTCCTCGCCGATCGGCTCCTTGACAAAAAAGAGCGCACAGGTGCCGTTTGCGGGCACAATATGCTGATCTGCACTCTGTGCCAGGCGCGTGCGCCCCACGGTGCCGTCGGGCGACACCGCCAGCAGGTCAAAGGAAAACAGATCCAGCGGCACGGGGGCCGTATTTTTCAGCTCAACGTACGGTGCGTACGGGGGGATGTACACGGCGGTTTCGGTTATGACCAGCGCAGGTAACGTGTCGGGGGCGCAAATCGGCACGGTAAAGGCCGCGCTCTCGTCACCATCCTTCATAAAGCGATAGGTAAGGCTATCCCCCACCATAGCAGATGCCTCGATCGTAGCGGCAAGCACGGTATAGCTTTGCTCGGCACGGTACCCATCGCAAGGGTGCATACGCACCTTGCCGCTTTGCAGCCTTTCACCCGTCACCTCAAAGCAAAGATGAATATTCGGCAAAATGCCCTCCTCGGGCACCAGCAGCTGCACCGTGAGGGGCTTGCTGCAAAAGGCATAACACACGGGGGCGTGCACAAATTCGCGAAATTCCATACGCTCTCCTTTCAAGCCTTACAGCGGTAATAACGAAAACAACGGGACCAACGCGATCGGTAAAAACATAGCGGGCAGCATATTCATCACCTTAATGCGTGTGACGCCCAGCAGATTGGTGCCGATCGCCACGACCAAAAGCGAGCCGACAGCGATCATCTCACCCGTCACAGCCACAGGAATCGCACCGCCCGCCAGCACAGCCAGCAGCGTAAAGGCGGCCTGTACCACAAATACCGATACCGCCGACAGCGCGACGCCCACGCCAAGCGTTGTGGCAAACACGGTGGCCGACACCATATCAATGAGGCCCTTGGCGTAATAGGTGGTATGTACGTGGCTGATGCCGCTTTCAATGGCACCTGTGACGGTCATTGCGCCCACACAAAACAAAAGTGTAGCCGTGACAAACCCCTCGGCAATGCCGCCGTCCTTGCGCTTGAAGCGGCGCTCAATGGCGGCGCCAAGGCGCCCGACCATGGCGTCAAGGTCGATCAACTCACCAAGGAAGGTGCCGATCGCCATAGAAACGATCACCACCAGCACGTTATTCATTTTCAGTGCACCCGAAATGCCGATCAGGATCACGCAAAGTCCCATGGCGCGCATAACGCTATCCGTGATGCCGCCGCTTGCCCGACCTTCGGATCTGTTTTTGCCAACACGGTGGCAAAGCTTGCCGATACCTACACCCACAAGCGAGCCGATCAGCACCAGGACCGTATTCACAATCGTTCCCCACAGGGCCCAGTTCGTCATAAAAACGACCTCCCAAAACAGTAAAAGAATATATATATGTAGTATAACACCGCACGCCGAAAATTGCAAGCAAATTTAAAAAAGTGTGACAAATTGTAGCGTTGGGGCACGCGTTCTTGGCATGAACCAAAAAGCCCCCACGCGAGGTGGGGGCAAGCAAGAAAAGCATCGCGTGCGGAGAATCGAACTCCATTCACACGCTACGCGTGTGCCATTGAAGATTCGCCATAGCGATAGCAGATTTTACAGTAAAGACGGAATCTTCCATCGGAGTCGATTGACCCCACAGGAGCACCAAAAAAGGCACCCCGAACGGGGTGGGGCAAGCAAGAAAAGCAACTCGCCTGCAAAGAATCGAACTCCATTCACACGCTATGCGTGTGACATTGAAGATTCGCCATAGCGATAGCAAATTCCATAGTTGTGGCTGAATCTTCCATCGGAGTCGATTGACCCCACAGGAGCACCAAAAAGCCCCCACACGAGGTGGGGGGCTTTTTGGTGGTGCTCCTGCGGAGAATCGAACTCCATTCACACGCTACGCGTGTGCCATTGAAGATTCGCCATAGCGATAGCAGATTTTAAAGTAAAGACGGAATCTTCCATCGCAGTTTGCTGCCCCCGCAGGAGCACCAAAAAAGGCACCCCGAACGGGGTGCCTTTTTTGGTGGTGCTCCTGCGGAGAATCGAACTCCGGACACCTTGATTAAAAGTCAAGTGCTCTACCGGCTGAGCTACAGGGGCATTTCATTGCACCCGTATATCATACCATAAGAAAAGGCATTTGTCAACACCTTTTTTCCCTTTTTTTAAGTTTTTTGGCTGTCACGCCACGCGCCTTTTGGCATCAGCGACCGCAGAGGCGGTCGGCCAGCAAGCGCACGTGCTCAGGCAAAAGACCGGGGAGTGCGGCCTCGTCATCTTCACTTTCCAGAATGGAATTACGCATCATACGGGTCAGCATTTTGGCAAAAAAGCCGCGCTGGCGCGACACGTTCAGCTCTCCCCCGAAATACACCACCTCATCGGCTGTATCAAGAAGGCTTTGGGGAAACAGCATCTCGGCATAATTTTCAAACTGGTCGGCAAAGGCGCACAGCAAAAAGAGCGTGTGCGGCATACAGGACAGGGCCGCCCCGTATTTTTTTGTGTAAAGGCACAGGGCACGCGGCAGCTTACCCATACGTACAGACCCACCCAGCACCACGTGATCAAAGCCCGTAGGGTCGGGCGTATCCACACAAAGGTCTGCTACGGTGACCTCATGGCGTGCCAGGTGCGTGGCCAGCAGTTGGCACATCTCGCGCGAGCACCCCGTTTTACCTGCAAAAGCAATTAAGATCTTCATTTTTTCCCTCACAAGTGATATTACTAACAGTTTACCACATTTTGTGGCAAAATGGAAGAGAAAAAAGAAATTTTATCGCGTTGACAAACGCCGATAAAAGATATATAATAATAGGTAGATATATAGCACTAAGCAAGGAGATACGCCATGTCGGAAATTGAAAAAAAGATCAGAGCTTTGCGCAAAGAGATCGCTTATCACGCGGCACGCTATTACCGCGACGACGCGCCCGAAATATCTGACTTTGCCTATGACCGTATGTATGCCGAGCTGCTGGAGCTGGAGGCCGCACACCCCGAGTTTTTTGATGCCAACTCCCCCACGCAGCGCGTAGGCGATAAGCCGCTTGACAAATTTGAAAGCGTGACGCACACCACCGCGATGAACTCACTTTCCGACGTATTTTCCTTTGAGGAGCTCGGCGAGTTCCTGGCACGCATGGAGGGGGCTCTTACAAGCCCCGTTTATTCGGTGGAGCCGAAGATCGACGGACTTTCGGTCTCGCTGCGCTACGAAAACGGCGTGCTGGTAACGGGCGCTACGCGCGGCGACGGTGTCACGGGCGAGGACGTGACACAAAACGTAAAAACCATCAACACCGTACCCCTTACCCTCACGGAGCCCTTGTCGCTGACCGTACGCGGTGAGGTCTATATTCCCCGTGCAACCTTTGAAAAGCTAAACGAAAAGCGTGAGGCCGAGGGGCAGCCCCTGCTGGCAAATCCCCGCAATGCGGCGGCAGGGTCGCTGCGTCAGCTTGACGCACGCGTAGCGGCAGAGCGCGGACTGGATATTTTTGTATTCAATCTGCAAGAGGGGGCCCTTTACCAAGACGGGCACACCCCGACCTCACATACCGAGACGCTTGCCCGCCTTGCCGACCTCGGCTTTAAGGTGCTGATGCACAGCACCAAGGCCACCACCCGCGAGGAGGTTTTTGCACACATTGAAAGGCTTGGCGCCATGCGCGACGACCTGCCCTACGACATTGACGGCGTGGTGATCAAGATCGATGATCTTGGTGACCGTCAAAGGCTGGGTGAGGCTACCAAAACACCGCGCTGGGCAGTGGCCTACAAATTCCCACCCGAGCAAAAGAAAACGATTTTACAGGATATTGAGATCGCCGTGGGGCGCACGGGTGTGCTGACGCCCACCGCCATTCTTGCCCCCGTACGCCTCGCCGGCACCACGGTATCGCGTGCGACGCTGCACAATGCCGACTTCATTGCCGAGAAAAACATTATGCTGGGCGATACGGTGACCGTGCAAAAGGCGGGTGATATTATCCCCGAGGTGGTTGCGGCACACCCCGAGCTGCGCCGCGGTGACGAGCGCCCCTTTGCAATGCCCACCCATTGCCCCTCTTGCGGCGAGCCTGTGTCGCGTGACAACGATGACGGTGCCGCTGTGCGCTGCACCAACAGCGCCTGCCCCGCACAGCTCTCGCGCGGCATTGAGCACTTTGCCTCCAAGAACGCCATGGACATTGAGGGCCTTGGCCCCCAGGTGGTAGACCTCTTACTGAAAAACGGCCTGATTGCCGGTATCGCCGACCTCTACGCGCTGCAAGCGGCGGACATTGCCACCCTGGAGCGCATGGGAGAGCGCTCTGCCGATAACCTCGTCAAGGCGATCGCCGCCTCCAAGCAGGCAGGGCTTGAGCGCCTGGTATTTGCCCTTGGCATTCGCGGCATCGGTCAGGTGGCCGCCACCGCCCTTGCTGCCAGATATCAGACCCTTGATGCGCTGATGCTGGCCACCAAGGAGGAGCTGGTGCAAATTGAAGACTTTGGTGAGATCACAGCCGATTACGTGGTCGATTATTTTTCCCACCCGCAAAACCGCACCCTGTGTGAGCGCCTAACGGCAGCGGGACTGCTGACCGAGGCTGTAGCTGCCCCCACGGGCGATACGCTGGCAGGGCTTACCTTCGTGCTCACCGGGACGCTGCCGACCCTCTCGCGCGACGAGGCAAGTGACCTCATTCGCGCGGCAGGCGGCAAGGTGGCTTCCTCGGTATCGAAAAAGACCTCCTTTGTTGTGGCAGGCGAGGCTGCCGGCTCCAAGCTGACCAAGGCACAGACCCTGGGGGTCAGCGTGATCGACGAGGCGGAGCTGCTGCGTATGCTGCAAGCATAAGCGGTCTCTGTTCAAAGATCGCCAACGGCTATCATAACCCTGCATTTATTCACCGTTTATTCATATGTTTGTGTTATACTGTTTTGGTTGAACCGAAATATCTCTTCACATAAGGATACGATATGGAAAAAAATAAGCTTTCACTGGTATTGCGCGGCATGTTGATCGGCTTTGCCAGTCTTGGTGTACCCGGCCTCAGCGCCAGCACCATTGCCATTGTGCTGTTCGTATATTACGATATGATCTATGCGATCAGCCACATTTTCAGCCAACCGAAAAAGAGCATTACCTTTTTGCTGTTTTTGCTGACGGGCTACGGCATTGGGTGTCTTGGCGGCGCGTGGGCGGTCAACACGTTATATATCTATTACCCCATTCCCGTCATCGCCGCAGTGCTCGGCTTTCTCATTGGCAGTGTGCCGCGTATGGCCGCTGACAGCAAGGAGGACTTCAAGCGCTGGCCCAACTGGGTGGTAATGGTGACGGTGGCTTCTCTGTTTTTGGTCTACGCGATGGTCATTACGGGCGGCGACTCGGTTTCCTTTGAAACCATCTCCTTCCCCATCGACCACATTAAAATTCTGATCGTAGGCATCGTTACCTCCACAACGCTCGTGATCCCGGGTGTGGATTTTGCCGTAACACTGATGGCCCTTGGCTACTACTACGCCTTTATTGACCTGGTGGGCAACTTTGCCGCCTTGAACCTCTCGCGTGCCTTTTTGCTGGCCGCCTACCTCATTGGCTACGGCATTGGCTCCTTTGCCTTCTCCAAGGGACTGCGTTACCTCATCAAGCGCTTCCCGCGCCAGCTGCACTGTGTGAATCTTGCCATGGTTGCCGTGGCACCGATCATCGTCGTGAAAAAGTGTCTGATCGACAACCCCAACGAAAAAACCATGCTCCACAACATTTCGTGGAAAGCATGGGTCTGGGCGTTTATCATGTTTGCAGCAGGCTATTTTGCCTTTACCTGGGTGCCGATGCTCTTCCGCTATCTCGGCTTTGTGCCCAAGCACGCCGAAACCGTACAGCTGGCCGCAAATATCGCCGCGCGCACCGACGTGACCGTGCAGGACGCGATGCAGGAGATCGCCCCCGATGTGGCAAAGGATATGCCCTGCGTATCCCCTGCGCCCCCACCTGCCGAGGACCCGTTTGCGGATAAATAAGAGAAAGAGCCGTGATGCCACGCATCACGGCTCTTTTGTTATCCCAAATCAATATCGGGTAAGATACCAAGGTCGATCTGATCCTTAATAAGATACAGCTCGCGCTCGGCACGCTGACGGCCAACGTCCGTTTTATACCAACAGTCCTTGTCGTCAAGACCGCCCACCGCCGCGCAGGGCGCCACCTCCACCGTAGAGGGGAGCAGCACCTCGGCAAAGCGCAGACTGCGGCGCATGTGCGACTGCGAGGTTGCCACGTAGGCCTTCTTCATACCCGTAAGCCCTAATTTGCGGTTCATTTGCAGGGTGGCGTAGATCATATTTTCCTTGGTGGTGGTTGCCTCGTTTTCAAGCACGATGGCCTCCTCGGGCACGCCGCGCTCAAGGAGCAGCTTTTTCATATACTCCGCCTCGGTGATCTTACCGCCCTCAAAATCCCACGCGACGCCCCCCGAGGGCACCACGTAAGACACGCGACCTGCGTGATACAGGCGCGCTGCGGCATCTACACGCTCGGACAGGAAGGAAAGACGTCCACCGAGCAGCACGACGAACTCGCCCTTACCGCCGTCGTCCTCAAGATCGCCGAAGATGATCTTTGTTTTCTTCTCATCGCTAAGAGCCGCAATTTGCTCCTTATTCAGTTCTGACAGCTTCATGGTTTTCTCCTTTGATAATGAAAAACGCCCACGTTACTACGTAGGCGTTTTCTTTTCATTACTTATACTTGCGCTTACGTGCAGCTTCAGATTTCTTCTTACGCTTTACGCTGGGCTTTTCGTAATGCTCTCTCTTGCGAAGTTCGGCAAGAACACCGGAACGTGCGCACTGACGCTTAAAGCGACGCAGAGCACTGTCAAGGGACTCGCCCTCCTTCAGTTTCACTTCTGCCATTTTCTATATCCCTCCCCTCGCGGTTGCAAAACAACAATCTTTTCTTATTATACACACTTTCGTGTGCGGTGTCAAGTGGTTAGACACAATTTTTGTAAATTTTATCTGACGACCAGATTGACGATCTTATCGGGCACCACGATTTCCTTGACGGTCGTCTTCCCTTCGATGGCGGCGGCCACGCGCGCGTCAGCCTTGGCAAGCGAAAGTGCGGTCTCCTTATCGGCGCCCTTGGGCATCATCACAACGCCCTTGAGCTTGCCGCAGACCTGCACCGCGACCTCAACCACGGAAAGCTCGGTCTTAGCCTCGTCATAAGTGGGCCAAGCGGAAAGCGAGCAGAAGCCCGTGCCGCCGATCTGCTCCCACAGCTCCTCACACACGTGCGGTGCGAAGGGACAAAGAAGCGCGAGTAGCGTCTTGAACTCGTCAAGTGTAAGATGACCGACCTCGTCAATTTCATTCAGCAGCGTCATCATCGCGGCGATGGCCGTATTAAACTTCATTTCCTCAATATCCGACGTGACCTTCTTGATGGTGCGATGGAACGGGGTCTCCAGCTCCTTGGTGACACCCTCACCCTTCGCCTTGTCAAGCAGCTGCACCATACGGTCAAGGAAGCGCTTACAGCCGCGCATGCTGCTCTCCGACCAGGGGGCGGCAGAGGCATAATCGCCCATAAAGAGAATGTAAACGCGCAGGGTATCTGCACCAAAGGTATCCACGACGTCGTTGGGGTCTACCACGTTGCCGCGGGATTTGGACATTTTCTGCCCGTCGGGGCCGAGAATGAGGCCCTGCGCCGTACGCTTGGCATAGGGCTCAGCCGTCGGCACGACGCCGATATCGTAAAGAAACTTATGCCAGAAGCGGCTGTAAATGAGGTGGCGCGTCACGTGCTCCATGCCGCCGTTATACCAGTCAACGGGCAGCCAGTACTTCAGCTTCTCGGGGTCGGCCAGGCAATCGGCGTTCAGCGGATCGATATAACGCAGGAAGTACCACGAGGAGCCTGCCCACTGGGGCATGGTATCGGTTTCACGCTTGGCAGCACCGCCGCACTTGGGGCACTTGCAATTCACAAAGCTCTCGATCTTGGCCAAGGGAGATTCACCGCCCTCACCGGGGGCAAAGTTCTCAACGGGCGGCAAGCGGAGCGGCAGCTCCTCATAGGGAACGGCCACCATACCGCACGTGGGGCAGTGCACCACGGGGATCGGCTCACCCCAGTAACGCTGACGGTTGAAGGCCCAGTCCTTCATCTTATACTGTACGCCTGCCTCGCCAACGCCAAGCTTTTGCAGCTCCTCGATCATACGGGCGATCGAGGTCTTTTTATCGGTAAGGCCGTTTAAGAACTGCGAATTGACCATCTCGCCGTCGCCGGCATAGGCCTCCTTGGTTACGTCCCCGCCCTTGATCACCTCAATGATATCAATGCCGAACTTGGTGGCAAAGGCAAAGTCGCGGTCATCGTGTGCGGGCACTGCCATAATGGCGCCCGTGCCGTAGCCCATCATCACGTAATCGGAAATATAGATCGGGATCTCCTTGCCCGTGATGGGGTGAATGGCGGCAAGACCCTCGATCCTCACACCGGTCTTATCCTTATTCATCTGCGTGCGCTCAAACTCGGTCTTCTTCGCACACGCCTCGCGGTATTCGTCAAGCGCGGCGGCATTGGTGATGCGGTCGCGGTATTTGTCAAGCACGGGGTGCTCGGGTGCCATGACCATAAAGGTCACGCCAAAGAGCGTATCGGGACGGGTGGTGTAGATGCGCAGCTTCTCATCGGTGCCCGAGAGCGAGAAATTCACAAAGGCGCCCGTCGATTTGCCGATCCAGTTGACCTGCTGCATCTTGACATTGGGCAGATAGTCTACCTCCTCAAGGCCCTTTAAAAGCTTATCGGCGTAAGCGGTGATGCGCAGATACCAAACGTCCTTGGATTTTTGCACGATATCGCTGTGGCAGATATCGCACTTGCCGCCCTGCGAATCCTCATTGGAAAGCACGACCTTACACGAGGGGCAGTAGTTTACAAGCGCGGTATCGCGGAATACCAGGCCGTTTTCAAACATTTTAAGGAAGATCCACTGCGTCCAGCGGTAGTACCCCTCCTCGGTGGTATCGACCACACGCTCCCAGTCAAAGGAGAAGCCCACGCGGCGCAGCTGCTGGGTGAACTTGGCAATGTTATTATCGGTCACCTGACGGGGGTGAATGCCCGTTTTGATCGCGTAGTTCTCGGTGGGCAGGCCGTAAGCGTCAAAGCCGATGGGAAACAGGACGTTATACCCCTCCATACGGCGCTTGCGGCTGATGACCTCAAGCCCCGAGTAGGCCTTGATGTGCCCCACGTGCATGCCTGCACCGCTGGGGTACGGAAATTCTACCAGACCGTAGAACTTTTTACGGCTGTCGTTGTCCTTGGCGTGGAAAATCCCTGCCTTGTCCCATTTTTCCTGCCATTTCTTTTCAATAGCGGCGAAATCGTATCTCATAATTACTCCTCGGTCGTTTCTTTGTATAATTTATCAAGGTTAAAAAATTCACGTGATTCACGGTCAAATACGTGCACCATCACGGTACCGTAATCGACGATCTGCCACGAACGCGTACCAACGCCATCGGCGTGCAGGGGGTGCACGTCGCGCAGCGAGAGCTTATACTCAAGCTCGTCTGCCAGCGCCTTCACGTGGGGCGCCGAGGTGCCTGTGGCAAGCACCAGAAAATCGGTAATATCGCTGCGCCCCTGTACCGAGATCACCGCGATATTGGCGGCCTTTTTACTGTCAAGCACAGCGCGACAAGCCTCGGCGAGCTCAGCCGCGGTGGCATCTGCCAGCGAGGGCAGCTGTTCGCCTGCCATCATTTCTTCATTCATACTTCAGCTTCCTTTCGGGAGATCATTTTTGCGGCATACTCACGCGCCGCCAGCGTGTCGGCACACACAGGTGCGCCCTCGGCGGCTAGCGCCGCCAGCGTATCGTCAAAGGATAACAGCAGCACCCGCCACAAATGGCGCAGGCGTGCCGCCATATCCATCTTTTCAGGCTCAGCCTCAAAAAAGGCTTGACGCAGCGCCACACAGTCGGCAAAGGTACGGGTGGGCTCCATATAATCGGCAAGATACAGCAAAGCCTCGGTGAGCGTCATACCGCTACGGCCCGTGGTGTGCCAGCGCACGGCAGACAGCACCGTCGGGGTGGCAAATGCGGAAAATTCGTCGGCGATCACCAACGGCGCGGTGATACCGTGCCAGATCTTGGGGCTTGCCGCCTCATCGGGGCGCAGGGCGATGCCGTGTGCCTCTATATAAGCCGCAGCCTGCTCCCTTGGCCATTCCTTGGTGATATCGTGCAGCAATGCCGCCGCACGCAGCTGGGGCGCGGCCTCAGGCAGATACAGCGCACAAAGCTCCCCTACCGCTTGCTCAACGCCACGCGTATGGGCAAAGCGATACTCGGACATTTTTTCACCGACAAGGGCACGCAGCGTATCCAGCGCCGCAACGGTTATCTCCTTACACATAAAGCCCCTCTTTTTCAATATAGGCGATCACGCTCTCCGGCACCGCGTCGGCAAGCGATTCACCTGCACGCACGCGCTCGCGCACAGCGGTAGAGGAGATATCCACAAACTCCATCGGGATCCGCCGCACGATCTTGCCGTATTTAGAAAGGTATTCACTGTTTTTGGCAATGATCTGCCCCTCGATCACGGGGTCGCTCTCGCGGCGCATATACACGGGATAGCAAAGGCGGAAAATTTCCTCGGGCTCACGCCATTTATCCAGGGTGAGCATCATATCGGTGCCCATCAGTAAAAACAGGCGTCTGTCCTCGGCGGCCAGCGTGCGCAGCGTATCAACGGTATAGCTTTTACCGCCGCGTGCAATTTCCATATCCGACACGATCACGCGCGGCATGTGGCCAAAGGCCAGCTCGCACATGGCCAGGCGATGACGGGGATCATCGGCCGCATCGATCTGCTTATGGGGCGGCACGGCTGTGGGAATGATATACAAAAGATCAAGCTCCATTTGCTTAAAAAACGCCTCAGCAGCCTTGATATGCCCCAGGTGCGGCGGCGCAAAGGTACCGCCGTAAATGCCGATCCGCATCATACCGTTTATCATAATTCGATCTTCTTTTTAGTCTCGGACTCGCGGTAAAGAATACACTTAGTGCCGATGACGGCCACCATTTCGGCACCCGTCCGGGCGGCCAGCTCCTCAGCGGCACCGCGCACACCGAGATCGCAGTTTTCAAGCACGCGCAGCTTGATGAGCTCGCGCGCCTCCAGCGCATCGGAAACGGTCTTGACCAGTGCATCGGTGATACCGCTTTTGCCGATCTGCATAATGGTATCCATCGTGGAGGCCATAGAACGCAGCTTTGCGCGTTGTTTACTCGTTAACATTTTTCAATTCTCCTTATCAGCCCCTGCAAGCAGCGCTGCAAAGGCACGCACAGCCGCACCGCGGTGGCTGACGGTATTTTTTTCCTCACCCGATAGCTCGGCAAAGCTTTTGCCGAAGGGCGGATAGTAAAACAGCGGGTCATAGCCAAAGCCCCCTTGGCCGCGTGGGGCCGTCAGGATCTCACCCGTCACGCGCCCTTCGGCCACGATGGGTGCGCGCCCATCGGGAAAGGCACAGGCAAACACACACACAAACGAGGCAGTGCGGTCGGTAGCGTCAGCCAAAGCCGCCAGCAGCTTATGATTGTTGGCAGCATCGTCGCCGTGCGTGCCCGCATAACGGGCAGAATACACACCCGGTGCCCCGTCAAGGGCATCGACGGCAAGCCCCGAATCGTCGGCCAGGGCAATATAGCCGCGCGCCGCGATCGCCTGCGCCTTGATGAGTGCATTTTCCGCAAAGGTGGTGCCGTTTTCCTCGATCTCACCCTCAAACCCGATATCGTCAAGCGAGAGGAGCGTGAGCACGTCACCCAGCTGCTCACCAAGCAGGCGCGACAGCTCGGCCAACTTGCCCTTATTGCGCGAGGCAAGCACCACGGTCATTTTTTTATCGTTTTTCATCGCTTACTCAAACAAAGCGGCAATAAACTCAGCCGCGTCAAATTCCTGCATATCGTCGATCTTCTCGCCAACGCCGATAAATTTCACGGGGAGCCCGAGCTCGTGACGGATCGAGAGCACGATACCGCCCTTGGCTGTGCCGTCAAGCTTATTGAGGATCAGACCCGTAATATCTGCGGCGCGCCCGAACTCCTTGGCCTGCATCACGGCATTCTGACCCGTGGTAGCATCAAGCACCAACAGATTTTCGCGCCTCGCGTCGGGCAGCTCGCGCGAGATCACACGGTTGATCTTGGCAAGCTCGTCCATGAGGTTCTTTTTATTGTGCAGACGCCCCGCCGTATCAATGATCAGCACGTCGGCGCCCTTCTTTTTGGTATACTGAATGGCATCAAAGACCACAGCCGCAGGGTCCGAGCCCTCGTGCTGCTTGACGATATCCACGCCCGCGCGGTCGCACCAGACCGAAAGCTGATCAATCGCGGCGGCACGGAAGGTATCGGCTGCCGCGACGACTACCTTTTTCTTCGCGTGCTTCAAGCGATTTGAGATCTTACCGATCGAGGTGGTCTTCCCTGCACCGTTGACGCCGATGATCAGCACCACGGTAGGGGTGGTAGACAGGTCAAGAGGCTCGCCCTCGCCGATCATTTCCACCAGAATATCGCGCAAAACTGCCTTGATCTCCGAGGGGTCCTTAAGGCGCCCCTCCTTGATCTCGTCACGCAGACGGTCAAGGATCTCCTCGGTGGCACCAACGCCAACGTCCGCGGTGATCAGCAGCTCCTCAAGCTCCTCCAAAAGGTCCTCGTCAACGCGTACAAAATGCTTGAGCATCGCGTCAATGCGCCCAAAAAGGGCGTTTTTGGTCTTGGATAGCCCTTCCCTTAATTTAGCTAAAAATCCCATTCCAGTCGTCTCCTTCCTGCTTACCCGAAATAGAGGACACGTCAAGCGCCAGCACCTTGGAAATGCCGCGCTCGGGCATCGTGACGCCATAAAGACGCTGTGCTGCCTCCATCGTGCCGCGACGGTGGGTGATCAAAATAAACTGGGTGTCAAGCGAATAACGCTTGATGTATGCGGCGAAGCGTGCGACGTTGACCTCGTCAAGCGCCGCCTCGATCTCGTCAAGGATAAAGAACGGGGTGGGATTGACCTGCAAAATAGCAAAGAACAACGCGATCGCCACGAAGGACTGCTCACCGCCCGAGAGCATCGTGAGATTCTTGATGATCTTGCCGGGGGGTGCCGCCTTGATCTCAATACCCGACGTCAGGACGTCCGCAGGGTCGGAGAGCGAGATTTCGGCGTGACCGCCACCGAACAGCTCGGAGAAGGTGCGGTTAAAGTTCTCGTTGATCTGATTGAAGGTGGCCACAAACGAGGTCTTCATCTCGCTTTCAAGGTCACCGATGATCTTCAGCAGGTCGTCGCGTGCGGCAGTCATATCGGCGATCTGTGCCGACATATAGTCGTAACGCTCCTTGACCTCCTTATATTTATTGACCGCATCAAGGTCAACGTTACCGATGGCGCGCAAACGGTTGCGGCAGCTGGTCTGCAGCTCCACAGCGGCGGCGCGGTCGGCTGCGGTCAGGGCGGGATAACCGAGTGCCACGGCATCGTTTCTGGTCATCTCGTATTCCTCCCAGAAGCGCGCGGCGATCTTATCCTGCTCCTCACGCAAGGCACTGAGCTTATTTTCATTCCTGGTATGCGCCTCAAACACCACCTGCTGCTCTGCCATCTTGGAGCGCAGCTTTTCGGAAACGGCAGCGCGTTTGCGCTCGATATCCATATTGCCCGTAGTCAGCTTTTGACGGCGCTCATTGAGGTCAGCCAGCACACGCTCGCCCTCGGCAAAGGTGTTACGGTTGGCCTCCTGGCGTGCCAGCTCCCCTGCAATGCTTGCCTCGGCCTCGGCAATTCTTGCCAAAAGTGCCTCGATCTCAGCCTTGATCGCATCGGCGCGCGCATCGGATTCGGCCATATAAGCCTCTTGCGTTTCGATATCCTTACGTACCGCGCTGATGCTGATATACAGCTCGGTCATTTCCTTTTCAACGGCGGTCTTGTCATCAAGCAGGGCGTTGCGCGCCACGTCCTTTTCAGCACGCAGGGCGCCGATCTCCTCGATCTGAAGGCGCAGCGCCTTTTCCTCGCCCGCAAGACGGGCAAGCTCCTCATCGTAGCCTGCACGCTGCTCACAAAGGGCCGCGAAGTCACCCTCGAGCTTAGCGATCAGCTCCTCATTTGCCTCCCATTTGGCGCGCAGGGCCGACACGTCGGTCAGCTCGTTATTTTGCAGGGCGACAAGAAGTGCTACTCGATTGGCCACGTCGTCACGCTCCAGCGTGAGGGTATGGCTCTTTTCCTCCAGTACGGCACGGTCGGCTGCCAGCTGCTCAAGACGCACGGCATATTCCTGCAGGGTCTTATTCAATTCCTCAATTTGTCCTGCGCGCGACAAAACACCCGCGCGCTGCTTCACGGATCCGCCCGTAAACGAGCCGCCCGCGTTGATGACCTGCCCGTCAAGGGTAACGACCTTGACGCGGAATTTGGTGCGACGCGCCATTTCGTTGGCGCTGTCAAGATCGGCAAACACCACGGTACGCCCGAGCTGAGAGGACACCACGTCACGGAATTTATCCTCGCTTGCCACAAGGTCGGCGGCAACGCCGAGATACCCACGGCATTGCTTAGCCTCCTCCATCTCGGCGGTAGGCGTCAAGGCACGCATAGACGTGAGGGGGAAGAAGGTGGCACGGCCTGCCTCAGCGTGCTTCAAGGCAAACATAGCAGCCTTGGCGACCTCCTCGTCCTCCACCACGATATGCTGCAAATTGGCACCAAGAGCGGTTTCAATGGCGGTAACGTATTTCTTTTCTACGGAAATGACGGTGGAAAGCGGGCCGTAGATCCTACCGCATTTCCTACCCTGCTTATCGGTGATCTTACCGTTGCGATAAGCGTCCATGACGAAGCGCACACTGTTGCTGTACCCTTCAAAATGCTCCTCCATCGCGCGATATGCCTCGACGCGCTGGCGTGCAATATCGGACTTGGCGGTGAGGTCTGTTTCCTCCTCACCGAGGGCCTTCAGCTCGCCCTCAAGCGCCTTCGCGCTCTCATCCAGCGCGGCAAGCCTTTCATGGGCGGCATCAATATCGCCCTGATAGCCGTCGGCTGCCTGCTGCTTGGCGGCAAGGCTCTGCTGCAAGCGCTCCGAGCTCTTGCGATATTCGCCGATCTCGGCGCTCATGGTCTCGTTCTTATCGCTGTCGGTGATCTTATTATTCTCCAGCACCTTACGGCGCACGGTGATATCGGCAACCTCGTTCTCGCGCAGGCTGACGTCGGCTAAAGCCGTTGCGATCTCACCGGCAAGCGTAAGGGCCTTGTCCGCTAAGGCTTGCGCCTGCTCTGCCTTGGCAGTATGGGCGCTCTCCAGCTCGTCGCGCTTGGCGACCAGCACCTTATGCTCGGCACGGCGACGGTCCCCCTCGGCACGCTCGGTGGCCTCGGCGCGTTTTTTCTCCTCGACCGTACGCTCATCGGCGGCAATACGCTCACGTGTGGCGGCAATACGCTCGCTCGAGGCGCTGTACTGACTGTCGCGCTCGTAATTCTCTTTTTCAAGGGCGCGGATCTGCTCAAGCACCTCTTCGGCGGCGACGGTGTTCTGCTGACTTTCCTCAAACAAGCGCTCGCTCTCGGCGTTATAATCCTCAATGGCCTCCTTGACCAGACGAAGATCGTGACCCGAATTGCGGAAGCTTTCCTCTGCCTTGCCGATCTCGGTGTGCAGACGCTCGGTGTCAAAGAGCCACAGCTGCACGTCTACCTGCTTTTTGGTCTCGTGCAATTCGATCGCCCTTTTGGCGCGCTCGGCCTCCTTTTCAAGGGGCTGCACCTGCGCCTCCACCTCGGCAAAAATATCCGTGACACGTGTCATGTTTTCCTCGGTGGTCTTGAGCTTGCGCTCGGTCTCGGTCTTGCGATGGCGGTATTTGGCGATACCCGAGGCGTCCTCAAAAATACTGCGGCGCTCGTCGGATTTGCGGGAAATGATCTCCGCGATCTTACCCTGACCGATGATCGAATAACCGTCACGACCGACACCCGTATTCATAAACAGCTCGTAAATGTCACGCAAACGGCAGGCACGGCGGTTGATAAAATATTCACTTTCACCCGCGCGGTAATAACGACGTGTTACCGTCACTTCATCGCCGGGATAATCAAGGCGGTTTTCCTCGTCGGTGTTGTCAAAGGTGACCGACACCTCGGCAAAGCCCATCGGGCGGCGACTGTCTGCACCGCCGAAAATGATATCTTCCATCTTCGTACCGCGCAGGCTCTTGGAGGAGATCTCACCAAGCACCCAGCGCATCGCATCGGAAATGTTAGACTTGCCGCTGCCGTTCGGGCCCACGATGACCGTAGTGCCGCGCTCAAACATCAGCTTTGTTTTATCGGGGAAGGATTTAAAGCCCTGCATTTCAAGTGATTTGAGAAACATTGCCACGCCTCCTTTCATTCATAATACAATATAATAATATATTATACCGCAACGCGCGCGATTTTGCAACCCCCTTTTTTCGTTTAAGGGGAAGTTTTTTCTTTTGCTGCGGGTGAACGCCAAGGAAGCGCAGCACGCCTCGGCAAAAGAGCCTCGCACGCGGAACAGGCTCTTTTCTTTCGTTTTGGAAAATTCACGAAAGAAACTCAAAAGCTTTTTAAAATCACATTTTCCTGTTTGGCAATTAACATTATTTTTTAGATAAAGAACGAAAATCTTCTTGACACAGAGGGACAAAAGTATTACAATGATTATGTGTGGGCAGACGACATACTGCCACCATATACACCGGCATCCAAATCCAGGATTCAGGAGGAATATATGCAGCAATTAAAAGTAGGCTATGCCGTATCCAACATTGACCCCATGATCGGCATTGAGCTTGAAGGATATTATCAGATCCGCAAATGCGAGGGCATCAAGGACTCACTGGAGGTCACTGTGCTGGCGCTGGAGTGCGGCAGCAAGCGTGTGGCACTGATCACCCTTGACCTGTGCCTGATTCAAACTGCCTTTGCCAATCGCCTCAGAGCCTTCGTCTCTGAGGCAACGGGCCTTGCAAAAGATGAAATTTACGTATCGTGCACACACACGCACACTGCCCCCTATACCCGTGAGAGCGACGAGTTTCCGCTTGAGCAGGCGTACGGCAATTTCCTGATCCATCGCGTGGCCGATGCCGTGCGTACGGCCTTGGCCGACCTGGCACCCGCCAAAATGGGCTTCCGCGTGGGTGAGGCGAAAAACGTGGCGTTCCTGCGCCGTTACCGCATGAAGGACGGCTCGATCCGCACCAACCCCGGTGTGAACAACCCCGATATCGTGGCACCCATCGGCGAGGTGGACGAGCGCGTAAACGTCCTGCGCTTTGACCGCGAGGGCGCTGACACCGTGGTGCTCGTGAACTTTGGCAACCACCCCGACGTGGTGGGCGGCAATCTCATTTCGGGCGACTGGCCGTCGATCCTGCGCAGGACCGTGGAAAAATCGCTTGACAACGTAAGGTGCATCTTCTTCAACGGCGCGCAGGGCGACGTAAACCACGTGAACGTACACCCCAAGGACGGGGACCTCAACGAAATGTTTATCGACTTTGACGACGTGGCGCGCGGCTACAATCACGCACAGCATATCGCTCGCGTGGTAGCAGGCGGCGTTTTGCAGGTCTTTGATAAGGTCAAATACGTAGAGGTCAGCGACCTCGCCTCTCTGGAAAAGACCATTAACGTGCCCTCCAACAAGCCCACCCCCGAGCAAATGCCCGAGGCAAGACATATCCACGAGCTGCACGAGGCAGGCAGAGACGATGAGCTCCCCTACAAGGGCATGATGCTGACCACGATGGTGGCACAGGCTGCCCGTATGGTGAAGCTGGAGCACGCCCCCGACGCCTTCCCGATGAACCTCATTGGCGTTAAGATCGGTCCCGTTGCCCTCATTGGTATTCCCGGTGAGCCCTTTACGGGTGTTGGCCAGGGCCTGAAGACAAGCGAGAGCTTTGAGCTGGTATGCCCCTGCTGCATCACAGGCGGCTACGAGGGCTACTTCCCGATGCAGGATTCCTACAGCGAGGGCGGCTATGAGGCCGGCACCTCAAGATTTAAGGCAGGCTGTGCCGAATATATCGTAAAGGAAGGCAAGCAGCTGCTTGCCGAATTGAGCAAATGATGATTACTGCCATCAAAAACGCCACGCTTATTATGCGTGACCACTACATTCCCGATGCGGTCCTTCTTTTAAAGGACGGCAAGATCCTTGACTACGGCGAAGCGAGAAAGCTGCCGATCCCCGAGGGTGCCGAGATCATGGACGCCGAGGGCGCTTACGTCGGCCCCGGGTTTGTGGATATCCACACCCACTCTGACGGCACGGTCTTTTTCCAGGATGAGCCCGTTCGCGCCGCACGGCACCACCTGAAGCACGGCACCACGACCCTGCTGCCCGCACTGTATTTCAGCATGGATACGGCAGGCTATCTTGTGGCGATCGACACGCTGAAGGCGGCTATGCAGAAAAAAGAATGTGCCAATATTGCAGGCTTTTATATGGAAGGCCCCTACCTCAACCCCAAGTTTGGGTGCGACAAGGAAAACAACCCCTGGAAGGGCCCGGTAGATGCTAAAAAGCATCTGCCCATCATCGAGGCGGCAGGCGACCTTGTAAGGGTCTGGGCGCTGGCACCCGAGCGCGAGGGCATTCTTGATTTCGTGCTTGATGCCAAAAAAGCAAACCCCGGCGTTGCCTTTTCGGTGGCACACAGCGAAGCGGAGCCCACCGACATTGAGGCGCTGATGCCCTACGGTCTGCGTATCGGCACGCACCACCTCAACGCCACGGGTACTCTGCAAAAATACCCCGAATGCCGCACACCCTGCGTGGACGAAACGGTTTACTTTAACCACGATATCTACGCCGAGCTGATCTGTGACAGCCGCGGTATCCACGTAGACCCCTACCTCCTGCGCCTGACGCGCAAGATCAAGGGTGACGACCGCATTATTCTGATCTCCGATGCTTACGCCTGCGACGGTCCTGTTCCCCCCGGGTACGACGACGTAGACGACATCAACTTCGACCACACGGGTGAGATCGCAGGCTCCAAGATGACGCTGGATATCTCCTGCCGTAACATGATCAAGCACACGGGCGCTTCGCTGGTGGACGTGTTTAAGTTCGCCTCCTACAACCCCTCGCGCGCAGTCGGATTCCTTGACCGCGGTGAGATCGCAAAGGGCAAGCGTGCCGACCTTGTGTTCGTCGACCACACCATGAAGGTAAAGCGCGTGCTTTTAAGTGGCGAAACGGTATAAGCTTTTGACCCCCTTAAAGCAATGCGATTATCGCTCTATACAACCAAAATTAAAAAAACATAAACAAAGGAGAAGGTATCATGAAAGATTTTATCACTGATCCCGCAACAAAATTTGACTTTATGCCCGCCGACTTTGTTCCCTTTAAGGACAAGAAGGTTTGCGAGTACGTGCGCAGCCTGAGCGGCAAGGACCTTGAGAAAAGAGAGCCTTGGTGGCACCCCGAATTTGAAGTAAAGGTCATGATGAACCCCCACCCCGTTCTCATTTCCACCCTCTTCACCCGTCTGAAGGCTGCCTCCGAGGCAGGCAAATCCTTCACGATGATCCTCGGCAACCCCGAGCCCGACACCTACATTCCCTTGGCACAGCTCATCAACTACTTCAAGGTTGACTGCTCCAAGGTGCACCTTGTAGCTGAGGACGAGTGGGCTGACCAGGACGGCAACATTGCCCCCATCACCTACGAGGCAGGCTTTGCACACTCCATGATCAAGTATCTGTATTACCAGATCGACGAGAAGCTGCGTATGCCCATGGAGAACGTACACTTCCCCACCAACAAGAACATCAACGATTACTCCAAGATCATTGACGACATTACCGAGGGCACGGGTGCCGATATCGCCTCCACCTCCCCCGGTTGGGCAGGCCACATGGCATTCGTTGACCCCATTCCCGAGTTCATCGGCTCCGGTGACATCGAGGAGTGGCTCAATCAGCCCGCACAGATCGTAAAGCTGCACCCCATGACCATTATGCAGAACTCCCTCAACGGCACCTTCGGCCAGTCGGGCGACATTGCAAACGTTCCGCCCTGCGCTGCCACCATCGGCCCGCTTGACGTGATGCGTGCTAAGGAAAGAATTGAGGTTCACGCACTTGCTACCTGCGGTACCTTCTCCTCCTGGCAGAGAATGACCAGCCGTCTGTGCACGCACGGTCCTATCACCCCCTACCTGCCCTCCACGATGCTGCAGACCAAGAAGACTCAGGTTTACATCTCTGAGGAGCTGGCTGCGCCTTTCCAGTGCTGGGAAAAAGTTGGCTACTAATATAAAGGTTGCGTAATTGGCGCAGACCAAAAACACACCAACTCTAACCAACTAACCACACAGCCGCCCTGCGATCGGGAAACCGAGAACGGGGCGGTTTTTTAGGTAGAAATTCTTGCGAATTTCAATTTATATCAAACGTGTGTTTTTTAGCCGCGCTCTTGATACTCGACGTATACTATACGCCTATCGTATCAAGATCACGTCTTCTGCCTCCAATTCCGCAGCCCTTTTTGCAAGGGGGCGCAGACCAAAAACACACCAACTCTAACCAACTAAGCACACAGCCGCCCTGCGATCGGGAAACCGAGAACGGGGCGGTTTTTAGGTAGAAATTCTTGCGAATTTCAATTTATATCAAACGTGTGTTTTTTAGCCGCGCTCTTGATACTCGACGTATGCTATACGCCTATCGTATCAAGATCACGTCTTCTGCCTCCAATTCCGCAGCCCTTTTTGCAAGAGGGTGCAGACCAATAACACACCAACCATAGCTAACTAACTAACTAACTAAAAACAAAGCCGCCCTGCGATCGGGAAACCGAGAACGGGGCGGTTTTTTTGAACATTTTCAAACGAAACAACAAAAGCCGCATTTCCATACTTGTGATGGAAATGCGGCTTTTCTATGCTTGAGAAGCATCAATCCTTGGCGGGCAGATAGCGCTTCAGGGCCTCGGCGGCGGCGCGTTGCTCGGCCTCTTTTTTAGAGGAGCCGACACCTGTGCCGAAGTCATTTGAGTTAATTAGTACCCGAACGGTGAAGGTTTTGGCGTTATCGGGACCTTCTGCGAGAATGGTTTCGTAACGCAGCTCCTCACCCGGCATCTGCTGCACGTATTGCTGCAAAAGCGTTTTATAATCCTCAAGCGGCTGCAGCTCGCGCTCGTTTTTGGCAAGCTCGCCCTTGACGAAGGGCAGCACGAAGCGGGAAACGCGTTCAAGCGACCCACAGTCAAGATACATAGCGCCCAACAGCGCCTCAAAGGCGTCCTCTAAGAGCTTTGGCTTTTCGCGGCCGTCTTTTTCTTCACCGCGGCCAAGCAATAAATACGCACCAAGACCGATCTCGGTCGCATAATCGGCCAAGGCCTTTTGGCAGACCACGTTTTTACGCAGCACCGTGAGGCGTCCCTCGGGCAACGTGGGGTATGCCTCAAAAAGATAGCTGCAAACCACCAGCGACAGCACGCTGTCACCAAGAAATTCAAGGCGCTCGTTAGAAGCGATGCGCCCGCCCTTTTGCTCATTCACGTACGAGGTGTGCGTCAGCGCGCGCAGCAAAAGCGCACTATCCCCGAAGGTATAGCCAATGCGTGCTTCCAGCTCCTTGATATCGCGTGCCATCACAGCACCTCCTTTGTTACAAATTTATAATTTTGAATACCGTTATGCCTTCAAATCGGAAAGAACGGCATCAAGGGCGTCAAGGGCACGCTGAGAAAGTGCCTCATTACGCTTTGCTTTGCCGCCGCGCACCTTTTGGGCAAGGCGCTCTACCAGGCCGAAGTTGGCGTTCATCGGCACAAAATCGCCGATGCCGCCCTCCGCCACGTAGGCGGCCATAGCGCCCAGCATGGTGTGACGCGGCAGCGTGATCGTCGGCATATTGCGCGCGAAGCGTGCGGCATTGATGCCTGCCACCAGTCCTGAGCCTGCCGACTCGATATATCCCTCAACGCCCGTCATCTGCCCCGCAAAAAAGAGTGCGGGATTTTCTTTTGTAGCGTAAGTGTCGGCAAGAAACCCGGGGGAGGAAAGATACGTGTTGCGGTGCATGACGCCATAGCGCAAAAAGGTAGCGTTTTCAAGCCCCGGTATCAGGGAAAACACGCGCTTTTGCTCAGGAAAGGTAAGGTGCGTTTGGAAGCCGACGAGGTTATACATCGTGCCCTCTTTGTTTTCCTTACGCAGCTGCACCACGGCAAAATATTCGTGACCGACGCGCGGATCGATCAGCCCGACGGGCTTCAAGGGACCGTAGCGCAACGTGTCGTAGCCGCGACGGGCCATGACCTCAACAGGCATACACCCCTCAAAAACCTTCAATTCCCTTTTATCAAAATCCTTCAGCTCTGCCTCACGGGCGCTGATCAGCGCCTCGTAAAAGACGTCGTACTGCGCCTTGGTCATCGGGCAGTTGATATAATCGGCATCGCCCTTATCATAGCGCGAGGCGAAAAACGCCACGTCCATATCAATGCTTGCAAAATCAACGATGGGCGCAACGGCATCAAAAAAGTTAAGGCCGCTTTGACCCGTCAGGCGCACGATATCGGCGGCCAGCGCATCGGTGGTAAGGGGGCCCGTTGCTACCACGGTGGGGGCATCGTCGGGCAGGGCTGTGATCTCGGTCTCCTCCACGGTAATGAGGGGGTGATTTTTGATACGCGTCGTGATATATTCCGAAAAAAGCGTGCGATCAACGGCAAGCGCCGAGCCTGCGGGCACACGCGTTTGATCGGCGGCCTCCATCACCAAAGAGCCCACGCGACGCATTTCCTCCTTCAGGAGTCCGACGGCATTGGAAAGCGCGTCGGAGCGCAGGGAGTTTGAGCAACAGAGCTCGGCAAAGCCATTCTCGTGATGCGCGGGGGTCTTTTTGTTAGGCTTCATCTCGGCAAGACGCACGGCAACACCGCGCTCGGCCAGCTGCCAGGCGGCCTCACAGCCGGCAAGACCCGCGCCCAGCACGCGTACGAAATCAGCGCTCATTCGCCCTTCTCCGCGGCAGCGCTCTCCTCTACCTCGCAGCGATAGCCGCAGGCCTTATCGTGACAAACGAGCAGCGCCTTACCTTTTTTGCGGAACAAAAGCTTGCCGCAGTCGGGGCAGGATTCGGCGGTGGGCATATCCCAAGAGGAAAAATCGCAATCGGGATAGCGCTCACAGCTGTAAAATACAGTTTTATTGCGACCGGTCTTGATCAGCACCCTTGCGCCGCACTTGGGGCAAGGCACGTCAAGCTCCTTGGTCTTTTGCTTGGTAAAGGTACAGGTAGGATAATTGGCACAGGCAAAGAAGCTGCCGAAGCGACCCGTGCGCTGCACCATATCGCCGCCGCAGAGCTCGCACTTGAAATCTGCCACAACGGGTGCCTTTTTCTCTGCTTTTTCTACCGCGACAACGGGCTCTGCGGGCTTTTCGCTCTCTAAGGGCTTGGTGTTTTTGCAGGTAGGATAATTGGGGCAAGCGGCAAACTTGCCGTATCTGCCGTTTTTGACGACCATCTTGGCACCGCACTTATCGCAGATGATATCGGTCTGCTCTACGGGCAAGCGGAAATCGCCCGTGCCGATCGTGACCTCGGCGCTTTCAAGCTCGCGAGAGAAGCCCTGCCAGAATTTATCAAGCACGGCCACCATCTCGGCATTGCCCTCCTCGATCTCGTCAAGCTCGGTTTCCATTTGTGCGGTAAAGGCATAGTCAACGATATCGGGGAAATTTTTCTTCATCAGCTGTGTGGTGACCTCACCCAAGGGCGTAGGCACCAGCGATTTGCCGTCGCGCGTGACGTAATTACGCGACACAATGGTGGTGATAATGGTGTTATAGGTGCTGGGACGGCCGATGCCCTTTTCATCAAGGAACTTAATGAGCGACGCCTCGGTATAGCGTGCGGGCGGCTCGGTAAAGTGACGCTGCGGCACGACGCTGCTTGCCTCCAGCATTTGCCCCTCCGCAAGGTCAGGCAGGCGCAGATCGCGCTGCTCACCGTGTGCATCGGCAGTATCGGGCTGCTCGTCCTCACTCTCCTCATATACGGCCATATAACCGGGGAATGCCACGCTGTAGCCGCTGGTGCGGAAGGTGTAACCCGCACAGACAAGCTCCAGCGTTTGGGTATTCAGAGTCGCGTTTTCCATCTGGCTGGCGACAAAGCGCTCCCAGATCAGCTTATACAGGCGGTACTGATCGGGCGTCAGATATTTATGCACCGTAGCGGGGTCAAGTGCCACGTTTGCGGGGCGAATGGCCTCGTGTGCGTCCTGTGCACCTGCCTTGGCCTTATAGGTGCGCGGTGCCTTGGGGCAATACTGCTCACCGTATTTGCTGCTGATCAGCTCACGGGCTGCGTTTTGTGCATCGACCGATACGCGCAGCGAGTCGGTACGCATATAGGTGATAAGGCCCTGCACGCCGCCGTTTTCGGTGCCGACGTTCACGCCCTCGTAAAGCTCCTGCGCCACACGCATAATACGCTGTGACTGGAAGCCGAGCTTACGGGAGGCCTCCTGCTGCATCGTGGAGGTGGTAAAGGGCGGAGCCGGCAGCTTCTGACGGGTGGCGCGCTTGATGCTCTTCACCTCAAACGCCTTGCCTCGTACGGCGTCTACCACGAATTTGGCGCCTGCCTCGTCCCCGAGCTTGATCTTACCGTCAATATTGCCGTAAAAACGCACGCTGAAGGGGCGATCGGCCACGTTGAGCGACGCGTCGATCGTCCAGTATTCCTCGGGCTCAAAGGCGCGGATCTCCTCCTCACGGTCTACGATAATGCGCGAAGCAACCGACTGCACGCGACCTGCCGACAGGCCGTTCTTCACCGATTTCCAGAGATAGGGAGAAAGCTTATAGCCAACCACGCGGTCCCAGATGCGACGCGTTTGCTGTGCGTTTACCAAATTCATATCAATGGCACGGGGCGACTTGATGGCGCTGCGTACCACGTCGGGCGTGATTTCGTTGAAGGTCACGCGCAGGGTCTTGGCGGGGTCAAGCCCCAGGGCAATGGCAAGGTGCCATGCAATAGCCTCACCCTCGCGGTCAGGGTCGGGGGCAAGGAAGACCTTTTTGGCGGCCTTTGCCTCGCGACGAATATCCTTGATGAGATCTCCCTTGCCGCGAATGTTGATATAATGTGCCTCAAAGCCGTTTTCAATGTCAACGCTTAAGGTGCTTTTGGGCAGGTCACGCACGTGGCCCTTGGAGGCCACAACCTTGTAGTTAGAGCCAAGATACTTTTTGATGGCAGCCGCCTTGGAGGGCGACTCCACGATAACGAGATTTGCCATGTATATTTCCTTTCAAATAGATTACAGCTTCACATACGTGCCACCGACGCCCGTTCTCACAAGCCCAAGGATCTCAAACAGCGTCATGGCACCGACGGCCGCAGCAACGCTTGCCCCCGCACTCACCAGCACGTCAACGGTAAAGGGGCCATCCGGCAAGCGATCGTAAAGAGCGCGCTCCTCGGCGGAAAGCGAGTTCAGCGCCTCAGCCAACACCTCGGGAGGCACCTGTGCCGCGTCGGTCTCATCGGCGGCCTCCGCCTCCTCGGGAGCAGACACCGCCTCGGGGGCCGTGTCCTCTTTTCGGCTGCGGCGTTTGCTCTTACTCTTTGCCTCACCCTCGGTTGACGGGGCGGCAATGCCGTGTGCACGCAGGACCTCAGGTAGCAGTGCGCTGTACTGACAGGTCTCGGCGGGCAAAGCGGCAGGCTTCAATGTGGGATATAAGAAATGAAAATGCGACAGCACGTCCTCCGTACAGGTGCAAAGCAACGCACCTGCGCGCAGCAAGCGATTGGTGCCGACCGAGAGTGGCGAATCGGCGTTGCCGGGAACGGCAAACAACGCCTTGCCCTGCAAAAGTGCATAACGGGCGGTGATCAGTGAGCCACTGTTCTCTCCCGCTTGCACAACGACAAGCGCGTCACAGAGCGCGCTGATAATGCGGTTACGCATGGGAAAATGCCATGCATTCGGGGGCGTACCCGGTGAAAATTCGGTCACGATCGCACCAAACTCCGCGACCTCCGAGAACAGACGCTTGTGGCATTTGGGATACACGCGGTCAATGCCCGCACCAAGCACGGCCACGGTAAGCGCACCCGCCTCCAGGGCTGCGGCGGCAGCAATGCCGTCAATACCCTCGGCAAGACCGCTGACGATAGCGGCGCCTGCGGCACCCATCTCAAAGGATAGTTTATACGCCATACGTGCGCCGTATGCGTCAAGATGGCGCGCACCGACCACGCCGACAGCGGGCGTCACGCCAAAGGAGGGCAGCTTGCCAAGAACGTACAGGACCGCCGGCGGCGCGGCGATCGCCTTCAAGGGGGCGGGGTATGCAGCGTCGTCAAGGCAGAGGATCTTCACGCCGTGACGGGTGCAATACTTGATGATTTCCACGGCACGGCCGTGCGGCGGTGTGCTGCAAAGCAAGCGCAGCACGGAGGGCTTTACCGTAGGGCAAGCCTCAAGGATCTGTGCCTCATCGGCGGCAAAGATCGCGTCGGGTGTGCCGAAGCGTGCCAGCAAGGGGAGCAGATGCGCGCTGCGCGGCCCCAGTGCCTCGGCAAGTGCCACCCAGCTCGCGGTATGATCATGCGCCATGACTGCCTCCTGCGCGGTATAGCTCCCAGAGCAGAACCGATGCGGCAATGCCCGCATTTAAGGATTCCACACCCGCTTCCATCGGAATAAAGACCGTGTCGGTCGCCGCGGCCACAGCCGCAGCCGAGAGGCCGTGCCCCTCATTACCGACGAGCACCGCATCACCCGACAGGAGCGCGACCTCGCCTAAGCGCACCGCACGCTCGTCAAGGGTGGCGGCAAACACGCGTGCGTGCTTGCCGTACGTACGAAGTGCCGCCAAAAAATCGGGGCAGATCAGCACGTTCTGGTGAAAGAGCGTACCCATTGCGGCACGCAGCACGCGAGGATTGTAAATATCGGCGCAGTCCTCGGAAAGCACCAAAAGGTGCACGCCAAAGGCCCTGGCCGAGCGGATAATGGTGCCGAGATTCCCGGGATCGCGCACACTTTCAAGAAAGAGCACACGCGCACCGGAAAGCCCGCCGTTTTCGGCGCACCATTTATCTATTGTAGCAATTTTATGGATTTTGTCAAGACGTTTGGCAATACAAATCACGCCCTCGGGTGATTTTTCTTCGGAAAGCTTGTCAAAAAGCGCATCGGGCAATACCGCAACGCGCGTATCGCGCGGCAGCGAAAAGCCCTCGGCCGCCGCTAAGATCGACGCCACGGCGCTCTCGCGCAGCAGCACCGCATACAGCGGAAGATCGGCTGTCAGCGCCTCAAGAAAAAGCTTCTTACCGTCAAAGCGGAAAAGCCCCTCAGCCTCGCGATGCTTTCTCTGCGAAAGCTTGGCGGTCAGGGTGATGAGCGAATTTTGCCTTGAGGTGATCGTTTCTTGCGGTTTTTGCATACCATTGCCCTCCGTTTTGCCTGAAAATCCTTCGGTTTGCCCCACGGGAAACGGGGCCATAAAACAGGAAAAAACCCGGCGCGTAACCGGGTTTTTTACTCTTAAAGTGCTGCCTTTGCCTGTGCTGCGAGTGCGGCGAATGCCTGCTTGTCGCTTACGGCCAGCTCAGCGAGCATCTTGCGGTTGAGGTCGATACCTGCCTTCTTCAGGCCGTGCATCATGGTGGAGTAGTTCATACCGTTCACCTTTGCCTCAGCAGAGATACGCGTGATCCAAAGGCTACGGAAATCTCTCTTCTTCATCTTGCGGCCTGCGAATGCATAGTTGCCGCTCTTCATAACCTGCTCTTTTGCCATCTTGAAGTGCTTGGATTTTGCACCCCAGTAGCCCTTAGCAGCCTTCAATACCTTATTTCTTCTCTTGCGCGTCATCATCGCGCCCTTAACTCTTGCCATTTTTCGATCCTCCGTTTATCTTATTTCTGAATGAGCTGACGCGCGGTTGCGGTCATAGCGGGGCTGAGGATTGCGGAAGAACGAAGATGTCTCTTGCGCTTTGCATCCTTCAGGCCAAGGTTGTGGCGGTGATGGCAGTGGTTGATCTTTACCTTGCCGGTACCGGTTACGGAAAATCTTTTGGCCGAAGCCTTATGCGTTTTGATTTTTCCCATTTTATTTACTCCTTTTTATCGTGTTCTTTATGAATAGCGGCACCTGCCGCGGGGTGACTTACTTTTTGGCGTCGGGCTTTAAGGGCACAACGACCATGCTCAGGATTCGGCCGTCAAGCACGGGCTTCTTCTCTACGGTGCCAACCGAGGAAACAGCCTCCTCAAAACGGGCAAGCACGTCGCGACCAAGCTCCTGGTGCGTCATTTCGCGGCCCTTGAAGCGCACGACCACGCGCACCTTATTGCCGGCACTGAGAAAGCGCACGGCGTTGCGTGCCTTGGTTTCGAAATCGTGCACGTCGATACGGCAGGAAAGCTGCACTTCCTTCAGCTCAACCACCTGCTGCTTCTTTTTGGCTTCCTTTTCCTTCTTCTCGCGGTCAAAGCGGTATTTGCCGTAATCCATAATGCGGCAAACGGGGGGTGTGGCCTGGGGTGCGATCAGCACGAGGTCAAGGCCGCGGTCATAAGCGATCTTCAATGCGGCATTACCCGACATCATGCCGAGCGTTTCACCGTCATCACCGATCACGCGAACTTCTTTTTCTTTGATCTCTTCGTTAATGAGCAAATCTTTTGAAGCGCTAATAGGAAGTTACCTCCATTTCCGGGAGTGGCCCGGCGAAATAAAAAATCGCGCAAAGCAAAGCTCCGCACGACAAAATACACCCAAGGGGGTGAACCTATCAACCCGGCGCGCTCGGTGGCGGCAAGGTGAGAACGCGGCACGCTCTGCTTCTTTGCCTTGATATTATAGCACGGGGGGATATGTTTGTCAAGTGCTTTTTGAAAAAAATTTTGAGAGGCTTTTTACCTTTTTAAATGCTTTTTTTACCGTCGGGGGTTGCATCAAATTTTAATATGTGCTATAATGTCAGCGTTACATTATACTGTGAGAGGAATTGCTATGAATACCACGTATCAATTTGTGCCCGGTGGCATCTGCCCCGTATGCGGCAAGCTGCACACCTCAGCTGTTAAGGAAACCTATATCAAGGCCGGCGCCATTGACGATCTGCCTGCGCTGGTCAAAAAGTACGGCGCCACCCGCGCCTTTGTCATTGCCGACGTCAACACCTACCCCATTGGCGGTGAGCGTATCGTCAAGGTGCTGGAGGCAGCCGGCATTCCCACTGCCAAGCACGTATTCCCCGACAGGCGCCTTGAGCCCGACGAACGGGCGGTGGGGTCGCTGTTTATGCATTTTGACGCCAAGTGCGATATCATCATTGCCTTTGGCTCGGGCGTGATCAACGACCTGAGCAAGCTGCTGGCCGCGTTGACGAACCGCACCTATATCATCGTTGCCTCCGCCGCCTACATGGACGGCTATGCCTCCGGTAACAGCTCAGTGGTGCGCGACGGTGTAAAGGTAACGCTGAACTCCAAATCCCCCGACGTGATCATGGGCGACACCGACGTGCTGAAGGCAGCCCCCGCGCACATGGCCAAGGCAGGTCTTGGCGATATGCTGGCCAAGTACGTCAGCGTTTGCGAATGGCGCATTTCCCACCTGATCAACGGCGAATATTATTGCGAGGACGTTGCCGCCTACACCAGAGGTGTACGCGAGGCCTGCGTGGCTGCCGCCCCCGGCGTTGCCACCCGTGACGCAGATGCCATTGCCACGGTATTCAAGGGCCTTGTCGACGCAGGTATGGCAATGGACTATGCCGGCTGCTCCCGTCCCGGCGGCGGCGGTGAGCACTACTTCTCTCACCTGTGGGATATGCGCGGCCTTGAATTCGGCACGCACA
>SVTG01000005.1 GCA_015063895.1 Oscillospiraceae bacterium | reverse complement strand
CCGAGGAGGACCACGACCACGGGCTGAGCGTCATTGAGTGGTGAACATGCATCGGGAGTTCGCACTTGTACCGATCATGCAAAAAAGGGCTACCCGCGGGCGTAGATTGTCTGTGACCGACGCACAAAGGGAATTTTAAACCACAGACTACCCACGAAGAAAGTCCTGTGAATGAGTTTTCGGACAGGGGTTCGATTCCCCTCGGATCCACCAACGCAAAGAGCCGCAAACGCGGCTCTTTTTTTGCGTTGGCGGATCTGAGGGGCGCGAGAAGTCCTGTGGAAGATGCTAAATCCGTATACATAAACGCATTATGTAAATTATTATGAAAAAGTCAACTAAATAGAAATGCATCTTCAAGCAGCCTCGCGCGACAAGACGCGCGAGCCTGTGGGGTTCGATTCCCCCGAGAAGAATCTCTTTGTTCTTGAATATTGCGCCGCACCCAACGCAAAGAGCCGCAAAGGCGGCTCTTTTTTTTGCGTTGGCGGATCCGAGGGGCTTTGAAGAAACCCTGTGGAAGATGCTCACGGCCCGATACAGGCGCGGCTAAATGGAAAAAAAACGATTTTTGACACAAATTTTTGAAAATTATTTGAAAAACATGTTAAAAAAGATTGAAAAACAGCTGAATTTGTGATATAATTCTCATATCATAATAGTTCAAAAAGGATAGATCTATGAAGCCCATTTATTCTCAAGAGGAATATAACAGCAGAATCAAGCGTATTCTCATCACCAAAGAGGAGATTGCCGCAGCTATTGATAAGGCGGGCAAGGAGATCGACAAGATCTACGACGGTCGCCCTATTTTGCTTGTCAGCATTTTAAAGGGTGCGTTTGTTTTTATGGCCGATCTGTGCCGTGCGGTCAGCGCGCCGTGTGAGATCGGCTTTATGTGCGCCAAAAGCTATTACGAGGGCACGGTCTCCTCGGGTGTCGTGCAGATCACGATGGATCTTGACCGTGACATCAGCGGCTATCACGTGGTGATCGTAGAGGATATCATTGACACGGGCCGCACCTTGAACGATATTGTCAAGCTTCTAAAGGGGCGCAATCCGCTCTCCTTGCGCGTTGTCACGCTGCTTGACAAGCCCTCAAGACGTTTGGTCGATTTCAAGGCCGATCTGTCACTCTTTACCATTCCCGATCACTTTGTGATCGGTTATGGGCTCGATTGCGGCGAGTATTTCCGCAATCTGCCGTATATAGCAGAATACAACGAAAAGGAAGGAAATTGACATGAACAAGTTTCTCAGTAAGTTCTTCAAGCTTGAAGAAAAGGGCACCACAGTACGTGTTGAGCTGATTGCCGGTCTTACGACCTTTATGGCAATGGCTTACATCCTGATGGTGAACCCCGGTATGTTTGCCGATCCGTTTGGTGACGGCACCAACGTGCTGGGCGTCAGCTTCGGTGCGATCTACATTGCCACCGCACTCTCCGCCGTGATCGGCACGGTTTTGATCGGGCTTTTGTCCAATCTGCCGTTGGCACAGGCATCGGGCATGGGCCTTAACGCATTCTTCGTTTACACGGTTTGCGTAGGGCTTGGTTTTACCTATGCGAATGCCCTGGTCTTCTGTTTTATCGATGGTCTGCTCTTTATCGCATTGACCGTAACCGGTCTGCGCCGCTTGATCTTTGAGGCAGTTCCTGCTGCTGTCAAGGCTGCGATCCCCGCCGGTATCGGCTTATTCATCGCGTTTATCGGTCTGCAGAATTCCAAGCTTGTTATTCCCAGCACCTCTACCGGTGTAACGATGAACACCTTTAACCTCCTGGGTGACGCTACGTGGGGCAGTGTAATGCCCTTGCTGATCACTGTTTTTGCTGTGATCGCGATTGCCGTTATGTCCAAAAAGGGCGTGCGCGGTGCTGTTTTGTGGGGCGTTCTCGGTGCGGGTGTGCTTTACTATGCACTTGGCTTTACCGTTCCCGGCTTTTACGAGAACTTCTGGGCAGGCAAAACGCTCAATCCCTTCACGGCTTTTGGCGACTTCGGCACGCAGGCTGTAGGTAAGGTGTTTACCGAGGGCTTCAACTTTGATGTTTATCTTGCAGGTGAGGGTCACTCCGTTGGTGGCCTTGTGATCGCCTTCATTACCACTGCACTTGCTTTCTGCATGGTAGATATGTTTGATACCATGGGCACGCTGTACGGTGCTTGCCGCGGCGGTGATCTGTTGATCAAGAACGACAACGGTGAGCTTGAGGTTCCCAACATGGATAAGGCTATGCTGGCTGATGCTGTGGCTACCGCTACGGGTGCTATTTGCGGTACCTCTACCGTTACTACCTACGTAGAGTCCTCTGCAGGTGTTGGTGCAGGCGGCCGTACGGGTCTTGCATCCATGGTAACGGCAGCAATGTTTGCTATTGCACTGTTCCTGTCGCCCGTTGCAGCGCTGATCCCCGCTTGTGCCTATGCGGCAGCTCTCATTTACGTTGGTATTCTGATGATCGGTTGTGTGAAGGATATTGATTGGACTGATCCCGCTATCGCCCTTCCTTCCTTCCTTACCATTGTTATGATGCCCTTTACCTACAACATTTCCTACGGTATTGCCTTTGGTTTGATCTCTCACATCATCATCAAGGCTTGCCTTGGCAAGGTAAAGGAAATCAAGATCGGCACCTGGGTCGTAGCTGTGCTTTTCGCCGCTATGTTCTTCCTGACGCACTGATAATCATAAAATTAAAAAACGATCGGCAGAGGGATATCCCTCTGCCGATTTTGCTTGACAAACGCAAGAGGCGCGTGTATAATGAAACTAATATAACTGTTCAGGAGGGATATGTATGGAACAGCGTTACGTATTTTCCTACGATCTTGGTACCAGCGGTGTAAAGGCTGCACTTGTGTCGCTTGAGGGCGCTGTGCAAAAAACCTTTACGGTTGAATATCCGCTTTATCTTCCCGCACCCGACAGGGCAGAGCAAGAGCCCGAGGATTATTGGCGGGGCGTCTGTACTGCCACCAAAAAGGTGCTTGAAATGACGGGTGCAGACCCTCACTCAGTGGTGGGCATGGCCTTTGGCACACAATGGAAGGGCGTGATCCCCGTGAGCGGGGAGGGCAAGGTGCTGCACCGCAGTGTGATCTGGATGGATTCGCGTGCGGGCGAAGAGGCCGCACTGCTGAACGAGCATTTTCATACAGATGGCTTCGGCGCCTCGGATTATTGGCCGCGTGTTTGGTGGATGAAGCGCCACGAGCCTGAAATCATGGCAAAGACCGCGATGATCCTTGATGCGTGCTCTTACCTTAAATGGCGCGCTACGGGTGTGGCGGCCATGGACGTCGGTAACTGCGTGGTGCGCTCGTTTGACCCCAAGAGCGATGCGTTTTACCGTGAGATCCTTGAATTTTGCGGCGTGCCGCAGGATCTGTTCCCGCCGCTGGTGGAAGCACACGATCTTGTCGGGCACGTCACGCCCGAGGCTGCGGAGCAGCTGGGGCTTGTTGCAGGTACTCCCGTATTTGGCGGTAATAGCGATATCGGTGCCGTAACGGTCGGCTCGGGTGTGTCCGACGTGGGTGGTGTGCACGCTTATTTCGGTTCTTCGGGCTGGATCGGCTATACCGAGCCGCACGAGAACGGTGTGCTGTATATTGCGCCGCTTGATAAGGAGCGCGATATTAAGCTTTATTCCAGCCGTGCAACGGGTCTTTCCTTTAACTGGGCAGTGAACCGTTTTTACGCCGCTGAAAAGCAGGCTATGGGCGGCGATGTCTATGCCTTTGTGGATAACGATGTGGCAGAGATACCCGCAGGCAGCCTGGGTGTGCTTGCAACACCGTGGTTTTACGGTGACCGTCTTGACGATAAATCAAGAGCTTGCTTTATCAATCTTGGCGGCGAGCACGACCGCCGTCACATGACGCGTGCGGTGCTGGAGGGCGTTTGCTATCAGTTAAAGACGGGGATCGAAGAAAAGCACGTGAAGGCCGGCACCCCGTTCCCGAAATCGATCAACGCCGTTGGCGGCGGTGCCTGCAGTCCGCTGTGGATGCAGATCCTTGCCGACGTGTTGAACGTGACGGTCCACGTGCCTGCCGATACGCGCCACGCGGGTGCTGTCGGTACGGCGTATGCCGCTTTGATCGGTCTTGGCGTTTGCCGCGACTATAACGAGGCCGCAGCAAGAGTGAAGATCATTCGCACCTATCAGCCAAAGCCCGAAAACGTTAAGGTCTACGAAAAGGGCTATTCGCTGTTCAAGACCGTGTACGAGTCCTTGAAGCACGTATTTCAAACAAACTAAATCGTGATAAAAGCCCCCTTTCCCGCCATAAACGGCAGGAAAGGGGGCTTTTTGATAAAAAAAGTGTCTGTCCCGTAAATTTTTTTCAAAATTCATGTTGAAATGTTGGAAAAAAGTGGTATAATATAAGGTGGAATACCGTTTGGGCGAGATGACCTTGACGGCACAATAATCCTAATCTTTTTGAAACGGAGTACTTTTATGAACAAGCAAGTACAAAAGGTGTTAGACCTTATCAAAGAGCACGACATTAAAATGGTTGATTTCAAAATGGTTGATATCAACGGTCAGTATCGCCACGTGACTATTCCCGCTGAAAATTTTTCTGAGGACACGATGAAGAGCGGCATCGGCTTTGACGCCTCCAACTATGGCTATGCCGTTGTTGAAAAGAGTGACATGGTGTTTATCCCCGATCCCGATACCGCTGTGATCGATCCCTTCTGCTCGATCCCCACGCTTTCGATGACGGGTAATGCCATGATCATTGACTCGCCCGAAAACCGCCCCCTGCCGCAGTATCCCCGTAATATCGTACGTGCTGCCGTTGAGTACATGAAGGCACAGGGCGTGGCCGATGCCATGTATATTCTGCCTGAGTTTGAGTTTTATCTCTTTGACGACGTTACCTGGGGCGTCGAGGGCAACTATATCGGTGCCTCCGTTGATGCAAAGCAGTCCTACTGGAACAGCGCTGTGGAGGGCAAGGGCGTTATCGTTCCCAAGCAGAAGAACTATCATATCGCCAAGCCCTTTGATATTTCCTACGAGTGCCGCAGCGAAATGTGCATGCTGATGAAGGAGATGGGCATTGATATCAACTACCATCACCCCGAGGTTGCGGCTTCCGGTCAGTTTGAAATCGAGCCCCAGCTCGGCGAGGTCGTACACATGGCCGATGCTACGATGATGATCAAGTATATCATTCATAACACCGCCCTGAAATACGGCAAGAGTGCTACCTTTATGCCCAAGCCCATTTACGGCGAGGCAGGCAGCGGTATGCACGTGCATATGCTCCTGATGAAGGATGGCCAGCCCGTATTCTCCGATGATAACGGCTATTCTCACCTTTCCCGTGAGGCACATTACTTCATGGGCGGTCTTCTCAAGCACATTCACTCTCTTTGCGCGCTGACCAATCCCAGCACCAACTCCTTCAAGCGTCTGGTGCCCGGCTTTGAGGCTCCCGTAACCGTTGGTTATGCAACCTCCAACCGTTCTGCGGTTATCCGTATTCCCGCGTATGCAAAGAGCCCCGATAAGCGTCGCTTTGAGCTTCGTAATCCCGATGCGACCTGCAACCCCTACTTCTGCTATGCCGCTATCCTGATGGCAGGTCTTGACGGTATCAAGAACAAGATCGATCCCCACGAAAACGGCTGGGGTCCCTACGACTGCAACCTCTATCACCTGCCCGAAGAGGAAAAGGCCAAGCTGCAGGGCCTGCCCACCTCCTTGCCCGAGGCACTTGATGCCCTTGAAAAGGATCACGATTACCTCACCGTTGGCGGTGTGTTCCCCGAGGAGCTTCTCAAGAATATCATTAAGCTCAAGCGCGCCGAGTGTGCCGATCTTGCCAAGATCCCGCACCCCGCAGAGTTTGACCGCTACTACAATCTTTGATCATAAGCAAAAAGCCTCTCGCTGCGGCGAGAGGCTTTTTGTGTTGCTTTTTTATTCTGCCGCCATAAAGACGCGAACGGTGCGGTAAGCAAGCCACACGACGGGTATGAAGGCGAGCCCGGGGGAGGAGAGGGCAGCAAAGCCCAGCACGCAGTAAAAGCCAATAGAAAGCAGGGAAGCAATGACGTGCACCGTAGTCGTGGTGCTGTCGTCAAAGAAGGCGTAGATCTTCTCGTCAATGGTCACGTAATCATAGTAGGCGTATTCACCCCATACGCGATGGGTCTTGACGTAGCCGATCCACGCGAGCAGCAGGAAAAAGATCCACGCCTTGCCCGTGCTGATAAAAACGATCGCGTTGACAAGTCCTACCACGAAGGTGATGAATGCATTGAATTTCGGGTGATCGTCGGAAACAGACCATACAATAAAGGTCGCCACGTAGACCAGCGCAATGATGATCGGTACCGAGGCGTGAAAAATACCGCTTAAAATGCCGCCGATGGCCAGCGCCACCACACAAAAGAAAATACCCATGTCAGATCTCCTTTAAAGTTCTTTTCTTCATTATACTCCCAATCGCTGCCTGTTGTCAAGCATAAAAAGCCACCTTTCGCAATAGGGCGATGTCCTTAGCGGAGAATTTGAAAAACGCCATTAAGTGCGAGCATCGCATTTGACCAGTCAAACGCAAATGGGCTAAACCCAAGCCCTTATAACGACACAAAGAGATAACAAATCGGTTTGTAGCCGAAATGTTATCTCTTTTTCTATTTGTTTATACTAACTGGAAATAATGATGATCAGCATGACCAAAAGCAAGAGCAGCCACACGCTTGCCAGCAGCATGGAGATCAGATAGCGGCGCCGTCTTGGGCGAGGCTCGCGCAGATACAGCACCAGTGCAAGGGACAATGCGGCGACGGGCAGCATCAAAAAGAGCATGGTGAGCAGCGCAAATATGATGCGCGCGCCGTCTGCGTTCATTTCTTCGGTATTGTCACTTTGATAGGTGTACTGAATGTGAAATTCCTCGCGCGCATCAAGCACGGCATCAAAGGCGGTCTTGTCGACCTTTTTCATCGTTACCTTTCCACTGCGATAGGAAAAATAGCCGTAGCTGTCAAAATACGTGTTATCCAGGGCGTCGTAATTGATATACCAGTATTCGTCGTTTATCACGTAGACGGCGCCGTGCTCGTGCCCGAAGGTGCCGGTTTCATCCATGCCGTAGATAATGTGCTTCTCTGCGTCCTGCAGCGTGCTGACCTCAACGCGCTGCAGCTGCTGATCGGCCTGGTTGCCGTCAAGAAATAAGACAAGATCCCCAGGAACGTTAGCACGCCGGGGGTATTCATAGGTAGTGAATACGGGAAAATCCAGCGAAAGATAGCGATTCATGATCGCCTCGCCCGTGGGTGTCACGTAAAGGCGTGTACCGTCGTCGCCCTCAAATATAATAATGTTACGGTCATAAAGATTACGCATGATCAGCGCATCCCGATAGCCAAGCGCTTCAATGTGGATGCGCTGACTGTATACGTACATTTCCTTGGGCATGATCATCAGCGGCGGATAGCCGCGAAACAGCTTATAGGTAATATCTCCGTACGTCAGGATGCGTTCGTCGTCGGATAACACAAATTCGGTGGGATCACCGTCGTCGTTTAAGGGCTCGTTTGCAGCCACGGCTGTGCAGGAAAACAGGCAAAGAAGGGAGAGGAGCAAGCAAAGGAGCGTAAAAAACTTTTTCATAGCATCGTCCTCCTTAGGCAAGATTCAGGCGCCGCTCCAGTAAATGGAGGATCCATTGCCAGATCGCCGCACAGAGCAGGGCAAGCATGGCGGCAACCGTAAAGGCTATCATCAGATAGGTTGCCTCCGACCGAGCGCCGACGAGTGCCAACGGATAGAGCGTGTCAACGGCGCTAAACCAGAGCGTCATCATCATCAGTAAAGGGGTTGAGAGTAACGAGAGTATGGTATTGAAGGCATAGATCAGCAGCACGCAAAACAGCAAGGGATGCTTGCGGTTGATCGAGGAGCCCATCGTCATGGTGAGATAATAAAACAAATGATTGAAAAGCGTGATAAGAATGATCAGTAAAATGCCAACGGCGCCCTTTAAAAGAGCTACAAACCAATTTTTGGCGAAGGCAGCGCCGATACGGCGTAAGAGGGGGGTGAAGGCGGCTCCGAAAAGCGTATGATAGGGCTCGCCGTTGTAGGGCGTGATCAAAAGCACGATGCAAACAGCCACAGCCACCACCGCGATCGCGACCGTCTGATAGATCACAGCACTTAAGATCTTAGAAAAAAGCAGGGTAGAGCGCTTGACGGGCAGGGTAAAGGTGAGGTATCCCTCGTCCTTGAAAAAGTGCGTGTAGTAGCGTATGTAGACCAGTAGGGCACTCGCTAAAATAAAGATGCCGATCAAGAAGACGTAGGCCATGACCAACAGGATCTCCCAAGGGAACAGCATCTCCTCCCAGCGTGTGATCAAAATGCGCAATAAAAGTCCTGCAATGGGGGAAAGCCCCAGCACAGTGCCCGCCAGCAGCAAAAAGAGACGCGAGAACGACAAAAGGTCGTATTTTAAGCATTTTTTCAGCATCTGAATACCTCCCTGAAAAGCTCATTGAGGGATTTTTGGTGCGCCTCACGCACCTCGTCGGCATTGCCTGCCAGCAAGATCTGTCCACCGTGACCCATAAATACGAAGTCGTCAAGCACGGGCTCAATATCGGTGATCAGATGCGTGGTCAGCACAACGGTCGCATCGGGGGAGTAATTGCCGATGATGGTTTTTAAAATGTAATCTCTTGCCGCAGGGTCAACACCCGCGATCGGCTCGTCAAGCAGATATAGCCTCGCACGCCGCGACATGACCAGCACCAGCTGCACCTTTTCCTTAGTGCCCTTCGAGAGGGTACGCATGCGCGCATCGGGAGCGATACCGAGGTCACTTAACATAGCAATGGCACGTGATCTGTCAAAATCTGCATAGAAGTCGCTGAAATAATCCAGCAGCTGCACAACGCGCATATTGCCTTGAAAATAAGGCCGCTCGGGCAGATAGGAGATCAGCGCGTTGGTGGACTCGGAGCGCGGCTGACCGCATACGGTAATGTTGCCGCGGTCGGGCACCAGCAGCCCCGCGATCAGCTTGATCAGCGTGGATTTTCCGCAGCCGTTGGGGCCAAGCAGACCGATAATTCGCCCTGCGGGCAGGGTGAGATTCAGTCCGCTGAGCACGGGCAGCCCCGATTGATAGCTTTTATAAATATTTTCACAGTTTAACACGGGAATGTTCATCAGCCTTCCTCACTTTCATGTAAAAATGCGATAAATTTTTCCTTGGGTATGCCCAGCTTATTGGCCTCCTGCCACGCACGTCGCATATAGGCGCTTTGCATCTCGTTTCGCTTTTGCTCAAGCAGTGCACGGTCGTCGGTTACGAACCGCCCCAATGTGCCGCGAGAGAGCACCAGACCTTCGGATTCAAGCACCGAGAGGGCCTTTTGCACGGTGTTGGGGTTGATGGCCGCCTCTATGGCCAGGCTTCTCACGGTCGGAAACTGGGTGCCGGGTGGGTATTTGCCCGATAAAATATCGGTGCGCATCATGGCTGTCAATTGCATAAACACAGGGCCTTGCCCATTAAAATACCGGTTCAAGCCGAGAATCCTCCTTCTTGTATTACTTGTATGATACAAGTATATCATAAATTTTTCCATTTGTCAAGAGAAAACGCAGGACGTACCGTAAGGGGATACGTCCTGCGTTTGCGATAGCTTGAGCTTTTTATTTGTCGTATTTGTCGATGAGCGACCTTATTTGCGCTGTCAGCTTTGCCTGCTCCTTGTTCGGGCGCCCGGCGATACGCTTGCAAAGCGCGAGAAGCGCCTCTGCGGCCGCCACCAGGCCCTGATGCACCGTGCTTTGGCGTGTCCGTGCGGCACTGCCTTTTCGCTCGATCGGTCGGCGCTCGGTATAAGCGGTCATAGCGCCGCTGGCAAGGTCGTATTCGGTGCCGCTGAAGGGCGTTTCCACGGCATAGCCGTGCTCACGCAGCTCAGCGCTGAAGGCGGCGATCGATTCCTCGTCACCGTGGTTTAAAAACACCGTGCGAGGCTTTTGCTCAAATTGGAACAGCCAACGCTTCAGCCCCTCCTTGTCTGCATGACCGCTGGTGCCGCGCAGCGATTTGATACGCGCCCTTACGGCGATCTCCTCTCCGAAGAGCCGCACGCGCTTCGCACCGTCCGCTATGGCGCGACCCAGCGTGTTTACGCCCTGATAGCCGACAAAGAGGATCAGATTCTTTTCCTGCCATAAATTATGCTTGAGATGGTGGCGTACACGCCCCGCCTCGCACATACCGCTGGCCGAGATGATGACCTTTGGCGTTGGGTCGGTGTTGATAAAACGCGATTCGTCTGCGGTAACGGCGAGATGAAGATCCTCAAATTGGATTGGGTCAATGCCGCGCTCAAGCAGCGCCCGTGCTTCGCGGTCAAAGCAGCTGATATCACATTTTGAAAAGATCTGCGTGGCCTCAATGGCAAGGGGACTGTCCACGTAAACGGGGAAGTGCGGAAATCTTGTAAGTCCCCGCGCCTTGATCTCGCGAATGGCGTACAAAAGCTCCTGTGTGCGCCCCACGGCAAAGGCGGGGATCACCACGTTGCCGCCGCGTGCAAGCGTGTCGTCAATATAAGCGGCAAGTGATTCTACCGTGTCAACGGCGGGGGCGTGCGTGCGATTGCCGTAGGTCGCTTCGAGCACCAGATAATCGGCGGTCTTTACGGGTAGGGGATCGTTGATCAGCGGTTGATTGAGATTGCCCACGTCACCGCTGAATACGATCTTGCGCGTGACCTCTCCCTCCTTTAAGGAGAGCTCAATGGCAGCCGACCCCATCAAATGTCCGATATCGGTAAAGCGGAGATCTACCCCTGCCGCTACGGGCAGCGTCTGACCGTATGCCACGCCGCGCATCAGCTTGAGTGTGCCGATCGCATCGGCAAGATCGTAGCTCGGCTCAAAGGTCGGCTCGCCCGCGCGTGCCGCCTTACGATTTTTCCATTCGGCGTCAAGCATCTGGATATGCGCACTGTCACGCAGCATAATGTCACACAGCATGACCGTGGCTTCGGTGGCAAAGATGATGCCGCGAAAGCCCTCCTTGTAAAGACGGGGCAGCATGCCCGAGTGGTCAATATGCGCGTGTGTGAGAAAGATCGCATCAATCTCGGCGGCAGGGATCGGCAGGGGCACGTTCTGTAAAACGTCAAGGCCCTGCTCCATACCGCAGTCTATGAGATAATAGCGCCCGTTGACCTCAAGCAGAGTACAGCTTCCCGTTACCTCGCCTGCGGCACCGATAAATTGAATTTTCATAAAGAACCTCCCAAGGGAAAGTGTGCTTTCTTCATTTTTCAGTATACCACAAATGTGTTGCAATTTCAACTTTTCATTGACTTTTTTACTAAAAAATGCTATGATAGGAAAAAACAACGAAGGATTATTCTTATGTTCAAAAAATACCGTCACGATATATCGATGATCGCTACGATGGCCGTGTTTGGCACCATCGGTATTTTCCGCCGCTATATTCCGTTGCCGTCAGGCGTTGTCGCTATGATGCGCGCAGCCGTCGGTGCGCTTTTTTTACTTTTTTTGATGCTTGTGAAGCGTCAGCGCCCACAGCTTGCCGCCATACGAAAAAACCTGTTGCCACTGCTTTTATCGGGCGCCTTTCTCGGCTTCAACTGGGTTTTACTGTTTGAAGCCTATAAGTATACCTCAGTGGCGGTTGCTACCTTGTCGTATTATATGGCACCGATCCTGCTTATTTTGCTCGCCCCCATTTTTCTTGGTGAGCGTCTGACGCTCAAAAAAGGCATTTGCGCCGCTATGGCATTTCTTGGTATGGTGTTGGTGTCGGGCGTGATGGAAGCGGGCGTGGGGTCTGCCACGGAGCTGCGCGGTATTCTTTTGGGACTCCTTGCCGCTGTGCTGTATGCCTGTATCGTGCTCATTAACAAAAAAATTATCGGTATTTCGGCTACGGATAAGACGGTGGTGCAGTTTGCGGTGTCGGTCGCGGTGCTCTTGCCGTATATCCTTTTTGCCGAAGAGGTGAATGTGAGCCTTGTTACGCCCTCGGTCGTGGTGCTTTTGTTGGTGGTCGGCATTTTGCATACGGGGCTTGCTTATGCCGTGTATTTCGGTGCCGTGTCCAAGCTTTCGGCAGGTACCGTGGCACTTTACAGCTATATCGACCCCGTCTTGGCGGTCGTGCTGTCTGCCCTTGTTTTAAAGGAGCCGCTTGGCGTGCTCGGTATCGTGGGTGCGGTCCTCATTCTCGGAGCCGCCTTTGTCAGCGAATATCATTTTAAAAGACAATAAAAAATAGCAAGCCGCATGCGTAGTGTCCTCGAGGACACTACGCAACTAAGTTTGCCCTTGCGGGCAAGTGAAGTTTACTTCGTAAGTGAAGTGATCCTGCGGATCGTGAAGTTTTGCCTTCGGTAAAGTGGGCAAACTTAACTTCACTCGTGCGATAGCACGAACTTCACTGCAAAGCAACTTCACTTTCGCATAAGCGAAAACTTCACTAAATTTGCATTTGTGGCTACAAAAGCAGTGCTTGCAAAGAAAAGAGGACGAGGAGCTTTTACAACTCTTCGTCCTTTTCCTGTCGGTAGGTAACGTACTTTATTACATTTCAAAAGCTGTCCTTAAGAATATGCTCCGCACGGCTTGCTATTTTTTATTGTAGGAGCACGAGCTTGGGCTCGCCGATATAGTTAAGATGGTATTTTTCCACAATTTCCATAGCACGGGGAAGAGAGGCCACGTCGCCTGCGGCAGCCTCGTCATGCGCATCAAAGCCAAAGGTTACGGGTACCCCGATCTCGCCTGCGATCTGCCAGAAGCGCTCATTCGGATAGCGTCGCCCCTGACGGATACCGAGAAAATTCAGCTCAAAGGGAATATCAAGACGCTTGCCTGCCTCGCAAAGACGGCGCATTTCGCGTATGTAAAGCGAAGAGTCGCCCGTAAAGGAAAATACGTCGGGGTGCGCTACGTACGTGAAAAGTCCCGTTTCCATTGCCTCGATCACGGTGTCTGTGTAGGTGATAAAATCTTCCTCGCTGTCTGACGGGGCATAGGTCGATTTTTCAAAATATTCCTCGTTTCTGATATAGTGCTGGCCTAAAATCAGGTATTCGGCACCGAGCTCTCGCGCGTGGCGAAGCTGCTCTTTAAAGTACAGCGGATAGTATTCGACCTCATAGCCGATGAAGATCTCAGCGCGGCCGCGATATTCCTCGCGCAGGGCGCGGAGCGTGTTAAAATAAAGTGTTTCTTCGGCAACGGGCAGGCGGTGTGCGGTGTCGTGCCCGTCGGCAAAATCAAGCGGAATGTGCTCGGAAAAGCCGATCTTGGTGATGCCTGCAGAAAGCGCCCTTTCAATATAGCCGCGTTCGGTACCGCTGGCGTGTCGGCAGCGCGCGGTGTGCGTGTGGTAATTGTAATTCATGTTGTGCTCCCTTACGGTAGAAAGTCAATGCTATTATAGTCGCTTGTCCTGAAAAAGTCAAGTAAAAAAGCAAAGCCTTGTGGCTTTTTTCTTCACTGTGCTCAAAAAAGGCTTCTTGTGCGAGAAAAGCTTTGTAAAAATTACAAAAAATAGCGGAAAATCAAAATAGCTCTTGCAAAAATGTTTTCTTTGTTGTATAATATATTAAATAAAAATTTACCGTAGTGAAAATAAAGGAGATTTAAAGTTTATGGCATACTACTATCCCGAATGCTCTCATACCTTTAACGAATACTTGCTCGTTCCCGGTTATTCGTCGGCAGATTGTATTCCCGCCAACGTATCCTTGAAGACCCCCCTCGTTCGTTATAAGCGCGGTGAAGAGCCTGCCATTTCTATGAATATTCCGCTCGTTTCCGCCATCATGCAGTCCGTATCGGGTGACCGCCTGGCCGTGGCGTTGGCGCAGGAAGGCGGCGTATCCTTTATTTACGGCTCGCAGTCTATTGAGGACGAGGCCGCTATGGTTGCCAAGGTAAAGGGCTTTAAGGCAGGATTTGTGCGCAGCGATTCGAACCTGCGCCCCGATCAGACCTTGGCTGACGTGCTGGCACTGAAGGAGGAAAACGGTCACTCCACCGTGGCCATCACAGAGGACGGCACCCCCAACGGTCGCCTTCTTGGCATTGTAACGGGTCGCGATTATCGCGTCAGCCGTATGGATCCCTCTGACAAGATCTCCACCTTCATGACGCCCCTTGAAAAGCTGATCACAGCCCCCGAGGGCACGACCCTGAAGGAGGCAAACGATATCATCTGGGATAACAAATTGAATTCCTTGCCGATCGTTAACAAGGAGGGCAAGCTTTGCTATTTCGTATTCCGTAAGGATTATGATCAGCATAAGAAGAACCCCATGGAGCTCCTTGATAGCCAGAAGCGCTATATCGTCGGTGCAGGCATCAACACCCGTGACTATGCCGAGCGTGTGCCCGCACTCGTGGAGGCTGGCGTTGACGTGGTCTGCATTGACTCCTCCGAGGGATACTCCGAGTGGCAGAAGCGCACCATTGCCTGGATCCGCGAGAAGTACGGTGACAGCGTGAAGGTGGGCGCAGGCAACGTGGTTGACGGTGAGGGCTTCCGTTTCCTTGCCGATTGCGGCGCTGACTTCATTAAGGTCGGTATCGGCGGCGGCTCTATCTGTATTACGCGTGAGACCAAGGGCATTGGTCGCGGTCAGGCAACGGCCTTGATCGACGTTTGCCGTGCACGCGATGAATACTTTGCCGAAACGGGTATTTACGTGCCTGTTTGCTCTGACGGCGGTATCGTACATGATCATCATATGACTCTGGCACTTGCCATGGGTGCTGATTTTATCATGCTGGGGCGCTACTTTGCACGCTTTGATGAAAGCCCGACGGCTAAGGTCAACGTCAACGGCACCCTGATGAAGGAATATTGGGGCGAGGGCAGCAACCGCGCCCGTAACTGGCAGCGCTACGATCTCGGCGGCAGCAAAAAGCTTTCGTTTGAGGAGGGTGTTGACTCCTACGTGCCTTATGCAGGTAAGCTTTCCGATAACGTGGGTGTCAGCCTTGCCAAGGTGCGCTCCACAATGTGCAACTGCGGTGCACTTTCTATTCCCGAATTGCAGCAAAAGGCAAAGCTCACGCTGGTTTCGGGCGTCAGCATCGTAGAGGGCGGCGCACACGACGTGCTGCTGAAAACGGCCAATAAACAAGTATAATTTCAAGGGAAACCGAGTTTTTTACTCGGTTTTCCTTTTCAGGAGATCTTATGGAGATATTAAAGCAAAAATTGCTGGAAGCAGGTCTGGTCAAGGAAAGCGGCGTGCTGCAGGTAGACCATTTTTTAAAGCAGCAAAGCGACGTGGTGTTGCTGGATAAGCTGGCAGATGAGTTTGCCGCACGGTACGTCAGTAAGGGTGTGACCAAGGTCGTCACCGTAGAGGTTGCGGGGATTGCCGTGGCAACTCTGACCGCCGCTAAGCTGGGTGTGCCGATGGTATACGCAACCAGGGCTCGACAGGGAAGCGCGGGTGAGCATTTACTCGCCGCAAAGCTGGAGACCCCTAATAGCACTCTTAGCGCCGATCTTGTGGTGCCACGCGAATATTTGTCGCCGGCGGACCGCGTTTTGGTGATCGATGATTTCCTGGCGCAGGGAAGCACGCTGTTTGCCCTGATCGATCTTGTGAATGCCTCGGGCGCTGTGCTTGTCGGCTGCGGCGTGATGGTAGAGAAGGTGTTTTGCGGCGGCGGTGATGAGGTACGCGCACGCGGTGTGCGTCTTGAATCGCTTGCCAAGATCCTTGAAATGAGCCCCGAAGAGGGCATTATATTTGAAGATTAAGTAAAACCGCGCGATGCCGTTTGGCGTCGCGCGGTTTTATTTCATCATTCAGCAGGTGCTTGTAGCACGACCTGCCCGTATTCGGAAAAGGTAAAGGTATAAATGGTTGGTGCTGAGATCTCTGTGATGTAATAGGTATAGCTGATCTTGCTGACAAGTCCGTCGGTAATCGTTACGGATACGTTTTTGATACAGTCATTCTGCCAAACGACGTCTTTGCGTGAAGATTTTTCACAAAAATACGTGCCATCCTTTTGTCGTGTAAACTCATCAAAGCAGTCAGAAAAATCAAACAATCTCAGTATCTCACGGCGTTCCAGGAAAAGCTTTTCATAAAAGGTTGGCTCACTCTCACCGATCAGCTGCTCAGATACGTTCGCTACGGCCGCCTTCTCGCCGTCGAACAGAAAATGCGAGCCGTTGTAAAGAGGGGTTTTGAAGGAGGGTTCTTGCTGCCAAGGCTCGGTGACGCAGTCAACGCGTACGTTTTCAAACGCAAACGCTGCGCGCCATTCCTCCTCGGTCAGCTTTTTTTGACAGGAAAACAGGCAAAGGCTTGTGCAAAAGCAAAGCAGCAGCGCCAATAAAGCTAAAAGAATTCTTTTCATAGCCCCTCCTTTAATTTTTAAAAAGATAATGGATATCTTTATCGGGAATCAGCACCGTGGGAGATACGCTGACAGTATTCAGCTTGGCGTTTACGGCTGCCTGCGCGATAACGGCAGCGTTGGTCGGCAGCGTGGGGGCTGCTTCGTCAAACAGCGCCTCATAGACCAGTGCCGCACCGACGTAACCGGCAAGGGCATTGCTATGGCTGTGTTGGTCGTCTACGCAAAAATCCTCTTTGGCAAGTCCGGCGTCGATCAGCGCGTCGATCTGTCCCTTCCAATTGAGTACGGGGAGCTGTGGGTATGCCGCCTTGGCAGCTTCAATACGTGCGGCGCTTTCGTTGTGAGCAGGGAACAGCACCAGCTGTGCGTTACCCGTGCGGCAGGCTGCCAAAATGGTGTCAAGGGCAGTTACGTCCGCATCGCTGTAAAGACCGCACATCAATACTACGCCGTATTGACCCGCCTTGATATTGTCAATATACGATTTATAATTACTGCCGGTTTCGGTAGCGTAAGCTGAAACCGAGGCATAGCCGTTGCCCTTTACGGTAACGCTGCAGGCTCTGTTGCCTGCCGCCATCAGGTCGCGCAGCGTAGGTCCAATGCCGGAATAGCCGTCATATACAAAGCTATTGCCAAGGATCAGCACACTTGCTTTTCCGTTGCCCTCACTCAGTGAAATGTGCGGCGGTGTGTGATGATCCTTGATTGGCATTACCTCGGGTTTTAATAGCCATTTGTAGGCGGTGGCGTCCATTTGTGCGTCGTCTATTTCAAGGGATATGGTGCGATCGGCTTTTGCATCGTCGGTGTAGGTGTAGGTCACGCGGTAAACAGCTACCTTTTGACCATCACGCTTGTAAATACCCGTGTGAACCGTCAGGTTAGTTTCTTTGTAGGTGGTGCTTTCCACCTCGTTCATGCCGTCGGCGTTTTCCGCGATGGCACCAAGCGTCACCGTGCCTACACTTACCTCACCGTCGCTGATCTCGTAGCCGCCCTCGTTTTCAAGCAGCTTCCAATCGTTTGGCCAACGAATACGCAGCGCGGTATTGCTTTTTTGTGCGGCAAAATAGGTGTATGCACCTGCCGTGCCGGGACGAAAGGTGTCAAGCTCATCGGGTGGGGTTGATTTTACGCTCGTGCACGCCATCAGACCCATAGGCAGGCCAAATGTAAGACAAAGCAGCAAAATAAAAAGAAGGAGATGCTTGCCGCTGGCCTTGCATACGTTAAGCGCTGATTTTGATCGTGTTTTCATATAGAAGTGCTCCTTTTGAGTGATCATACACAGTATAGCATATTTGTACCTTGCTTGCAAGGTTTCCCGGATAAAAAGAAATAGCCTACATCCTTTGGTGGAATTTTTTATAAGAAAGCAAAAAAAACACTTGACAAACACCCCACACTCTGCTATAATAGCAACGTTGAAACGGGGCATTAGCGCAGTTGGGAGCGCACAACACTGGCAGTGTTGGGGTCAGGGGTTCGAATCCCCTATGCTCCACCAAAAACAATGAAAGCCGAACCAAGGGTTCGGCTTTTATTATTTTTATCCAAGCCGCAGGCTTGGTATGGCATCAATTCGCGCAGCAAATTGTATGGAATTGCGGCTCGCCCGCGTATGGCATCACCGAAGGTGCATTTCTGCGGTGTAGCATTTTTTTTGCTTTTTTTAGCATTATACGATTTTTTTATGGCGTGCGGTTGCTAAAGCGTTGCTTCTATGTTATACTGGGCGTTGATGGGGGGGATCGTATGAAGCCTTATTTATATGAAACGCACTTGCACACGTATCCTGTCAGCAAATGTGCCAAGGTAGGCGTTAAGGAAATGCTTGAGTTTTATAAGCAGCTGGAGTATGCGGGTGTGTTTATTACCAATCACTTTATTGACGGTAATATCAACTACGATAAGACTGCCGCTTATGAGGAAAAGATAGAATTTTATTTTTCGGATTATGAAGAGGCTGTTCGGCTGGGAAGAGAGATTGGCATTTCCGTTTTCCTTGGTGTGGAGTGCAGCTATAAGGGGACGGATTTTCTTGTTTACGGCCTTGATAAGGCTTGGTTTTTAGAGCACCCTGAGATCGAAGGCATGAAAAAATCACAAGTGCTGAGCTTAATGGCAGAGCACGGTGCATTTATCGTTCAGGCGCATCCGTTCAGGGAGGCAAGCTATATTGATCATATTCGGCTTTTTCCGCGCCACGTGCACGGTGTTGAAATCTGTAATGCCAGCCGCCCTGAATTTGAAAATGCGATGGCACTGCATTACGCAAAGCGTTACGGCCTGATTCCGTTCGCGGGCTCTGACAATCATTTTGGGGCAAAGCAAGCAGCGCTTGCCGGTATGCAATCCCAAACACCGATATCGGATGAGCGTGAGTTTATTTCAAAGATAAAAAGCGGTGAAATGATACCGTTTTATCCTGCTTTTACGGCGCTTGACTAAATTTATTTGATACAAGAATGAGGAAAAACGAACATGATAGGAATGTCCCTTTCTTTTAGAAATCTTTTGGCTACCGATGACGCCATGCTGAAGCCGGAAACGCTTTTGCCAAAGCTTTGGTCACACGGCGTGCGCAGCATCGAGCTGCGCTCAATCCCTGCGGGCACGTCACCGACAGATATGCGTCGCGTTGCCGACCTTTTGTGGGATTTTGGCTTTCAAATTACGGTGCACGCCTCGGTTCGCTCTCTCAATGCGGCAGTGCATGACGTGTTTGACGTGCTTTCTTTAACGCTTCCTGATCTGCGCCAAAGAAATCTGGTGATCACAGTGCATCCCATTGCAGACGATAACGTTATGATGCTGAATCGGCTGGCCGATCATATAGAAAAGCACCGTTTGCGCGCTCGCATTGCGCTTGAAAATAATCGCCTGATGCCCGACCATACGAATGGCGACAGCGTGGCGCTCGTTTTGGATGCCGTTACGCGTGCCAACCGTAAAAACGTGGGCATTTGCTTTGATATGGGGCATCTTGCATGGTATGCGGCCAATTTTACAGATACCCCCAACATGCTTCCGCCGAAGGAATTTTTGTCAAGAGTGATCCATACGCATATACACGCCTATACGGAGGGCAGAACGCATTTTCCGTTAGACGAATGGCGTGAGCCGATCTCTGCATATATTGATGCGCTGGGATTCAGGTATTTCGGTGTTTATAATATTGAGCTTACGCCATCGCGCTTTAAGCATCTTTGCGACGAAACGCAGGGATATCTCATGTCTGCGGATACGCTGCGCCAAAATTATCCCGCCCACGCTTTGTACCATGATGAGCTGAGAGCTAACTACGACGGCTGGTTCCGCCGTTCTCTTGAGGTGTTTGATAAAAAGCAGGGCTGCTACGGTACAATGATCTCTACGTCGTCATATCTCTTTTCCACAAATGGCTATAAATGGGCCATGGACGTTTCCTTTTTATCGCTGTATCAGCTTGCGGAAACGCCGTCACGCGTGAAGGAGTATCTTGGCGATATTGATTGTATGGTGCTGACACACGCCCACGGTGATCATGCAGAGGAAAGAACCATCCGCGCACTTTCGCAAACGAATATTTCTTGGATCGTGCCGGATTTCATGGTGGATAGCGTAGTATCCTTTGGTGTCAGACGTGAAAAGATCGTATCGGTACATCCGGGAGACAGGATCACGTCGGGGCCGCTGAACATTCAGGTCTTGGAGGGCAGACATTACCGTACCGGCACGAAAAGCGGCGCTGAAGCCGTTGGTTATCTGATCACGGCCGACAATGCGCCCACGCTCGCCTTTCCGGGTGATGTGCGCGATTACGTGATCAAGGATAGCGAGGCATTCAATGCCGATCATTGCTTTGCACACGTATGGCTGACAGATCATGCGCTGGACCCCGAAAAATACGTTCCGAAAAGCCGTGAGTTTGCTGAATTTATGCTGCATATGTCGCGCAAAAGCATTTTTTTAACGCACCTCAACGTCAATCGTGAGGCGACTAAGAGATGGACCATGCATCACGCTTGCGTTGTGAAAAATGCCATCAGGGAGCGCTCTCCCGAAACCGTTGTGCGCGTGCCGCGCTTTGGTGAGATCTTTGATCTTTCGCGGTAGGTCGTTGCGCCTTAATCCAAGGGTGTGAGGATGCCATATAAAAAAGCACTGTACGTATGTGCGTACCCCGTAACGGAGGGGGGAGCATGCGTGCAGTGCTTGTTGTTTGTTTATTCATTGCGAAAGCAAAGGCATATTATTATGCTTGTCATGTATATCATCGCCGCAGGCGTATAACAAAGCCGCAGGTTGCATTCCTTTTGCTATGATGATATACAAGGCTTACGCCTTGATTTATCTCTGAGGGTGTGATATAATTTGAGTGATAAACAGAATTTGTCTAACAGCTGACAGGTGGCAATTTTTACGTTTGTTCAGTACAGTATCATGAAGAAAAGTTGAATTTGTCGGAGGGTTTCATATGAGCAAAAAGATAGTGGCCATTGGTGGCGGAGAAAATGGAAGATCAGGCCCTGACGGAACGAGATACCCTTATGAACTGGCAAATCAAGATAAAGAAATTATTAGACTTACAGGCAAAGAACACCCTAATTTTTTGCTGATCGCGCATTCGCAACCGCTTGAAAGACAAGAAGGATATTTTCAAGTAATGGTCGATATATACAACAAAATATACGGTTGTCCTTGCAAAGACCTAAAGAGCGATAAATTAACGGATACGGAATATGTCAAAGAAATAATCAAGTGGGCTGATATCATTTATGAGGGCGGTGGAAATACGCTCGATATGATAGGGCTTTGGAAAGACACCGGCTTTGATAAAATATTAAGACAAGCGTGGGAAGATGGCAAAGTAATGTGTGGAGTTTCTGCGGGTGCAAACTGCTGGTTTAAAGAATGCTCATCTGATTCGCTGAAGATCAAATACGGTGACGACCAACCGTTGATCGGTATGGAATGCTTAGGTTTTGTTGATGGATTGTTCGTTCCTCATTGCGATAAACCGGGCAGATTGGAAAATGCCAAGGATTTATTAAAAACCAGCCAACAAATCGGGTTACTCGTCTCTAATTGCGCCGCACTGGAAATTGTTGATGATCAATACAGATTCATAACAAGTGATGCATCTTATCACAATATACAAGCGTACGGTTTAAGATCGTATTGGGAAAACGGAGAATATTTACAAGAACAAATTGACGATTCCTTTGAGTTTAAGCCTTTAAAGGATTTGTTATCCAAGAATATCCATAGCGGCACAAAATGAAGAACTAAGCTCCACTGAGCAGGGCAGTCAGATCCATTTCAATTTGTCAAACAGTACCTTTAGTCGCTTTTTTCCACTTTACGTGCCGTTTGGTCGCTCCTTCGCGGAGCATAAAAAAAACGCCTTCGGGCGTTTTTTTATGCTGTATGCGCAAGCCTGTGCAAGGCCTTTATGACAAGCCTTGCAAGGAAATACGAGGCGGCGGCGAATAGTATTGTCAAAACGAAAAGAATACTAACGTAAAGCACTGATCCCCATGTGCCGATCCTGGCGATCACTGCAAGACGCAGCTCCTCTACAAATGGAATATTGCATCTGTAAAGGTTATGAAAGTTGACTTTAAGAGCATAGGAAAGAACGGTCGCAATGCTCACGTATACGGCAAGAAATACGCTCATCACCACAAGGTCGTGCTTGGTGCGCAGCTCGTAAAGCTTCAGGGCCACCGTGAGCATAAAATACAGTATCACAAGGTGGTGGAAGATAACTGTATGAAAATCACCAAATGAGATGAAAAATCCTTTGATGCTTTCTTCAGAGTAAATGATCGCGGGCATCAGCAGCATCAACAGCGTCAGGGAAGCAAGGCACCCAAACGTAGCGGCATCGGTGATATGCTTGTATTTACCGCGGTAAAAGGCGTGCAGCGGCAACAGATAAAGAAAAAGGCTGCAATAGTGAAAGGGAAGTGCGTAAAGGTCATATACGCCGTCGGCGGTAATAGCATTGATCTGCTTCGCCACCTCAAGCACAAGCAATAGCACCGCTATGATCTGAAGGGGTATATATTTTTTGCTCTGTTTCTGCTTTCCGAGTGCTTTTGCGGCAAGGATCGATACTATAACTAACACCAACAGCGTCGGTGCGATCTGATAAAAATGTGTAAATGTCCAAGCTCCCACAATGATCTCCGTGTTTTGCGCGCAGGGGGCGCGCTGTCGTTTTTTAAATTTTCTCTTGCCTTATTGTAGCACCTTGTGCGTGAAAAATCAATGCTTTTGTCGCGAATTGTGTCGTATACGCGCATATATCAGAAAAGACCGCCTTTAGGCGGTCTTTTTTTGATATTTTCAGGAGGCAATATCTTTTTTTCGGTATTGCCAAAGGGCGGCTGCAACGCCGACAAGGGCAAGGGCAAGACCTGTAAAAAGGTACTTGACCTCCAGTTTTCCCTGTGCCACGATATAGGAGCCGTCGGTATAGGAAAACGGCGTGATGAATTTTAAAAATTTGGTTCCATCAATCAGGTTGGAAAGAATCTGCAAAAAGTAAAGACCAAACGCAAGTCCAAGCCCGATGCCAAGCCCGTTGCCGTGCAAAAAGGCAGAAATGCCAAAGGTGACGGCGGCGATCTCAATCTGCATCAGAAGATTGGCGAGAAAAAGCAGCAGCACCGTAGCTGTGTTTGCCTCCACGCCCACCGCGAGGATCGCAAGCAGCGTGACCGCCACTACGCCGACGTTCATGGCAAGAAGCTGTGCCAGTACGGCAAGCAGCTTTTCGGTGACGACGCGCGTGCGCGAAATGGGGTGCGTCAGTAAAAACTCAGCAGTTTTATCCTTTTCCTCCTTGGCAAGTGCGCCAATACCAAGCAAAGCGGCAAACAAAGCGCCGCCAAGCCCCAGCGTATTGCCACATTCGATGCCAAAATACCCCATAAATTCGCCAAAGTTCAGCTGATCCATACCAAATGCCTCGGAAAATGCTCCCATATCGGCAAACATATTGCTGATCTCGGCCATTTCACCTGTCATTTCGGGATAGATCAGAACGCAAATGCCAAGCATGAAGGCGATCGCCCCTGTAAATACGGCCAGCATCAGGCGGCCGCGACGTAATTCGTGCCAAAACAGTGTCATATCACGGCATCTCCTTTGCGTAATAGTGTAAAAAGATCTCGTCAAGCTCGGGGTCGGTGACCGAAAAATCGCTGAATTGCAGCGCAGAAAGTGCATGCAGGAGCTCGGTCGGTGTGCCGCTGAATAAGAACTGTGCGGCGTTTTCGTTAAACTGCATATTACGTGCTTGTTCGATTACGGGCGGTGCCGTAATACCGCGCAGGATCACACGCTTCACGCCCGTGTGTGCGAGGCTGCTTACGCTATCGCAAACAAGCAGGCGCCCTTCACGGATCACGGCCGCGTGCTTGCAGTGCCGTGCAATCTCGGGCAGCACGTGTGAGGAGAGAAATACCGTGGCGCCCGCGCGGTTGCGCTCCTCCAAAATGGCAAAAAACTCCTTTTGCGCCAAAGGGTCAAGGCCGCTTGTCGGCTCGTCGAGAATGTATAATTTTGGGTCATGCTGCAGGGCACAGACCAGCCCAACCTTTTTGCGGTTGCCAAAGGAAAGCTCCTCAATTTTGCGCGTGATGTCAAGCCCTAAGCGCGCGGCAAGGTCGCTGGCCGCCTCGGTGCAATCCAGATGGCGGAGCTTAGCCGAAAGCGCAAGGATATCGCGCACGCGCATGCCGCGATAAAGTGCTGTTTCGGAGGGGAGATAGCCAATGTCGCGGAGGTTGTCAAGCTTATCGGCTATACAGTCGCGCCCCAGGATCTCGGCCTTGCCGCCGGTGGGGGCGATCAAGCCGAGCAGCGTGCGGATCAGTGTGGATTTACCCGCCCCGTTCGGGCCGATAAAGCCAAAAAAATCCCCCTGCGGTACCTGAAGATCTACTTCAACGATGCCGCGTGCTTGCCCGTAAAATTTCGTTAATTTCTCGGTTTTGATAGCAAACATATCAACTACCTACCTTTTCCCGTAAGCTGCTGTAAAGCGCCTTTGTGGCGTCCTCGTCAATGCCGTTCAAGACTAAGATCTGCCCATCGGTGGCAGTAATCACCACTGCCGCGTGACACTTGTGGTAGGCATAGCGTGTATGCGTGCCAAGCGCCTCGTTTTGGTATACGCCCATATCAAGGCGCAGGGAGCCAAAGCCGTATTGGCGTGTGGCGCGGTCTTCCTCAACGTATCGCACCTCGGCAATATCGGTGTAGGGCAGGGTGAGATCCTCGTGATAATCGGCTTCAATATAAAGCGCCTCGCTCTCGAACGATACGGTAATATCGCCCGTGAGCATCAAAACGGCACAAAAGCCAAGGATCAGCGGTAGCGTGACGGCCGTAATGAGCGCTGCCACCTTGCTTGATCTGTTCGTTTTATAATCAAGCCGTTCGCGTGTGCCTGCCGCTACCTGCTTTTTATAAAAGCGGTAGGAAAATACTGTGGGTAAGATCGCCGGCGTAGCGATCAGCACCAGCATCACGGGGATAAAGACGGGCAGGGGCAAAAATACGGTAAATAGAAAGATAAGACCGTCAAAAAACATGATCTTGCCCATAAAGCGGCAGGTGGCGCGCCAGTTTTCCTCGTTGGTGAGCGTCCAGCGCATGCGCGGCCCCATCGTGTGATTGGGCGTGCATTTGGGCAAGTAATTGCCCAGTATCAGCATAGCAACGCCAAGCGTGACGCCGCAAAGCAGCTGAATGCTGATCTGCCAACCGAGCATAATGGCAAAAAAGATGCCGCTGACGAAAAGCGAGAGCACGGGAATGATAAAAAAGATAATGCCCGTCAGCTTGCGGTGCTGCGGATTTTTGCGGTGATCGTGCGCGGTCACGAGCAGCATCACCCAATGCAGCAGCAATAAAAAGCAGGGAAGCAGTATCATCATCAGCAGCATGCCGCGTGCGCTTTGTCCCAGCAGTCGCTGTGCTACCAGCACGTTCAATCGGTCGAAGAATATCAATGCGATCAGTGCGGGCAGCAGGATCAGCGCCGAGGATGCGATTGCTTTTATTTTATTTTCTTTAATCATGCCGTTCATCTCCCTTCAGACTGGCGATCCACCATAAAATTTCCTCAAGCACCGAGGCATTCAATTCATAATAAATAAACTTTCCCTCGCGTGTATCGCGAATGAGGTCAGCCTCCTTCAACACCGATAAATGGCGCGAGATCGCCGCCCCTGTAATTTCAAAATGTGCCACAATATCGCCTGCGGCCATACGCCCACGGCGCAGGAGCTGCAGGATCTCGCGTCGCACAGGGTCACTGAGCGCGCGCATCGTTTGCTGTAAGCCCATTTTTCACACTCCTTTTCGGCTTGTTGTTTAACATTTCAGTTAAATGTTAAATATAGGATACCACAAAAAAATTGCCTTGTCAAGAGGGAACTCATAGAATATTTTGTGATTTTTTCCTGGGTTGACACAAAATGTGCTGTTTTCTCTTGCTTTTTTAATTTTTATATGATATAATAACTTTGTATTATGTCATATTACTCCCAACCTACAGTATAGCCCTTGACTTGAATGTAATCAGGAGGAAATTTTTCATGAAACGCATTTGCAGCATTTTGCTGTGTTTGATCTTAATGACTTGTACCTTTGCCCTTGGCGGCTGCGCCTTGCTTGACAGCCTTGCTGACAGGGTTCCCACCGTTTATAATGATGCCGAGGACTACACGCCCGGTGATAAGATTTTGCCGGGCGTTGTGGATTCGCTTTACGTTTTCTGGCAGTCCGGTACCATTACGGTGACCACGCATGCCGATCCGAGTATTGAAATTTACGAGACCGCCAATCAGGAGACCGATACCGATTTTAAGCTGCATTGGAATTACGTAGATACGGGCTCCGATGAATATGGGCACGTGCTCTACGTGCAGTATGCCTCGTCGGGCAGACACGATTTTGGCGATCTTGAAAAGAATTTGACGATCGTTTTGCCTGAAAACGACAATATGCACCTCAGCTTTACGGTCAACACCGTTGCGGTGAATCTTGACGTCAGCGGCTTTGAAAACAATCTGGAAAAGCTTTCCGTGGTAAACTACGGCGGCTCAACCGATGCAAAGATACATAGCGCCGAGCTGGTGCAGATCTCGGGTCACACCCAGGAGGAGGCCGTCAGCGACGAGCGTTGCAGCTTCCGGCTGTCCGCCGTTGACGCGGTGGATACGTTGCTGATCTCTACCTCACACGCAGCGGTCAAGGTGACAGCGCAGGAGATCGGCAGCACCGATCTTCTTTCAAGCTTTGCGGATATTGATCTGAAGTGCAAAAAAGCAGACAGCCTCACTCTTAAAAACTCTACGGGTAAGATTACGGCTGAGGTCGAGACCGTGAGAAAGATGGATATTGAATCCTATCAGAACGTCGTTGAGCTTTATTTGCCCGAAACGGCGGCCTTTACACTGACAGTGGAGCCTTATAGCTCCTTTGGCAGTAAGGACGATCCCGGCGAGGTCAGCGTTTTGTTTGAAGGCGTGGTGCAAGAGGGCAACACCTACCGTGTCGGTGAAAAGGGCGCCGACATCAACGTATCAACAGGACATAACGTCAGCATTATACCGCAGCCTGCTACAGATGCGGCACAATAAACAACAAGCGCAAGCGGTTTTCCGCTTGCGCTTGTTGTATTTTTAATCCGTCTGCCAGCCCTTGGCGCGTTCTACGGCGCGGTGCCAGCCATTTTGCAGACGTGCGCGCTCGCTTGCATTCATCGTGGGTGTGTAGCTCGTTTTGACCGCAAACAGAGCCTTAGCGTCCTGAAAAGCGGCCATGCCAATGCCTACAGCGGCTGCAAAGGCAGCGCCCTGTGCGGTTGCCTCGGCACAGGTGGGAATTTCCAAGGGGATATTCAGCATATCGGATTGGAATTGCATCAAGAATTGGTCGTGTACGGCACCGCCGTCACAGCGCATGAGGGTAATGGGGGTTCCCGCGTCCCTTTCCATTGCCGTCACAAGGTCGGCCACCTGGTAGGCGATCGACTCCTCCGTGGCACGCACGATATGCGCACGCGTGGTGCCGCCCGTGAGGCCGATCATCATGCCACGCGCATAAGGGTCCCAGTGCGGCGCGGCAAGCCCGCTGAAGGCGGGCACAAAGTAAAGTCCGCCGTTGTCGGGGATCGACATGGCAAGCGGTGCGCTTTCCTTAGCGGAGGAAATAATACCAAGTCCGTCGCGCAGCCACTGTGTGGCGGCACCTGCGATATAAATGCCGCCGTCAAGAGCATAGGTGCGCTTGCCGTTTATTTGCCACGCCACCGTGGTGACAAGCCCGTTTTGTGAGGTGATCGGCGTGTCGCCTGTATTCATCAGCATAAAGCAGCCCGTACCGTAAGTGGTCTTCAGCATGCCCTTTTCAATGCAGCCTTGCCCCAAAAGCGCCGCCTGCTGATCGTTGAGCATAGCGCCGATGGGGGCGTGAATACCGAGAAAGGCATCGGGGCAGGCGGTGCCGAAGTGACGTGCACTGTCACCAACCTCGGGTAAGATCGCGACGTCAATACCCAGCAGCGCGCAAAGCTCACCGTCCCACGTGCCGCTTTCCATGTTATAAAGCATCGTGCGTGAGGCGGTGGAGGCATCGGTCTTGTGCGCCTTGCCGCCCGTCATCTTATAAAGAAGCCAGGCGTCCATATTTCCCGCGATCAGGCGTTTTTGCGCCAGCAGCTCATTGCATACAGGCAGGTTTTGCAGGATCCACTCGATCTTGGTGGCGCTGAAATAGCTGTCGGGCGTGAGGGCGGTTTTCTGACGAAACAGATCGCCGTATGCGGCATCAAGCTCCTTTGCGCGTGCCGCGGTGCGCTTGTCCTGCCAGACGATCGCGGGGTAAACGGGCTTGCCCGTTTCGCGGTCCCACAGTGCCACGCTCTCGCCCTCGTGATCCATGCCGATGGCAAGGATATCGTCGGGTGTGGCGGTGGCCTTTTCCATGGCCTCTCTTGTGGCCGTTAACAGCGCTTGCCAGATGTTTTCCGGGTCGTGCTCCACCCAGCCGTTTTGGGGATAGTACTGTGTAATTTCGCAGTAACCGCGTGCCACGGGGGAAAATCCTTTGTCAAAAAGCATGGCGGTAACGCCCGTGGTGCCTTGGTCAATGCCTAAAAAATACTTGCTCATCTTATGCCTCGCTGTTGATGCGCGCCACCAGGTCGGGGAGCTCACCTAATTTTTCAATGGTATGATCGGGGGGGAGTCGGTCTGCGGGGTAGGGGTGCACGTAGGGGATCCATACGGCAACCAGCCCCGCTTTTTTGGAGCCCTCCACGTCGTTGATCGGGTGATCGCCTACGTACATGGCTTCACTTGGCAAAACGCCAAGCTCGCGGCAGATCGTGTGATAGGCCGATGCGTGCGGCTTGCCCTCAGGCAGCGAGCCGCTGATGATGATCTTATCAAAATAGGGCGCAAGTGGGGTGTTGTTTAATTTGTCGGTCTGGCTTTGCACGCCGCCGTTTGTCAGCATGCCAACCAGCACGCCCTTGTTATGTAATGCCGTCAGGGTATCAAGCGTGTCGTCCCAAAGCGTGATCGAGCGCGGCTGGTGCGTGCGGATACACTTCATATAGACCTCGTAGGTCGGCACGGTCTTGAAAATGCCTTGCTTGATCTTTTCGCGGTAAACATCGGGCCAGCCAAGGGGATAGGCACCGTCCTTGTCTGCCTGCTTCATGCGGCGCAGGAGCTCACCGTCGTCAAGGTCGTGATTCAGATAATCAAACAGCTCCTCTTTAAAGGGAGCGAGCATTTTGGTGTAGCTGGCATCACGGTTGTAAAGCGTGTGGTCAAAATCAAAAATAACGGCCTTAATCATCGGATTCTGTCTCCTTTTTGGTGCTTTTTCTGCGTTTTACGCCCGAAAGTGGGTTTTGCGCCATGGCCTCCTGCATGCTGACGCTGCTTACGTGCGTGTAGATCTGCGTGGTGTTCAACTGCTCGTGGCCCAAAATATCCTTTAAAACGCGCACGTCGACCATACCCGTCTGATACATCAGCGTTGCCGCTGTGTGGCGGAGCTTATGCACCGAAAGATGCCTGTCGCCAAGACCGGCGAGGTCAAGATACTTATAGACCAGCCACTGTACGGTCTTGACGCTGATGCGATTTTGCTGCCCACTCAAAAACAGCGCCTTTTCGCGGCTGCTCTTGCCGTTTTTTTCAGAAAGACGCAGCGGCAGATATTCCGAGAGTGCTGTGCCGCAAGCCTCGTTTAAGTAAATGATGCGCTCCTTGGCACCCTTGCCCGTCACGCGCAGGGAGGTGAGGTCACGTGCCACGTCGGTCAGATCAATGCCGCATAGCTCCGATACACGCATACCGCAGTTTAAAAAGAGCGTAACAATGGCATAATCACGCACCACCGTGCGTGATTTTTTGTCGTTTTTGATGGTTTCGAGCAACAAAAGCGATTCATCAAGCGTTAAAAACTTGGGTAAGCTCTGGGCACGCTTGGGGGATTCGATATCAGCAGCGGGATTGACGTCAAGCTGCTTTGTTTTCGTGACCAGATAGCGGTAAAGCATACGGATCGCCACCAGCTTGCGCGCCTTTGCTGCCCATAAATTTTTGCGTATGGTTCCCGTGTACTGCAAAAAGGCGTAGATCTCGGTAGGGCGTATGCTGCCTAAAAAGGCGAGATCAAGATGGCTGATATCCAGCGTGTCAAAGGCTTCACCCTCAAGATCCAGCCCCTCGCGGCTGGCGAGCACGTAGCGCAAAAAGGTGCGCAGATCAAGCAGATATTCAGATACCGTTTTTTGCGAGCAGTTTTGTATACCTGTTTTGTAAGCGGCAAACTCGCGAACGGCTACCGGCATTTCATCAGGTGAAACGGCGTAGAGCTTCATGGCGCACTCCTTTGTGTGACGGTTTTTTGTTGAAATACAAAATATTTCGCTTTTGCTATTGAAAAAGCGCTGTTATTTCGTTATAATGAAGGTAATATTTACGTAAAAGGGGACTTCCTGTGAAAGAGTTTTTTAAAAAGTATTCTTATGCGGTGGTCAAGCTGTTTGTCAATCAGATCGCCATTGCTTTGTTTGGCGTAGGGCTTGCGTTTGTCAGCGCTTACGCACAAAACGATACGCTGCGCGTTGCCACCAGCATCGGGGCTATCTTGTTTTACCTGTTTTTGCTTTACGTGCATATGTGGGAAACGGGTGCCAAGGACGGCATTTCTGCCGAGGCACGTCATACCTCGCGCGGGCTTTGGCGCGGCTTTGCCATCGGCGCGCTTGCGAATATCCCCAATCTGCTCCTTGCCCTCCTCATTGCCATCTCCTCGCTTGCGGGGATCTCGGGCGGCCTTGGTCAGGTGGCAACGGCGATCGCACTTTTGATGGAGGGTATGTATTTCGGCGTGCTTTCCGTGCCGATCGGCGGCGTGGTGCTTTCCACGAAGGCGTTTATGTATTTTGTCATTGTGCTGCCTGCCGTGCTGGTGTCGGGCGGCGCGTATATCATCGGTAACTATAATCTGCACGCTACCAATATTTTAATACCAAAAAACAAAGATGTCAAGAACAACGGACGTCCTAAGTAAAAATATTTAAAATATTTATAGTTTTGATATAGAAAAGGCGCTCCCTTGCTGTGAAAAAAGCAGGGGAGTGCCTTTTTTTGTTTTGGCCTTTGCAATGTTACATTTTATTCACATTTTATTCATAGAATGTTCAACAACGCGTGATAAAATACAAATGTTTTAATATATGGTTTTTAAAACTACATAAAACGACAAATAAAAATACGAAAAACGGAGGACGAAAATATGAAAAGCGTTGCAAAGGTGATAAGAGGCATTACGGTACCGCCTGCCGTGGTGGCGGTTTTGTTGATCTTGCTGTGGTGTCTTCGCTCTGACGTGATCGGCAACGCGGCGGATTTTTGGCTCTCGTTGCTATTTTTAGCGGTGGTGCCGGTGCTTGCCTATCCCTTACAGCGTATTCTGCCCGCTTTCCGTGAGCAAGGGCAGCGCGGTGCAAGAAAGCTGGCATTTGTGCTCTCGTTTTGTGGGTATACGGCTGCGGTTGTGATCTCGCTTGTGCGCGGCGCCGTGCCGAACCTTGCGTATATTGATGCGGTTTACCTTTGCTCTGTGCTGATACTGACAGCTATCAACATTCTCACCCCTTGGCACGCCAGCGGTCACGCGTGCAGCATCGTCGGTCCCGTCGCGCTTCTTGGGTGCTTTTTCGGTCTGCCTGCGATCCTTGGCGGCGCACTTGTGGTGGCACTTTCCTTTTGGTCATCGGTATATTTGAAGCGCCACACGGTGCGGGAATATCTTTTGGGCGCTCTTTCGCCGCTTCTGGCGGGGGTGCTGATGTATCCTGTATTTTGGCCTGTGTTTTAACAAAAAATACCTGCCGGGCAAAATTGCTCGGCAGGTATTTTTTTTACGGCATTTCAGGGGTGCGATTGATGGAATATACACGCCATTTTCCGTCCTTGCAGGAGAAGATCGTTACACTGCAATTATCAATGCTAAAGCGGATATCACCGTAGGGGTTTCCCATAATGAGCTGTGCCGCGCGCTGGATAAATCCGGCATGGCAGAAAACGGCTACGCGCTCTCCTACGTTTTCTTTTTCCAAGAATTGTAAAAATTTTTCCGCACGGCCGACAAATTCCTTAGCACTCTCACCCTGCCAAAGCGAAAAATCGTATACCGTGCGTGCACGTGCATAGTCCTCACCGTATATTTGCATCAGATCGGTGCGCTTTTGCCCTTCAATGGAGCCTGTATTGATCTCACGCACGTCGGCGGTATAGCGGCAATCGTGGGCATTCAGCATGATCTGCTCTGTTTGCACCGCACGGGTCAGATCGCTGCAAAACACGGTGTCAAATTTGATGTTTTCAAGAAGCACGCGGGCATCGGCCGCCTGCTTTTTTCCTTTTTCGGTCAAAGGCGGATTACCTTGTCCGCAGCATACGTTATTGGCATTGGCCACGGATTCTCCGTGCCTGATAAAATAGATCCATTTGCGCATAAAAGGAACCTCCGTCAATTTTTCTCATTTTAACACCGATTTTCTTTTCTGTCAAGGCATGCGGCACTTTACTTTTTAAAAAATCTGTGTTATACTAATATGGAATATGCCTATTTTATAGAGTAAAGGGAGGTGCCCGTATGAGCGATGGGAAATTTCATTTAAAAAGCAGCTTTCAGCCTACCGGCGATCAGCCTCAGGCGATCGACGCCTTAGTGGCAGGGCTTGATGCGGGTATGCGGTACCAAACACTGCTTGGCGTTACGGGCTCGGGCAAGACCTTTACGATGGCAAACGTGATCGAGCGTGTCAATCGCCCCACACTGATTTTGGAGCCCAATAAAACGCTTGCCGCCCAGCTTTGTGCCGAGATGCGCGAGTTTTTTCCCGATGCGGCGGTAGAGTTTTTTGTATCTTATTACGACTACTATCAGCCCGAGGCCTATATCCCGGGGCGTGATATGTATATTGAAAAGGATGCTTCGATCAACGATGAGATCGACCGTCTGCGTCACAGCGCCACCTCGGCGCTCCTTGAGCGCCGCGACGTGATCATCGTCGCCAGCGTTTCCTGCATTTATTCGCTCGGTGACCCCGACGAATACCGCAGTCTTGTGATCTCTCTGCGCCCGGGTATGACCATGGCCCGTGACGAGCTGCTGGCCCGTCTTGTGTCGATCCAGTACGAGCGCAGTGACCTGAATTTCCAGCGCAACAAATTCCGTGTGCGCGGTGACGTGGTGGATATTTATCCTGCGGGGTTCGGTGAAAATGCTGTGCGCGTGGAATTTTTTGGTGATGAGATCGACCGCGTGGTGGAATTTCGCGCCGTCACGGGTGAGGTGCTGCGCGAGCTGCGCTATTTCGGTGTATTTCCCGCCACGCACTATGCCGTGTCTGCTGATAAACGCGAGGCGGCGTTGGCCGAGATCGGTGCTGAGATGCTGGAGCGTGTGGCGTATTTTAAGAGTGAAAATAAGCTCCTTGAGGCACAGCGTATCGAGGAGCGTACAAAATATGACATTGAAATGCTGCGCGAGGTGGGCTATTGCTCGGGGGTAGAGAATTATTCGCGTATTTTAGCAGGGCGTCCCGCAGGCTCAACGCCCTATACCTTGCTTGATTATTTTCCCGAGGATTATCTTTTGATCGTCGATGAATCGCACGTGATGCTGCCGCAGGTGCGCGGTATGAGCGGCGGTGACACGGCTCGCAAGAAAAATCTCGTGGATTTTGGCTTCCGTCTGCCCTCGGCTTACGACAACCGACCGCTTTATTTTCACGAATTTGAGGAGCGTGTAGGACAGGCTATTCTGGTCAGCGCGACCCCTGCCGAGTTTGAAAAGCAAAATTCCGCCAAGACCGTCGAGCAGATCATTCGTCCCACAGGCCTGCTTGATCCCGAGATCGACGTGCGCCCGATCGTGGGGCAGGTCGACGATCTGATGGGTGAGATCCGTCAGCGTGCCAAGAAGGGTGAGCGTGTGCTGGTCACGACCCTGACCACGCATATGGCGGAGGATCTGACATCGTATTTTGAAGAAAACGGTATTCGCGTGCGTTATATTCACCACAACGTAGAAACGATTGAACGTATGGAAATTATCCGCGATCTGCGCGTGGGAAAATTTGACGTGCTGGTGGGCATCAACCTTTTGCGTGAGGGGCTTGACCTGCCCGAGGTATCCTTGGTGGCGATTCTCGATGCCGACAAGGAGGGCTTTTTGCGCACGGAGACCTCGCTGATACAAACCATCGGTCGCGCGGCGCGCAACGCTGAGGGAAAGGTTATTATGTATGCCGACAGCGTGACAAGATCCATGCGGACCGCTATTGATGAAACCAACCGTCGCCGCGCCATTCAAAGCGCGTATAATGCGGCAAACGGCATTACTCCCAAAACCATCGTCAAGGGTGTGCACGATATCATTGATATCGGTAAAGCCACCGAGGAGGCAGGTGGCAGCGGAAAGCGGAAGCTTACCAAGACCGAGCGCGCTAAACTGATCGAAACACTGAGCGCCGAGATGCGCGATGCCGCTAAGCGACTTGAATTTGAGCAGGCTGCGTTCCTGCGTGATAAGATCCGCGAGCTAAGAGAGCAGCAGGAAATTTGATATTTAAGGATTCGATATGCAAAATGAACTGATCTTAAAGGGTGTGCGTGTGCACAACCTCAAAAATATTGATCTCACCATACCGCGTGACAAGCTGGTGGTGCTGACGGGCCTTTCGGGGTCGGGTAAGTCCTCGCTTGCCTTTGATACCATCTATGCCGAGGGGCATCGCCGCTTTGTTGAGTCGCTTTCCTCGTACGCGCGTATGTTTTTAGGGCAGCTGGATAAGCCCGATCTTGATACCGTTGAGGGTCTTTCGCCCGCAATCTCGATCGATCAGAAGACCACCTCCAAAAATCCGCGCTCCACGGTAGGCACGGTCACCGAGATATACGACTATCTGCGCCTTTTGTATGCACGCATCGGCGTGCCGCACTGTCCCGTTTGCGGTAAGGAGATCCGTCAGCAAAGCAAGGACCAGATCGTTGACCGTATTCTCGCGCTGCCTGAGGGTACGCGCTTTATGGTGATGGCGCCCGTGGTTCGTGCGCAAAAGGGCATGCACGAAAAGGTGCTGGCCGATGCGAGAAAGGGCGGATACGTGCGTGTGCGTATAGACGGCAATATGTACGAGCTTGCCGAGGAGATCAAGCTGGATAAAAATAAAAAGCATACCGTAGAGGTCGTGGTAGACCGTCTTGTGCTGCGCGGTGATATCCGTGCGCGCCTGGGTGATTCGGTTGAAACGGCACTTAGCCTTGCCGACGGAAATTTATTGATCAGCCCCGTGCCAAGAGAAGGCGAGGAGGCTCCCGAGGAGCTGGCGTTTTCGCAAAACTACGCCTGTGAGGAGCACGGCATTTCCTTTGGTGAGCTTGAGCCGCGTATGTTTTCCTTTAACAATCCACAGGGCGCTTGCCCGCACTGTGCGGGGCTTGGTGAAATGCGCCGCGTGGCAACCTGGAAGCTAATACCCGATAACACCTTATCGCTTTCAAAGGGCGCGATCGCCGTCAACGGCTTCAAGAGCCTGACGGCCGATGATGGCTGGAACGGGCCGCTTATCGCCGCCGTCGGTGAAAAATACGGCTTTACGATGGATATGCCCGTTTCGGAATTTACCAAGGAGCAAATGGATATTCTGCTTTACGGCACGGGCACCGAGCGCTATCATATCGTGCGCTATTTTGGCGGCAAGGCTCACGAGCAGCTGGCACTTTTTGAGGGTATTGTGCCGATCATTGAAAAGCGTATGAAAATGAACGTGATCGGTGAGTATTACGATGATTTTATTGAGGACGCACCCTGTCCCGTTTGCGGTGGCAAGCGCTTGTCGCCTACGGTCCTCTCCGTTACTGTTGGCGGTCTTAATATTCATGATTTTTGCGCCCAATCGGTGGTGCAGGCGCTGGATTTTATCAACGGTCTCACCTTGACCGATACCGAGCAGATCATCGCAAAGGAGATCTTAAAGGAGGTCAGGGCCCGTCTTGGTTTTTTGAAGAGCGTGGGACTTGAATATCTGACGCTTTCACGTAAAGCAGGAACGCTGTCGGGCGGTGAAGCGCAGCGCATTCGTCTTGCCACGCAGATCGGCTCGGCGCTGACGGGCGTTTTGTATATTCTGGACGAGCCCAGCATCGGTCTGCATCAGCGCGATAACGGTAAGCTCATCAAAACGCTTTTGCGCTTGCGTGATCTTGGCAATAGTGTGCTGGTGGTAGAGCACGATGAGGAAACGATGGAAAGTGCCGACTTTATCGTGGATATCGGCCCGGGGGCAGGCATTCACGGCGGTGAAGTCGTCGTGGCGGGCACGCCCGACGAGGTCAGAGCCTGTGAGCGGTCCCTTACGGGCGCCTATCTTTCGGGCAGAGCGCAGATCCCCGTGCCCGAAAAGCGCCGCAGCGGCAACGGTCACGTGCTGTCGGTGCGGGGTGCCGCACAAAACAATTTAAAGGGTATTGACGTGGATATTCCGCTCGGCACCTTCGTGTGTGTCACGGGTGTGTCTGGGTCGGGTAAATCCTCGCTCGTCAACGGGATCCTTTACCCTCACCTTGCCCATAAACTCAACCGCGCCGTCACTTACGCAGGTCCGCACGACAGTATTACGGGCACCGAGCATCTCGATAAGGTCATTGCCATTGACCAAAGCCCCATCGGGCGCACGCCGCGCTCTAATCCCGCTACCTACACGGGGCTGTTTAACGAGATCCGCGATCTGTTTGCCAAAACCGCCGATGCGCGTGCACACGGTTATACGGCAGGGCGCTTTTCCTTTAACGTCAAGGGTGGACGCTGTGAGGCCTGTGAGGGCGACGGTGTAAAAAAGATCGAAATGCACTTTTTGCCCGACGTTTACGTAAAATGTGACGTTTGCCGCGGCAAGCGCTATAACCGTGACACGCTTGACGTGCATTATAAGGGAAAGAGCATTGCCGACGTGCTTGAAATGACTGTCGAGGAGGGACTTAGCTTTTTTGATAGCATTCCCTCTATTAAGCGCAAGCTGCAGGCCATGTATGACGTAGGTCTTGGATATATTGCGATCGGTCAGTCCTCCACCACGCTCTCGGGCGGTGAAGCCCAGCGTATCAAGCTTGCCGAGCAGCTCTCGCGCCGTTCTACGGGTAAGACGATCTATATTTTAGATGAGCCTACAACGGGTCTGCACAGCGCGGACGTGGCCAAGCTCATCGTGATGCTGCAACGCCTGGTTGAGGCAGGGAACACCGTTTTGGTGATCGAGCATAATCTTGACGTCATTAAGACTGCCGATTATATTATTGATCTTGGTCCCGAGGGCGGCGAGGGAGGCGGCACCGTAGTTGCTACGGGCACACCCGAGGCGCTGTCTGAGGTGCCGCAGTCCTATACGGGGCAATATTTAAAGAAGTGGTTAAAAAGAGGTAAGTGATGGAATTTGTTGCAACCTGCCTGTTCGGGCTTGAAAAGCAGCTGGGAGAGGAGCTTGATGCCCTTGGCGTCAAGCGCCTTGAAACCATCGACGGGCGCGTAACGTTTTGCGGTGAGGTGGCCGATATGGCACGCGCCAATATGCGACTGCGGCTCGCCGAGCGCATTTATATTAAGGTCGGCAGCTTTCCCGCGCGCAGCTTCACGGAGCTTTTTGATGGTGTGAGGGGCTTGCCCTTTGAGGAGTTTATAGGCCCTGACGATGCGTTTCCCGTTAAGGGTCACGCCATCAAAAGCACGCTGTATTCGGTGCCCGACTGCCAGAGCATTGTCAAAAAAGCTGTGGTGGAGCGCTTACGTGCCACTCACGGCGTGCAGACTCTGCCCGAGGAGGGAACGAAATATCAGATCGAGTTCTTTATCTTTAAGGATATCGCCACGCTGATGATCGACACCTCGGGTGTCGCCCTACATAAGCGCGGCTACCGCCCTGCCGCGGGCGCCGCACCCCTGCGCGAAACGCTGGGCGCCGCCATGGCACTCACAGCACGCGTGCGCACGGATATTCTTTTGTGGGATCCTTTTTGCGGATCGGGTACGATCTTGATTGAGGCGGCACTCATTGAAAAGGGAATTGCCCCCAATATGGGGCGAGATTTCGCCGCTATGGACTTTGATTTTGTTGATCACCGTATCTGGCGCGCCGCACGCGAGGAGGCAGAAGATCTGATACTCAAAAACGCAACGCCTGCACTTTGGGGATCTGATATTGATGAGCAGGTGCTGCAATATGCACGCGACAATGCGGCAAGAGCAGGCGTTGGCGACGCGATCCGCTTTTTTAAGGCTGACGCACGCAACATTGAAAAGCCGGATTGCCGCGGCACGCTGATTTGCAATCCCCCTTACGGTGAGCGTATGATGGAAATGCGTGAGGTGGAGGCACTGTACCGTGAGATCGGAAAGACCTTTGCCGCTTTTGACCCCTGGCAGATGTACGTGCTGACCTCACATCCGCAGTTTGAGCGCTTTTTCGGCCGCCGTGCCGATAAAAAACGCCGCCTTTATAACGGCATGATCCCGTGCGATCTTTATCAGTATTTCAGACCCCAATTCTTAAAAACGGGGCGTAACGGTGTGAAAAATGGCGAAAAATAAGGCGCGTATCGAATTATCCGATCACTTTTCCTACCGCCGTCTTCTGCGCTTTGCCTTGCCGTCTGTCGCTATGATGCTTTTTACTTCGATCTACGGTGTAGTAGACGGCTTTTTCGTGTCAAATCTTGCGGGGAAAACACCCTTTGCCGCCGTTAATCTCATCATGCCGTTTCTGATGATCCTATCCACGGTCGGCTTTATGTTTGGTACGGGTGGCAGCGCGTTGGTGGCAAAGGCATTGGGTGAGGGCGATGCGTCGCGCGCAAACCGTTATTTCTCTTTGCTCGTTTACGTGTCGGGCGCGCTCGCATTTGTGATTGCAGTGCTGGGAATCGTGTTCTTGCCGGGCATTGCGGCATGGCTGGGGGCGTCGGGTGAAATGCTTGCAGACTGTATCACCTATGGGCGCATTATTTTGTTGGCGCTGCCGTTTTTTGTGCTTCAGCTTGAGTTTCAAAGCTTTTTCGTCACTGCCGAAAAGCCCGAGCTGGGGCTCGGCATCACGGTAGCCTCGGGCGTCACGAATATGGTGCTTGACGCTGTGCTTGTCACCCTGCTGCCTGCGCCCTATAAGCTGGTTGGCGCCGCCGTGGCAACCGCTATGAGCCAAACAGTCGGGGGACTTTTGCCGCTTTGCTACTTTTTTGCTAGGAATAACAGCCTTTTGCATCTTGGTAAAACCGTATTTGACGGTAGTGCCATTCTCAAGGCGGTCACCAACGGCTCCTCCGAGTTTATGAGCAATCTTTCCATGTCCTTGGTAGGCATTCTTTATAATTTTCAGCTTTTGAAATATGCGGGCGAGAACGGCGTGGCCGCATACGGCGTGATGATGTACGTCAGCTTTATGTTTGCGGCGCTTTTTATCGGCTATTCGGTGGGTACAGCCCCTCTTTTCGGATACCATTATGGGGCTAAAAATCATTTTGAATTAAAGGGGCTTTTGCGGAAGAGCTTGCTTTTGGTGTTGATCTCTTCCTTTGCTATGACGGTGGCGGGTGTGCTGCTTGCAGCCCCGTTGTCTTTGATATTTGTCGGCTACGACGATGCATTGCTCTCGCTCACTGTCCGCGGATTTTGCATTTTTGCCATTTCCTTTTTATTCATGGGTCTTGCCATCTTCTCCTCAGGCTTTTTTACTGCCCTTGGCGATGGCCTGACGTCGGCTGTTATTTCTTTTTTGCGCACGCTCGTCTTTCAGACCGCGGCTGTGTGGCTGCTGCCGCTGCTCTTCGGTATTGACGGTGTATGGTTCTCCATCATCGTGGCCGAGGGTATGGCTGCACTGCTTTCGGTCGGCTTCATTTTTTTCAAGCGTCGTCGCTATCAATATTAAAAAGCCTATCAGCAGCGCCACCTCACCGCGAGGTGGCGCTGCTTTTTTGCCGACATTCGCCTTGTTTTTTGCGCGCCCCTATTGACTTTTGGTTTTAAAAAATGTATAATATATTGTCTATATATATTTGTTTAAAGGAGGTGGCCGTATGCCGTGTCAAAAGAAAATTCAGCCTCAGACCAAGGGCGCTATGGATATGGCCCCTTATATTGACGCTGTACGCGCCTATACTGCCGCACGCGCCGTGACACCGCGTTGCTTTGTTCTCACGTTCGGGTGTCAGCAAAACGTAGCGGATAGCGAAAAGCTTGCAGGTATGGCCGCATCTATGGGCTACGAGATCACCGATGCTCCCGAGCAGGCTGACCTCATACTTGTCAACACCTGTGCCATTCGTGAGCATGCCGAGCAAAAGGCGCTTTCCGTCGTCGGGCAGTATAAGCATCTGCGCGAAAAAAATCCCGATCTTATTATCGGTCTTTGCGGCTGTATGGTGGCGCAGGAGCATCGTCGCGCTGAACTGAAAAAAAGCTATCCTTACGTTAGCTTTACGCTTTGCACGTCGGTCTTGTATCGCTTGCCGCAGTACCTTGCCGAGGTGCTTGAAAAGGGCAAACGCAGGATCGTCGGCGAGGAGGAGTACACCGTGGCCGAGGGGTGCCCTGTGCGCCGCGAAAGCACCTATCGCGCATGGGTCAGCATTATGTACGGCTGTAACAATTTCTGCTCGTATTGCATCGTGCCTTACGTGCGCGGGCGTGAGCGCAGTCGCGCGCCAGAGGATATTATCGCCGAGGTCAAGGCTCTTGTCAATGCAGGATATAAGGAGATAACTCTGCTTGGCCAAAACGTCAACTCCTACGGCAAGGAGCGTGCCGACGGCTACCGTTTCCCCCAATTACTTGCCGACCTTGATAAGATCGAGGGCGACTTTATCCTGCGCTTTATGACAAGCCATCCGAAGGACGCCACAAAGGAGCTTGTTGACGTCATGGCGGCAGGGCGCCATATACCGCACAGCTTCCATTTGCCCCTGCAAGCGGGCAACGATCGGATCCTTACCCTGATGAATCGCCATTATACACGCGACAAATATCTTGAAATGGTTTCGTACATGCGCGAAAAAATGCCCGATATTTCGATCACAACCGATATTATCGTGGCGTTCCCGACCGAAACAGAGGCCGAATTTGAGGAAACGCTTGACGTGCTTCGCCATGTCCGCTTTGATATGATCTATTCCTTCATCTATTCGCCGCGCAAGGGCACGCCAGCGGCCGCCATGGAGGGGCAGATCCCTCATGCCGTGGGTGCCGCACGCATGAATCGCTTGCTTGCCTTGCAAAATGAAATTGCAGATGCCCAAAACGAAAAGCTGCTTGGGCGGTGTCTGCGCGTGCTGTGTGAGGGGCAGAGTAAAACCGATGCCGATACCTATACGGGGCGCACCGACCAAAATAAGATCGTCTTTTTCACCGACCCTGCCCCTGAAGGGGAATGGGTAACGGTCAAAATAGAGCGTGCCGCGGCCTTTGCGCTGTACGGCACAAAAGTAAACAAAGCATAAGGAGAAAAAACAATGGAAATTTTTGAGCTTGCCGCCGAGCTTGGCAAAAAGCTGAAGCAGGACGCACGTATTGCGCGTCTGGATGCCGCCCGTGCTGCTTACGAGGCCGATGAGAAGATCATGAGCCTTTCAATGGAATACGCCGTACAGCAGCAGGCGCTGCAGCAGGAGGCCGCAAAGGAAGAGCGTGACGATGCGCTGATCGAGAGCTTGAACGCACGCGTAGAGGAGATCTATAACGAGATCGTGGCTCTGCCCGCTTACACTGAGCTGGAGGCCGCCCAGAACGAGGTGACCGAGCTGATGAACAGCGTCAACAATACCATCAACGCCCAGATGATGGGCGAGGAGCCGAACGGCTGCACGCACGACTGCTCCACCTGCGGCGGCTGCCACTAAGCCGTTTGATACGCTAAAAACCCAAGAAAAAGGAGAGCTGTGCCATGACACCCATGATGGAACAGTATTTTGAAATTAAAAATCAGTACAAGGACTATCTGGTATTTTATCGCCTCGGTGATTTTTACGAGATGTTTTTTGACGATGCCAAAACTGCCTCGCGGGAGCTTGAATTGACCTTGACGGGCAGAGATTGCGGCGAGGCCGAGCGCGCCCCCATGTGTGGCGTGCCCTTTCACAGTGCCGAAAGCTATATCGCCAGGCTGATAGAAAAGGGCTATAAGGTTGCCATTTGTGAGCAAATGGAGGACCCCGCCAAGGCCAAGGGGCTTGTCAAGCGCGATATCGTACGCATCATTACGCCCGGCACGCTGCTGGAGCCCTCGATGCTCTCCGAGCAGAAAAACAATTACGTGGCCGCTCTTTGCTTAGGGGAGGCCGCTTGGGGCCTTGCCTTTGCCGACGTGTCAACGGCAGAGGTGTTTGTTACTGAAATTTCGGGCGAGAATAAGCTGGCCCGTCTGCAAAGTGAGCTGGGCACCTATCAGCCGCGCGAGGTCATCACTGACCTGCCGCGCAGTGCTTTTGCCGAAATTGCCGAGTTTATCACCGCACGTGTGGGTGCGATGCTGGTGGCAGGCGAGGCTGACCGCTTCCCGTTTGACGCCGCGCGCTCGCGCGCAGGCGCGCAGTTCGGTGTTTTGCCAAACGAGCTGGAAAGCTCCCGTGCCGCTGTGTCGGCTGTCGGTGCCTTGCTTGATTATATTGCCGATATGCAGCGCGGCGATATTTCCTATCTCAAGTCCCTGCACGTTTACAGCGATGGGCAGTATATGGATATGGATATCAACACGCGCCGCAATCTCGAATTGACCGAAACGATGCGTCAGAAGGAAAAGAAGGGAACGCTTTTGTGGGTACTTGACCGCACCAAAACAGCCCCCGGCGCACGCTTGCTGCGCTCGTATATCGAGCATCCGCTCCTTTCTACCTGTGAGATCGTGAAGCGTCAGGGCGCCGTTGCCGAGCTTTTTGGCAGCTATATGCTGCGTGAGGAGCTGGGTGAGCTGCTATCCTCGGTGCTTGACCTTGAGCGTCTGATCACCCGTATCATCTACGGTACAGCCAACGCAAAGGATCTGCGTGCCGTTTGCTCTACGGTGGCGGTGCTGCCCGCCGTGCGTGCTTTGCTTGCAAATTGTCACGATAGGGAGCTGATGCGTATCGCTGCCGATCTTGACGATCTGCAGGACGTGCACGATCTCATAGACGCCGCTATTGATGAAAATCCGCCCTTCATCGTGCGCGAGGGGGGCCTCATTCGTGAGGGATACAGCGCCGACGTCGACTATTTGCGCTCGGTGATGCGTGACGGCAAATCCTGGATCGAGCAGGTCGTGGCCACGGAGCGCGAGAAGACAGGCATACGCACCCTGAAGATCGGCTATAATAAGGTCTTCGGTTACTATATTGAGGTGTCAAAATCCTTTGTGGATCAAGTGCCCGATACGTATATCAGAAAGCAAACGCTTACCAACGGTGAGCGCTATATCACCGATGAGCTCAAAAATATGGAGGCTACCATTCTCGGTGCCGCCGATAAGGATCACGCCCTTGAATACGAGATCTTTCAGGACGTGCGCGGGCAGGTTGCCGCCGCAGGCGAGCGCATTCAGCAGGTGGCCACCTGCCTTGCCGAGCTTGACGTATATCTCTCTCTTGCCGTCGTTGCCGCGAAAAACAAATATGTCTGTCCTGAGGTCGATGCAGGGGATACCGTCTATATCAAGGACGGTCGTCACCCCGTGGTTGAGCAGTTTGTAAAGGATACTTATTTTGTACCCAATGATGCGCATCTTGATACGGGCGCTAACCGTGTGATGCTGATCACGGGTCCCAATATGGCGGGCAAATCCACCTATATGCGTCAGGTGGCGCTGATCGTACTGATGGCACAGATCGGCTCCTTCGTGCCTGCCGCCGAGGCACGTATCGGCGTGGTAGATAAGCTCTTTACCCGTGTCGGTGCCTCCGATGATCTTGCCTCGGGGCAATCCACCTTTATGCTGGAAATGAACGAGGTGGCGTATATTCTGAAAAACGCCACGCGCAAGAGCCTGATCATTTATGACGAGGTCGGGCGCGGTACCAGCACCTTTGACGGTATGAGCATTGCACGCGCGATCGTAGAATACACCAACAGCCGCAAGATCGGTGCCAAAACGCTGTTTGCGACGCACTATCACGAGCTGACCTCGCTTGAGGCCGAGCTTGACGGTGTGGTGAATTATAATATTGCCGCCAAAAAGCGCGGTGATAACATTACCTTTTTGCGCAAGATCGTGCGCGGCTCCACCGATGATAGCTACGGTATTGAGGTCGCTAAGCTGGCAGGGCTCCCGAATGACGTCATTCGCCGCGCCAAGGAGGTATTGGCGGCCGTTGAAAGCACCGCACGTGAGCTGCGCGCTCCCGATGCCGATAAGATAAAGCCCGTTGACGACAGTCTCATCACGATGGAGGATTGTATCAACGATGCTGTGATAGAGGAGCTGCGTAATACCGATATCAACACCCTTTCTCCTTATGAGGCAATGACGTTCCTGTTTGACCTCAAAAAGCGTTTGCAATAAGGGGGGATCGTATGGGAAACATTAACGTATTATCCTTTGCCGTGGCCAACCTGATCGCCGCAGGCGAGGTAGTTGACCGCCCTGCGTCGGTTATTAAAGAGCTGCTTGAAAACGCCATTGATGCAGGTGCTACACGCGTCACGGTGGAGATTCAGCAGGGTGGCGTTACCTTTATGCGCGTAGCGGATAACGGGTGCGGCATGTCAAGTGAGGATCTTCCCGTTGCCATTCGCCGCCATGCCACCAGTAAGATCAAAACCGCCGCCGATCTTGACGGTATTGCCACACTTGGCTTCCGCGGTGAGGCGCTGGCCGCCATTGCGTCGGTCAGCGATCTGCGTATTATCACACGCACCGCCGACGCCGCATACGGCACGTGTCTTACTGCCAAGGCGGGCGAGGTTTTGGAAATATCCGAGCAGGGTGCCCCTGTCGGCACCACTGTGATCGTTGAAAATCTCTTTGGCAACGTGCCCGCACGCCGCAAGTTCTTAAAAAAGGACGTGTCTGAGGCGATTGCCGTTTCCACCTACGTTGAAAAAATTGCGCTCTCGCGCCCCGATATTGCCATACGCTTGATCATTGACGGCAATATGAAGCTGGATACCGCAGGCGACGGGGAGCTGAAATCGGCCATGTATGCCGTTTTCGGGCGTGATTTTGTCAGCCGTATGCTGCCTGTTGAGGGTGGCGGTGAGGGCGTTGCCGTGAAAGGCTTTATCAGTCGCCCCGATCACGTGCGCCCCAAGCGCAATTATGAAAACTTTTTCATCAACGGCCGTTACGTGAATTGCCGTACGGCCGCCGCAGCGCTTGAGCAGGCTTACGTGTCGTTTTGTCCGCCCGAGCGGTTTCCTTGCTGTGTTTTGAATATTACCGTCAATCCTGCCGCGGTGGATGTAAACGTTCACCCTGCAAAGCTTGAAGTCAAGTTTTCAAACGAGCGTCCTGTCTTTGAGGCCGTGTATGCGGCAGTGCGCACCGCTCTTGAGGCAGATGACACGCGCCCTGATATTCGTTTGTCAAAGTCCGCGCCCTCACCCGTCAACGCTTTTGTGCCGATTGAGGAGGGAAAGCGTGAGGGGCTTGCCGCAAGGCAGATCTCCATTAACCACGTGACACAAGCGCCGACATCGCAAGCGGCACAAGCGCAACCCACTTCTGCCTTTGCGCGCATGAGTGCTGCCGACTATGCCAAAAAATATGCGGGTGGCTTTTCATCGTCGCCAACACGCGTGGCCGCCCCCATTTCTTACCGCACTAAGGAGGCTGCTGAGGTGCCAGCGACAAAGGAAAAAGCATCTGCCGCACCCGCAAGTGCTCGCGAAGCAGTGCCGCAGACTGCTCCGATACCTGCCACTCCTGTTGTCGACCAGGCTGCACCGCAGGCTGACGCGCCGCTGCAAACGACCCCCGTGTGGCGCATCATCGGCGAGGCGTTTCACGCTTACGTGATCGTTGAGTGTGACGACAAGCTTTTGTTGATCGATAAGCACGCCGCACACGAGCGTGTGCTTTTTGAGGAGCTGCGTGCCAAGCTGCAAACGCGTGAGGACGCATCGCAAATACTGCTGCTGCCCCTGACGCTGACGCTGAGCTCCGAGGATGCCGCCCTGCTGGAGGCTTACCGTGCGGAGATTGCCGCCATCGGCTTTGCCTTTACCGTGGGTGACCATAGCGTATCGGTGCACGAGATCCCCGAGGGACTGAAGCCTGCCGAGGCAGGGGAGCTGTTGCTTGCCTTGCCGCATACCCTGGCCGAGGGTACGGGAAATGCCGCACTTTCGCGCGATATTATCTTTGAAAGGGCACTGTATCAGGGTGCCTGCAAGGCTGCCATCAAGGCAGGGCGCGAATATCCGCCCGAATACGTCAAATGGTTGGTTGAGCGCCTGATGGCGCTGCCCGATATCACGGTTTGTCCGCACGGGCGTCCTGTGGCGATGGTATTGACGCATGCGAACATCAACCACCAATTCAAGAGATAAGCGGCGCCGTGCGGCGTTGCTCCGCAAAACCGATCTCGCCGTACGCCAGTACGGCTTCGCCCGCTTTTTTACGGTGCGCCTTGCCCGACTTGCTTCTATCTTGAATGAAGCAACCGTATCAACCACCAATTCAAGAGATAAGTGGCGCCGTGCGGCGTTGCTCCGCAAAACCGATCTCGCCGTACACTAGTACGGCATCGCCCGCTTTTTTACGGTGCGCCTTGCCCGACTTGCTTCTATCTTGAATGAAGCAACCGTATATTCAAGAGATAAGCGGCGCCGTGCGGCGTTGCTCCGCAAAACCGATCTCGCCGTACGTTATATGTACCGATATGGATCGCTAACCAAAAAATGAAAATGAATAGCATAAACAATTCTAAGCTGACGGGGATCGCCAAAATACTTCGAAAAAATATGACCAAGGAAGAAAAGCACTTTTGGTATGATTTCCTGAAAAAGTTACCCGTTACCATTCATCGCCAAAAGGTGATAGGGGATTATATCGTGGATTTTTACTGTGCTGACGCAAAATTGGTTATAGAGCTGGATGGTTCACAGCACTACGAGCTACAGGGAAAGCGATCCGATGCAATGCGGGATTCTTATTTGAAGAGTCTGGGTTTAACCGTTGTGCGTTACTCTAATCTTGACATATGTCGCAGATTTGATGCGGTGTGTCACGATGTTTTAAAAAGGCTTCCCCTTGAGGGGAAGCTGTCGCTGGAAGCGACTGATGAGGTGTAGCTGCCAAGGTGTATATCCTACACCTCATCCACCGCAAGCGGTCCCCCTTCTCCTCAAGGAGAAGGCTTATCATTCTCCGCCTCTTGGCGAGTGGATTTAAAATGATGTGCCAAACTGTACTTTTGGCTACGAAAGGAAATTTTATGTCTAATTACGAACTGCTTGCACGCGATGGGCGTGCACGCCGCGGTGTGTTACATACCGTACACGGGGATATTCAAACGCCCGTGTTTATGAACGTCGGTACCTGTGCCGCCATCAAGGGCGGTGTGTCTACCGTGGAGCTGGAGCAAATCAACTGTCAGGTTGAGCTTTCCAACACCTACCACCTGCACGTCCGTCCCGGTGATGGGCTCATTCGCGATATGGGCGGACTTCACAAATTTATGAATTGGAGGAGGCCGATCCTTACCGATAGCGGCGGCTTTCAGGTGTTTTCTCTTGCCCAGCTGCGTAAAATTACCGAGGAGGGTGTAAACTTCGCCTCGCACGTTGACGGCAAGCGTATTTTTATGGGCCCTGAGGAGAGTATGCAGATCCAGTCAAACCTCGCTTCTACCATTGCGATGGCTTTTGACGAGTGTATTGAAAATCCTGCCCCTTACGAGTACGTTAAAAAATCCATTGCCCGTACTTATCGCTGGCTGGTGCGCTGCAAGAACGAAATGGCACGCCTCAACAGCCTGCCTGACACCATTAACAAGCATCAGATGCTTTTCGGCATCAATCAGGGCGGCACGTATGAGGATCTGCGTATCGAGCACATGAAGCAGATCGCCGACCTTGATCTTGACGGCTATGCCATCGGCGGTCTTGCCGTTGGCGAGGAGACCGAGGAAATGTATCGCATCATTGAAGTGGTTGAGCCGCATATGCCCGAAAATAAGCCGCGCTATCTGATGGGCGTGGGCACGCCCTGTAATATCTTGGAGGCAGTGCACCGCGGCGTAGATTTCTTTGACTGTGTGATGCCCTCACGCAACGCGCGGCACGGAAGCCTGTTTACCTGGCACGGTAAGATCACGCTGATGAATGAAAAATATGCACGCGATGATCGCCCGATCGACGAGGGCTGCCAATGTCCCACCTGCCGTCATTATTCGCGCGCCTACATTCGCCATCTCTTAAAGGCAAAGGAATCGCTTGGTATGCGCCTGGCGGTCACCCACAACCTTTATTTCTATAACGATCTGACGCAAAAGATCCGCGATGCGCTCGACGGTGGCTATTTTGAAAGCTTTTATCAGAAATACCGCACCGTGCTCGGCGAGCGTCATCCCGACTAATTTCGCTTTTTTGCGGCTATAATGGAATGATCTCTTTTAAAGGAGTTATCTATGATTGAAAAAACCTTACTATCGGAATTGCTGTCGGTGGCCATGAGCACGGGCGGTGATTTTGCCGAGGTCTTTGCCCAACGCGAGCATACCACGGGTATTCAGTTTGTATCGGGCAAGGTCGAGTCGATTCTTGATCAAGTGATCTCGGGCGTTGGTATCCGTGTATTTCTGGGTACCAAAACCTATTACGCCTCTACCAGTAACACCACGCGCGACGGACTTCTTGCCTGTGCTGCCGCGGTGGCAGGAGCCGTGGGAGAGGGCAGCGGCCACGCCGTCTTTGATCTCACGCCCGAGGCGATCGCCAACCGCCATACCGTGAAGCACTATCCCGATGACGTGCAAACGCGAGAAAAAAGCGACCTGCTGCGTGAGGCCTGTATGGCCGCTACCGAAGCCGATGCGCGCATTTCTCAGGTAAAGGGCGCCTTTTCGGATTCGGACCGCGCGATTCTTGTGGCCAATACCGAGGGGCTTTGCCGCGAGGATCGCAAGATCCGCACGCGTATTGCCGTTTCTGCGGTCGCGAGTGCGGCAGGGGAAAACCAATCGGGCTTTTACGGTCCCGGTGGCGGTGTCGGTATTGAGCTTTTTGAGTCTGTGTCGCCGCGATCCATCGGTGTGCGCGCGGCGCACCAGGCGATCACCAATCTTACCGCTGCCTATTGTCCGGCGGGCACGATGACGGTGGCGATTGAAAACGGCTTTGGTGGCGTTATTTTCCATGAGGCCTGCGGTCATTCGCTGGAGGCGACCTCCGTTGGTATCGGCGCGTCGCAAATGGCGGGTAAGCTCGGGCAGCAAATTGCCAATGCCAAGGTGACCGCCATTGACGACGGCACGATCGTGGGCGGCTGGGGCTCGTATAATATAGATGACGAGGGTCAGCCCGCTACCAAGAACGTTCTGATTGAAAACGGTATCCTTAAAAATTATATGGTTGACCGACTGGGCGCGAGACGCCTGGGGCTTCCGATGACGGGGTGCGGCCGCCGTCAGGACTATACCTTTGAGCCGACCTCGCGTATGACGAATACCTTTATTTCCAACGGCCCTGATAAAAACGAGGATATTATCGCTTCTATGGAATACGGCCTTTACGCTAAGGAAATGGGCGGCGGGTCTGTCAATCCCTTGACGGGTGAGTTTAACTTTGCCGTCAAGGAAGGCTATATCGTGCGAAACGGTAAGATCTGCGAGCCTGTGCGCGGCGCCGCGCTGATCGGCACGGGTGCGGATATCCTGCAGGATATTGATATGGTGGGTCAGAACCTTAAAACAGGGCAGGGCGTTTGCGGCTCGTCAAGCGGCAGCGTACCGACCGACGTGGGGCAGCCCCTCATTCGTGTCAAGAAAATTACGGTAGGAGGTCGCTGATGAATTTTGAACAGATCAAGGGCATCTTATTTGATGCCGCAAAGCAAGCGGGTCTTACCGAATATGACGTGTATTATCAGCTTTCCACCGACGTATCTGCCACGGCTCTCAATCGTGAGCCGAATGCTTTTTCGTTTGGTACCGAGGGGGGCGTGACCTTCCGCTGTGCGCTGGAGGGTAAGATCGGCGCTGCCTCTACGCAGTGCATTGAGCAAGAGGAGCTGACGGCGCTTGTGCCGCGTGCGATGGCAAACGCGTTGCTGGTTGATGCCGATGAGGAGCCGATCTTCTACGCACCCACAAAAGAAACCGCCTATGGGCAGGTGAGTGCGGTACGTGAGCCTTTACCCGAGGCGGTACTGTTGCGCCGTGTGGCAAACGACCTACAAGCGCATATTTATCAAGCGACTCCACTTGCCGCCGACGGCACCGAAACCGCCGCAGGGGCAACCGAGGTCACGGTCTCGCTGGCAAATGCAAAGGGACTTTCGCTGTCGCATACGGCGGCGATGCGCTATGCTTATGCCGAGGCTGTGATCAACGCCGATGGCGAGCCCTCGTTTGGCGTGGGTACTACGGGCAACCTTGACAATACCGAGGAAATTGCCAAAAAGGCCGTTGAGGACGCGCTGGCGCGCCTTGGCGGTAAGCCTGTGAAAACAGGCAAATACAGCGTGGTATTCTCGGCAAAGCAGGTGCGTGCGCTCTTTTCCACCTTCGGTAGCATATTCAGCGGTAAGGCCGCGATGCAGGGCCTCTCGCTCTTAAAGGGCAAGGAGGGGACGGTTGTGGCTTCGCCCCTGCTGACGGTCTATGACGACCCCTTTTATGAGGGTAACACCATGCAAATGCCGTTTGACGCCGAGGGCGTGCCGACCTATAAAAAGGCGTTGATCGAAAAGGGCGTCTTAAAAACCCTGCTGTACGATCTCACCACCGCCAAGAAAACGGGCAACGTATCCACGGGTAACGCAGGGCGTGCCTCCTATGCTTCGCCTGTGTCTATCCGCTCCTATTGCCGTCATATTGCGGCGGGGGACGCCACACTTGACGAGCTGTTTGCAACGATGCAAAACGGCCTGTATATCACCGAGATGAAGGGCTTGCACGCAGGGTGCGATGCCGTCACGGGTGATTTTTCGATCGAGTGTGCGGGATTTTTGATCAAAGACGGCAAAAAGGAAACGCCCGTCAAGGCCTTTACCGTGGCCGGTAATTTCTTTGAACTGATGAAGAATATCGCGCGCGTCGGCGCCGAGGTTGAGGGGGGCACGTGCGGCTTTTCGATGGGAGCGGCACCCGCCCTGCTGATAAACGACCTTTCGGTAGCAGGCGAGAGTGAATAAAACAAACGAGGACTGACGATGAAGACGATAAAACAACTGATTGCAACAAAGCTTTGTGAGGGGATCGCCGCGCTCGGCGCCCCCACTACCCCCGACGTGGCCGACCTTGTCGCCATGCTTGAATATCCGCCCGATGAGGCAATGGGCGATCTTGCACTGCCGTGCTTTAAGCTCTCGCGCACGCTTCGCCGCGCGCCCGTGCAGATTGCCGCCACGCTTTCCGAGGCATTAAACGGCCTTGAGGTGATCGAGCGTGCCGAGGCCGTGAACGGTTACCTCAACATTACCGTTTCAAAATCTTACCTGGTCCATAACGTTCTTTCGGGGATCCTTGCCGCAGGCGAGCGTTACGGTGCAGGGAACGAGGGGCAGGGCAAGACCGTCGTGCTTGACTACTCCTCCCCCAACGTGGCAAAGCCCTTCCATATCGGGCATCTCGGCACCACGGTGATCGGCCATTCTCTGAAAAAGCTGCACGAGTTTGCAGGCTACAAGTGCGTTGGCATCAATTATCTTGGCGACTGGGGCACCCAGTTCGGCAAGCTGATCGTAGCCTATAAAAAATGGGGCAGCCGTGAGATGGTTGAGGAGGGCGGTATTGATAAGCTCGTTGAGCTTTACGTGATGATCAACAACGCCATTTCAGGTAACGAGGAAAAGGGGATCCCTGCCGATCCCGCCCTCGGTGACGCCGCCCGTGCCGAGTTCCACAAATTAGAGGAGGGCGACGAGGAAAACCTTGCCCTTTGGCGCTGGTTTATCGATATCAGCCTTGCCGAATATGAAAAGACCTATAAGCAGCTCGGCATCACGTTTGACAGCTATAAGGGCGAGAGCTTTTATACCGATAAAATGCCCGCCGAGGTGCAAAAGCTGCGCGACAAGGGGCTTTTGAAGATCGATGACGGTGCTTCTATCGTGGATCTGCAGCCCTACGGCATGCCGCCGTGTCTGATTTTGAAGCGCGACGGCTCAACGCTCTACCCCACGCGTGATATTGCCGCCGCTGTATACCGTAAAAACGAGTATAACTTCGATAAGGCCATTTACGTGACCTCCGCGGGGCAAAGTCTGCACTTTGCGCAGTGGTTCAAGGTCGTGGAGCTGATGGGCTACGACTGGCACGATCAGCTTGTGCACGTGCCCTACGGCACGGTCAGCATCAACGGCGCCAAGCTTGCTACCCGTACGGGTAACGTGGTGCTTTTAAAGGATCTGTTCCGCGCCGCTATTGACGAGGTCAGCCGCATTATGGCGGAAAAGAATCCCGACCTTGTCGGTAAGGAGGAGATCGCCGAGGCCGTGGGCGTTGGCGCGATCGTATTCTATTACCTGTCGGGCAGCCGCATTAAGGATATCAATTTCGTCATGGAGGATGCCCTCAATTTTGAGGGCAACACGGGCCCCTACGTACAGTATACCTATGCACGCACCTGCGCGGTGCTGCGCCGTGCCGAAGGGGTTGACGTGCAGGAAAGCGACCTTGCCATTACCGCCCCCGACGAGGCAACGCTCTTAAAGGTGCTTGCCCGCTTCCCCGAAAAGGTGTCGGCCGCCATTGCCGAATACGAGCCCTCGGTCATCACGCGTTACATTCTTGACGTGTGTGCCGCCTTCAACCGTTTTTATCATAACTGTCAGATCATCGGTGCCGACGATCCTGCTGTGCGCGCGACGCGCGTGGCGATCACACGTGCCACCAACGTGGTGCTTGGAAACGCATTCCCGCTGGTCTGCCTCAAAACCATGGAACAAATTTAAGGAGATATAGATATGTCAGGACATAGCAAATGGGCTAACATTAAGCACAAAAAAGAAAAAACAGACGCACAAAAGGCCAAGGTCTTTACCAAGATCGGCAAGGAGATCGCCGTTGCCGTTAAGGCGGGCGGCGGAGATCCTAACTCAAACTCCAAGCTGCGCGACCTGATCCAGAAGGCAAAATCCAATAACGTTCCCAATGATAATATCGAGCGTATTATCAAAAAGGCAATGGGCGCCACGGGCGAGGATTATGAGGAGATTACTTATGAGGGCTATGGCCCCGGCGGTGTTGCCGTGATCGTGGAGACGACCACCGATAACCGTAACCGCACCGCAGGCAACGTGCGCTCCTACTTCAACAAATATCACGGTAACATGGGCACCTCGGGGTGCGTATCCTTCCTTTTTGAGGATAAGGGTGTGATCATCGTGAACAACGAGGACGGCGACATTGACGAGGATAAGCTGATGGAAACCGCCCTTGAGGCAGGCGCTGAGGACTTTGCTGCGGGCGACGGCGTATTTGAGATCTATACCGTCGTTGATGACCTCTATGCCATCAAGGAGGTGCTGGAGGCCGCTAAATACCCCATTCTTTCGGCAGAGAAGGATAAAATTGCCTCTACCTCCGTCGAGCTCAGCGACCCTGACGATATCAAATTCATGGGTCTTCTGATTGAAATGCTTGAGGACGACGATGACGTCATGAACGTTTACCACAACTGGGAAAACTGCGATTAAAAGAATGAAAAGGGGCCGCGCACAGCGCGGCCCCTTTGGGTTTTTAAAAATGAATATCAATCGTTTGCGCTCCAAACGGTGGGCTCACCATCGACAAAATGCCAATAGGCAGCATGATCGGCGCTGGGTTTGGTTTCCGAGTAATAATAAACCGACCAGGGATAATTTTGCAACACGCCTTTTGCGCCCTTATAAAATATGGCAGGGGGTTCAATGCCTGAAAATAAGTCGTACGGTAAATGCGTTACAGCGGCCGGGATCACAAGCTTTTTTAACATATCGCACTCGCCAAAGGCGCTTTCCTCCTCTATGGTCGTCACACTATCCGGCAGTATGATGGTTTCGATCTGCCGGCACATATAAAAGCAATTTCCGGGGATCGTGGTAATGCTACTTGGTAAATTGATCTGCTTTAATGCGGTACATCCGGTAAAGGCCGCAAAATCAAGCTCGGTGACCGAGGCGGGAATTGTCAGCGTGCGCAGATTGCCGCAAGAGGTAAAAGCGCACGAGGATATCTTGGTCACGCTTTGCGGAATGATAGGATTGTCAAACGCTTGCACGCCGTAATAGGCATACATGCCGATTTCCGTGATATAATCGGGAATTTTGCTTTTTCTGCAGCCACGCACCAAGCGTCCTGTGGCTGTTTCAATCAGGCAGTCGTCCTTGCTGTGATACAGGGGATTTTCCTCGGCTACGGTAAGCGAATACAGGTTTGAGCAATAACCGATTGTATATCCCTCAATATACTTCATTTCAGCATTGACCGTAAGGCTTCTTGCTTTGCACTCAAGGGCGTGTGAGGCCATTCCCACCGTTCCCGGGCGTATTACAATGTCTGTTATGTTTTGCTCGCACCCAATCAGCCAATTATCTACGTATATCAAGCCATTTTCCGTCTCCGTTACCAGTGGCGTGTTCCAAAATGCATCTTGATCGATTTTTGTTAAGCTTGTGGGGAGATTGATATTGGCCAGCTTGGGACAGCTTGAAAATGCGCTCCATCCGATGTGGGTGAAGCCCTCGGGAAGCACCACGGTCGTGAGCTCGGGACAGTTTGAAAAGCTCTTACTCAGTATGTTTGTAACGCCTTCGGATATGACGACCGAGGTCAATAGCGGGCAAAACGAAAAGCCACCTTCATCGATATATGTTACAGGCTTTCCGTTATAGGAGCCGGGTATGGTGATGCTGGTAACTGTAGCTCTTATTTCACGGTTTATTTGGACAAAATAGCTGTCTGTGGACTCATGATAGGTGAATATTAAGTCACCCTCTGCTTTTTCCTTTTTGTCATTCTTTTGACATGAAGCAGCTATACATAGCACACAAGCAAGCAGGATAATAGTAAGCAGTCTTTTAAACATTAAAACCTCCTTTAAAGGGTTGCAAAAGTTATTTTGCCTTGACAAACTGACTTTCGTAAAGCTGTTTATAAAATCCGTTTTTAGCAAGCAGGGTATCGTGCGTGCCCTGCTCAATGACGTTGCCGTCCTTCATCACGAGTATCAGGTCACATTCCCTGACGGTGGAAAGGCGGTGCGCCACCACAAAGCTGGTGCGCCCCTTCATCAGTGTGGCAAAGGCCTTTTGAATACGCTGCTCGGTGCGCGTGTCAATCGAGGAGGTCGCCTCGTCAAGAATTAAAATAGGGGGAGGGCAGAGCATCAGGCGGCTGATGCAAAGCAGCTGCTTTTGCCCCTGCGACAGCGCGCCGCCCCCTTCGCCGATCACGGTGTCATAGCCGTTCTTCAAGCGCTTGATAAAGCTGTGCGCGTGTGCTGCCTTGGCGGCGTTGACGATCTCCTCGTCGCTGGCGTTGACCTTGCCAAAGGCAATATTTTCACGCACAGTGCCCGAAAACAGTACCGTGTCCTGTAACACCATGCCGATCGAAGCGCGCAGGCTCTTGCGTGTCAGGTGTCTCACGTCCACACCATCAAGCAGGATCGCACCGTCTTTGACGTCGTAAAAGCGCATCAGCAGATTGATCACCGTGGTCTTACCGCAGCCCGTGGGGCCAACGATCGCCACGTGCTGCCCGGGGGCAACCTTCACGTTCATATCGGTGATCAGCGTTTGCTCGTCGGTATAGGAAAAGGCCACGTGAGAAAATTCTATCGCGCCGCGCGGTGCGGTCAGCTCTGCGGCATTCTGATCGTCTGGGATCTCCACGGGTGCGTCAAGCACCTCAAAGATGCGCGCCGCCGAGGCGAGTGCGTTTTGCAGCTCGGTCACCACACCCGAAATTTCGTTAAAGGGCTTGGTGTACTGGTTGGCATAAGAGAGAAAGCAGGAAAGCTCGCCGATGGTGATAGCGGCTCCGCCGCTCATCGCGACAAGCGCGCCCGTTAGTGCTACACCCGTATAGACCAGACCGTTGACAAAGCGTGTGGCGGGATTGGTGATAGAGGAGTAGAAGGTCGCCTTCAAGGAGGCGTCTCGCAGCTGCTCGTTGAGGTCATCAAAGCGAGAAAGCATCTGTTTTTCCTGCGAAAAGGCGTCCACGACCTTGTGCTGGCTGATCGCCTCCTCCATCAGGGCCATTTCGCGCCCGCGGATCTCGCTTTGGCGCTGGAACATGTGGTAGGTGCTCTTTGCGATAAAGGCAGCCACAAAGAGCGAGACGGGGGTGATCAGCACCACCACGAGCGTAATGCCGGGATGGATAAAGAGCATAAACAGAAGCGTGCCGATAATGGTGGCAACACCTGTGAAAAGCTGTGTGAGTCCAAGCAAAAGGCCGTCTGAAAATTGATCGACGTCGCTGATCACACGGCTGACGATATCACCCGTTTTCTTGGTATCAAGATAAGAGAAGGGAACCTTTTGCAGATGACGGAAGGCATCGTTTCTGATATTGCGCACGATACCAAAGGTCATTTTGTTGTTACATACGTTCATCAGCCATTGCAAAAGGGCCGTGGCGGCAATGACTGCGGCAGCTAATTTGAAAATACTGAAAATACCGTCAAAATCAACACCGTTAGGGGCTATAATCATGTCAATGGCCCGGCCGATCAGAACGGGCAGCCACAGGGTAAGCCCGACGGTGCCGAGGGCGAGGAGCAGGGAAAGCACCAAGAAAATGCGATAGCCCTTCAAATAGGAAAGCACGCGGCGCCAGGTGCCCTTAGGGGCGGTTTGCTTTGCTTTAGCCATGCTGCGCCACCTCCTCGCGGCCGAATTGCGATTCGTGAATTTCGCGGTAAATAGGACAGCTCTCAAGCAGAGTCTCGTGTGTGCCGATGCCGACGGCCCTTCCGTCGTCAAGCACGATAATGCGATCGGCGTGCGAGATCGATGCGGTGCGCTGCGACACAATAAAGGTGGTGGGGTGATAGGGGAGTGCCTTGATCGCCGCACGCAAAGCGGCATCGGTCGCATAGTCAAGGGCGGAGGCGCTGTCATCAAGGATCAAGATCTCGGGGCGCCTTACCAGCGCACGGGCAATGGTCAGGCGTTGCTTTTGTCCGCCCGAAAGGTTTCTTGCCCCTTGCTCAAGCAGGAAATCAAGCCCACCCTCCTTTTCTTCTACAAAAGCAAGTGCTTGTGCCGTAGCCAGTGCTTCACGGCATTCGTCATCGGTGGCTGCTGCGTTGCCAAAGCGCAGATTGTCGCGCACGGTGCCGGCAAAGAGCTCTGCCTTTTGCGGCACAATGCCGATGCGTTCGCGCAGCTTGTGCACGTCCTCAAAATCGCGTACGTCGCGCCCACCCACCAGAACAGCACCGCTTGTCGCATCGTAAAAACGGGGGATCAGTGCCACCAGCGAGCTTTTGCCTGCACCGGTTCCGCCGATAATGCCAACGGTTTCGCCGGGGCGGCAAGAAAAGGAAATATTCTCGAGCACCGTGTCGGCACCCTCATGATAGGAAAGAGAAACGTTTTTAAATTCTACCGCCAGCGTCTTGTCGCCGCATGCGTGATCGGCGCTCTTTTTCAGTCCCGCTTCGGTGTTAAAGATCGCGTTGATGCGCGTGCCCGATGCCACAGCCTTGGTGATGAGAATGATAAAGTTGGCCATTTTGATCAGCTCAATCAAAATTTGCGACATGTAGTTGTAAAGCGCTACCACGCCGCCTTGTGTCAGGCTTCCTGCCTCCACCTGTATGCCGCCTCGCCAGATGATCACCAGAATAGAAAGATTGATGATGACGTAGGTGACGGGGTTCAGCAATGCTGAAAAGCGCCCCGTGAAGCGCTGTATGCGCGTCAGCTGCGCATTGGTTTTAGTGAAATCGGCAATACTTTGCTCCTCGCGCACAAAGGCGCGCACCACGCGCGCACCCGACAGGTTTTCGCGCGTATGTCCCAGCACTCGGTCAAGATGCGCGTGTACACGGCGGAACATCGGGATACTGATCAGCATCACGCCGAATACCACGATGGCAAGCAGGGGAATGGTCACCACAAAGGTCAGCGCTGCCGAGGGCGACACCGTAAAGGCCATGATCATGGCGCCGAATACGATAAAGGGGGAGCGCAAAAACAAACGCAGCACGATATTGGTGGCATGCTGTACCTGATTGATATCGGTGGTGGCACGTGAGAGCAGGGTAGCGGTGCCGAATGTATCGGTGCTTGCGTAGGAGAGTCTGCCGATATGGGCAAACAGATCGCGGCGCAGATCGGTGGCAAGGCCGACCGCCGCCTTGGCGGAAAAATACTGTGCGGTGATTGAGGCGGTAAGGCCGATCACACCGAGCAGCACCATCACGCCGCAGCGTGTGAGAATATAGCGCGTATCTCCGTTTTTGATGCCGACGTCAATGATATCGGCTACGACAAGCGGGATAAATAATTCAAACAGTGCCTCCAGCATTTTAAAAAGCGGCCCCAGAGCGGCCTCTTTTTTATAAAGGCGGATATAAGATAAGATCTTTCGCATAGCGGTTCCTTTCGGGAAAGGCATAATTTCACAGTATAAGTATAGCATAAAATTTTGCTTGCTTCAAGCCCTTTGCCGCGCTCGTCAAACTATTTTTGTAAAAAAACTTGCAATTTGCCATAAAAGGTGTATAATAGTATAAGTATTATACTCTCAAAGATTTTTTCGGAAAGGATTTTAAAAATGGCACAGGAATGTACGCACGATTGCGGCTCGTGCAGCAGCACAGATTGCAATTCTCGCAAGGGCCCGCAAAAGGATAAATTACACGAAAAAAGCAAGATAGGTAAGATCATCGGTGTTGTCAGCGGCAAGGGTGGCGTCGGTAAGTCGATGGTCAGCTCACTGTTGGCTGTGGCGCTGAACCGTGCAGGCTATCGCGTCGGTATTTTAGATGCCGATATCACGGGTCCCTCGATCCCCAAGGCCTTTGGCCTTAAATCGGGTACGGTTGAGGGCGATGAGAACGGTCTGTATCCCGCACGTACCCCGGGCGGTATCGACGTGGTCTCCCTAAATCTTCTTCTCCCTGATGAAACCAGCCCCGTGATCTGGCGCGGTCCCGTGATCGCAGGCACCGTCAAGCAGTTTTACACTGACGTCATCTGGGATAATATCGATTATCTGATCGTTGACTGCCCTCCCGGCACGGGTGACGTGCCCCTGACGGTCTTCCAGTCCTTTAAGGTCGATGGCGTCGTGATCGTCAGCAGCCCGCAGGACCTGGTGTCTATGATCGTGAAAAAGGCCGCCAATATGGCTAATATGATGGAAGTACCGGTACTCGGCCTCGTGGAAAATATGAGCTTTGTTCGTTGCCCTGACTGCGGCAAGGAGATCTACCTGTTCGGTGAAAGCCATATTGAGGAGATCGCAAAGGAATTCGGTTATCCGTTGCTGGCCAAGCTCCCGATCGATCCTGCTCTGGCCGCACTTGTTGACGCCGGTAAGATCGAGCAGATCGAAAATCTGCCCATGACCGAGGCCGCCAAGGCTATTGTTGAAGCATTGAAATAACAATATTAAAACCGCCGTACCGTGCAGGCCTTGAAGCCACCTGCCGCGTACGGCTGTTTTTCTTGACATAATTGCTTAAAGTTGATATAATGAATTTAAGAGATCATCGTCATTATCAAAGCAAAGGGGGGGAGAGCAATGAAGTGCAAACTGATAAAAAGTATTTTTGTCTTACTGATTTTGCTGCTTGTCTGCAGCACCGCTATCCTACCTATCTCGGCAAATTCCGCACTGACCTATTGGCGCGGTGTGGACGCTATGGGAGCTACGGTAATGGAGGATATTTGTCCCGTTGAGGTGGAAAGCGAGCTGCTTATCTTTGATATTGAGGAGCTGTATCAGACGTCGTATGAGACAAAAGAGGAATTCTTGGCGTATTCGGGGCAGGTGAGCGCGGAATATAACTTTTATAATCCTGCGGATTATACGGTAACGGCAAAGCTTTATTTTCCGTTTGGCATACTGGGGGCGCGCAGCTATGAAAATGAGAATTATGAGTCCGAAGACAATGTGGATGCCGATAAGCACGTGATCACCGTCAACGGTGAAAAAATTGAAAAGCAAATTCGTCACAGTATATATCTTGATAAGAGTAGAAATGTGCTGTCTGATCTTTCGAGAATTCATGATAATTATATCACCGATGATTTTTTTGCACCTGATATGGAAGTTACGATATATCGCTACACAACCGATGTGGATGTGATGTATTATCGCAAGCATTACGTGCAGGCTACCTGGGCTGTGGGCGATGGTAGCACGTGGCTGTGTGTTCCGGCAGCGAAATTTGACACTGAGTATTTACCTGATACGCACGAGGTGAGCTTTAAAGCAGGCAACACGTTTACCATATATGCCGTTGGCAAACCGTTGGAGCACCTGCCTGATATGAAGATTTATTCAAGTGAGGGTGAAGAAATCGGCGGTGATCTAAAGCTTTTAAGCGTGGGCACAACGACCTTTGAGAAGGTTTTGTTGAAAGATTGGAAAGCGAGTACAGGCGTTTCTAAGGTGGATTGGTACAATGCAAAGATGACTTTGTTGCAGGAGGATAGAAAGGATGCCAGATATACGTTTCCATCATTTTCCAGTGCAAGTACAATATCGATTTCGGCGGAGAATTTTTTGGAAAGTCTGATGCAATGGTATGAGTATGAAATTACAGTACCTGCAAAGGGTCGTATCGTCAATAAGGTCACAGCGCCGATCTATCCTGCCGTGAATGCAAAGTACACGCCGCGTATTTACGGATATACCTATCTGCTTTCACCCGCAGGTACGTGGAAGAGCTTCGGCGAGCTGGAAATAGTGATCAATACACCGTATTATATGATTGCTGATACCCTTGGGGAATTTGAAAAAACATCAAGCGGATATACCCTAAAGCGTATGGGGCTACCCGATGTTGAGCTGCTGTTTATCCTTTGCACCGCCGAAGATCCGCAACTGCCTAAAGAAAGCCCTTCAGATAAAATCCCACGCGAGCCGTTACAGTTTTTTACGTTTACGGTCGGCATCGCTTTGATCGTAATTGCCAAGCTTGCTTTTGAGGCACGTGAAAGAAAGAGGGAAAGGACCAAAAAGGAATAAGCATCTTATGAAGGGCGGCTGAATTTTCAGCCGCCTTTTGCGTTTATAGCTTGAAATTTTACTAAATCTCTTGCATTTGTTTCCGGCATAGTGTAAAATAATATATAATATTTTAGATAGGAGGTGCCCCGTGAAGCCGCAATATTTTTCGGTCGGCCGCTATGCCCGACTCATTTATATTCCGACGGACCGCTTTAAAAGTGAGCTGCTGTCGCTTTCCTTTGCCGTGCCGATCTGTGCGGATACGGCGCAGAAAAACGTCATGCTGCTGGCGCTTTCACGCCGTGGCACCGTTACTTATCCCACGCAAGCGGCGCTCAATCGCCATCTTGACGACCTGTATTCTACCGCTATTTCTACGTCAAATCGCCGTCTTGGCGAAATGCAGCAGATCACCATGACTGCCGATTTTCTCGGTGCGCGCTTTGTCGGTGGCGGCAACGGACTTTTGCCGCAGGTCGTGTCACTTTTGCACGAGCTGCTGTGTTGCCCCTTTACCGATCGTGAGGGGCAGTATGCCACGGCATACGTCGAAGGGGAAAAGCGGGTTTTGCGCGATGCCATTCGCGCGGCTATCAATAATCCGCGCGGCTATGCGCTGACAAAGGCGCGCGAGCTGCTTTGCGCGGGCGAGCCCTATGCTTTATCCTTGATCGGTGAGGAGCAAACGATCGACGCCTTGACTCCTGCCGCGCTTGCCGCGCGTCACCGTGCGCTGCTTGCAGAGATCGCACCCTTGTTTTGCTATGTGGGAGCAACGCCCCCCGAGGCTGTTTGCGCGCTGCTGGAGGCGCGCTTTGGCGAGGTCGGCGGTCCTGCCGCCCCCTTTGTTGCAGGTGTTGGCGCCCATCGGGGTGCCACGCGCCACGGCGAGGAGGAAATGCCGCTCTCGCAGGGCAAGCTGGTGCTTGGCTTTCGTACCGACGTGGGTGCCACGCACCCCTTAGCCCCGGCTACGGTTCTCTTGAACGAAATTTACGGCGGCTCTCCCGCCTCTAAGCTCTTTATGAACGTGCGCGAAAAGCTGGGGCTTTGCTATCATTGCAGCTCCTCCTACCAGCTGCAAAAGGGCATTATGATGGCAAATTGCGGCATCAAGCTCTCTAATCGCAAAACAGCACAGGAGGCTATGCTGAAGGAATTTGATGCCATTTGCGACGGGCATATTTCAAAAACCGAAATGGAGGCAGCCGCCCTTGCCACGGCCGGTGCCTATCGCGGCGTCTTCGATAACCCTGCGGCATTGGCGCGTTTTTATACCGCACGGGCGCACATCGGGATCGACGAGGGCATTGAGCAGTGGCGTGAGCGCCTTGCCGCCGTGACACGCGAGCAGGTGGTAGAAGCGGCACAGCACTTCAGGCTCGGCGCCGTGTTTTTCCTAAAGGGCACCGATACCGAGGAGGAGGTGTTTGAATGATCAACAGCTTTAAAAGCACGCTCCTTGGCGAGTCCTATACCGTAAAGCATCATGAAAGCGGCTTGAATATTTACGTTTTCCCGAAAAAAATGACGACCTCGTATGCGCTTTTCGCCACCAATTTCGGTGCTGTCGATCATGCACTGGATGAGGAGGGGCTGCAGCTTCTGCCCGACGGTATTGCGCATTTTTTGGAGCATAAGCTCTTTGCCGCCTCCGATGGAAGCGACGCCTTTGAGCGTTTTTCCGAATATGGGGCTGATGCCAATGCCTACACCTCGCATACACGCACGGTGTATCTCTTTTCAACGACCGACCGCTTTGCCGATTCCTTTGGTGAGCTGATTGATTTTGTCACACACCCCTATTTTACCGATGAAAATGTGGCAAGAGAGCAGGGTATTATCGCGGAGGAGATCCGTATGTGCCGCGATAACCCTTATGATACGTGCTACTATAATATGCTGAGCGGTCTTTATCACAATCACCCCGTAAAGGTTGATATTTGCGGTTCGCTTGAATCGATCGCTGCCATCACTCCGGAGATTTTGTATCGGGCCTACGAGCAATTTTATCATTTGTCTAATATGGTGCTGATCGTATGCGGTGACGTCATACCCGAGGAGGTCTTTGCGCTTGCCGATCGGCACTTGCCCCAAAGCACCGCCAAGCGGAAAACGCCTCGTCATACCGTAAATGAGCCGCAGGAGGTGCGCGCCGCACGCGTGACGGGCACAGGGCAGGTGGCAAAGCCCCTGTTTATGATCGGCGTAAAGGATCCCCATATCCCCGATGATCCCGGGGCCCGTCTTTATAAGGACGCTGCCATGGCTGTGCTTGGTGAAATGCTGTTTTCCGAGTCGGGTGAGCTATACAGCGCGCTGTTTGACGAGGGTCTGATTTCCCCGGGGCTTTCGGCAGAGTACGCCCTGACGCGTGATTTTGCCTTTTATCAGATCGCAGGCGAGGCAGGGGAGCCGGATACGGTTTTTGCGCGTGTGATGGACTATCTTGCCGCGTGCCGCCAAAAAGGGCTTTGCCGCGAGGATTTTGAGCGCGCAAGGCGCGTGGAATACGCCGAATTTATCAAGAGCTTTGACAGCACCGAGGAAATTGCCAATACGTTGCTTTCCTTTGCGGTGGAGGGGGTAGACATCTTCTCCTACGCCGACGTGCTGCAGGGCCTGCAATTTGAAGACGTGGCGCGGTTTTTTCACGAGGTCTTTGACCCGTCGCGCATTACGCTTTCCGTGATCTATCCCAAGGAGTGAAGAATATGAACACAGTTTTTTCTTTTCCCGGTCTTGGCATCGGTGAAACGACGATCAGCAAGATTGCTGTAACGCTGCCGTTTTTTGGCGGTATTGAGGTGCGCTGGTATGGTGTTTTGCTGACTCTTGGCATTGTGGCAGGCTTTTTGTACGCCGTTTACCGTGCCAAATTTGAGGGCATTAAAACCGATGATATCCTGGATTTCGCCCTTGTCGTGGTGGTGCTTGCCATCGTGGGTGCGCGCGCCTATTACGTGCTGACAACGCTTGACGAGGGGCATTATACCAGCTTTTACGACGTCATAGCCATCTGGGAGGGCGGTATTGCTCTTTACGGCTCAATTATTGGCGGTGCTGTCGGCATCTTGCTCGTCAGCTATTTTAAAAAATTCAATAAAACGCAAATTTTAAAAATGTGTGATTTGGTGGCTCCCGGGGTCATGCTGGGGCAGATCATCGGCCGTTGGGGCAATTTTGTCAACGGTGAGGCACACGGCACCGAGATCACGGGTAATTTCTTTTTGCGTATGGGGCTTCGCGAGGGGCTTGAAACGGTCTATTATCACCCCACGTTCTTATACGAAAGCCTGTGGAACCTCGTTGGCTTCGTGCTGATCAATCTTTATTATAAGAAAAAGAAGTTCAACGGGCAGATCCTGCTGCTGTATCTGGCGTGGTACGGCTTTGGGCGTATGCTGATCGAGGGTCTGCGTACTGACAGTCTTTACGTTGGCGGCTTCCGCATTTCGCAGGTGGTGGGCTTTTTGTGCTTTACCGTCTGCACGGCATTGATCGTGTATTTGCTGTGGCGAGGAAAGCGTGCCGAGGCCGATGCGGTCGAATATCAGCCTGTTTATGAAAAATGCCGTGGCATCAGCGCACGCACGCGTGAGAAGCAGCAGGCCGAGCAAGAGGCGGCCGCCGATATTGATGCCATGATTGCCAATGCTGCCAAGCAAAACGAAAAGCAAAAGGGGGAACAAAACGATGGCAATGCTGATTAACGGAAAGGAAATTGCCGCTGAGATCCGCCGTGAGATCGCAGCTGATACGAAGACGTTTCAAAAAGTAAACGGCTACGCGCCGGGTCTTGCCGTGGTGATCGTAGGTGAGGATCCTGCTTCACAGGTCTACGTGCGCAATAAGCATCGCGCGTGCGAGGAGGTCGGCTTTTATTCGCGCGGATACGAGCTGCCCGCCGATACCGACGAGGCAACGCTGCTCGCGCTGATCGATGACCTCAATCACGATGCTGCCATTCACGGTATTTTGGTACAGCTGCCCTTGCCGCGTCACCTTGATGCCGAAAAGATCCTGCTGGCGATCGACCCGAAAAAGGACGTTGATGCCTTCCACCCGTATAACGTGGGGCGTATTATGATCGGCAATTACGATTTCTTGCCCTGTACACCCGCAGGTGTGATGGCGCTGCTCGAGCGTAGCGGTGTTGAGATCGAGGGCAAGGAATGCGTCGTGGTGGGGCGCTCCAATATTGTAGGCAAGCCCCAGGCTTTGCTTTTGCTTGAGAAAAACGGCACTGTAACAGTCTGTCACAGTCGCACCAAAAATTTAAAGGAGGTCTGCCGTCGCGCCGATATTTTGGTTGCCGCGATCGGCAAGCCCGAGTTTTTTGATGCCTCTTACGTAAAAGAGGGTGCCGTTGTGATCGACGTAGGTATGAACCGTCGCCCGACCGACGGCAAGCTTTGCGGTGACGTGGATTTTGCCTCGGTCGAGCCTGTGGCATCTGCCATCACGCCCGTGCCCGGCGGTGTTGGACCCATGACGATCACCATGCTCCTCAAAAACACCTTTACCGCCGCCGAAAAGCAAGGGGCAAAGGTTTGATATGCAAGAGATAAGGCTTGGGCGTTACCGCCATTTTAAGGGTATGGAATATGAGGTGCTTTGCGTGGCCAAGCACTCTGAAACCGCCGAGGATATGGTGGTCTACCGCGCACTTTACGGCGAGGGCACCGTGTGGGTGCGCCCTGCGCTGATGTTTTTGGAAACCGTGACAAAAAACGGGCAGAGTATGCCTCGTTTTACTTATATTGACAAACTGTAAAAGGAGAAAAAGATATGATCCGCGTACTTGTATGGAACGAGTTTAAGCACGAAAGAGAAAAGGAAAACGTGGCAGCCATTTATCCGAACGGTATTCATCGGGCTATTGCCGATTTTTTGCAGTGTGAGGATATTGCGGTAAAGACCGCTACTCTTGACGACGAAAGCTGTGGCATCACAAAGGAGGTGCTTGATGAGACCGACGTGCTGATCTGGTGGGGACACATTATGCACAAATACGTGCCCGATGAGGTGGCAGCCCTCGTGCGCGATGCCGTACATAGCGGTATGGGTGCTATTTTCCTGCATTCTGCGCACCATTCCAAGCCCTTTAAGCTTTTGATGGGCACGCCCTGTAACCTCACGTGGCGCGAAAGCGGTGACTATGAGCACGTCTGGGTGACCGATCCCTCGCACCCGATCACACAGGGGATCGACCGTGCCATCTTTTTACCGGGCGAGGAGACCTACGGTGAGCCCTTTTCGATTCCCAATCCCGATAAGGTTCTTTTCCTGGGTAGCTATTCGGGCGGTGAAGCCTTCCGCTCCGGGTGTCTGTTCCAGCGCGGTAATGGACAGATCTTCTATTTCCAGCCGGGGCACGAGACCTTCCCGACTTATCATATTCCTGAGGTGCAGACCGTCATTCGCAACGCTGTGCGCTTTGTGGCGCCCCGTTATCGCGCTCTGCCCGAATGTCCTCACGTGCGCAAGTTCGGTGATCCCGAGGGCTACGTGATCGTCAAAAAGAAGGCTTAAAATGAAAAACGCCTTGCTGATAGAAATCAGCAAGGCGTTTTTTGATTATTTACTGTACAGCAAAATACCGTTGTAAAGGGGTCTTATGAGGCAATCGTTGGGGCGATCTATGTCGGCGGGGCGGTTTTCAAGCTTAAATTCCGTTTCCCCCTCGGGGCGCAGGAACACCGTTGAGGAGCCACCGCCGTCAAGGTTCACCATATCGGTGCAGCCAAGACCGCGCATAATGAGCGCGAGATCTACCAGCGTTGTGCCGATCGAGTAGGTGGGAATGCGTCCGTCACTCACCATCACCACCACGGTGCCGTCAGGACGCAGACCAACGCACGTACGCGGCGCGCGCAAGGCGGAAAAGGGCTCGGGGAAGGCGAGATCAAAGGGCTGACCGTCCTTCAGTACGATATGTGAGCCGCATACGGCCATATCGAGCTCGTCCTTATATTCGGGGTGGAGCGCCAGTGAGGAGATGACGGGCGTGCCGTCCTTCAGAACGCCGAAAAAGGGGCGGTCACTGTCGGGGTTGGCAAGGATCCTGCCGTTTTTCACACAAAGGCCCGCGGGGTGAAAATCGCCGTAAATGTCAAAGAAATCGGCGTTGGTGGCAGCGCGTACCGCCAGCCCCTCGCCAACTGCCTGCTCGGCCTTTTCCAGTACCGTACCGATGGGGTAGACGAGCTGACCGTTTTCATCGGGACGGGGCAATCCGTCATCGGTCACCGCTGTTGTAAAACCGATCCTTTTGGGGTCGGCGATCAGTAAAAAGAGCTCAAGGGGGGCACCGTCCCTGTCGCGGCAGGTAATGCGGCGGTAAACAAGACCGTCGGCAATGTCGGTATCCTTGCTTGCAACGGGGACAAAGCCGTGGTCCGTGGCCTCAAAATAATCGTTGGCGGTCATCTCAGTTTCCGGCGTATAAAGCGCTTCTACCGTCGCGGTGGCACCCTCGTGCGGAAAGACCTTGGTCTTTTTTGCCACAGACGTTACCTGCAGCACAAGACGGGGGCTTGCTATCAGCTCGGCCTTGGGTATTATAAAGCAGTGAGAGCGCTTGTCGTAGGGCTCCTCCTTATTGGTGAAGGGATAATAGATCTTTTCTCCCACCTTAAGGCTTGCATTTTCGGTTTTTTCCGGCAGACGAATGAGAAGCTTGACCTCCCCCTCCACCTCGGTTTTCATGCTTTCCACGCCCAATACGGCGCTTTTATCTAATTCGTAGATCTGCATTACAGTGACTTTTCTACTGCGCGCATGGCAGCAACAGCCTCCTCGGGTTTTTCGGCGCCGAATACGGCAGAGCCGGCCACTACTACGTTGATACCGGCTCTCAGTACGTCGGCAAGGTTAGCGGCACCAATGCCGCCGTCGGCCTGTACGGATACCGACAGCCCCTGTCTTTCGATCTCGTTTTTGAGGACCGTTGCCTTTTCAAGGCAAGCGGGGATCAGCTTCTGACCGCCAAAGCCGGGGTATACCGTCATCACCAGCACCATGTCGCACAGCGGCAGGAGGGGGAAGAGGACCTCGGGCTTGGTGTCGGGTGAAATGGCGATGGCGGGCGATGCACCCATTGCACGAATGGTCTTCAGCACCTTGGCAGGGTTCTCGGTGCTCTCGTAATGAATGGTGATGCCGTCAGCACCCGCTTTTCTGAAGGCCTCAAGATAGCGCTCGGGGCGCTCGATCATCAGATGCACGTCAAAAAAGAGATTGGAATGGGGGCGCAAGGCTTCGATCACGTTCGGGCCAAAGGAAAGGTTCGGGACGAAGTTGCCGTCCATTACGTCAAGGTGCAGCATTTCAACGGTGCGCTCAATTTTGGCAACCGATGCCTGAAGATTTGCAAAATCTGCGGCAAGCAAAGAAGGAGAAATTTTCATAAGTACCTCACTTAATCGTATAATATGACATATTTTGACAATGAGGGAGGCCTGCTTGGCTCACCTCTTTTACAATTCGCAAGCGGTGCACAGGGGTGGAGGTCAAGGTGCGCGGGAAGTAGGAGAATAGTTGCCTTGTTGCCCCTTGCTGGTTGCCTGCGCCGCGGCGCAGGCAATTTTTATTTTTTACAGATCAGGCAAACCGCGTGGGCGGCAATGCCAAGGCGCTCACCCGTAAAGCCAAGCCCCTCCTCGGTGGTGGCCTTGATGCTGACTGCCTCAACGTCAAGGGAGAGTGCCTTGGCAAGATTTTCGCGCATAGCGCCGATATGGGGCGCCAGCTTCGGCTTTTCTGTCAGCACCGTGGCGTCTATATTGCCAATGCGCCAGCCGGCTGCATCAAGCCTTTTGGCAACCTCACGGGCGAGCAGCAGGCTGTCAGCGCCGCGAAAGCGCTCGTCGGTGTCGGGAAAAAGCTTGCCAATGTCGCCCATTGCGGCGGCACCAAGCAGGGCGTCCATCACGGCGTGCGTCAGCACGTCGGCGTCGGAATGTCCAAGCAGCCCGGTTTCATGCGGAATATCAACACCGCCTAAAATCAGGCGTCTGCCCGTCACAAGACGGTGCACGTCGTAGCCGTGTCCGATCCTCATAGCTTGCCCTCTCTTTCTTCTAAGATCAAGGTCGCCAGCCTCAGATCGCGCGGCTCCGTGATCTTAATATTATCCTTGCCGCAATCCACCAGCTTGACGGGATAGGGCAATTTTTCAATGAGTTGATTGTCGTCGGTCAGTAAGGCGGCGTCCTTCACGGTTTCCAGCGCGGCACGATACAGATTGGCAGAGAAGACCTGCGGCGTGGTGGCAAGATACACCGTGCTGCGATCAACCGTTTTGGCAATAAAGCCGCGGCGACTTGCTACCTTTACGGTATCGTGTACGGTGCAAGCGGCAGTAGCCGCCTTGTGCCGTCTTGCCGCGTGCAGGACGCGCTCGATCATATCGGGGGTCACCAGGCAGCGCGCCCCGTCGTGGATCGCTACGAATTTTGTCAGATGATGCACATGCAAAAAGCCGTTCTTAACCGATTCGGCGCGCGTTGCGCCCCCTGCTACTACGGCGGCAAGCTTGGTGATGCCGTTGGCAGTGGCGAGGTCGCTGACAGCCGAAAGATCCTCGGCACGTGCTACCACGACGACCTCGTCTATTTCCCGTGTTGCCTCAAAGGCAAGCAGCGTGCGCGCCAACACGGGAATGCCACCGAGCGTTAAAAATTGTTTTGAAACACCGTCTCCCATGCGTGTTGAATTGCCTGCCGCCACGATAATGGCGGAGGTGTGCGGCCTTTTTTTGCCGCGCGCGGCACGCAACAGATCGGCGGTCTTATAGGCAACCGACATTATTCCTGAAAGGTGCCGTTTTCAACGGCGGTGATCATATCAACGCGTACGGCGTGCTTGCCGCCCTCAAATTCAGCGTCGATAAAGTTATCCACCAGGTCAAGCGCAAGGCCAAGACCTACTACGCGTGCACCGAAGCAAAGCACGTTTGCGTCATTGTGCTGGCGCGTGAGGCGTGCGCTGAAGGTATCGGAGCAGCAGGCGGCACGAATACCCTTGTGCTTGTTGGCAACAAGTGACATACCGATGCCTGTACCGCAAATGAGAATACCCATCTCTGCCTCACCCGATTGCACCTTGGTGCAAACGCGGTGCGCAAATACGGGATAGTTGCAGCTGTCGTTCGTGTAGGTGCCGACGTCAGTGACGTCAAAGCCGCGTCCTTCAAGATGCTCACGTACGGCATTTTTGAGATCAAGTGCGGCGTGATCGCAGCCAATTACCAGTTTTTTCATATCAGTTACCGTCCTTTTTTGTTGCTTGTTCTTTTTCAAGGCGTTCGCGTTCTGCCTGCGGCAAGCGTAAATAGATGGGGGAAAGGTCTCGGTCGGTGGTGCGTACACCCGCTTCATACAAATGATATGCCGCCAGCGCGACCCCTGCGGCATTTTGCTCAGCCACGGGTGTCGGACAGGGCAGGGGGGTGAGATCTCCTAAGGCAGCCGTTGCTACGTCCACGCCGTCACCGATCAGATAAAAGGGGGCCTCACGCGCGCGAAGTTCTGCGGCAAGGTCGTCGGCTGCCAGTGCGCGGTCGGGGCAAAGCCTGGTGAGGCTATCCCCGTCGGCAAAGAACAGCGCATTGTAGACCTGTCCGCGTCGGGCATTCATCACGGGGCAGATCAACCCCTTGGTCGGCAACAGATTTCGGGCCATAGCCTCAAGGGTCGAGACCCCGATCACGGTTTTGCCTTTTCCAAAGGCAAGCCCCTTGACGGTTGCAGCACCGATGCGCATACCTGTAAAGGAACCGGGGCCCGCACTGCACGCAAAGACGTCAACGTCGTCGGCGGTGTAGCCCGTGACCTCAAACAGCGCCTTCGCCATCGGCAAAAGCGTTTCACTATGGGTGTTGCCGTTTTTCAGGGTAAAGGAGGCAAGCGGCGCTTTGTCGCGGTACAGTGCTACGGTGGCAACCACAGCAGAGCTGTCAAGTGCAAAGATCAGCATAGCTTATCTCCTTTCTTCAATCGTGATCAGACGGCTGTCGGGCGAGTTGGCATCATTTTTGACGATCTCTACGCGCACGTGCCTTGGGGGAATGTCGTTTTCAATATTTTCGCTCCATTCGACAAGACATATACCGCCTGCCGTAAGATAGTCGTCGTAGCCGATCGAATACAGGTCGTCCTCGCTTGTAATGCGGTACATATCAAAGTGAAAGAGCCTTTTGTCCCTGCCGCGGTATTCGTTTACCAGGGCAAACGTAGGGGAGCGCACGGGTGCCGTAGGCGCAATGACCGAGGCAAAGCCGCGCACAAACGCGGTCTTGCCAACGCCAAGGTCGCCGTAAAGCGCTACGTATGGGGGCAACCCCTCGCGCTGCATGGCAATGGCCAATTCAGCCCCCGTCGCCTCGGTCTCAGCGGCAGAAAGCGTGTGAATGATTTTGTGATACATAGATCAGAACAGCCCGGAAATGTTGCCGTCGTTGTCAATATCGATCGTGTAGGCGGTAGGGGTCTTGCCAAGACCGGGCATCGTCATCACGGTGCCCGTCAGCACCACGATGAAGCCGGCACCTGCCGACAAACGAATGTCGCGTACCGTCAGCGTATGGCCAACGGGTCTGCCGAGCTTGCTTTGGTCGTCGGAGAAGGAATATTGCGTTTTTGCCATACAAACGGGGAATTTCGCATATTTCTCGTCAATGGCAAGAATATCGGCCAGTGCCTTCTTTGCACCTGCCTCAAACACCACGTTACCTGCGCCGTAAAGCTCCTTGGCAACGGTCTCGATCTTTTCGGTGATGGAAAGCTCATCGTCGTAGAGGAATTTGAAATTTTTTTCCTTCTCGCAAGCGGCAACGACCTTTTCGGCAAGCTCGATGCCACCCTCACCACCCTTGGCAAAGACCTCGGACAGGGCAAAATCGGCGCCCTTTTCCTCGCAGATGGCGCGCAGTGCATCAAGCTCGGCATTGGTGTCGGTATCAAAGCGGTTGATGGCAACCACCACGGGTACGCCGAACTTGTGAAGGTTTTCAATGTGTGCTTCAAGGTTAACGGCACCGCGCTTCATCGCTTCAACGTTTTCAGCCTTCAGGTCGGGCTTTTGCACGCCGCCGTTATACTTCAGTGCACGTACCGTTGCCACCAGCACGATGGCATCGGGGGAGAGCCCTGCCATACGGCACTTGATATCAAGGAACTTTTCAGCACCAAGGTCAGCGCCGAACCCTGCCTCGGTGATGGCGTAGTCACCGAGCTTAAGGGCAAGCTTGGTGGCTCTGATCGAGTTGCAGCCGTGCGCAATGTTGGCAAAGGGGCCGCCGTGAATGAGGGCAGGGGTGTTTTCAAGCGTTTGAACCAGGTTGGGCTTGATGGCGTCCTTAAGAAGCGCTGCCATCGCACCGTTTACCTGCAGATCGCGGCAGAATACGGGCTTACCCTCGTAGGTGTAGGCCACAAGAATGTCGCCAAGGCGGCGCTTGAGGTCGGCAAGATCCTCGGAAAGGCAGAGAATGGCCATTACCTCACTGGCTACCGTGATCATAAAGTGGTCCTCGCGCGGCACGCCGTTTACCTTGCCGCCAAGGCCGATGAGAATGTTGCGCAGTGCGCGGTCGTTCATATCCACCACACGCGTGAAGAGCACACGGCGCGGATCAATGCCAAGAGCATTGCCTTGCTGAATGTGGTTGTCAAGAATAGCGCACAGAAGGTTGTTGGCGGACGTAATGGCGTGGAAGTCACCCGTGAAGTGCAGGTTGATATCCTCCATCGGTACGACCTGTGCATAGCCGCCGCCTGCTGCGCCGCCCTTGATGCCAAATACGGGCCCGAGCGAGGGCTCGCGCAGGGCGATCACAGCTTTTTTGCCGATTTTTTTCATGGCCATACCAAGTCCCACGGTCGTGGTAGTCTTGCCCTCGCCTGCAGGGGTGGGATTGATGGCGGTCACAAGGATCAGCTTGCCGTTCTTTTTATCGGCTGTGCGCTTTAAAAATGCATCATTGATCTTGGCCTTGTAACGGCCGTATTGCTCCAGCTCCTCCTCGTGTACGCCAAGATCGGTGGCAATCTCGTGGATAGGCAGCAGCTTCGCCGCTTTTGCGATTTCAATATCAGTCATCATATCATTTTTTCTCCTTGTCGGTTTTGGGTCTGACTCGCTCGCGTGTACCGTCGGGGCGCTCGATGACGGTGTGATCAAGCGTACCGCGCATGTGGGCACGGAACTCTGCCAGATACTCGGCGCGGAGCGCCGCCTGCTCGGCGGCCTCCGCTTCGGTCAAGGGGCGTTCCTTTTTCAGTGCCGCCAGCTCGTTGATGCGGTCGATCTTGGCTTTTTCCATCGTCAACCTCGATCAGGCGCGCAGGGTAAGCCCCAGCTCTTTTTCAAGCAGGAACAGCACCTTTTTGGTGATCTTTTCGGCGTCCTCCACCGTCATGGTGTGGTCGTCGGCACGCAGGGTCATGCGCAGGGAAACGGATTTTTTGTTCTCGCCAACCTGTGCACCGCGATAAATATCAAACAGCTTCACGCCCTCGCACTGCTTGCCACCTGCCATTTGCATCACGGATATGATACGACCGACCTCCAGTGCCTCGTCGCAAATGAACGAGAAGTCACGGGTAATGGCGGGGAACTTAGGCAGGGGGGTGTAATGCTTGTCGGCGCATCTGGCCTCAAAGAGCGCATCAAAATCGATCTCTGCGGCGTAAAGCGGCATAGAAAGGCCGTAGTTTTCTACTACCAGCGGGTGAACCTGACCGAAGGTAGCCAGCGTGACGTCGCCAGCCTTGACCACGGCACAGCGCCCGGGGTGATAGGAGGGATTGTCGGCAACTGCCACAAAGGTCGCGTTCTTGATAGCGGCCAGCGCCAGCAAATTTTCAATGGCGCCCTTGACCGTGTAGAAATCGGCGTCGCCGTACATGCCGAGCGTGAGCATCTTGCCCTCGTAGGGGAGCTTAGCGGCATCGGCATCGGGCAAATAGACCGAGCCCATTTCAAACAGGCGTACGTTTTCGTTGTTGAAGTTAGCGTTTCGCGCCAGCACCTCCAGCATAGAGGGCAGGGCGGTGGTGCGCATGACGCTCGTATCCTCGCCAAGGGGATTGGAGATCACCACCGAGCGACGCAGCGCGGCGTTTTCGGGCAGACGGATCTTGTCGTAATACTTGGGGGAAATGAAGGAGAAGGTCTGGATCTCGTCAATGCCCATGCCGTACAGCGCATTCTCCACGTCAATGCCAAATGCCTGCTTGGGGGTGCGTCCGCCCTCGGTGGTTTCTGCCACGATCTTGGTGGAAACGATCTTGTCATAGCCGTGAATACGCATGATCTCCTCGGCGATATCGTTCATGCAAGCAAGATCGGCACGGAAGGAGGGCACGGCGATCGTGCCGTTTTCTACCTTGCAGCCGAGGTCGTTCAAAATCTCGGTCATACGCGCCTCGGTAATATCGGTGCCAAGGAAGGCGTTGTAGCGTGCCGGCTCAAAGGGGAGCGCGGTAGGCTCTGCCTTGGTGGGGTAAACGTCGATCGTGCCGTCCACCACGTCGCCGGCATCGAGCAGCTGTACCAGCTCGCACGCACGCAGCAGACCGGGCATGCAGTTCTCGGCATCAAGACCCTTTTCAAAGCGTGCCGAGGATTCGGTACGCATGCCGTTTTTCTTGGCGGTCACGCGCACGCTGCCGCCGTTGAAGCAGGCAGACTCAAATACCACCGTCTTGGTGTCGTCCTTGATCTCACTGTTGGCACCGCCCATCACACCCGCGAGCGCGCAGGCCTTTTTCCCGTCGGCAATGACAAGCATAGAGCTGTCAAGCGTGTGGTCAATATCGTCAAGGGATCTGAACTGCTCGCCGTCAGCGGCGCGGCGCACGCGAATGGCATTGCCCTCAATTTGCGTGTAGTCAAAGGCGTGCATCGGCTGACCGTACTCAAGCATGACGTAGTTGGTGATATCTACGATATTGTTGATGGGGCGTACACCCGCGGCGGCAAGGCGCATACGCAGCCACATGGGGGAGGGCTTGATGCGTACGTTCTTGACGACCTTAGCCGCATAGCGATAGCAGAGGTCGGGTGCCTCGATGCCAACGCTTAAATATTTGGTAACGTCATCGCCGTCGCCAAGAGGCTTCACGGCAGGGGTAGGCACCGAGAGGGGGCGCCCGAAGGATACCGCACTCTCACGTGCAAGCCCGATCACCGAAAGGCAGTCGGGACGGTTGGAGGTGATCTCAAACTCCACGGTGGTGTCGTCAAGCATCAGCGCCTCGCGAATGTCGGTGCCGATCTTGTCGGCAAAGCAATCGTCAAGAATGAGAATGCCGTTTTCTTCCTTGCCGGGGCACTCGTGCGTGGTGAGGTTCAACTCACCCATTGAGCAGAGCATACCGTGAGAGGGCACACCGCGCAGCTTGCCGTCCTTGATGACGACGCCGTGCGGCAGCCTTGCCACGGGGAGTGCAGCGGGTACAATGGCACCCTCAAATACGTTTTGCGCGCCCGTAACGATCTGCACGAGCTCGCCCGTGCCTACGTTCATCTGGCAGATTTGCAAATGGTCGCTATCGGGGTGGGGCTCGATCTTTTCGATCCTTGCCACCACTACGTTTTCAATTTCTGCGCCCATTTCCTCATAGCCCTCAACCTTGGAGCCCGTCAGCGTCAGCTTGTCGCAATAATCCTTGATGCTAATATCGGACACGTCAACAAAGTCCGAAAGCCATTTCATAGATAAATTCATTTTCTTCAGGCTCCTTTCTTAAAATTGCTTGAGGAAGCGCTCGTCGTTTTCATAGAACAAGCGAATGTCGTCAATGCCGTAGCGCGTCATCGTTACGCGCTCAAGGCCCATGCCAAAGGCAAAGCCGCTGTAGACCTCGGGGTCAATGCCGCAGTTTGAAAGCACAAAGGGATGTACCATGCCGGCACCCAAAATCTCGATCCAGCCCTCGCCCTTGCATACACGGCAGCCCTTGCCGCCGCACACAAAGCAGGATACGTCAACCTCTGCCGAGGGCTCGGTAAACGGGAAGTGATGGGGGCGGAAGCGGATCTCGGTCTTGTCACCGAACATTTTGCGCGCAAAGGTTTCAAGCGTGCCCTTCAGGTCGCTCATCGTAATGCCCTTGTCGACCACAAGCCCCTCCATCTGATGGAACAGGGGAGAGTGCGTGGCATCCAGCGCGTCGGAGCGATACACGCGCCCGGGGGAGATCACGCGGATAGGGGGGCTCTGCTTTTCCATCACGCGCACCTGTACGGGCGAGGTCTGGGAGCGAAGCAGGATCTTGTCGGTGATATAGAAGGTATCCTGCGTATCTCTTGCAGGGTGATTTTCGGGAATGTTCAGAGCCTGGAAGTTGTAGTAATCGTATTCTACCTCAGGGCCCTCGGCGATCTCAAAGCCCATGCCGATAAAGATCTCCTCCATCTCGCGCTGGGCGCGGGTGAGGGGATGCTGATGACCGACGCGCTCGCACTTGCCGGGCATCGTCACGTCAAGCTTTTCGCGTGCAAGACGGTCGTTTAAAGCCTTTTCCTTGGCGGCGGCCACAACGGTGGCAAGTGCCGCCTCGATCTCGGCGCGTACGTCGTTTGCCATCTGACCGACCACAGGACGTTCCTCGGGCGAGAGGGCACCCATACCGCGCAAAACAGCGGTCAGCTCACCCTTTTTGCCGAGGTATTTGACACGTACAGCCTCGGTGTCACAGTCTGGCGCTTGCAGCTCAGCGAGCGCCGCTTGCTTGATTTGTTGCAGTTTCTCTTTCATAGTTTTTCCTTTCCAAATTTTGGGGCCCGTGAAAAAATAAAGCCCCGTCCCGAAAACATCAGGACGAGGCGAAATTTCGCTCGCGGTACCACCCGAATTGAAGGCGCAAAGCCAACACTTTACCGGCCGTTAACGGTGCCTGCCGTACAGCACTACCGCGTGCCGTCGCACGCACTCACGCTGTCCACTCCAAAGGGAAACGCCGCATTTTCTGTCGTAAGCTGCTCACAGCCAAGGCAACTCTCTCTGTTCCGACCCCCGAAAAGGGCAACCTTTTTCACAGTGTTTGTTTACAAGTGCTATTATAGCACAAAATTTGCAAAAATCAAGAGGTAAAATAAATATTTCTTATAATAATAGAGAGAACGCAGTAGAAATAAAAAATTAAGCGTGGGAGGGGAATTTATAAAAGGCATAAAACAGGTGCGCCGCGGCGCACCTGTTTTTGTGTATTTACCAACTAAAAATGTAAAAAAATGATTTCAAACAGTTTTTCAAAAGCAATTAAATTTCCTTCATCGGCGCGCGGTAGATCGTCACGCTGTTTGCCTCAAACAAATTCAGTGTTTCCTCGGCGATATCGGCGTTTTCCTCGGTCACCACGGCATCAATTTCGGCAAGGTCGGCAAAGGTGTAGGTGGAGCGCACGTCAAACTTGCTTGAGTCGGTTGCCACACAGCAAAAGCGCGCGTGATCGATCATTGTCGACATAATAACGCCCTCCTCAATGTTAGAGGTCATCACGTCGCGTCCGCTGATAGCGGAAATGCCGAGAAAGGCCTTATTAAAGGTGAATTTTTTCAGCATATCAACCGCAAGCGTGCCGCCCGTGTAGTGCTCGTCCGCGCGGATAATGCCGCCAAGCATGATCACCTCACCCGACATCAGATTCTGGCGCATGCGGTTTTGTAAAATAGAAGCGATTTTAATAGAATTGGTAACGATCAATACGTTTCTTGCCGTGATCGAGGCGGCCAGGATCTCCATGGTGCTGCCGCTTGAAATGGCGATCGTGTCGTTATCCTCAACGAGATTGGCGGCAATAAAATCACCGATCGAGGCCTTGGCCGCGTGGTTTTTGCGGTGTCGGATATCGTAAGTGTCCTCGCGCACGGCAAATTGGATCGGCACGGCGCCGCCACGCACCTTTTTTAAAAGGTTTTTCTCGGATAAAAAGTTGATATCGCGGCGAATCGTTTCAATCGATACGTTGTATTTTTTGGCAAGCTCGGAAATCGATACCTCGCCTGTTTTCATCGCCTCTTCCTTGATCAGTCTTTGTCGTTCAGAGGTAAGCACGTGCGGTTCTCCTTTTTGCGGTGTTTTGTGGTGTCGTGTGGTAAAAACAGTAAAAGCGCTCTGTTCCCATCACTATGGATATATTATAGATCAAAACACACAAAAAGTCAACAAAAAAATGTGGAAAGTGTGGAAAATATTCAATTTCAACAGTTTTTAAGTCGCGGAACCCACAAAACCACACAACACCAACCCCAAAGTGTGGAATTTTGTGGCAAAAATGTGGAAAAATACTCAAAAAAGTGCGGTTTTTTTGCCCGAAACTCTTGACAATGGACGGCAAATATGCAATAATGTAAGGTAGGAATTTATGGCAGAGTTCCGAATACCTTTAAAAAGGGGATGTTTGTTATCAAGATTTTACTCGGAGGCCTCCACCAGGAGGTGAACACATTTGGTCCCGGCACGACGACGGTCGAAGACTACAAGCGTAAGCAGTATCTGCTGGGTGAGGATATGTTCACATTTTCTGCCGAGCACGTTCGCTGCAACGAGGGTGCTGACGGCATCGAGGGCTGCTACAAGACGCTGATGGCGGCAGGTGCCGATATCGTTTCGGGTGGCTTTATCAGTGCACAGCCCGGCTCGATCATCGAGCAAAGCGTAGTGGACGATTACATTGCTCATTTAAAAGAAGTGACCCGTGCCAACATGCCGTATGACGGTGTGGTGCTCTTCATGCACGGTGCGGCACAGAGTATTGGCTCTGACGACCCTGAGGGTGATATCATCGCGGCAGTGCGCGAGATCGTCGGTGACGACGTACCGATCACCGTGGGGCTTGACCTTCACGCCAACGTGACCAAGCGCATGGTTGAATTGTCAAACACCATTTCGCTTTACCAGCGGTATCCCCACGTGGATATCCTGGAAACGGGTGAGCGCGCGGCAAGGCTCTGCCTGGATATGATCGCCGGTAAGATCCACCCCAAAATGGCTTACGTGCAGATCCCGATGATCATTGCCGCAAGCTCCTATTCTACCGAGACCGAGCCCTTTAAGTCCTTGATGCAAAAGGGCCATGATTATGTGGCAGCCGGCAAGATCTACGATTTTTCCGTGTCGCAGATGCAGCCCTGGCTTGACGTAAAGGACGGCTATAGCTCCGTGATCGCCATCGGCGAGGATAAGGACGAGGCAGCACGCATCGCCCTTGAAATGGCAGATGAGCTTTACGGTATGCGTCACGCCTTCAGAACCGATCTTACTGACGTTGACGAGATCATTCGTATTGCCGAGGAGAACAAGAGTGGCAAGGTAGTTGTCCTCAATGACTTCGCAGACTCCTCTAACGCCGGGTCTGCTGGTGACAGTCCCGAGGTCATTGAGCGCATTCTCGCGCTTGAATCCGACGTGCGCGGCCTCATGTACATTAACGACAATCCCTTTGCACTTGCTTGCCGCGAGGCAGGGGTAGGGAATACCGTTGAGGGTATGCTCGGTGCTACCATCAGCCCGAATCTCTACACCCCCGTTAAGGTCAAGGCAGAGGTCAAGGCTGTGTTTGACGGTGTGATGCCCTACAAGGGCATGTGGGTAGACTTCGGCCCCTCGGCCGTGGTGAAGATCCGTAACACCGTGGTGCTCGTCACCACGCAGCACCGCTACAACGGTCTGCTTGAGCTTTACCGTGCCTTCGGCTATAACCCCGCTGACTTTGACATGGTCGTTGTCAAGGCCTGCACGTCGTTCCGCGCCTTCTACGGGCCGCTGACCGACCTGATTTACCCCGCCGCTACCAAGGGCGCGGCGACTGCAAACCTCACGTCCTTGCCCTTCCGGAAAGTCCCCAAGAGCTTTTATCCGTTCAGCGACAATGACTTCACGCCTGTGGTAAACGCATGGGGCAAATAACACAGTAAAAGCAAAAAAATGCTTAATAGATAAGGAGAACACTATGAAAAAGACAGATGTTGTCATCATTGGTGCAGGCGCCGTAGGCAGTGCGCTCGCACGTGAGCTGTCCAAGTACAAGCTTGATGTTACCGTTGTTGAGAAGAACTCTGACATCGGTGGCGACAGCTCCAAGTCCAACAGTGCAATTATCCACACGGGCTACGATGCAAAGCCCGGCACGCTGGAAAGCCAGCTGGTAGTTGCCGCTAACCCCATGTACGATGAGATTTGCAAGGATCTTGACATTCCTTTCAAGCGCATCGGTGCGATTCTGCCCGCTTTCAACGATGAGCAGATGGAGCAGCTGCCTGCCATCAAGCACAAGGCTATGATGAACCGCGTTTACGACGTAGAGTACAAAACCGCTGAGGAGCTGCTGGAGATGGAGCCCGAGCTTAACCCCGAGGTTAAGGGCGGTCTTTACATTCCTCGCGAGAGCATCATCGATCCGTTCCTGCTTTGCATCGCGTTGGCCGAGAACGCAGCCGACAACGGCGTTAAGTTTGAGCTTGCAACCAAGGTGATCGGCATTGAGCAGAAGGACGGCGCCGTTACCACCGTTAAGACCGATAAGGGCGACATTGAGTGCAAATACATTATCAACGCCGCAGGTCTTTACTGCGACGAGATCGCTTCCTTCGTTGGCAAGAACGATTACTACGTAACTCCCCGTAAGGGCCAGTTCTACATTCTTGATAAGAAGACCTCCTGCAAGGTAAGAACCATCGTGCTTCCCATTCCCACCAAGGTAACCAAGGGTAAGCTGATGTGCCCCACCATGCACGGCAATATGCTCGTTGGCCCCACCGCTGAGGATCTGCTTGATAAGACCGACAAGAGCACCAACAAGGAGGGTCTTGACAGCATCGCAGCGGACGTACGCAAGATGATTCCTCGCGTAAATCTTCGCGACTCCATCACCCAGTACTGCGGCCTGCGCGCACAGCGTAACCCCGAGGGTCTGAACATTGATATGTACGACGACCTTAAGGGCTACGTCAACATTTCCGGCGTTCGTTCGACCGGTCTTACCAACTCCGTAGCAGTTGCAAAATACGTAGCTGACCTCCTCATTGAGTCCGGCATGAAGGCTGAGCCCAAGACCGACTTCATCAAGACCCGCAAGGGCACGCCTCACTTCGTTGAGCTTTCCGCTGAGGAGAAGGCTGAGCTGATCGCAAAGGATCCCCGCTACGGCAACGTGATCTGCCGTTGTGAGACCATCACCGAGGGTCAGATCTGCGATGCCATTCACCGCACCCTTGGCGCTACCACCGTTGACGGTGTAAAGCGTCGTGTACGTGCAGGTATGGGTCGTTGCCAGGGCGGCTTCTGCGGTCCCCGTGTTATTGAGATCCTTGCCCGTGAGCTTGGCATTTCTCCCGATGAAGTTTGCAAGAACGACAAGGGCTCCGAGATGCTTAAGGGCTTTGTAAGATAAGAAAGGAGAGCGCGAAAATGGCTGAAAAGATTTATGACGTAATCGTTGTCGGCGGTGGCCCTGCTGGCCTTGCTGCCGCAGTCGGCGCAAAGGAAGCCGGCGCAAAGGACGTTCTGATCGTAGAGCGTGACGTAAGCCTTGGCGGTATTCTGCAGCAGTGCATTCACCCCGGCTTCGGTTTGAAATATTTTAACGAGGAGCTTTCGGGCCCCGAATACGCTTACCGCTTTATCGAGAAGGTGAAGGCCTCCGATATCGAGGTAAAGCTTGACACCATGGTGCTTGAGGTTGGTGACCACTCCGTAGTAGGTATCAACCCCAAGGACGGTCTGTTTGTAGCCAAGGGCAAGTCTATCGTGCTTGCTATGGGCTGCCGTGAGCGTACCCGTGGTGCGATCATGACCCCCGGTACCCGTCCTGCAGGCGTTTACACCGCAGGTGCTGCACAGCGTCTTGTCAACCGTCAGAATATGATGGTTGGTAAGAAGGTCGTTATCCTTGGCTCCGGTGACATTGGTATGATCATGGCTCGCCGTATGACCCTGGAGGGTGCAAAGGTTCTGGCTGTTGCCGAGCTGATGGATTACACCGCAGGCCTTACGCGTAACCGCGTACAGTGCCTTGACGACTTTGGCATTCCGCTTCTCCTTTCTCATACCATCGTTGAGATCAAGGGCAACAAGCGCGTTGAGGGCGTTGTGATTGCAGAGGTTGACCCTGCAACCAAGCAGCCCATCAAGGGCACCGAGGTGCTTTACGAGTGCGACACGCTTCTGCTTTCCTGCGGCCTTATCCCCGAGAACGAGCTGACCAAGGAGGCCGGCATCAAGATCAACCCCATCACCAACGGTCCCGAGGTCAATCAGTTCATGCAGACCAGCGAAGAGTACGTGTTCGCTTGCGGTAACGTAGTACACGTAAACGACCTGGTTGATAACGTAACCGATGAGTCTCTGCGTGCAGGTCAGTATGCCGCACAGTACGCGCTCGGCACGCTGCCCAAGGCAAAGGAGATCCCCTCTGTTACGGGTAACAACGTTCGTTACATCTGCCCCCAGAGAATCTGCCCCGATGCACCTGCTAAGCTGTTCTTCCGCGCCGCTGCTCCCAAGCTTGGCGTTACGATGAAGGCTTATGCCGATGATAAGGAGATCTTCTCCAAGAAGCTCATCAAGATCAATCCCGGTGAGATGGAGCACATTGAAGTTAAACCCGAGGATATGCAGGGTGTTTCGAGCATTCGCATCGAAGTGGTTTAAGAAAGGAGTTTGCTGTTATGGTTAAGGATATTATTTGTATCACCTGCCCCCAGGGCTGTATCATTAAGGTAACCGGCGACCCTGCAAAGGGTGAGATCACCGGTTGCGAGGGCTTTAAGTGCAAGCGCGGCAAGGTTTATGCCGAAAACGAGTTCATTAAGCCCCTGCGTATTCTTACTTCCTCCGTTAAGACCTCCGGTGCTGCTGTACCGCTGGTAGCTGTCAGAACCTCTGCACCTATCCCCAAGGATATGCAGATGGCCGCTATGGAAGAGGTAAAGAAGATCACCGTTTCGGGCAAGCTTGTTCCCGGTGACGTGATCGTTGAGAACTTTATGGGTACGGGCGCAAACCTCGTAGCCTCCGGCTCTCTTGAGTAATCATCATACCGTGATTTATTAAATCAGAATCGGCGGCACCATTCATCGCATGATGAATGGTGCCGCTTTTTTGCCGGATCTTTTTGCTAAGTGCGTGTGATTTGGGTGAAAAACCTAACAAATTTTTTCAAAATCGTTGAAATAAAAGGGCGCGTGTGCTATACTGTTGTTGTAGTAGGGCTGAATGGACCAAGCTTTGAGTTATACAAAGGAGTACAAAATGAAAAATTTTGAAAAACGCAATAAAACCACGCAAACCATGGTTTTGGGCGCTATTTTAACGGCTTTGGTGGTTGTTTTACAGCTGGCAGGGTCGTTTATCCGTTTCGGCATGTTTTCGGTATCGCTGGTACTGATTCCGATCGTGATCGGCGCCGCCACCTGCGGACCTAAGATCAGCACGTGGCTCGGCTTTGTGTTTGGCGTGGTGGTGCTGATCACCGATGCCAGCGCATTCTTGGCCATCAGTGTACCGGGCACGGTCTTCGTGGTGCTCCTCAAGGGCGCCGGGTGCGGCCTTGCGGCAGGACTTGTTTATCGATTGCTTGAAAAAAGAAACCGTTATATCGCGGTGATGGTAGCGGCTATTTCGTGCCCGATCGTCAATACCGGTGTATTTTTGCTCGGCTGCAAGCTGTTTTTCTTTGAAACGATCAGTCAATGGGGGGCAGGCCTTGGCTATGCCAATGCCGTAGCTTATATGTTCTTGGGGCTTGCGGGCTTTAATTTCCTGTTTGAGCTGCTGTTTAACATTGTATTGTGTCCCGTCATTCTGCGGGTTATCAATATTCAAAAGAAAATTGAAATTTAACTAAGGAGATCTTATCATGGAAAGAAGACTTGGTGTACAGTCAACGTGTCTTGCAGGCATTCCCGAATTAGATGCTTTAAAGTATATTAAAGAAGCAGGCTTTGATTGCTTCTTCACGGGCGCGTATAAGCTTGAGCAGGTTGCAGCCTTGAAAAATGAGGCTGATAAGCAAGGGCTTGATTTTGAGTTTATTCACGCAAAGTGGAATTATGCAGATGCGCTGGGCGGCCGTTTTTATATGAATGATTTCTGGAAGCCCGGTCTTGCTTACCTGCCCTTGTTTGATGCAACGATTGAGGCACTTGACAGTGCTGCTGCTTGCGGTGTTTCGGGTATTTGTCAGCACGTAACCGCCGGTTGGGTGGCGCCGCCCGCCACGGATCTTGGCTTTGAGCGCTTTGACAGACTGGTTGAGCATGCCGTAAAGAAGGGTGTCAAGCTTACCTTTGAAAATCTGCGTAATTTTGGCTTGCTTGCAGCACTTCTTGAGCGCTATGACCGTGTGCCCGAGGTCGGCTTCTGCTATGACAACGGCCACGAGCATTGCTATACTGAGACTGTACCGTTCCTTGACCTGTGGGGCAAGCGCACCTACTTTACGCACCTGCACGACAACTACGGCCGCGATAAGGAGGATCCCGCAAAGGATGCCGATTATCATCTCTTACCCTACGACGGCACCTTTGATTATGGCGAAATGATCAAAAGAATGGATAAATACGGCTATGACGGTGCCCTCACATTGGAGGTCGGTCAGTACGGCAAGTACAGAGAAATGACCCCCGAGGACTTTTTGGCGATGCTTTATGAGCGCACCGTGCGACTTTCTAAGGGCGAGAAATAATGGAACGGAAGCTTGGTGTAAACAGCCATTGCCTGAAGGGCGTTGCCGAGGCAGATGCATTGCCGATTTTAAAAAATGCAGGCTTTGACTGCTTCTTTTCGGGCGTATACACACCCGAAGCCGTGCAGGATCTTAAAAAAAGAGCCGATGAGGTCGGGATAGACTTTGCCTTTATCCACGCACCGTGGAATGAACTGTGTGCCGATGGAAAAAGGGTATATATGAACGAGCTGTGGAAACACGGCATCGGTCATATCTCCTTGTTTAATAAGGTCAAGACCGCCATTGACAGTGCCGCTGCCGCCGACGTGAAGACCGTTTGTATGCATCTCACCGAAGGCTGGCGCTCACCGCTTGTGACGGAGATCGGTCTTTCGCGCTTTGACGATATCGTGGAGCATGCGGTAAAACGCGGCGTAAAGCTGGCATTCGAAAATATTTACACGCTCGGCGCGTTGGCCCTTTTGATGGAGCGTTATGAGCGCGTGCCTGAGGTCGGCTTCTGCTACGATAACGGTCACGCCCATTGTTACACCGAAACGGTACCGTTTCTTGATCTGTATGGCAAGCGTACTCTTTGCACGCATATACATGATAATTTTGGGCGTGATAAGGAGGATCCGATGAAGGATGCGGACTATCATCTGCTGCCCTTTGACGGTAATTTTGACTTTGCCGATATGATGCAAAAGCTTGACAAATATGGCTATGAGGGTGCATTGACGCTGGAGGTTTGGCAGCAAGGTGCCTATGGCGATATGACGCCCGAGGCATTTGCCGCGCATCTTTTTGGCCTTGCAAAGCGTGTAGCAAACGCACACCGCTCAATGAATTTATAAAAAAAGCAGTCACCTTCGCGTGTGTGAAGGTGACTGCTTTTTGGTATGCCGAAGGCTTTCAGATAAGCGAAAGAGGGAAGCGGCCTTGGCCCTTTAAAGAGTGGTGATGGGCGTGCCTTCAAGGTGATGCACCTCGGCTTCAAGCCACGCGGCGTGGGTGAGATCGTGCGTAATAACGATCGTCAGCCCCTCGGGATTTGCGCTTTTTACAAGCGCTGCGGCGCGCTTGGCAAGTGGTTCGTCAAGGGCGGAAAAGGGCTCGTCAAGCAGCAGCAGGTCAGCCTCGGCGGCAAGGGCGCGCGCGAGGGAAAGTCGCTGCCGCTCGCCCCCGGAAAGCGCACTCGGCAGGCTTTTTTTATGCGCCGTGAGATCAAATTTTGTCAACCATTCTTGCGCTATATCAAGACCGTTATTTTTGCAAGAAAGAACAAAATTTATGTTTTCTTCGGAATTTAACCAATTTAACAAGCGCGGCTCCTGAAAAGCCATAGCTGTTTTGCGATAGCTTGAGGCAACCTCGCCTTCGCTTGGCTTCAGGGTGCCCGCAATGAGCTTGAGTAGCGTTGTTTTGCCAATACCGGAAGGGCCCGTCAGCACGATGATCCCCGTTTTGGGGAACGTAAAATCGAGGTTGTCGATCACGCGTCTGTTGCCGTAGGAAAAGCAAAGATCTGTCAGCTTCAGCATCGATCCCTTCCTCCTTTGTCGCGCAGCAGACGCAGCGTTATTTTTTCAAGCACCGCACTGATGATCAGCACCGCCGCCGTGTAGGCAAACAGCTCATCTGTTTGAAGATATTGCTTGCTTTCAAAGATCGCGCGACCGAGCGCGTGCTCGGGCACGGCCAGCACCTCGGCGGCAATTCCTGCCTTCCACGCCAGTGAAATAGCGGCGCGGCAAGCGGCAACAAGATAGGGGATCAGCGAGGGGAGTGTGATGCATTTCAGCGTGCGTCCACGGGGCACGCGAAAGACGGCCGCCATTTCAAAAAGCTGCCTGTCGGTCTGCAGCAGGCCCTCTTTTACGTTGCTGAAGATGATCGGCAACGCCATAGCAAAGGCAATAAAGAGGGGAACGGTGTTGCGGCCGATGAAGAGCAGGAGTAAAAAAATGACCGAGGCTACGGGCGTTGCCTTGAAAAGATTCAGCAGTGGGGCGATGATACAGTCAAGTATTTTGAATCGCACGCAAAGGAATGCAAGCAGTGTACCAAGAGCTACGGCGGCGGCAATGCCTGCGACGATGCGCAAAAGTGAGAGCGCCAGCGCCTGCCAGAAGGTGGCGGTGCACAACAGCTCGCCCAGCTTTTTTGCTACCGCAACGGGCGTGGGCAGCAGCAGCGGCTTGTTAAAAATCAGTGCGATCACCAGCCATACCGTCAGCCAAAACAGCAAGGCCAGCCACGGTGCCGCTCTTGTCAGGATCTTTTTGGTGTTGTCGTTCATAACGTCACTTCGTTTCTGAGTAGTAAAAATTGTCATCGGGCATCTTTCCGCCGATGGCTTTTAAAGGCATGTTTGCCAAAAATGCGTGCAAGGCAGCCTTCATCTCGGAGCCGCTTTTAAAGATAATATTGCAGCGCGGCAGGGCGTTGGCGGCGATCTCGGCGTTGGCGAAAATGCCAACGCTTTGAATGTGTGCGGCGGCAAGCTCTGGGTAGCTATTCACATAGTGAATAGAGTCCTCGTAATCCTTTAAAAATGCGGCGACTGCCGCGGGGTGCTTCTCAAGAAATGCCGTGCGTACTACCACGCACCCCTGCACCAGCGACTCCTCGCCAAAATATTTACGCCACTGTGCCCCTAAGTCAAGGAGCGTGTTGAGTGTGCGCCCTTCGCCGGCGGCGGCGCCTTGGGCGATCGTCAGCATTGGCTCGGGGAGAATTGCCAGCGTAACGAGTTCTGTTGCTACGGCATCGCGCAGCGCGTCGGGGGTCGGGTAGGTGGTGCTGTCAAGCACTACGTCGGTGATGCCTGCACGCTCAAGCAATGCTTTGACGATAAAGGTCGGATTTTGTGCGGGGACAAAAAGGGTTTTTCCCGAAAGGTCGGCAAGATCTGTTACGGTGCTGTCGGTGCCTACCGCGTAAAGCACGCTTCCCGTGTTCAGTGCCAGCACGCGCACGCCACCGTTTGTGGCGTTATAAAGGGCAGCGGCCACGTTGGTGGGGAGCGCCGCAATATCCGCCGTACCGTTTATGATCGCGTCGCGCACGACGGTGGCGTCCTTCTCAACGGTGAAGGTATAGGTGCTTTTATCTGCCGCGGCGATCATCGGTGCCATACCAAAGCCTGTGGTGCCGTTCAAGGTCCAAACGCGTACGGTATCGGCTGTTTTTTGGCAGGCCGTGAGAGGCGGCAAGCAAAGGAGTAAGAGTAATATCAGGCAAATAATTTTCTTCATATTCCGTGCCTTTCTCATTCTTTGGAATAAGTATAATCCATTTCGCTATTTTTGTCAAGAAAGGGCACTTTTAAAATCAAAAAAGAAAAAATCACAAAAAGCACTATACAAAAACACAAAAAAGATTTATAATATTTTTATCACACGGCGGCGTGCGCCGCGAAAGGGGAGGCTTATGAGTATCCAAAAACAGCATTTCGGCTTTTTGCCGAACGGCACAGCGGTGTCGCGCTATATTTTGCAGAATAAAAACGGTATGACCGTAGCTTTGCTTGATTATGCGGGTGCCATTCAGCAGCTGCTCGTGCCCGACCGCAAGGGGCGGCTTGTTGACGTGGTGGGCGGCTATGACAATATTCTTGATTACGTTTACGGCGACGGCTATCAGGGCTCTCTTGTCGGGCGCATCGGTAATCGGATCAAAGAGGGTAAATTTACCCTTGACGGCAAAACGTATACGCTTGCCGTCAATAATGGCCCTAACCATCTGCATGGTGGTATCGAGGGCTTTAGCAGTAAGATTTGGACGGCAACGCCGCACGACGGCGAGGAGCCCTCGCTCTCGCTTTCGCTCGTATCGCCCGACGGGGACGAGGGGTATCCCGGTACGCTCAGTGTAACGGTCACGTATACGCTGATGGCAGAAAATGCATTGGCGATCCGTTACGTGGCCACCACGGACAGGACCACGATCGTCAATCTTACCAATCATTCGTATTTTAACCTCGGTGGCTTCGCCTCGGGCAAGATCCTTGAGCACGAGCTCTGGCTGGACGCCGATACGTATCTCCCAACCGACGATACGCTGATCCCCACGGGTGAATTGCGCGCGGTGAAGGGCACCCCCTTTGATTTTACGGCCCCGAAGACCGTTGGGCGTGATTTCTTCGCCGATGACGTTGATCTGAAAAACGCAGGTGGCTACGACCATTGCTTTAATTTTGTCGGCGGTGAGCAGCCGACTCCGGTTCCGCGTGCCGTGCTTTATTGCGCGCAAAGCGGCATTGAAATGACCACCAAGACCACGCTGCCTGCCGTACAGTTTTATTCGGGCAATTTCCTCAATAATCCCGACCACCCCTTCAAGGGCGGCTATCCGCAGGCGTTGCAAAATGCCCTGTGTCTTGAAACTCAAAAAATGCCGGATAGCATCAACCATGACAATTTTACCGACGTGCGTCTGTTCCCGGGTGAGGCCTACGATCACACCACGGTCTACGCCTTTGGTGTAAGGGGGAAATGATGCTGGAGCTTATACACGTAAAGGGGAACAGCTATTACTTTGCAAGTCCCGCCAAGATCGGTCTTTACCGCATCAGCGAGACCGACGTGGTTCTCATTGACAGCGGCAACGATGCCAGTGCCGCGAAGCGGGTTCTGCGCACTATCAACGAGCGTGGCTGGCGGCTTGTGGCGATCTATAATACGCATTCCCACGCCGACCATATCGGCGGTAACGCCTATTTGCAGAAAAACACAGGCTGCCGCGTGTTTGCCAAGGGGCTGGAGGCGGCTTATACCAATTATCCGATCTTAGAGCCCCTGACGCTGTTTGGCGCTTATCCGCCAAAGGAGCTGCGACATAAGTTTTTATTGGCCGAGGCAAGCGTGGCAGAGCCCTTAAGCGATGCTGTGCTGCCGCAGGGGCTTTCGCTTTTGCCGCTTTCGGGGCACGCGATGGATATGGTCGGGTTTCTTACCGACGATGGCGTGGCCTTTCTCGGTGATGCGCTCTCCTCGCAGGAAACGCTTGACAAATATAAGATCTGCTATATCTATGATATTGCGTCTTACCTTGAAACGCTGCGCGGACTGCCCGAGATAGCGGCAGATATCTACGTGCCCTCGCACGCGGCCCCAACCGAGGATATTGCGCCTCTTGCACAGTATAATACCGAGGCGACGCTGGCTGTGGCCGAGGATATCGTTGCGCTGCTTGCCACCCCGAAGCACTTTGAATCGCTCTTCTCCCTGCTTCTTACGCAATACGGTGCGCCGCTGAATTTTCAGCAGTACGGGCTGGTGGGCAGCACGCTTCGCTCCTATCTTGCGTGGCTCAAGAATGAGAGACGCATCGACGTGATATTTGAAAATAATTTCCTTTGCTGGAAAGCGATATGAGAGGTAATTCTATGCGTAAGGATTTTGGTGCAAAGCCCTGGCTTTATCCGATGCCCGTGCTGATCATCGGCACGTATGATGAAAACGGTACCCCCAATGCCATGAATGCGGCCTGGGGCGGTATCAGTGAGGAAAATGAGATCACGATCTGTGTCAGTGACGATCATAAGACCACCGCTAATTTTCTCGCGCGGGGCGCCTTTACCGTCAGCCCCGCAACAAGAGAGGAGGTCGTGGCAGCCGATTTTGTCGGCATTGTGTCCGGTAACGATACCGCGGATAAGCTGAAGAAAACAGGCTGGCAAGCAGAGAAAAGTGCCTTTGTTGATGCGCCTGTTTTTGATAAGCTTCCGATGGTGCTTGCTTGCCGAGTGAAAAGCTACGATGCCGCAACCTGCCATCTGGTGGGTGAGATCGTGAACGTTTCGGTCGATACCGCCGTGCTTGACGACAAGGGAAAAATTGACTTAAATCAATTTTCTCCTATCGTTTACGACCCCGTAGGGCATACCTACCGCACCCTTGGTGCCGTTGTCGGTCACGCCTTCTCGGAGGGTAAAAAAATCAAATAAGTTCTGAGTCACCTCCGCGCCTCATAGGGTAGTCGGGGGTGATTTTTATGAAAACCACGTGTAAGATTTTACTTTGTATGCTTCTTGCCGCGCTTTTTGTATGCTTGGTGCCTTTTGAAGGCTTGGCTGCCGTGCAGGTGCCGCGTGATGAAAAGGATACGACAGCGGAGCAGGAAAAGCTGCCCTGCCGTTCGGCGATTCTGATGGACGCCAAAACGGGGCAGGTGCTCCTTGAGCAAAACGCCGATGAGGCCTTGCCGCCGGCATCGGTGACGAAGATCATGACCTTGCTTTTGGTGATGGAAGCGATCGACGGAGGTGGCCTTACGTTAACGGATACCGTAACGGTCAGTGCACACGCAGCCTCAATGGGCGGCTCGCAGGTCTATCTGAAGGAAGGGGAGGCCATGACGGTAGAGGAGATGCTGAAATGCGTCGTTATTGCCTCTGCCAACGACTGCGCCGTGGCACTTGCCGAGCACGTGGCGGGGAGCGAGGCGGAGTTTGTGCGCCGTATGAATGCCCGTGCCGTCGCGCTTGGTATGAAAAACACCAATTTTGAAAACACCAACGGCCTTGACGATACGGCACAAAATCACGTGACCTCAGCGCGCGATATCGCCATTATGTCACGGGCCCTGATCGCCCATCCCACTATTTTAAAGTATAGTGGGATTTGGATGGATACCGTGCGCGACGGCAGCTTTGGGCTGACCAATACCAATCGCTTGGTGCGCTTTTACCGTGGCTGCACAGGGCTTAAAACAGGGTCTACCGCACGTGCGGGCTTCTGCATCAGCGCCACGGCCGAGCGTGACGGTGTTTCTCTGATCGCTGTGGTGATGGCCGCCGATACGCGTGATATCCGTAATCAAACGGCCGCTAAGCTCCTTGATTACGGCTTTGCCAATTACGGTATTTTTGAGGCCGAGGGGGGAGAGCTCAGCCGCACGGTAAAGGGCGGTATTGCCGATACCTGTGCGTTACGGTATGCGCCCGTTGCCATCACGCTGAAAAAGGGTGAGGCCGCACGCGTGAGATCGCGCGTGGAGCTTGACGATGCCCTGAAGGCTCCCATAGAGGAGGGGGCGCGCGTCGGGCGTATCGTATATGAGCTTGACGGTCACGAGATCGGTGCGGTGGACGTGGTTGCAACACAAAGTGTTGAAAAAATTGGGTTTGGCACACTTTTTTATCGGATTTTGGCAAAAATGTTATTGCTTTAGCGCGAAAAATGGGTAAAAAATGTGGTAATGATATTGCAATTCCTCAAAAAATAGTGTAGAATAACAGTGTTTGAAAAAACAACACCGGGGCTTCGCGCCCTATGAAAAGGAGAACCTTTAAAATGTCTATTCGTCTTGTTGATACCTACGTGGCGCCCTTTGTCGCCGAGAATGAATACGTGGCTATCCAGCCTATGGTGACCGCCGCACACAATATGCTGACCGAAAAGACCGGTCTTGGCAATGCCTTTCTCGGTTGGGTAGACCTGCCGCGCGATTACGATAAAGAGGAGTATGCGCGTATCAAGGCTGCCGCTGCTAAGATCCAGAAAAAATGTGACGTATTTATCGTCATCGGTATCGGTGGCTCTTACCTCGGCGCACGTGCTGTGGTAGAGTTTTTGAAGTCGCCGCTTTACAACAATCTCAAAAAGGATACCCCCGATATTTACTTTTCGGGCTGCAACATCAGTGCCTCCAATATGCAGGAGCTGCTTTCCATTTGCGAGGGGCGTGACGTTTGCATCAACGTGATCTCCAAATCGGGCACCACCACCGAGCCTGCCGTTGCCTTCCGCGTATTCCGTGAGCTGCTTGAAAAGAAATACGGCAAGGAGGAGGCGCGCGAGCGCATCTTTGTGACCACCGACCGTGCACGCGGCACCCTGAAGGGCTTTGCCGATAAGGTTGGCTATGAGACCTTTGTGGTACCGGACGACGTTGGTGGCAGATTTTCCGTGCTTTCCGCTGTCGGTCTGTTGCCCATCGCCGTATCGGGCGTTGATATCGATGCATTGATGGCAGGTGCCAACGGCGCACGCGAGGCTTATGCCGATCCCGATATTACGAAAAACGATTGCTACAAGTATGCCGCCCTTCGCAATATTTTGCTGCGCCGCGGTAAGACGACCGAGATCCTGGTCGGCTACGAGCCCTTTATGCAGATGCTTGCCGAGTGGTGGAAGCAGCTCTTCGGCGAGAGCGAGGGCAAGGACGGTAAGGGCCTGTTCCCGGCATCTGTCATTTTCTCCACCGACCTTCATTCGCTCGGCCAGTATATCCAGGACGGTATGCGCAATCTCTTTGAAACCGTGATCTGTGTCAAGGATACGGGTGCTACTCAGCTGATTCCCAACGATCCTGAAAATATCGACGGGCTGAATTTCCTGTCGGGGTGCGATCTGAACTATGTCAACGGTATGGCGCAGCAGGGAACGCTGTTTGCACACGTTGACGGCGGCGTGCCGAACCTTGTGCTGGAGCTTGCTGACCGCAGTGCATATTCGCTTGGCTATCTGCTTTATTTCTTTGAAAAGGCTTGCGCTATTTCGGGATATCTGCTGGGTGTTAATCCCTTTGATCAGCCCGGTGTTGAGGCTTATAAAAAGAATATGTTTGCCTTGCTTGGCAAGCCCGGCTATGAGGAGCAAAAGGCAGCTCTTGACGCCCGTCTTGCAAAATAAGTTGAAAAAAGAGAAAAAACAGCGCAAATGCAACAAGCGCTGTTTTTTCTTTGTATTTTTTTCCAAAACCCCCTTGCAATACAAAAAATTATCGTGTATAATAATTGTAAAGGCAGAGTAAGATCTGCGCTGTAACAAAACGGAGGTATTGTCAAATGCTCAAATTGATGATTGGCGTAAAGGGTACGGGTAAAACCAAAACTCTGATTGAAAAGGTTAATGCCGCTGCTGCAACTTCGCACGGTGACGTTGTGTGTGTGGAAAAGGGTACGCAGCTGCGTTTCGATATTAAATCCAAGGTTCGTCTTGTAGATACCGAAGAGTATCTGATCCATGATGCAGAGGCGCTTTACGGCTTCATCGCGGGTATTCTTGCCAGCAACTATGACGTAACCGATCTCTTTGTTGATAACACGTTCAAGATCTGCGGTGGCAATATCAGCGCACTGGAGGCTATGCTTGAGAATCTGAATAGCCTGCTTGCTAAGCATGAGGTGAATGTGTTTATGACCGCTTCTATTCCCGCAGAAGAGGCAACCGACACCATCAAGAAGTATCTGTAATTTTTATCGCTATCACAAAACGTAATTTTACGGTCATTGTGAAATGCAATTTTTACGATTGTGAAAAAGGCGGCGAGCCCTGCTCGCCGCCTTTTCCTTTTCAAAAATTTTCACGCACAATGTAACGCCCACCTGTAGGGTACGTGGATAATAACTCCCCCAAAACCGCCTTGTAAATATTACGAAATTGAAAACATTCTGATTAAATCCGCCCGCAATGTGTTGAATTTGTGAACTTTGCTCATGCCCGCCGGCCCGTACGGGGCGGCGGGTGGGTTGTCGCCACTCGCCGCCCTTAAACGGCGCAAAGCCTTGCGTGGCAAGGCTTTGCGCCGTTTGTTCATCATCCTTTTCTGCACGTATCTACATAATAAAAACGCGTGCTGCGCGCGTGTGAATATACATTCATACTTATTTTATGAGCAATCCTCACAAAAAACTATGAAAATATTGATTTTAAATAGTAACTATTATATAATTTACTTGTAAATTTGTCTTGCCGCACACCGGTAACCGCCGTGCTGTTGGGCGCAAGATGCTTTGCGAAAAAATTTTTCAAAAGGAGAAACTCTTATGAAAAAGCAAGTCAAGATTCTGCTTCTTATTGCGATGATCTGTGTGCTGGCCCTCGCCACCATGCTGGTATCCTCCGCATTGGATGCAGAGCAGGGCGACAACGCCTGGCAGGTAGTTGGCAAGGGCTATGCCGCTACCCTGCAGGATGCTGTCGACGCAGCAGACGCGGGCGATACCGTGAAGCTGCTTAAGGACGTTACGAACGCAACCCCCGTAACAGTGAGCAAGAACCTCACCATTGACGGTCAGGGCTTCAGCATCAGCTTTGCTGATATGACGCCTGCCGAGGGCGAGGATGCCGTGCTCGTTACCTTCAACGCAGCAAGCGCGACTGTAACCAACGTCAAACTGACCGCTGCAACGAGCGACTTCCTCTTCCGCAATACCTACACCGACGGCGTGCTTGTTCTTAACGACCTCGTCGTTGTGAACGCAAGCTGTGCCTATCATTTCGGCACGGTGGGCAGCCACGTGAAATTCACGGGCGCCAAGACCGATATCACCACCAAGAACCAGCTGGTTTACAGCGCCAACGACGCTATTGCCACGGGCACCGTGAAGGTGACTGTTGATATCGCGGGCGGTCAGATGAACTCCACCGGCTCCGACGGCTTCCGCCTGACCGGCAATAACGTAGAGCTGACGGTGCTCGGCGGCACCTTCGCAGCCAGCGATGTTTTCTATATCCCCTCCGGTTATACGGGCGGCAAGGTGACCATTTGCGGCACCACCACCATCAACGCACGCTCCGACGGTATGTGCTTCGGCCCCGTTACGATCGAGTTTTACGGCAACGTGACCATCAATGCCCCTGAAGGCAACGGTGTGGTGCTTACCGAGGGCGCCAACCTCAGCGTGGCGGGTAAGTTCACCGTGACGGCATATACGAACGGTATCGTTTTCAACAGTGGCGGTGCCGGTGACGGCACTACCGGCACGGTGGTGCTCGGCACTGCGGCGGGCCAGGATAAGAACGATGTGAAGGACGATATTTACGTCGTTACCTCCCGAGCCGCGAACTCTAAGAACTCTGTTCCCGTGAAAATTTCCAACCAATCCTCCAACGTCACGATCTGGAGCGGCTATTACTCCGGTATGGATATGGCGCTTTTCATTTCGCAGACCAGCAGCGCCGACGTTGAAGAAAGAGTAGACGTCACCATCAACGGCGGTAAGTTCCTCACCTCCGGCCAGTGGAATGCGGGCGGCTATAACTCCGGTATTTACTTCCGCGGCCATACGCTGACCATTAACGGCGGTTTCTTCAGTTTCGTGGACGTGGATCCCGAAAACATCAGCTTTACCACCTCTTATGGCAACGGCCTTTACTACTATGATACCGCTAAAACCGACGGTACCTTGAAGACCGGCCTGGTATATACCTGTATCCCCGTAAACGTTGCCAGCAACGCCGGCTCCTGTTCTCCCGTCGTAAAGATCACGGGCGGCTTCTTCTTTTGCGGTAACAGTAACGGTACGGTTATGCTTTCCGAGGAAAACAGTACCCTGACCGTCACGGGCGGTACCCATTACGGCTATTCCTGGCTCCGTACCGGAGCCACGGGCTCGACCATTAACGTCTACGGTGGTGAGTATTATTCTAACCCCAACCAGGCAAACTGCCACGGTCTGCGCGTGGGTAGCGCCGGCATCACCCTCAACGTCTACGGCGGTCGCTTTGAGGTGATGCAGAATGCTGACAGTGGCACGGGCGTGATCTATGCCGGTACAGCTTCCACCATCACCGTCTACGGCGGTGAGTTCATTTCTCGCTCTACGAATACCAGTATGGGTATCGTCCGTGTCGGCCACGCAGATGCGGTCGTGACCTTCAAGGTCGCAGGCTCTGCTTACAAGAATGCCGACGGCACCGACGCCGTTTCCGAGGGCGCGACGCTTACGCGTGCGAATGTTGATACCTTCGTGTATTTCGCAGCAGCCGGCACGGTATCCATCGAGGGCGGTAACGCCCTGCAGTGGTCGGGTGTTGACGCTCCCTCCTTTGCCAACGTTGCCAAAAATGCAGACGGTATTACGGGCAACTTCACGATGGGCAACACCGAGGTGGGCGGTCAGACTAAATACCTCACGCTGATCATCGACGATACCCCCTGGTTCCTGACCTCCGATGAGGCCATCTATAACGTTGAGATTAGATCCTGGAGAGGCATTTCTCTTGACAGCACGGGCTTCTCGAGCGGCGTGACCGGCTATACCTTTGACGGCACCTTCAACGGTGATCAGGCTGCCTTCCGTGATCTGATCGAGAACTACATCAACTGGCAGCTTCTTGAGGTAGCCGGCGTTTACGATTTCCCCTCCAGCGAGGATCTTGCATCGATGCTCGGTAAGCCCCGTCAAAATCTGTTCTTTAACCTTCAGGGTCTTTCCTCGGTTACCATCGACGGCGCGAACGTGACGGTCGACGGCCTGACGGGCACCTCTGTCGGCACTGTCTTTACGGTCAACAGCGGCTCGCTTACCCTGACCAACGCCAATATTGACCTTGCGTCCAACGACTCCTTTATCGTGCTCAACAGCGGCGCTGTGACCATTGGCAGCGGCACCTACACCAAGACCTATGCAAAAGAGCAGCGCACCGCGATCATTACCGTGTATACGGGTACACTCACGATCAACGGCGGTACCTTTGAGGCGCGTAGCGGTGGCTCCATCGTTTACTATGATGAAAACCGCGCGCTTGGCACCAGTACGACCGTGGTAAACGGCGGTATCTTTAACATTCCCAATCCCGAGCAGGGCGGCAACGCCTCCTATTACTCCGGCGGCATCTTCTTTGTGGGTGCCGATGCGGGTGTAGGCCACGTGGGCACGCTCAATATCTACAACGGCAGCTTTACCGCCACCGGCTTTGTTCGCAACTACTCCACCGCAGTGGATGCCAACGATGCTACGCTTCCTCACGAAACCGAGAAGTTCGTGGCCAATATCTACGGCGGTACCTTCGTCGGTAATGCGCTCAAAGGCATCAACAGCAACAACCGTTATATGTTCCAGATCGCGCGTATCGGTAAGCACGAGATCAACTTTGTAGAGGGCGGCACCGCAACCCTCAGCGCAGGTGCCTACGGCTACTTCTTCAATGCCAACGCCTCCGCAAACGGCTGTACCTTCAATATCCTGAGCGGCACCTTTGACGGCTCCATGCGCTGGATCAACAGCGGTAAGGTTGCCACCTGGAATATTGCAAACGCCACCTTTAAGGATACCAAGGGCGTGATGTCCGGCTCTGGAATGTATTTCAGCGCTGTAGTAAATACGGTGAATATCACCAACGCAATCTTTGAGCTTTCTTGCGCAAAGCCTTGGATCGAAACCGATGACGTTGCACACGTGATCACCGTGAGCGGCGCGACCGTCAAGCTTGCAAACGGCGCAACGCTGACTACCCTTGGCGCATCCGCTGTCTTTGCAATGACCGACTCTACCGTTTACATCGGTGAGGGCGCAGCCCTTCCCGCAGACGCGGCGATCTGGGCCAATACCCAGTTCGTGCTGCAGGGCTCCGCTGATGCGGCCGTGCTCGAAAACGGCGATAACTTTACCGTCACCGACCTGGCAAGCGCCATTGCCGCTGCAAACGCAGCTCTCCTGCGTGCATATGCAGCAAATACCTACATCAAGCCCAACGTAAACCTTACTATGGCGCTTGAAACCGTCGTACCCTTTACCGTGAACACGGGTGCTACCCTTACACTGAACTGGCCTGAGCTGACCTATACGGGCGGGTTCCTTACCGTCAACGGCGGTAACGTTACCATTGAGTGCGGTACGTTTGTGACCGAAGATGCAAGTAAGATCCTTACGCTGAACTCCGGTACGCTGACTGTGAACGGCGGCTCCTACACCAAGACCAATACCGGTGCATGGAATACAGGCATTGCCTTTGTTGGCGGCGGTACGCTTAACGTAACCGATGGCACGTTCTTACAGCATGATGGCGGCTCTATGTTCAGATTTGAGGGCGAGGGCATTACCGCTAATATCAGCGGCGGTAGCTACACCATCCTGGCTCCCGCACAGGGCGGTGGCTCAAGCTACTACGTGGGCGGCATCTTCTACATTGGTTCCCCCGGTAGTGTAACGAACGCCGCCTCCGGTGAGCTGCGTATCAGCGCCGGCGAATTCAGTGCTGCAGGTATCGTAAGAATTTACGCTATCTATACGAAGGACGGCACCTACACGGCAGATTCTGAGGCACACACCGAAAAGGGCTTTAAGGCCTACATTTCGGGCGGTACCTTCCACGGTGTGGCTGATGCCAACGTAGGCACAAACGATAGGTATATGTTCCAGATCGCCCGTCCCGGTGCACACCTTATCGAGTTCACCAAGGGCGGCACGGCAACCGTTGAGGCAAGCGCTTACACCCAGATCTTTATGTTCGACGCATCCGCTGTTGTTGAGCTTGGCGCTACCATCAACGTTTACAGCGGCGTCTTTGACGGTGGCTGCAACTGGTTCGGCGGCAACAAGATCATTACTCTGAACATTGACGGCGCAACCTTCAAGGACACCAAGAGCGTGACCACCGGTACCGGTAGCTATAGTGCTATTTATGCAACTGCCGGTTCTAAGATCACCATTAAGAATACCACCTTCAGCGCTTCCAGCGTGAGTACTGGCTTCTGGTATACGAACAGCGCAAATGCAGATATCACCTTTGAAAACTGTGTGATCGAAACCAATGAGCTGATTTATACCGTGGTGGAAAATGCAAATATGACCTTCAAGAATACCTTGATCATCGTCACCGGCGCCGATGACGTGATCTTTGATACCGTAACTCCCGTGCTTGAGAACGTAACGGTGATCATTCCCGCGAACAACGGTGCAACGAAGCCCACCGAGAGCCACGTCGTGATCGATGCTTACGCACCCATCGTTCGTTACGCAGGTATTGAATTTAAGGCTTGGTCGGTCAACAAGGCAAGCGGCGAGAACGCATCCGTTACGGATGCAGTTGCACTCTACGCCGATACGGCAGCAGCCGAGACCAGCGGTATCCGCTTCATCTCCACCGTATCCGCAGACGTCGTTGCAGCACTCACCGCAGGCGGCAAGACCCTGAAGTTCGGTACGCTCGTAGCGCCCGCTGATTACGTGGCAAAGGCCAAGACCTTTACTCCCGAAGCACTCGAGGCTGCATTCGGCCAGGGCGTGATCTCCTACGTGAAGATCCCCGCCGTTTACTCGCTCGTCACCGATGGTGAGGGCAACGTATCCTTCAGCGGTATCCTCGTCAACCTCAAGAGCAATACCCGCGTTTACGCAGCTGTTTCCTACATTGAGGTTTACGAAGGCGAAACGCTTGTTGACACTGTTTACAGTGCATACGACGCACAGCAGAATGCTAAGAGCGCAGAGCAGATGGCTGACGCTATCGTTGCTGACGCTGAGGCGTACGCAGCACTTGACGAAGGCGAAAAGGCTATCGTCGATGCATATGCCAACGGCAAGGTTGAGGTCGTTATCCCTGAACCTGTAGAATAATTAAAGGAGGTATGAAGCAATGAAGAAGATTTACGAAATTCCCACCTCCGAGCTCGTTTACGTGGCTACGTGTGATATCATCACCACCTCGCCCACCGAGGATACCGAAGAGGATCCCGGCTTCGGCGGTAACGCCAGCGTAGGCTAAAAGTGACGGTGGCACGTGAAGCGTGTGTGCCAAGCACACACGCCTCCACCGCGCGGCGGGCGCAAGCCCCCGCGCGGCCACCCACCAACAAAAAACCAAGGCGGCGAGCCCTGCTCGCCGCCTTTTCCTTTTCAAAACACACGCACAATGTATCGCTAACTTGTAGGGGACGTTGTCTTTTGTCGGGGAGGTTGTCCTCGCTGCGCGAGCACGATGACACACCGCTTCGCGGCGGTCACGGGTCCCCCTCCCGCAATTCTTGCCCCTGCAAAAAAACGGGAGGCGAAACGCCTCCCCTACAAGAGTGTATGCGCCGTATCGCAACTTGTACATCAAACCTATAAGGAGAATTGCCCCCGACGAAAACCTACACCGCGCCAAGCAAAAAGCAAGCACGCATTTCTGCGTGCTTGCTTTTCTCTATTATTCTGTATTTATCAATCCATATCCACGCTTGGATACGCTCTTGCCGCCGCTTTGCTGCCGCCAATGCAGAGCACCAGCCCCAGAAAGCAGGGAAGCAACACCGTTAAAAATGCGTAAAGGAGCGTGACGGATAGGTCGGAGAGCGTAAACGAAAATCCGAGAATGATATAGGCGACCTCGCTCATAATATAGGCGAGCAACCGCAGGGCGAAAATGATGCTGACTGCCAGTAGCATCATTTTTTGCAGCGGATTTCGGCGGTCAAAAAGCCTTGTAAAGGGCAACGGCTCTTCTTTTGCCTCAAGGGCCATTCCCAATTTTTCAAGCGCCTTGCGGCGTGCCGCAAGCGTCAGGCTTTCATTTACCGTATAGCGATGCACAAGTAGCACCGTAAGGGCAAGGGGCAGGAGCTCAAGCACCAGCGACAAAAGATAGCTGCCGTAATTGAGCGTGGCGTCCAGCGCGCCGTGCACGATAGATAACGCAAGGATCGCCCCCACGTATTTGAGCATAAAGGCGCCGCCCAACAGCAGATACAATGCGCGGCAGGCCTTGGCGCTGCCTGCACGGTAAACCGCCGTGATCAAAAGCGGCAGCATCAACGCAAGCGCGGCGATCTCAACCCAGCCCATCAGCATATCAACGGCATCAAATAAAAGCGTGCTGGCCAGTGTGACGTCAAAGGCGATGATCTCATAAGCGGGCACCAGCAGCAGTGCATATATTGCCATTAAGGGATAGATCAGCAGGGCACTTGTTTTTAGAAAAGAACGAGGCATAACGTCCTCCTGTTTGAAATATAGTATTATCATAGCATAAAAAAAGAAAAAAAGCAAATCCTTTTTACATATTTGGAGAAAACTTGCATAAAATAAGCTATATTGGAGGTGAGTGTATGTCAAAACAAGGCTCCTGCACCTACGGCGCGCTCACCGCGCTGGCAAACGAAGCAAGGGAATATTACGGTGTTCGCGTCGCCACCCTCGGGCGCTCTATACTTGGCAACGAAATTCCCGTTTTTACGCTCGGGGAGGGGAAAAGGTGTGTGGTGCTGGTTGGGGGGCTGCTTGGCACGGAGGCGTTGTGCACGGCCTTGCTGCTTGATTTTATCAAGGATTACAGCGAACAGCTGCAAAAGGGAAATAAGGTATATGAGATCAGTATACCGTATTTGTTTGCCGAGCGTCGCATTGTCGTGGTGCCGTTTTTAAATCCGGACGGCATTTCGTACGCAACGGAGGGTGTGAATGGCGAAAATCCGCTGTTTGACCGCGTGACGCAAATGAATGGAACAGCTGATTTTTCGCGTTGGCAGGCCAATGCCAGGGGCGTGACGCTGACGCGCAATTTTGGGGCGGGATTTGCCCGGGGAAAGGAAGAGGAACGGGCACGCGGTGTATGGAACGGCGCCCCTGTCGGCTTTGGCGGTGAATACCCCGAAAGCGAGCCTGAAAGCGCTGCTCTTGGGCGCTTCCTGCGCCTTTTGGCACCTGATCTGATGGGTATGATAGAATGGCACGTGGGCGGCGGTATTGTGTGCAGCTGTCGCGATAAGCTCTCCGCTAAAACGCTTGCCGCGGGCAGAATTTTAGGGCGCACGATGGGCAACCGTGAGCAAACGCCCGGGATAACCTCGCCGCTCGGCTCTCCTGCCGATTGGTGTATTGAGGCGCTTTCCCGTCCTGCCTACCGTGTGGGGGTGGATGCCTTGCATTTGGGGGCAAAGGCCTCTCGCGCTCCGCTTTACGAGCGACTGAGGCAGACGCTGTTTACGTTTCCTTTTATGCTTTAAAGAAAAAACGGAGGCTTGTAAAGCCTCCGTTTTTGTGATGATCAGAAATCAAGTGTGGTCTTGCCCTCGCCGCAAAGCTTTTCAAAATCCTTGGTGAAATCGGCAACTGCGCTTGTCACGCACGCGTTTCTCACCAGACCTTCAATGACGTCGGGGGCGATAGTGGCGGCACCGATGCCGTATTCGCACAGCGCCTGTACCTGCTGTGAGTTTTTAAAGCTTGCCGCTAAGATCTCTGTGCTGAAGCCATTGTTTTTGAAAATATTCTGAATGATTTTGGTGGTTTCCACGCCGCCTGCACCAAGGTTGTCAATGCGGTTGACGTAAGGGGCGGCATAGTTGGCGCCCGATTTGGCGGCAAGATATGCCTGCATGGGCGTATAGATGGCCGTGGCGGTGACGAGATATCCGTCAGCCGAAAGCACCTGCATGGCGGCAAAGCCCTCGGGGGTGGAGGGGATTTTAATGTAAGTGTTTTTACCAAAGGTAGAAGGGATCTTTTTGCCCTCGGAGACCATTTCCTCGGCAGTGGTGGAAACGACCTGCACGTGCAGCTGGGCCTCTCTGCCGATAAAGTCGCGGATCTCGGCAAGCACCTCGTGGGGATTGCCGCCGCACTTTTTTAAGATCGTGGGGTTGGTGGTCACACCGTCAATGGGATAGTGCTTATAGATTGCCTTGATTCTGGCAATATTGGCGTCATCAATTAAAAGCTTCATTGCTTGTTACCTTCTTTTATGCTGAAATTTGATGCCGATCAGGCTGTAATGACCTGAACGCCCATGGCTCTTAGGGCGTTGATCTCGGCGTTGGTATCGGCGGTCGCGTTGGTGACCAGGCAAATGCCGTCAGAGAGCGCACAAACGCGCATAAAGCCCGTGCGACCGATCTTGGTGTGATCTGCGGCGATCAGAAGTCTTTCCGATTCACAGATCATCATATGGTCAATGGTGGCCTCCTCCGCGTGATAGGTGGTCAGCCCACCGACCGTTGAGATGCCGTCGATCGAAAGAATGGCCCAATCCGCGTGATAGTGGTCAAACCTGTTTTGCGTATCGGCACCGTAGGTGAAGCCGTATTTGGCATTCAGCTCGCCGCCCAGCAGAATAATGCGGAAGGTGTCCGCATCGGAAAGGGTGGAGGCTACCGCGATCGAGTTGGTGACGATATTCAGATTTTTGCGTTTTTTGAGGGCGGCCGCCACGATCTCGGTCGTCGTACCGGAATTAATAAAGATGGTGTCGCCATCATGTATCATATCGGCAATGGCGGTAGCAATGGCTTGCTTTTCCTTATAATTTTCGATCGTGGTGTGCTTGCCCATCTGAAAGCGCAGATCGTGGTCGGAAAGAATGGCGCCGCCGTTGATACGCTCAACGTACCCGTCGCTCTCCAGAGCCGCCAGGTCATTCCTGATGGTGACAGGCGTTACGCCGAGCGTACGGCTGAGCTCGCTGACGTAGACCTTTTTGTGTTGGCGCACCAGCTCTAAAATTTTGTTTCTTCGGATATCAATTTTCAAATTGCTATCGGTCATAAGGGTACTCCTTAAAGACTTTTGTGATTTAAGCGTTCGCCCACGGCTCCGCCCGGATGGATCAAAGCAAATTGCTCGCTTTGGTAATCGGTCTCCTCGATCACGGCGGCCTGCAGTGCGTGGAAGATCATGCAAAGCGCCGTCGAGCTGGTGGTGCCCTGCATATTGTGCTTGTCGGTCTCGCGATTGACGTGCTGCTTCAGAACCACGTCGGCCAGCTTGGCAAGCGGAGATTCCAGATTTTCGGTGATGGTGATGATGCGCACGCCCTTGGCGCGGCAAATGTCAGCGATCGGGAAGAGCTCCTTGGTGCTGCCGCCACGCGAAGCGAAGATCATGACGTCACCCTTTTGCAGATATCCCGTGCCGCCGTGCACAGCCTCAGCGGGGGAGATGAACTTGGCAGGGCGCTCAATGCAGCACATCAGATGTGCAAAGTGCATGCAGATGATGCCGGAATGTCCGCAGCCGGCGGCGCCGATACGCTCGGCCTCGCACAGAAGCGAAACGGCCTTGGAAAAGGCCTCTTCATCAAAATGATCCTTCATTTCCTGAATACAGGTGGCCTCAATATCGTATGCCGCTTTGGCGGCAAGCAGAGTGCTTTCTTTTAACATAGTTGTACCCCTTGCATAAAAAACTTTTCATATAAATAATAACATTTTTCTTTTTGGTTTTCAATACGCAAATATAGCAATATTTCAAGGATTATTTTGTGCTTTTTCTACAAAGTTAACAAAAGTGAGAAAATAACATTGAAATATGGCTTTCGCTTGTGGTATAATTTATACGGAAAATTATGGCACCGCGCCCACGCGGAGCCAAACGGAAAGGAAGAACGAATATGGCAAACAAAAGAAAGGTCGGCGTACCGTTTTTTGAGATCGGCCCTAAGTCTTATTTGTATGGCGACGATATTTTGGATCTCGCTTTGGCAGCAGACAAGGCCTCGGAGAAATACGGCGTTGATATCATCTTTACTACCCCTGTTGTGGATATCAGAAGAGTAGCCGAGGCTACCAAGCATATTCATGTGTTTGCACCTCATATGGACCCCATCTGCCCCGGCAGAGGTCTTGCTGACGTGCTGCCCGAATCGCTTGTGGCAGCAGGCGCTACCGGCGTTATGCTCAACCACTGCGAGAAGCCCCTCACGCCCGACGTGCTTGAGGCAACGATCAAGAGAGCAGACGAGGTAGGGCTTACTACTATCGTTTGTGCCGATTCAATGGCTGATGCGGCAAATATTGCAAAAATGAGCCCCGACATTATTGTGGCTGAGCCCTCTGAGCTGATCGGTACGGGTGTCAGTGTTGGCCCTGAGTACGTGGCTGCCGCTACGCGCTCGGTTAAGGACGTTAACGCCGATATTCTGGTGCTGACCGCCGCAGGCATCTCCTCGGGTGAGGACGTTTACAATACCATCATTTCGGGCGCTGATGCAACCGGCTCCTCGTCCGGCATTGCCAAGGCAAAGGACCGTGCCGCTATGGTTGACGAGATGGTAGCAGCCGTTCGCCGCGCTTGGGACGAAAGAAATCAATAAAATCAAAATAAATTATAAATTCAGGAGGATTTCAATATGGAATTCAAGGTTTTCCAAAAGGAAGTTGAGCTTCAGTCCCGCGGCTGGATCCCCACCTTCCACGACGTTTCAAGAGAAGTAATGGATATCGTAAAGGCTTCCGGCATTAAAAACGGTACCGTAACTCTGGCTTCTCACCACACCACCTGCAGCGTTATGATCCAGGAGTGCTCTCACGATATCGACTCCTTTGACCTCGAGTATCTGCAGCACGACCTGCTTGACATTATGCGCAAGCTGATCCCCGACTACGTAGAAGAGGGCGATTACCGTCATCCGGGCCCCATTCACTCTCAGTTCGGCCGTTACGTAAACGAGCCCGGCGACTTCACCAGCATGAACACCGACGGTCACCTTCGTTCGGTATTCTTTGGCCGCAGCGAAACTATGACCATCAAGGACGGCGTTCTTGACGGCGGTGAGTTCGCTCACATCTACTTCATCGACTGGGACCACGTAAGAGCCCGTCGCCGTCAGCTGAACGTAACCGTTATGGGTACTACCGACGACGTTGAGGACCGTAAGTGGAACAACGGCGAGGTTGTAAACACTCTTCACAAGTTCACCGAAGAGGAAAAGGCTTACGACATTCACTACGACCTTCAGCTGAAGAAATAAGTAATCTATTCAAGCCGCCGAAAAGCAAGCTTCTCGGCGGCTTTTTGCTCAAACGAAAAACACACCGCCAAGGCGGTGTGTTTCGTCGCTATTGTTAAAGGAATCCGCGCAGCTCAACTGCGAGATCTGCCTCCAGGTGGATCAGCTTTTTTGCAATATCCTTGGCAAATTCTTCAGCAGCCTTATATTGGTTAAGGTAACGGGAAAGCGATTTCACACCCATATTACACCCGTCGGTCATCAGGTCGGCAATGGTGTGGTCGGATTCGTTAAAGCTGAGCTTTACCGTTGTTTTGAGCCAGGACATGCTTTTGGCGATGGGGCTTGGCTCCTTGCCCTCGTCGCTGAATTTGTTCAGCTCCTCTTCAATTTCCTTTTCCAGTGCCTCGTGTGCTTCGCGACAGCGCTGTAAGGCCTCCTTCATTTTAGCGGATCGCACGTATCCAAGCACGTCCTTGATCGAGCTGATGCCCATTTTCACGCCGGCATCGCATTCGCGCAAAAGCTTTACGCTATCTTGTTCAATCATTTTGCTTCTCCTTTGCTTTTTATCAGTATTAGTATGTGCATCGGCGTGATCTTTTTTGCGGGTGTTTTTTTGGAAAGACTTGTGATTTTTGTAAAAAAGTGATACAATGAAGAAAAAAAGCAAGGAGGGGAAGTATGCAGATCTATGATATTTCGCAAGAGGTGTTTTCCTCCTGTGTGTTCCCGGGGGATCCGGCTCCCCAAAAAGACACCTTACTTTCACTCACCAAAGGCGACGTTTGTAATCTGACGGCGTTTTCTATGTGTGCGCATAATGGCACGCACGTAGATGCCCCCGTGCATTTTATAGACGGTGGAAATGACGTGCAGGGAATTGCGCTTGAAAAAACCGTTGGATATGCTTTTGTGGCAAGCTTTGAGGGCACACTGGATGCACGCAGTGCACACGAGATCCTTGCACGTGCCGCAAGTGCACACCCCGAGGCTGCCAAACGCATTCTTTTGAAGGGCAACGCTACGGTATCAAGCGCTGCTGCTGCGGTGTTTGCCGCCGAGGGTGTTTATCTGATAGGTAACGAATCGCAAACCGTAGGGCCTGAGACAGCACCCAAAGAGGTGCATTTCATTTTACTGGAACGTGAAGTCGTGCTCCTTGAAGGAGTGCGTCTTGCTGCTGTTCCCGACGGTGTTTATTTTCTTTGCGCAGCACCGCTTGCGCTGGGGGGCGCCGACGGAGCGCCGACACGTGCGCTCCTGATTGATTTTGAAAACTAAAACATACGGCCGCAGCCGTAAGGAGAACATATGATGGCTATTTTTTTGGCAACGTTAACACCGATGCTGACCTTGTTTTTGTGTATTGCCGTAGGCTTTGTTACGGCAAAGGCAAAAATACTGCCCGATACGGCAAGTAAAACGATGGCAAAGCTTGAAACGTGGGTGTTTTGTCCCGCGCTCGGCTTTACGACGATGATGCGCTTTTGTACGGTTGATACGCTTGCCACACACGCGGCAAACCTCACAATGTCTGCCATTTCCGTAACGCTGGCCATGTGCATCGCCATTGCGCTCTCACGCGTGATGGTGAAAAACGACCCTGTCGAGCGTGGTGTTTACAGCTATGCGTTGGCCTTTGCCAATAGCGGGTATATCGGTGACCCCATCGTGCTTTCGCTTTTCGGTGAGGAGATCCTTTCGTATTACAAGCTCTTCTGCCTGCCGCTCTCGATTCTGATCTATACGTGGGGCATCGATGTGCTGACGCCCAAGAGCGCCAATAAAACGTCACCTCTGAAAAGACTTCTCAATGCGCCCACGATCGCTATTTTCCTCGGTATTTTTGCAGGTCTTACGGGCGTGGGTCAATATTTACCCGCCTTCGTTACCGGCTCGCTTGATGCGCTGAAATCTTGCATGGGTCCCGTTGCAATGCTTTTGGCCGGCGTCACGATCGCGCGCTATGATTTTGTATCGATGCTGAAAAACAAAAAGGTGTATCTGGCGACCGCTCTGCGTCTTGTTGTGATCCCCGCTGTGCTGATCGCGGCGCTGTTTGGTGCGAAAACCCTGGCGGCGAGCTTATTTAACGTTACGATAAAAAACGACGTGCTCTTCCTTTGCTTCTTTGCAACCGCCGCACCGCTTGGCCTGAATACTGTCGTGTTCCCCGAGGCGTATGGCGGAAACCCCGAAACAGGCGCAGGCATGGCCATGATCTCGCATACGCTGTGTGTGATCTCGATCCCGCTTTTGTATGCATTGATGGTGGCCCTCTTTGGCGTGCCCTTTACGGGCTGATGAGGTCAATACCGCACAAGCGTTGATGCTTTTATACGGATATAATAAGCTGTGATAAGTTACATAAAAGGAGAATGCTATGATCATCAAGGCAAATCAATGTAAAACCGACGTAAACGTCAATATGAAGGGCGGCGACGGTGCGGTACAGATCACGCACTTCGTCACGGGCGCTGAGCTCAACGGAAAGGGGCGACTCTTCGGTAATATCCATCTTGACCCCGGCTCCTCGATCGGTTATCACGTACACGAGGGTGAGAGCGAGCTTTTTTATGTTCAGAGGGGCGAGGCCGTGTATAACGACAACGGTAAGGAATATCCGCTTTGCGCGGGTGATATCGCCATCGTAAAGGCGGGCGACGGGCACTGCGTGGCCAATAAGGGAACCGAGCCCGTGGATCTGATTGCATTGATCGTTTACGCGTAATTAAACTTTGCAAGAGTGACAAGTACAAAAAGCGCCAAAAAGCAAGGCTCCCGTGCGGCTAAATAAAAAATGACCCGACGTCTGTCGGGTCATTTTTTATTTGTTATTTTTCGTCGCTCGTGTCAAAAAAGCCGATCTGCTCGCCCTGTCTTGTCACGTTGCGGTAGGGAAGCCCTAGATGCTCGTAAGCAAGGCGCGTGACGCATCTGCCGCGCGGCGTGCGTGATAAAAAGCCGATCTGCATGAGGTAGGGCTCGTAAACGTCCTCCAGTGTGACTGCCTCCTCGCCGATGGTAGCGGAGAGCGTTTCAAGGCCGACGGGACCTCCGTCGTAAAATTTGATAATGGTGGAAAGCATGCGACGGTCGATATTGTCAAGACCCAGTGCGTCGATCTCCAGCTTGCCGAGCGCATAGTTGGCAATATCCGAGGTGATCGAGCCGTCCCCCTTGACCTGCGCAAAATCGCGTACGCGCTTGAGGAGGCGGTTGGCAATACGCGGTGTGCCTCGTGAGCGGGAGGCGATCTCAATGGCGCCGTCGTCGGAGATCGTGAGTCCCAGCAGATCGGCGCTGCGGCGTACGATAGTGGCCAGCTCCTCGTGGGTGTAAAGCTCAAGCTTCAGCATTACGCCAAAGCGGTCGCGCAGGGGGGTGCTGAGCTGTCCTGCACGCGTGGTGGCGCCGATCAGCGTAAAGCGCGGCAGATCAATACGGATACTGCGTGCCGAGGGGCCCTTGCCGATGATGATATCCAGTGCATAGTCCTCCATTGCGGGATAAAGGATCTCCTCAATGGAGCGCGAAAGTCGGTGGATCTCGTCAATAAACAGCACGTCGCCCTCCTGGAGATTGGTAAGGAGCGCGGCAAGATCGCCCTGCTTCTCAATGGCAGGGCCCGAGGTCACGCGAATATTGACGCCCATCTCGTTGGCAATAATATTGGAAAGGGTGGTCTTGCCAAGACCGGGAGGGCCGTAAAGCAGCACGTGGTCAAGGCTGTCGCCGCGCTTTTTGGCAGCATCAATATAGACCTTTAAATTTTCCTTTACCTTTTCCTGACCGACGTAATCGGCAAGGGTCTCCGGGCGCAGAGAAATCTCGCCCGTGTCTTCCTTTGTTTCGCCCGTTGATAAAATGCGATTTTCAAAATCAAAGTCGCTATCAGCGGCGGTGAAGTCCATACCTAAATTAAAATCCATGATCTGTTCCTTACATCAATTTTTTAAGTGCCGCGCGAATGATATCCTCAACCTCCATTGCCGCGGTATCCATGCTGCCAAGGGCCGTGAGAATTTCGGTGCGGTTGTAGCCCAGCACCAAAAGTGCTTCCTGTGCTTCGCTCAGCTTGCTGTTTTTGCCGGTCGCCTGCAAGGGCGTGGGAATGGCAGCTGATGCCGCTTCAAACGCCGAGGGAAGAGTGCCACCGGCAGCCATTTTGTCACGCAGCTCAAGAATGATGCGTGCCGCCGTCTTAGGGCCGATGCCATTTGCACGGGCAATGATCTTTTTATCCTCGGTGCATACTGCAAGGGCAAATTTCTCGGGGGTAAAGGCCGAAAGGATCGACATGGCCGCTTTGGGACCAACGCCCGATACTGTGATCAACAGGCGGAAGGTTTCAAGCTCCTGCTCGTCGGCAAAGCCAAAAAGCTCCATGCCGTCCTCGCGCACAGCCATGTGCGTGTAGAGCTTCACTGTGCCGTTTTGCGGTGCAGCAGGTGCAATTTTTTCTAAGGTGTAATGGCTGACGGTCAGCTTGAAGCCAATACCGCCTGCGTCAACAACAGCCGCCCCGGGCAGAAGCGCCGCCAGCTTACCGCTGATATAATGAAACATATTTTTCCTCCGATAACCAATCTAAAAATCAATTTTAGATAAAAACGGTTCTATTTTGTATTAATAAAAGTTTAGTTTTTCGACGCGTTCTCGGGAGCGGGAAAGGTCCTCTTGATGGCTTTTTCAAGCTTCAAACGGTCAATATCCATATCTCTGCCGCACCCCTCACATACCACACGGCATACGCTCCCCACGCGCAGGATCTTAAACAGCTTGGTGCCGCACGGATGCGGCTTTTTGAGCTCTACTGTCATTTGAGGAAAGAGTTTTATGATTTCCACGGGGGCCCTCCGTTTGGGATTTTATAGTTAGATTTAGTATAGCATATTTTTCGGGCGCTGTAAAGTGCCGCGCCCATCTTTTTTCGCGTTTTTGAAGTTTTATAATAAGTGCAAAGAGATTCAAAACCTCTGTTGCACACATAACCAGTGCCAGAGGTCGCGACCTCTGGCACTTATCTTTTGGGGAGCATCCCCTACGGAAAGACCTTTGCGAGAGTAAAGGCTGCAAGAGGCTTGTATATCGAGCCTCTTAAAAGAAACTTCGAGAAAGGAGTAGAAAAATGAAACTTCGCTATTTTAGTTACGATGACCGTAAGCGCTTTGAAGCCCTCTATCAGAGTGGCGCTTCGCCAAAGGCTCTCGCACAGACTTTTGAGGTAAACCTTGCAACCGTTTACCGAGAAATCGAAAGAGGAAGTAGTGGAGGGGGAGAGATAGAACTTGATGCTAACGGACGAGTGAAATACTCTGCCGAGAGAGCACAGGCTGCTTTCGTAAATGCCCTTAAAAACAGAGGTAAAACCAAAAACAAAAAATAAAGGAGAATTGAAATGCTTATTTTCACAGTTGAAATCGAGTGCAAAAACTCCCCTACCACAGCAGAAACGAAGGCGGCATACTTGAGGGAAAAGGAAAACCTAACGAAAGAGGTAAACAAGAAAAGCCCTTCCCTTGATGACCATTCCTCTACAGAAAAAATTGTACTCACTACCAAAGGTTGTAGACAGATAGCGGAGCGTGCAGGTCTTCTTACAAAGCCCACCTTCTTCTCCAAAGAGATGTACCGTCTTATCGCAAGTTGTCTTCTTGATATGCCTATGGATATGGTATGTCGCAAGATGGATGCCCTCCCCGAAGTTGAGCGAGAGGCGCTGACGGTTGCTATCTGGGATGAATACCACGAAAGATGCAGTCCTCTTAAACCTTTATGAGCCTTGAAATATTACGGCTTGAGCACAATTCTCCCGAATGGTATGCCTTTAGGAGAACTGGCATAGGTGCATCCGATGCAGCCGCTATATGTGGCTTCTCACACTTCAAAAGCAATATGGACGTGTGGGAAGAAAAGGTGGGTATCACCCCTCCGGTTGATATATCGGACAAACCCCAGGTGCAATATGGCAA